>CAYYWX010000025.1:0-49406 GCA_964475405.1 uncultured Verrucomicrobiota bacterium
TGCCCCAGGGCGGCCCCGGCGGCGGAATGGGCGGAATGGGCGGCGGAATGGATATGTATTAAAAAATTAAAAAATAGCAGTTATTAGCTTGCAAAACGGAACGGGGCATATAAACTATGCCCCGTTTCCTTTTATACGATAAAATTAAAATTATGAATGTAGCATTATTAGAACTGGCCAAACGCCGCGTGCCCAACCTTTCGGTCCTGGTCAACATGGTATCCAAAAGGTGCCGGCAATTGATCGCCGGAAACCATCCGCTGGTCAAGGTTGAAAACCAGCACGTTGACTTCGAAGATATCGCCCTCCAGGAAATCGCCGAAGGCAAGATGATGGCTGAGATCGACCTGGCGTGACGGCGATAAAAGCGGCAATCTACCGCTGATCGGCCGCCTTGTTTACCCGGCAAGCGGCCCGGCGATGCCCTGACGGAAGGAAAGTGTTGTGCCCAATTATCTCAGCAACAGCAGGCCTGATTTTTCCCCATGCACAATCGACTGCGGCCGCATCAACTGCTACACGTTCAAAAGCAGCCTGAAAAACGAACTGGCCGACGGCCGGCTTGACCGCAAAATCGCGCTCCAGCTGCTGGAGGACATGCTCACCATCCGCGAGTTTGAGGAAATGATCGTCAAACTCCGCTCGGGCGCCTATGATCCCCTGCCCAATTACAACTACCGCGGCCCGACCCATCTTTCAATCGGCCAGGAAGCGGCCTCGACCGGCGCCTGCCATGCCCTGCAATGGACCGACTATATCACCAGCACCCATCGCGGCCACGGCGACAGCATCGCGAAAGGATGCGTTGCCCTGCGCCTGATGCCGGATGAAATGCTAAAACACCGCCTGAGCGACTTCAAAGGGAGCTCGCGCGAGGAACTTGTCGAGGCGGTGATTGAAGACCACGTTTTCCGCACGATCGCCGAGCTTTTCGGCAAGGAAAGCGGCTACTGCAAGGGACGGGGCGGCGGAATGCACATTGCCGACTTCACCATGAACCATCTCGGCGCGAACGCGATCGTCGGCGGCGGCGTCCCGATCGCGACCGGCGCCGCGCTCGGCTGCCGCTATCTGGAGAACGGCGGCGTGGTATGTTGTTTCGCGGGCGACGGCGCCTACAGCAACGGCGTGGTCCTGGAAGCGTTAAACTGGGCCGGCATGGGACAATACGCTAATGAAATTTCAAAAAAAGCATTCGGCCTGCCGATTATTTTCGCGGTCCACAACAACCATTACGGCATGACCGGCCGGGCTGAAAAGGAAGTGACCGGCATCCGGACCATCGCCCGCCGCGCCGCCGGCTTCGCCGATAACAACATGCGCGCCGAGGTGGTCAACGGCATGGACGTCCTCGCGGTCCGCGAGGCGATTTCGCGCGCGGCGGAGGGATGCCGCAAAGGACAGGGCCCCTACTTCATTGAATTAAACACTTATCGCTACTATGGCCATTCGCTCACCGATCCGCGCAACGAATACCGCACCAAGGACGAGGAAACCGCCTGGAAATTAATGGACCCGATTGCGGTTTATTCGGCCCAGCTGAAGGAATGCGGCCTGCTGAACGACGATTCGCTGGCCGAACTCCAAAAGAAAGTGAGCGAAAGAAACGCCCGCGCGGCAGCGCGCGCAGCCGCCGCGGCCGACCCGCAGGCGGAGGACGTCATCAAGTACATGTACACCGACACCTCCTGCGAAACCGTCCCGGAAAATTACCGCAAGACAAAGATCGTCAAGGAAAAGCCCCAGATCAAGAGGGTCAACGGCGAATTGAGCTACAAGGACGCCATAAAAGAGGCGCTCCTTGAGGAGATGGAGCGCGATCGGCGCGTGATCCTTTACGGCGAAGACGTGGCCGATTACGGCGGCGCATTCAAGGTAACCAAGGGATTGCTGGAAGCTTTCGGCCGCGACCGCATATTCAACGCGCCCATTTCCGAGGCGGCCATCTGCGGGACGGCCGTCGGGGCCGCGATGATCGGCCTGAGGCCGGTCGTGGAGCTCATGTATATGGATTTTGCCCTGATGGCTTCGGACCAAATCTGCAACCAGGCCGCCAAATGGCATTACATGTCCGGCGCGAACGTTGAAATCCCGATGGTTATCAGGGCCTCGGTCGGCGGCGGGAAGGGTTACGGCGGCCAGCATTCCCAGACGCTTGAAAGCGTCTTCGCGCATATTCCCGGCCTATATGTCATTTATCCCTCCACGGCGTATGACGCCAAGGGGCTGCTCAAATCGGCGATCCGCGACAACAACCCGATCATGTTTGTCGAATCGCAATTGCTTTATCCGTTGAAAGGCAAAGTGCCGGAAGGCGACTATCTCCTGCCGATCGGGGTGGCCGACGTCAAGAAAGCCGGCGATGACGTCACGATCGTGGCCTGGGGTCCGGCGGTACACGACGCTCTCAAAGCCGCCGACCTGCTCATGAAGGAAAGCAAAATCAGCGCGGAGGTGGTTGACGTGCGCAGCCTGGTGCCGCTTGACATGGAAACCATCCTGCAATCGGTGCGCAAGACCGGCCGATGCGTGGTTGCCAGCCAGAGCGTGAATATCGGCAGTTTTACGGGCGAAATCTCCGCGAACATCATCGAGCAGGCCTTTGATTACCTGGATGCGCCGGTCGTCAGGGTTGGCGCAAAGAACGGCATCGCGCCGCAGTCCCATATTCTTGAAGCCGCATTCCTGCCGAATGCCGGAGATATCGCGGCCGCGGTCCGGACGTTGTTTTAATCAACTTTGTGCCTTCATAAAACATGGCTCACACAGTCATAATGCCAAAACTCGGCCAGACGGTTGAGGAATCAACCGTGGTCAAATGGCACAAACGCGCTGGCGACGCCGTCAAAAAAGGCGAAATCCTGTTTGAAATCGAGACCGACAAGGCCGTGCTGGAAATAGAAAGCTTTGTTGACGGCACGCTCCTGAAAATCATCGTCCCGGAAGGCGCGACGGTCCCGGTCACGGCGCCGGTCGCATTCATCGGCCAGCCCGGCGAGCCGATTCCCGATCTCCCCGCGCCCGTTTCGCCGCCGCGCCAGGAGGTCAAGTCAACCGCCGTTTCCGTCCCCGACGCCGCAACTCCCATACGCCGACACTCCGAATCGGAATCTTTGTCGCCGAAGCCGGTCCCGCACGCGCCGGCCGCACCCATGCTTCCGGCCCGCAAATTAATTTCACCGCGCGCCCGGCAGCTGGCAAAGGCAAAGGCCATCAGCTGTGACCCGATCGGCGGCACGGGCCCCAACGGACGCGTAACCGGGAAGGATGTCCTGAATTATCTTGCGGAGAAGAAATACGATGAGTTGCGCGTCACCCCCGCCGCCAAGGCGCTGGCGATCAGGGAAAACATCGACCTTTTGAGCGTTGAAGCCGGCGACCCGAAGGAAAAAATTTCGGTTGAGGACATAGAGCGAAAAATCTCCGAAAAGCCGAAGGAAATGACGAAAATCCGCCAGATTATCGCGCAGCGGCTGACAAAGAGCTTTTCTTCCACCCCCCATTTTTACGTCACGGCGGCGATTGACATGACCGACCTGCTTGAATTCAGGAAAAAGTTGAAAAAAGAAAAGAAGCCTTACTCGGTGACGGATTTCATTCTCAAGGCCTCGGCAATCGCCCTCAAGGAATTCCCGGCGGTGAACAGCACGACCGACGGCAAATCGGTCCGCTGGCATTCGCGGGTTAACCTCGGCCTGGCGGTTGACGTCAAGGAAGGCCTGGTCGTGCCGGTCATTCGCAACGCCGACACGATTTCCTTCGCGGAACTGCACGAACGGGCCGCGGCGCTCGTCGCCAGGGCAAAGGACGGGAAACTGCTCCCGGACGAGATGAGCGGCGGCACCTTTACCATTTCAAACATGGGCATGCTCAACGTTGAAAACTTCACGGCCATAATCAATCCGGGCGAGAGCGCGATCCTGGCGGTGGCGAGCATTTTCCCCGTGCCGACCGCGGTCAGGGATGAAATCAAAATCCGTTCGATAATGAAAGCCACGGTCTCTTCCGACCACCGCATCGTGGACGGGGCGATGGCGGCGCGCTTTATCAACCGCATAAAAAAACAGCTTGAGGATGTAAAATCATGGGAAAATATGATCTAGCCGTAATCGGCGGAGGACCGGGCGGTTACCCGGCCGCCATCCGCGCCGCCCAGCTCGGCGCCAAGGTTGTCCTGATTGAAAAGGAATTCGCGGGCGGCACCTGCCTGAACTGGGGCTGCATCCCGACCAAGACCCTTATTGCCGCGTCTTCATTTTATTCGCGCGCCGCGAAAGAACCGCCGCCGGGCCTGAAAATCACGGGGGTTTCCCTTGACTACGGGGAATTAATCGCAAACAAGAACCGGGTGGTCGCCAAACTGCGCGGCGGAATAAACCAGCTTCTCAAGGCAAACGGCGTTGACTTTTTGCAGGCCACGGCCTCATTCGCGGGCCGCAACCTTTTACATGCAAAGGATTCCGCCGGCAAGGAAAGCCGGATTGAGGCGAAATTCGTCATGATCGCCGCGGGGTGCGTTTCCGCCCTGCCGTCTTTCCTGCCGCGCGACGAAAAGATCATTGAGAGCCGGGCTTTCCTTGAGCGCGACAAATTGCCGTCAAGACTGATCATCCTCGGCGGCGGAATTATCGGCTGCGAGATCGCCTGCCTGGCCGCCCAGCTCGGGGTTGAAGTCACGATCGTTGAAATCCTTGAAGACATCATGTCAACCCTTGACAGGGATTTAAGGACCGAAGTCCGCCGGCACATGGAAAAGAACCTTAAGATCAAAATCCTGACCGGCAAGGCGCTTGAAAACATCGCCTGCACCGCGAGCTCTGTCCGGGGACAGTGCGGCGGCGCGGAAATTGAGGCCGACTTGCTGTTGTGCGCCGCCGGGCGCATCCCGGCCGGCGCCGGCCTGGCGCTTGAAAATGCCGGCCTCAAAACCAACGCAAAGGGCTTTATTGAAACGGATTCGGCTTGCCGCACCAATGCGGCCAATATTTTTGCAATCGGCGACATTAACGGCAAATACCAACTGGCCCACGCGGCCACGGCGCAGGGCATGATCGCCGCGGAAACCATTTTCGGTCGCCGCCCGTGCGGGCAGCAAAAAACGCAAATAATACCATCCTGCATCTTTACGGCCCCGGAAATCGGCCAGGTCGGCATGAGCGAACAGGAAGCGGCCAACTCCGGCCGGAAAATCATCACCGGCAAGTTCCATTTCGCCGCCCTGGGCAAGGCGTTATCCTGCGGCGAAACATCCGGTTTCGTCAAATGGATTGCCGATCCGGATAGCGGTCAGCTCCTCGGGGCCGGCGCGGTGGGCGCGCACGCGACCGAATTGATCGCCGAGGCATCGCTCGCTATCCAATCCGAGCAGACCTATGAGGAGCTCGGGAGGACGGTCCACGCCCATCCCACTTTCGCCGAGGCCTGGATGGAAGCGGCGCACGCCGTCGCGGGACATTGCATCCACGCCCCGCCGAAACATCAAAAAACATAAGAAAAGAATCTTTCTCACAGAGATCACAGAGGACACAGAGAAGATGCGAAAGTACGAAAGCGTGGCCGTTAAATTTTGCGCTTGCGCGAAAATTTAACGGCCACATTCTCTCTGTGAACTCTAGCGAACTTTGTGAGCGAGTGAGAGATAATCTTGACATGAACAATGCAATTCCATCCTCAATGCAGGCCGTGCGTTTGCACGGCAAAGGGTTTGAAAACATCCGGGTTGACACCATCCCCGTCCCGGAACCCAACGACAACCAGGCGCTGGCGCGCGTTGACGCGGCCGGGGTTTGTTCATCCATTTTGAAACTGGTCGCGCAGGGAAGCGAACACACCTTCATCAACGGCTGGGACCTGGGCAAATATCCGGTCATCCTGGGCGATGAAGGATCCATTACGATCGTCAAGGCCGGCAAAAATGTCGCCGGAAAATATCAGCCCGGCAAAAGATTCGCGGCCCAGCCGGCGGTGGCCCATCCCCCAGTCAATTACCGTGAACGCTACACCCGGCACGCGGAAGGGATGGAAAAAGTCGCGATCGGCTACACGTTGCCCGGGCATCTCGCCCAATATATGCTCATTACCGAGGAAACCATCGCCGCCGACTGCCTGCTGCCCCTGCCATCCGATGATATCCCTTATTTTGCCGGCGCCCTTTGCGAGCCGTTGTCATGCGTAATTTCGGCGCAGGACCGCCATTTGCATATTACCCAGCAAACGCCCGTTTCGCCGCGTATGCCAAAACTCGGCCTTTTGCCGCGCGGGGTTTGCGTAATAGTGGGCGCCGGCCCGATGGGCCAAATGCACGCTGAGGCGGCATTGCGGTTCGCGCCAAGCCACCTGATTGTGCTCGATGTCATCCCGGAAAGGCTCAAGCAGATCAAAGAAAGGCTATCCGCCAAGGCCCGCTTGAGAGACACGATCCTGCACGCCGAGCTGGCCAAGGACGGTCCGGAGCTGATCAAGACCGCCAGCGGCGGCAAGGGCGCGGACGACATCATCGCCGCGGTGGGCAACCGCAAGGTGCAGACCGACTGCCAGCAATGGCTTGCCAAGGGCGGCGTGCTTAATCTTTTCGGCGGGTTAAAGCGCGGCGAACATCTCATGGACCTTGACACGCTCCGCGTCCATTATGATGAAATCCGCCTCTGCGGTTCGAGCGGCGGCAGCCCGGCCGACATGGCGGAAGCATTGCGGATGGTGGCCGGGAATATATTCGACACCGGGGCATATCTGGACATGGTCGGCAGCCTGGATCAGTTTCCCAGGGCGATTGAAATGGTGAAAAACACGGAAACCGAGGGGAAAATAGTGCTCTATCCTCAAATCAGGAGCACGGAACTCATGCGGGTAAAGGCGTGGGGCCGTCAGGCTGAAAACGATTTCATCGGCCGAATGATGCCGTAAACCTCGCCGGCATTAATCATCCGCGCCGGAACTTCAACTTCTCATCAAGCAGGAAGTGGTTGTGGTAGAAGTCCGGCCATCCCAACGCCTTGCGATTCAACACCTCCGCATGCCGGGCTCTCAGAAGCCGGTCCATATCATAGGGCTCCAGCCGCCACGGAAACGTATAGCGGTCGTGTTCCCAGGCATAGTAATTGCCAATCGCTATCGCTTCGCGCGGATGGAAATAGCAGGAACGGGCCTTGGCCATGAGAAACGCCAGATCGCGCCGGTTGCGAGGTGACGTGCCGAACAAGGGCGCCGGCGGCCTGACATCGTCCCAGAAATCACCGGTCTGGCGTTCAAACAGCGAAGGATCCCGGCTAAGCTCCCAGGTGCTGGCCGGTTCGCCGGCGCGGTTCAGCGGGAACATGCCTTTCATCGGGTCCACCCAGCCCCATTTGCCGCCGGTGTGAACCTCGGCCATCATGTGGCCGGAGATATGCGCTCCCACCAGGCGCGCCGGGACGCCTGCAATCTGGCAGAGACAGACATAGAGCCGGCTGACCTCGTTGCACATCAAGGCCCCGCGTCGCAGCAGATCTTCCTCGTCGCCGCCGTAGAACAGGGACGGGGTTCGCAGGCCATGGTCACGGTTATCGCGCACCCGCCGCATCAAGGCAATCGCCCTGGCACGGTCAGACATGCCCGGACGGGTCACGGCCTTCACAACCTTCTCCAGCATCGGGCGGCTTCCACGGGCATAGCGCAATTTCAGCGGTGTGAACTTTGAATAGATGTAAGCCGCGGTCTTCTCGTTCAGGATCAGCATGCCATCGAGGACTTCAACGTCCACCCCGCCCTTCGGGCCGTAAAAGCCCAAGACCCGCTCCATCCAGAATCTCACACCCTTTCTAACCAGGGGATCGGCGATGATCCGGGCCTGATTCCTGCCGCGCGCGTTTTTAAACATGACTATTCCACAGAAGGAAATGGTGCACCCGAGAGGAGTTGAACCTCCACAGCCTTGCGGCCACTAGGACCTGAACCTAGCGTGTATGCCAGTTTCACCACGGGTGCATCTCAAAACAGCAGCCAGAATAAAAAGTGGACAGCGGCGAGTCAATGTAATATTGCATAATTTAATCGGGCTCCTGTCGCCCGAGCGCCCCTCTCCCGGCCAAATACTTCGCTCAGGCGGCCGGAGACAACCGGTTTGTCTTTATCTACTCAGGTTTGGGGCCAAAAAGGCCGCCCCGTCCGAGCCGCGCCTTGGACGGCGCGCTTTTGTCCGGGGACGAGTCCAGCGGCAGAGAGACATTCCCCGCGGCGTTTTGCTCGTTTTTTTCCTTCAGGAACAAAGGGCTGACCGTGACCTGTCCATTAGGCAAACTGACAAGATCGATCTTATTATTCTTGTCCTCATAGCCCCGGGAAAACAATTGAACGCCATATGGCGTGAAAGCGGTATGGATGTAAACCATCGCCATTGTTTGAAACAATACATGCGCGTTACCGGCCTCATCGACCTTCATTTCCGGTTTCCGGACACGGACAATGTGCCCTAATTTATGCATGCCATAAACAGTCGAGGAATTGGCGTCTTCAATCCGCAGGTAAACCTGCTCGCCCCGTTCCTGCGTCAGATATTCAAGGACATACACCCGCATGGCCCCCTGCTCCCCGGGCACGCCGGCAATAACCCTCGCGATTTCAAAACCCTTGAGCATTTCCAGCTCAACAGGGGGCGAGGAGAATAAAATATTATTCCATTCGACATACGCCCGCACCTTGTACAACCCCCTTGATTGCATGTCATACAAGGAAGTCAGCCGATACACATTGGTTGAAGTTCCGGCCGGCACCAGCTTGATCCCGAACAAAAGAGGCGTGCGGTCATTCTGCTTGACGGCGACATTCCGATTGCGTTCCAAATCGAAAGAAAACCGGGCCGAACCGGACTCGGCGTCAAACGGCAATACGCTGCCGGTATTGTTGCGGATAACAACCTTCGCGTAAACCGGCTCATAAAGAAGCGCCCGCACCGGATCGACGGTCAGGACTACTTCAATCTGGGCGGACGCCGGCGAGGCAAGGAAAATCGCCAAAGCCGCGCCAGACAGCCAGACGACCTTGTTAAACAAGCCAAACATGGGATTTAATCCTCTTTACATTTATTTTCTTTTTCATTAGTCTATCAACGCGTCAAACATAAGCAATCAATTTTTTCGCCACTGCCGCAAAAGCGCGGGTTAAAGGCAGGAATGAATTACCGTCATCCGACTTCGAAACCATGTATATTTGATCAAAAATCCGGCGGTTAAGAAACGAAATATCAGAGCTGAATAATGAGCAAGGAGCAAAAGCCTCTTTCCGATAGCAACTGGCTGGAGCCGATATTCCAGCAATCACCGGACGGAATTGTCGTCCAGAACTCCGACGGAACGATCCTGAAGGCGAACGCAAGCTTCAGCAAACTTTGCAAACAACCCCTTTCGAAGATCATCGGCAAGAAGCTCAACGACCTGCTTTGCCCTGAAAGCAGGGCCCAGTGGAGCCGTTTTTTTGACAAGCTCATCAAGGGCGAATGGTCCAGGATCGAGGGAGCGTGCATCTTTACCGACGGCCACAAAATCCCGATTGAAGTTGATCTCATCGGCAAAACGGTCGCCGGCGGCGAAAAAGCCGTCATACTTCATGTCCGCAACATTTCCGTTTATTACACGGTTGAGAACGCCCTGCTGGCGTCGCAGAACCAGTGGGAATTATCGTTCAACTCCATCATCGACGAAATGCTGATCCTGGACCGGAAAGGGCACGTCCTGCGGGCAAACCAGGCCGCGCTGAAAAAAATCACGCCGTTCATGCCGGACCCGATCGGCTCGGTCTTGTTTGACATTCTTGAACCAAGGCACGCCAACGGTTCGTTTGATGTTTTCCTCTCAAAATTATACGACGAGCCACAAACATTATCCAAGCTGGAATTTAAAAAGTTTCCCGGCAAGTACCGCCTGACTTCCTATCCCATCAAGAGCATCACCGGAGAAACCACCGGATGCATCGTTCTCATCGAGAACATCACGGAACAATGCCGGCAGGAAGAGCTGTTTAAAAAAATGGAGCTTCAGAAACAGCACAACAGCCGTATCGAGGCGCTCGGGCGCATCGCCGGCTGCATAGCGCACGATTTCAACAATATCCTGACCACGATCCTCGGCTACATTTCGCTTGTCCTGCATTCAAATCATCTTGGACACGACGAACGCACCAGCCTTGTCGAAATCCTGCGGACCGTTGAACGCGGAACCGCCCTCACCCGCCAGCTCTTTGATTTCAGCTCGGAAAAGAAATCCGATTTAAAGACGCTCAACGTGAATGCCGTCATCCAAAACATGCAAAAAATGCTTATCCAGATCCTCGGCCCGAGCATCGCCATTACCAATCATTTAGACCAGCAGTTGTGGAACATCAACGCCGACGTATCGCGCATAGAAAGAATCATCACCAATTTTGCGACCAATTCGCGCGACGCAATGCCTTCCGGCGGAGAGTTTATCATTGAAACCGGCAATACCGTTCTGGACAATAACTTCTGTAAAAACCACCCGGAACTGAAGCCGGGAAACTACGTGCTCCTGCAGGTCAGCGATACCGGCTCGGGAATCGCGCCGGAAGTCCTGGAAAGGCTTTTTGAGCCTTTTTTCACCACAAAACCAAAAGGCAAGGGAGTCGGTCTCGGCCTCTCGTCCGTTTTCGGCATTATCCGCCAGTTCAGCGGCATAATTGTCTGCTATTCGGAAGCCGGCAAGGGCACCACGTTCAAAATCTATCTGCCGCAATCAAATGAAACCGCGGTTGAAGAAGCGCCGCCCAAGCAAGTCAGCGACCTGCCGGGCGGCTCCGAGACAATCTTGATTGTGGATGACGAAATTCACATTGCCAGCATGCTTAACCAGATCCTGTCAAAAATCGGTTACCGGGTATTGTCGGCAACAACATCTTCCCAGGCTATCGCGCGCAGCAAAGAATACCAGGGCGACATTGACATTGTCCTCTCGGACATTATTATGCCCGACATGAACGGCGTTGAACTGTTCGCCCTTTTGCGCGAAACACGGCCGAAATTGAAGGCCATTTTCATGTCCGGCTACACGAACAGCATGGCGGTTGAATCGGCCGGGATGGATACCAACACGATGTTTCTCCAAAAACCGTTTACGTTTGATGATTTAGCCCGGAAAATAAGAACATCGCTGGATAAAACGTCAAACTGAATTGTCAAACTCTGAAATCGTTTCGCTTAAGGCTCAGAGCGGACGGAGACAGCAAAGGAGCAAATTTTATGAAAAACGCAAAAAAAGTTGATTCCTTTTTCAAGGCCCTGGGCAGCCTGAGCATTACCTTTGACGACGTTTCCCTTCTCCCCTGCTACGCCGATTTCCTGCCGAAAGACGCCAACATCGCCTGCCGGCTGACGCGCGGGATAAAGATCAACATGCCTTTTGTCAGTTCCGCCATGGACACGGTCACTGAAAGTAAAATGGCCATCGCGATGGCGATGCTCGGCGGCATCGGCATTGTGCACAAAAACCTTGATGTTGAGCGGCAATGCCGTGAAGTGAAAATCGTCAAGAACTACCTGAACGGATTGATCCTGCATCCGATTACCTTTCGCGCCAACGACACTTTGAGCCACATAAAGGAAACCAAGCAGAAGAAGGGCTACAGTTTTTCGGGGTTCCCGATCCTGGACAACCAGGATCGCCTGGTTGGAATCCTGACGGGGGCCGACATGAAGTTCGCGCACGACCCGAACGCGCGGGTCAGCGAAATAATGACCAAGGAAGTGATCAGCGCCGGCCCCGGCACAACCCTGAAAAAAGCCTATGAGATCATGAAACTCAATAAAATCGGCAAGCTTCCCCTCCTGGACAAGGGCCGGCTGGTCGGTCTATACAGTTTTTCCGACGTCAGCACGCTGATTGAAAACGCCCAGCCGTTGTTCAACCGCGACGACCAGCACCGCCTGCGGGTCGGGGCGGCCGTGGGAGCAAGCGATTACGAGCGCTCCCAGGCGCTGGCCGGCGAGGACGTTGATGTGCTCGTGATTGACACCGCCCACGGCCACAGCCGCAACGTCATCGAGATGTGCGCATGGATAAAGAAAAATATTCCTGACATGGAAGTCATCGCGGGCAACATCGTCACCGGCGAAGCCGCGAAGGCGCTGCTCGACGCCGGGGCGGACGCCGTAAAAGTGGGGATCGGGCCCGGCTCCATCTGCACAACGCGCGTTGTGGCCGGCGTCGGGATACCGCAGATTTCAGCAATTTACCACTGCGCCAGGGCGTTAAAGTCGGAAATTCCGATCATTGCCGACGGCGGCATCCGCTACACCGGCGACGTGGCCAAGGCCATGGTTGCCGGCGCGGACACGGTCATGATGGGCTCCTCCCTGGCCGGGACAGATGAAAGCCCCGGCGAGAAAATCATCCACCAGGGGCGTCAATATGTCGTCTACCGCGGCATGGGAAGCCTCGCGGCGATGAAATCAGCGCTGGGCAGCCGCGAACGTTATGGCCAGGCCGATGCGAGCGAGAACGAGCTTATCCCGCAGGGAATTGAAGGCATTGTGCCCTACGCCGGCAGCCTTGCGAAAGTTATTGTTCAATATATCGGCGGCCTGAAGGCATCCATGGGTTACTGCGGATGCCGGACAATTTCGGCGCTCCAGAAAAACGCCTCTTTCACCCGGGTTTCTTCGGCCGGCGTGCGCGAGGGCCATCCGCACGACGTCAAGATAATCAAGGAAGCCCCGAATTACAGCATTAATACGTGACCACTCACCACTGATTACACGGACGGCACGGATACCGTCAGACGGTTGGACAGTCAAACAGTCGGACAGTCCGGCATCGGTAATCCGTGGTAAAAACATCTGCCGGGCATGACCGACCGGATCAGATGCCTAAGCAGTTACATTAAAACGCCCCGAAATAAATGCTGGAGAAGGTTACAATCGGCGAAGTTTCCCTAAGGTCGTCCACGGTCATGCGGACATCCTTGATCATTTTCTTGGCTTCAACATAAAGAGTATCGTCATTGACCAGCTTGCCGAGCGTGCCCACGCCGCCGTTGATCTTTTCGGACACATCGTTCAGGTTGGCCATTGAATTTTCCAGGTTTTCCAATAAATTGCGATCCTCCATGGCGAATTTCAAATCGCGCACGATGTCACGGGCGTTATTATACAAAGTGTCATCATAAATCAGCTTGCCGAGGCTGCCCTCCCCCTTCCGTATTTTTTCGGTGATATTCTTGACGTCATCGGCAACGGAAGAGACAAGCGTGATAAGATCATTCGGCTTCGCGCCGCGCACTATCTGGCCGGCCGCCAGGGGCGGCGAGGTGAGCTTGCCTTCGTAAATCTGCAGATACCGTCCCCCGAGCACCGAGGTCGCGATTACTTCCACCTTGTAATCTGTTTTTAACGCAACGGGATTCTGAAGCGCGGCGACAAGATGAACGCCGTCATCCTTCATCAACATGCTTTTGATTTTTCCGACGGTCATGCCGCGCATGACGACATTGTCGCCGTCCCGCAACCCCATGATGTCGTCAAAAACCACTTCAAAGGGATAAGTTTTCTGAAAGAAATTTTCACGACTGAGCACGATGGTGAAGATGCACAGCACAATCAGCATTCCAAACATGAACGTGCCGACCAGGACCTCCATTGACAATTCCTTCGCTTTTCTATTTTTCATTGATTTGCGCCTCCCATTTGCCTCGTTTTGTAATATATTGCGAATCGAGGAAGTTCTTGACGACTTCATTCGGCGACCGGATGAACTCGGCCGGTGTTGATATTTCCAGTATTCGCCCGTTATGGATCATGGCGATGCGCGTGCCGATTGCCAAAGCGCTGAAAAGGTCGTGGGTCACGACCACGTTGGTGACTTTCAGCTCGCTGCGCATGCGCTCGATAAGCTGGTCAATGGAGCGCGAGGTAACAGGGTCAAGCCCCGATGTGGGCTCGTCATATAAAATAATATCCGGATTCATCACCAGCGCCCGGGCCAGGCCGACGCGCTTGCGCATTCCCCCGGACAGCTCCGAGGGGGACAAATCATACACATGGTCAAGATTAACCTGCGCCAGCCGGTCAGAAACCCTGCGCCGGATGTCATGCTCGCTCATGTCCGTCTTTTCACGCAACGGCAGGCCGACGTTCTCGCCGACGCTCATCCATTCCAGCAAAGCGGCGCCCTGGAAAAGAACGCCGAACCGTTCGCGCAATTTCTGCAGATCCCGGCCCGTTGCCTCGCTGATGACCGCATCCCCGACATAGACCCGGCCATAATCGGGCGTCAGCAGGCGGATCATGTGTTTCAAGGTGATGCTCTTGCCGGCGCCGGAAAAACCGACGATGACAAAGGTCTCGCCGGGCGTGACGCGAAAATCAACGTCATCCAGCACCTTTTTTTCGCCGAAATATTTCGTTACTTTTTCAAACCTGATCATTCGTAAAACAACCTCGTGATGATATAGCCGACAACCAGCAATGAGAGGAAAGAAATAATCACGCTGCGCCGCGTGGCCCTTCCGACGCCGACCGCGCCCTCGGTCGTGGAAAAACCCTGATGGCACGATATGATGGTGATCATAATCCCGAAAATGAACGCCTTGAAAAGGCCGAGATACAAATCCTTGTTCACGGCCCATCGGGTGGCATTGTCAAAATAAGCGTGATAAGCAACCCCAAGCTGGGTATTGCCGACGATTGCGCCGCCGATCATGCCAAGCATGCAGGCATAAAACGTCAGGAGCGGCGTCATGACCATCATCGCCACCAGGCGCGGCATAACTAGGAACCGGACCGGCGGGATGGACATCACTTCCAGGGCGGCAATTTCCTCGGAAACAACCATCGTTCCCAGCTCGGCCGCCATGGCCGAGCCAACGCTGGCCGACAGGATCATGGCCGTCATAAACGGGCCCATCTCGCGGAGCATCGTGATCATGACCGCCGCGCCGATATTCACCTCCTGGCCGTACTTGCGCAGCTCCAGGCCGGTCTGAAGGGCAAGGATCATGCCGGTGAACATGCCCACAACGGTGATGACGCCGAGGCTCTTTATGCCGGTGATATACAGCTGCTCAAGAACCATCGGCCGCGAGCGCTTGCTGAATACGTACCTCAGGTCCAGCAAGGCCTCCCAAAGCACGAGCAGGGCCATGCCGGCGCTGCGGCAGGCGACCAGGATAAGCCGGCCTAATTTTCCCCGCGTGTTCAAGGCCGGCGCATAAAATTCTGGTTCTCGTGTGATCATGTTTTAAAATTTTATGAAATATAATAGCCGAAACGATCTTTTTTCGCCAGTCTTCTCGCGCGCAATTAATCCCTTCAAAAAAGACCAATGAAATTCGCCGCTTTTCTTCTCGCGCGCGACGGAAACCAGCGGGAAAAGCGAAAAACGCTCTTCACTTGACGACTGGCGCAGCCTGATCAAGCCCCACAACAATTCATCCTCGCGCCGGTCCTTGCAGGACGAATGAGTATAAATTGTCCAAAACGCCCCGTAATTGCGCTCGATGGCGTCATAATCGCGGTACGGAAACAGACTCAACATGGCGAAGCGCGACTCGTCCGTGTCGCGGACATACGAAAACAAAGGCCAAATTTTGAGGGTTTTGCGCGGCTGGTCCATTTTCCGCTCCGGCTTGTCAAAAGACCCTTTGGTTGAGGTTGCATATATAAAAGGAACGAACATAAACCGGACATGCTCGTAAAATGGAGCCTTGTGCTCAAAGCGCGAACCAAGCGGCCAGAGAAAAAATGAATATTTACTCGTATCCCGGACTGACTGTCCCCAGAGCGGCCAGATATATAATTTTTCGCGCGCGCCGGCGCTATACTGGATGAAAGGCCAGGGACAATAAACCAGCTCTGAACCGTCGGCGCCCTCCGCAAACCGGAAGAGAGGCGGCACAAACATGCGCGACTGCTGGTTCTCCAGGTTAACCCGGCCGTAAAACGGGAAAACAATGTAGGCATAGCCGGGCGATTGCGGACGTTCATAATGGGCCGAGGTCCAAATCGGCCAGAGGATATAGCGCTTGACGGACTCCTCCCGGAGCTTGGAATAGCCGTATAAAGGGAACACATTCAAACGGTCGTTACCCCGCCGGTCTTCCGCGACAGGATCGGCCAGAGAACGGACGTAGTCTTGACGTCATTGACGCGGGTCCAGAGGGTAAACGGGAAAAGGGCAAAACGAAACTCGTCAAAAACGAGGAATTCGCGGATGCTGCCGGCCAACGGGAATATTGCCAGATAAGGCACCCCGTCCATGCTCCGGCCCTGAAAATAAAACGGAATCAGCCAGAGACGATACTTGGAATAGGGATCATTGATGTCAAAATCATGATAACTGAAAAGGAGCAGGAAGTGACAATCCAATTCCGTGCCATTGCCCTTTGACATCCAGACCGGATATAAAACCTGGCTCCGGTAAAGGTTTTCGGCGGGATCAAAGACGTGACTGTAGAGCGGCCGCACCGCCAAAAGGGTGTCGCCTTTATCCGTTTTCCTGGATTCAAGCAAAGGCCCCAAGGCCCGCCAACGCGCGTTCCCGTAGATATCGGTTCCTTTCTGAAAAAAAGGCGCAAAATCAATCTCATCCTCGGAGGCAAAAGAAGAAAGGACGGGATTAACCAATAAAGCGGCAAGAATTAAGAAAAAAAGGCGGATTTTCATCTGAATGGATACACCTATAACACATGCCCAAACTGCTGTAAATGCTGATTGCTTACGCCGTTGGCCCCGGCAATGCAATATTATTTGTCCGCAACCGGAGCGGGGGCCTTTTTGGCAAGCTCGTGCTTGGCAACGCTTTCATAGGCAGAGGTGAAAACCGCAAGGACATTGTTGGTCTGAACGCTTTTATAAACCGCCTTGCGCAGAACCGCCGGCGCGGAGGGAGTTGAAGATGACTTGTCATCCGGATTTAGAACGCCGACCGCAACCATTTTGGTCCCCTCTGCGGAAACATGCCGGGGCGAAACCGCCAGGACCGCCTGGCTCTTGGAGGAGTCGGAAGAATCGGCAGAAGGCGCCGGGCCGGCAATCAGCCATTCCCGCGCCGATCCGGATGAAGGCGCCGTTGAAATCCACGACAAATGATTGGAGTTCTGATCAAGGAACGATTGGATTTGATCCTCGGTCAAGACGGCCCCGTCAAGCCTTTTAAACTCCTCGCGCTGGCTGGTCCCGCCCAGGAAAGTCACCGTAATCGCCATCCCGTTGAAACTATAATAGCGCGCCGTGAGGGATGGCGACAATGCCTGCTCGCCGGTTGGATTGCCATAGGTCTGGGATATTTTCAACTCATTGTCGCCCAGGCTTCCAAACACGACGCCCGGCGCCAGCAAAAGACAGCAAAAAATAAATATAAAAAATAATTTCATGTTTTAAGTCGAACCGGCTGAAACGTTTCTGTGATATAAAATTATTTTGCCGGCTGGATGGACATGTCGGCCTTGATCTTGTCGCCGCCTTCCAGGGCTTCGCAATAGCTGATCTTTTCCTTGACCGTCACGGCCTTGATCTTGCCGACCTGCTTCATTTCCGTGTCAAGCACTTCGCCGGTGTCCTTGTCGGTAATCGTCTCGCTGGAGCCGACCGCAAAAACATTGCCTGCCTCCACGCCTTCCCGGCTGCCGCGGTTGATCATGATTTTATCGCCGGCCTTGACGACCGATCCCTCCCAGGGGATTTTTTCCAGCTGTTTTTCAAGGAATTCCACGGCCTGGCCGACGGCGTCCTCGCAGGCCTTGCCGACGTTATCCTTCATGAACCCGCCCAGATCTCCGCCGAAATGGGAGCCGCTGTAGCCGACGTTGAGCCCTTTCCGCCCTGCCTTGCCGACGACCTTGGTCGAGGCTTTAACCTGGCCGGTGGTTGAGTCAATGATATAAATGGTGGCGTTTACTTCCGCCGTGTCCTTGGACCCGCCGACCCTGAAACCATACACGCTGACTCCGCCGCCGCCCCCGGTGGTGCTGTTCTGGACGTGGGTAATCTCGCCCTTGACCAGCAGCTGGGCGGGCGTCAACTGGCCGGTTTTGGCCGCCTTCTTGCCGCCGGCAACCCGGCCGCTGGTGGCAAGGTCCTGCTCGTTCATCGCTTCCTTGCGCATGTCGGTTTCGCCGAGAACGACGAACTTCTTGGAGGCCGCGAGAGCATCGGTCATGATTGACCCGAACCCGTCGCCCACGTCCCATTGCCCGGACCATCCGGCCTTATTTTGAAACTTTGAAACGCTGATAGTATAGCGCAGATTGCCGCCGGCATTGTCAGACGCGGCCACCGCATCAACCGTCCCCGTGATAACATACGCCGCGAATGAAACCGCCAGCCCGAGCATGAATTTATTTTTTTTCATAATAATACCGCCTTTCTTATGATTTAATTATTTGAATATGTACCTGATTTTTTTTACATGTCAAT
This sequence comes from uncultured Verrucomicrobiota bacterium, assembly GCA_964475405.1. Lineage (GTDB taxonomy): Bacteria > Verrucomicrobiota > Kiritimatiellia > JAAZAB01 > JAAZAB01 > JAQUQV01. The sequence goes on from CAYYWX010000025.1 coordinate 18,395, forward strand.
ACCAAATTATCACACAGTGCCGGTTAAAAATTAACTTAATTCCATATTTGACTTTTTGAATAAACATGTCATAAAGGCAGGCAAATGGGACAGCAACTTCATATCAGACTTAAGCGGCAGCGCCGGGCAAGCTGGATTGAACGCAAGAAGAAGGCGGACAAGGCCAAGTCAAAGCCGGCGGTGGCGAAAACGGAAATCTCAGCCACGCCCGCCGAACCCAAGGCGGGGAATTAGCCTGTATATTTCACCGCTGCCCATCGGCACGTGAAAATTACGGGCTAATGTCACCGGCGGGCGCCCACGGCGGATGCAATCTGTTGTTCAAACTTCAGCTTGTCGCCTTCAACCCGGACGTCGACTTCGCTCTCGGCGCTGACGCGTCCGGACAGGATTTCCTCCGCGAGCGGGTCTTGAACATGCTGTTCAACCGTTCGCCTGAGCTGGCGGGCGCCGTATGTCTCGCTGAACCCCTTCTCAATCAAAAACGCCTTCACCTTGGAATCGAGACGCAGCACGATTTTCTGGCCGGCAACGCGCTTGCTGACCTTTTCCAGTTCAAGCTCAAGAATTTTAACGATATCCTCGCGGGGCAATTGCCGGAAAACGATGCAATCATCCACCCGGTTGAATAATTCCGGCCGGAAGGAGCGCTTGGCCTCATCCAGGACGCGGGTTTTCATGCGTTCAAAATCAACCGCGGCGCCGCTCTGCGCAAAGCCCATGCCATTGGCACCCTTGGTAAATGATGTCCCGAGATTGGAAGTCATAATAACGATCGTATTGCGAAAACTGACTTTCCGTCCAAGCCCGTCGGTGAGCATTCCTTCTTCAAGGATTTGCAGAAGAATATGCATTATATCGGGGTGCGCTTTTTCTATCTCGTCAAAAAGCACGACCGAGTATGGCTTGCGGCGCACCTTTTCGGTCAACTGGCCGCCTTCCTCGTAACCGACGTAACCGGGCGGAGAGCCCACGATCCGGGAAACCGTGAATTTGTCCATGTATTCGGACATGTCCAGCTGAATCAGGGCATCCTGATCGTTAAACATATACTCGGCCAGAACCTTCGCCATGAGGGTCTTCCCGACACCGGTCGGCCCGAAAAATATAAATGAGCCGATTGGCCGGCGCGGGTCCTTGAGATCCGCCCGGGAACGCCGGAGCGCCTTGGCGATGGCGGCCACAGCCTCATCCTGGCCGACAACGGATTTTGTCAGTTCCTGCTCCATGTGCAGCAGCCGCGCACTTCCCTTTTCGTCAAGCTTCGCCAGCGGCACCCCGGTCCATTTTGACACAATTGAGATTATGTCGGCATCACGCACGGGTTTCATTTTCTTTTCCTGACCTTTGCGCCATTTTTCCAGGACTTTTTCCAATTGTTCGCGTTCAACACGCTCCTGATCCCGCCACTGCGCCGCTTCCTCAAAACTCTGGGAACGGATTGCATCATCCTTGCGACGCCGCAAATCGGCGACTTTTTTCTCAATGGTTTTTATCGCCGGCGGACGCGTCATCAGCGCGAGACGCGCGTGGGCGCCGGCTTCATCCAGGACATCAATCGCCTTGTCCGGCAGGAACCGTCCCGTGATATAACGCTGGGAAAGATGAACGGCGGCCTCGATGGCCGAATCGGCATAACGCACCTTGTGATGGGCCTCGTAGCGCGGTTTCAATCCCTTTAGAATTTCCACCGCCTCCGCAACCGTGGGTTCATCGACAATTATGGTCTGAAACCGGCGTTCCAGGGCCGAATCCTTTTCAATATATTTTCGGTATTCATTCATCGTGGTCGCGCCGATGCAATGCAATTCGGCGCGGGAAAGGGCGGGTTTGAATATATTTGAGGCGTCCATCGCCCCTTCCGCGGAACCGGCCCCGACCATGGTATGCAGTTCATCCATGAAAAGAATCACGTTTTTCGAGCGCTTGATTTCGTCCATCACGGCCTTGATGCGTTCCTCGAACTGGCCGCGGTACTTGGTGTCCGCCACGAGAAGCGCCATATCCAATGCAATCAACTCTTTGCCGGCAAGCGATTCCGGGGCTTCATGGTCGGCAATCATCTGGGCGAGCCCCTCCACAATGGCGGTTTTGCCGACACCGGCTTCGCCGAGCAGGACAGGATTGTTCTTTGTCCGGCGGCACAGAATCTGAATCATCCTTTTGATCTCATCGGCACGGCCGATAACCGGGTCCAGCTGCCCTTTGCGCGCCATTTCAGTCAGATTCCTGCCGAAGGCGTTTAAGGCGGGTGTTTTCGCGGCTGCCGCCGGCTGTTTTTGTCCCTGGGCGGCCGGGGCGGCTTCCGCGTTCCCCTCATAATCGGGGTCCAGCAGTTTCATGACTTCGTTCCGGACGCCGTCAAGATCAATATTCAGATTCTTGAGGACCCGGGCGGCAACGCCTTCGTCCTCGCGCAGCAGCCCGAGTAGAATATGCTCGGTGCCGACATAATTATGATTCAGCTCCTTGGCCTCCGCCGCGGCCAGTGCCAGCACTTTTTTTGCGCGGGGCGTCATCGGCAACGTGCCCATGGTTTGCGTGTCCTGCCCCTGCCCCACGGCCTTTTCCACCTCAAGGCGCAGCGTTTCAAGATCCACGCCCATTTTTTGAAGGACATTGACGGCCTCGCCTTCGCCGAGCGCGATAAGGCCCAGGAGAACATGCTCGGTACCGACATACTGGTGATTAAACCGTTCGGCTTCCTTGCGTGCCAATTGCAGAACCTGTTGTGCCCTGGGAGTGAAATTGCTCATCTTGTTGCCATATTTTTTTCAGTTAAACGCACGCGCTGTTTGTTGTAATCCATAACATGGATCAGAAAAAAAATCAACCGGGGATTTTACCCCATCGCAATAAAGCCTTTGCTTCGGCAGGCGGGAAAAATCGGCGGAATGCCGCAAAACTTCATTTCCAGTCAAGCAATCTCTGGCGGATCAACCTTGCCCGCGCCAGGTCGCGTTTTTCCGATCCAATGACTTTGCCCTCCAGCTTCTGCAAGTGCCCCGGCTGGGTCAATAAAAAAAGCTCGTCAATCATGGCCCTGGGCCATCCGCCGACAAGACCCAGATCCAAACCCAGCCGCAAGGCGGAAAGCATTTCGAGGGTCTCCTTGGAATTCAGCATATGGGCATGGGTCAATATGCCCACCGCCCGGCCAAAATGATCGCAAACCTGATGTTCCTTCTGTTCAAGCAGACGGTTGCGGCTGTTTTTTTCATGCTCGTCTATTTCAAGCACAATTTTTTCAAGCCGCTCGACAATGGCCTGTTCCGTCTCGCCCAAGGTGGTCTGATTTGAAAGCTGGAACATATTGCCGGCGGCATCGGTGCCTTCCCCCCAAAGACCGCGCACCGCCAATCCCATTTTGCTCACCGCCTTGATAATGGAATTAATTTCATTCATCAACACCAGGCCGGGCAGATGGAGCATGACGCTCGCGCGGATCCCGGTGCCCACGTTGCTCGGGCAGGCGGTAAGATAGCCCAATTGCGGCGAAAAGGCGTATTCCACGTTTGATTCAATCTCCGAATCCAGCACGTCAACCTGTTTCAATAAATTCCGGAGATTAAGTCCCGGCGACATGGCCTGCATGCGGATATGATCCTCCTCGTTGACCATGATCGTTATTGATTCGTCACGTTTTAAAAAAACCGCGCTTCCTTTGCCCTTTTCCGCCAGATCACGGCTCATCAAGTGCCTTTCAATCAGGATTTCTTTTTCCATCCTGTTCAGAGAGCTGATTTCCAGCACCATCGGATCCCGGCACGCCTGCAAACACCCAAGAATTGGGCTTAAATCGCGCAACAGGCGCACGGCCTCCCCTTCTCCGGCCCAGCCTGGAAAACGCCGGCCACAGATGTTGCGAGCCAGCCGCACGCGGCTGCTGACAATAATCCCCGTGTTTTCCCCCAGTTTAAGCCACGAACCGGGTTGTTTGACGAGTTCATCAACCGCCTTCATCCGTACGCTCCTTCTTGCCTGGAACCGGGATGGCTTTCGCCCCGTTGATTTGATCGCGGATACGCGCGGCTTCCTCGTAATTTTCGGAGGTCACCGCCTCCTCCAGGGCCTTTTTTAATGAAGCCGGGGAAGGCGGCACATTCACCGCCCCGGAAGAATGCGCCGGCTTTTTACCAACATGGCGCGCGCCCTTCTGCATGCCGCTCAAAATAGGCTCCAACTCCTCCGTGAAAGCCACATAGCAATTCTGGCATCCAAGGCGCGATGCTTTTTTAAAATCCGAGAAACGCATTCCGCATTGCGGGCAGACCCGGTTTACGGGTTCATGCCTGGCTTTTTTGGGTTCGCCCAGTCCAAGCAAAAAATTGGACATGGATGCCGGCACGTTGACGTCGATTCCGCTCGCATCGGCGCATTGCTCGCACAGATGCATCTTGCGCACTTCGTCGTTCAGCATCTGCGTCAAATGAACAGAGGCTTCCTTTTTACCGCATATCTGGCAAAGCATGATCTGGTCTCTCGTATTAGTTGGCGCGCGGCGGATAGCGTCAGGTTTTTGTGTTCGTTCGGCTATAACCGCCATATATGCCATTCAATTTTCACCTGATGGGCGTGCCGGCCGCGGCCGCAAATCGGCGAAACTGCTCGGTGAGTTTGACCGTTTTTTTGCCCGGCAAACCGGAGCCGATCGTGCGGCGGTCCATCTCGACCACGCTGATCATTTCAGCCGCCGTTCCAGTCAGGAACATCTCGTCCGCATTATAAAGATCATAACGCGTCAGCGTTACCTCAGCCGCGTCGTAACCGTTTTGGGCGGCCAGTTTCATGACAACATTCCGGGTGATACCCTCCAGCGCGCCGGCGCTGGTCGGCGGAGTGAGCAGGCGGTTGCCCTTGAAAATAAAGACGTTGTCGCCGGAAGCCTCGGCCACGTAACCCTGCACATTGAGCATGATGACTTCCTCAACGCCGGAATTAATCGCTTCGATTTTCGCCATGATATTATTGAGATAATTCAGGCTTTTGATGGCCGGATTGATTGATTCGGTATGGTTGCGGATGGTCCCCGCCGTGATAACCTTCAATCCGTGCTTATAAAGCATCGGCGAATAAAGCTGGATTTTTCCGGCAATGATGATGATTTCCGGTTTTTTGCACGAATAGGGATTTAAGCCCAGCGTGCCCTTGCCGCGGGTAACAACCAGGCGGACATAGCCGTTCATGTTATTATTCGCCTTGCAGGTCATGACAACGGCATTCGCTAATTCTTTTTTTGACATCGGGACCGTCAGGGCAATCGCCTGCGCCGACCGGTAAAGGCGGTCAATGTGCTCTTCCAGCATGAAAACCCGCCCATTGTAAGTCCGGATACCCTCAAAAACCCCGTCACCATACAATAAACCATGATCAAACACGGAAATCCGCGCGTCCTTTTCGGACACAAGTTTCCCGCTTAAATAAATTTTCATACCTTATTCTCCAAAAATGCCTGAAAATTATTATCCATACCGGAACAGGCGTTTCTCCGGCAGCCGGACTTGCGCATTTCGGGAGCAATCATAAGTCACGGCCGCAATTAAAGCAAGCTTTTCAGGCGGAAACCAGCATGCCATCCTGCAGTTTTAAAACACGATCACAGCGGGCGGCCACGTCCGCGTTGTGGGTCACCATAATCAAGGTCCGCTTTTTGTCCCGGACCAGGTCAAAAAGGACGCCCAGGACCTGGGCGCCGGTCACGGAATCAAGGTTGCCGGTGGGCTCGTCGGCCAGGAGCAGTTCCGGTTCGTTTACCAGAGCGCGCGCCACCGCCGCCCTTTGCTGTTCGCCGCCGGAAAGCTCGGCCGGCAAATGAACCGCCCTTTCGGCCAAACCAACCTGCCGCAGCAGGCCGACCGCCCTCTCGCGTGGATTGCCTTGCGTCAAGGTCCGCCGCGGACCGGAAAAACCCAACAAGCCGAGATTTGAATTCATGGCCGGCAACATCACGTTTTCCAACACGTCCAATTCCGGCAATAAATGATAAAATTGAAACACAAACCCGATGCTGCGCGCGCGCACAACCGTCCTCTGCCGCGCGGACATCCCATAAATGTCACGCCCGCGAAAACGCACCGACCCGCGCGTCGGCTGGTCCAACCCGCCGATAATATGCAAGAGGGTGCTTTTTCCCGCGCCGCTCGCCCCGATAATCGCCACCGTTTCGCCGACCGCCACCCTGATCGAGATATTATTTAGCACCGAAAGAACGACGACGCCCATCCGGTAATCCCGGCCCAGGTTCTCAACTTCAAGCACCGGCTTTTCTTCATGAACATCTGTCACGGTGTCATTCATCAAATCAATCTTTCATTTTCCACTCACGGTTTATTTCAGACCTTGCGACCTGCGCCCGGCTTCCCGGGCATATTCATTGAAAAGCGCCATGTAAAGCCGGTAATCTTCGTAAGAAACCCCGGGCGGGGTCTGGTGGTCGCAGCTTATCAGGAAGCCGCCCCTGGCCGCCGTGGGCAGCAGGCGTTCAAACTCCGCGCGCATGGCGGCCTCGCCCTTGTTCATGGTCATTTTGTCAAAGTGCCCGATAAACTTCATTTTCGGATGCGCCTGGCGCAATTTCCCGATATCCACGCCCGCCTGGCGTTCGAGCGGAAGTATGCCTTCAAGCCCCGCTTTTTCAAACCAGAAAGCCGGAACGGAGATATCGCCGTCGGAGTCGATGATCGGGATGATATTGCGTTCCTTGAGCATGGGAATTACCCTGGCATAATATGGCGCGATAAACTGGTCAAAATGCTCCCCGGAGAGCATCGGTCCGTGGTTGTAGCTCATATCCTCGGCAAAAGTCATGAAGTCCGGCGTGCAGACCGAGCAAACCTGGTCAATAACCCGGCCGATCCAGTCGGCAAGATCGGAATTGATCCGATGCATCAGGTCCGACTGGTCATAGAACGCGTAAAGATGCCTGCTGATCCCGAATAGTTCCCGCGGAAACCAGAAGAAACCCACGACCGTAAACCACAGGACAGTATCCCCGTCTTTCTGTTCCTTCGCCCATAGTTTCCATTTTTTAATATCCACGGGATCGGAGGGATAAAGACTGGGCCGGATTCGGGCGTAATCGTCCTCGGTCGCAATAATGCCGGCGCCATGGCTGTCCGGGCGGGGACAACCGGGAGCGCGCTCCGGAATCCAATCCTGCTTATAAACATCCAGGCCAAAGTGCCGGTTGATATTCACGTCCTGCGGCAAGCCCTCCTGGTGCCATCGCTCAAGGGTCTTATCCCACCAAGCCGCCCATTCAATGATTGGAAGGCGGTCAAAAGGACGGAAATTCATCACCGCCTGGAAACGCTCCCGAGTATTCATTTTCTTGATCACCTTATGTCCGGCAAACGAAATCAATTGTAAATGTTTTGAGAGTCAAAAAAGACGCCTTCTCCCGCCCGCGGGCGGTCCATCCTGAACTTTGCGCCGGCAAATCATTCATAGCGCAAGGCCTGGGCCGGATCAAGCCGCGCCGCCCGCCAGGCCGGCAACAAACCGGCCAAGGTGCAGATAATTACTGAAAGCACGGCTATCAAAGCCACATCCATATACGAAGTATGGGCCGGAATTTCGCTCAGATGATAGAGCTCCTTCGGGAACAGCTCCATGTGCAGTCCAAAGGCCAGGGCGCGCGTGATCGCGTTCCGGTAATAAAGCACGAGCAAGCCGAGGCCGATCCCGAACGCCGTGCCGAAAACCCCCTGGATCAGGCCCTGCCATAAGAAGACGCGCATGACGCTTCCGGACGAAAAACCGACCGCCTTCAGAAGCCCGATTTCCTTTGTTTTCTGGACAACCACGATAATGAGCGTATTTGTGATCCCGAACGCCGCCACGAGCACGATGAAAATCAGGAGAAAAAACATCATGTTTTTTTCAACCCGCAGGGCGTCAAAGAGCTGGCGGTTAAGCTCCATCCAGGTCTGGACGCTGACTTCCTCATATTCGTTCCGGAGCTCGGCGGAAATCCGGCGGGCGATAGCGGCGGACTTGAAGGGGTCCGTGGTCATTACCCGCAAGGCATGCGCCCCGCTTTCAATGCCGTAAAGTTCGCGCGCGGCATCAAGCGGAACAAGGATGAACCCGACATCATATTCCCACATCCCGATTTCAAAAATACCGGCAACGGTTATTTCGAGCGGCAGGTTAATTTCATCGCGCTTGGCGATGAAGGTCTGCGGCGAGAAGACGAGCATTTTATCCCCGACCTTGAGACGCAGGCGGCTCGCGAGCTCGCGGCCGATAATCGCATCATTTTCGCCCAGCGCGAATACGCCGCTTACCATGTTCGACGGGAGCCGGCTCATTCGCTTTTCAAGTTCAACGTCAATGCCCCGCATGAGCGGGGTGTAGACCATTTCATTATGCTGGACGAACACCAGCCCCTGCACGCAGGGCGCCACGGCCGCCACGCCGCTAACCGTCCCGACTTTTTTTGACATTTTTTCCGGCTCGTCGATCATTCCCTGCTGGGTGATCAGGATGTGCGCGTCGAAACCGAGTATTTTCTCGCGCCACATGTTGTCAAACCCGCTCATGACCGAGAGCACGATGATGAGCACCGCCACCCCGAGCATGACGCCAATCCCGGAAATGACGGAAATAACGGAAAGGAATGTTCTTTTCGGCTTGAGGTATTTAAAAGCCAAAAATAATGAAAAAGGCACTGACATAGTTTAAGCAGGTTCAGGGTTCAAGGTTCAGGGCCGGATAACATGCATATTTCATAGTATATTTTAAATTTCCGCTCTCGCCGCGGTGAAAAATTACAAATATCTTTAAACAATTTTTCGCTTCATTTTGCTTCAAATGAAACCCGGCCGCCCCGAGCGTTATGGGACCTATTGTTGACCGTGAACCCGAACATTGGACCTTTTAACCTTGATTCGGCCGCAGTTGTGGGAAAAGAATGACGTCACGAATCGCCTCGCTGCGGGTTAAAACCATGATCAGGCGGTCAATACCCATGCCCATGCCGCCGGCCGGCGGCATGCCGTGCTCCAGGGCAAGCACAAATTCATCGTCAGTCTTGAGCTGTTCCTCGCCGGCCTGGTCCTGCAAACGCGCGCGCTGCTCAATGGGGTCGTTTAATTCCGAGTAGCCGGGAGCTATTTCCTTGCCGTCAATTACCAGTTCAAACACATCAACTTCCGAAGGATTATCCTCGCAAACCTTGGCCAGCGGGACCAGCTCGCGCGGCAGGCGCGTCACAAAAACCGGGTTGATCAAGGTGCGTTCTATCGTCTTTTCGTAGATTTCATGCGTTATCTGCGCGTGGTTCCAGGCTGGATCGATCACCAAGCCGCATTGAACCGCCTTTGCCTTTGCGCTTTCCACCGGCAAGTCATACCAGTCGGCCCCCATTTTTTCGACGATCAATTCCCGGTAAGTTTTTTCCGTCCACGGCGGTTCAAGGTTCAACGAACGGTCACCCTCCCCGATCTGGAGTGTGCCGACAACTTTGCGGGCAACGGCGCAAATCAGGTCCTGAACCAGCGCCTGCATTCCCTTCCGGTCCGAATAGGCCTGATAAGCCTCAAGCATGGTGAATTCGGGATTATGATTGCGGGAAAGGCCCTCGTTGCGAAAATTACGGTTCAACTCGAAAATCTTTTCAAAGCCTCCCACCAGCAGTCTTTTCAGGTATAATTCGGGCGCAATGCGCAGATACATGTCGGCATTAAGCGCGGTGTAATGAGTCTTGAACGGGCGCGCCACGGCGCCGCCCGGCTGCGCCTGCATCATCGGCGTCTCGACCTCGACAAACCCGCGCTCCCAGAGAAAATTTCTTATCTCCCGGATGACCCGGAAGCGCAGATCAAAAAGACCGCGCACTTCGGTATTGGCGATCAGGTCAAGATACCTTTGGCGGTATCTGATCTCAACATCCCGCAATCCATGCCATTTTTCCGGCATGGGCTTCAGGGCTTTCGCCAGCAAGGTCCAGTTATGAACCCGCACCGTCTTTTCGCCGGCGCGGGTGGTGAACAATTCGCCTTCAACCCCGATATGATCGCCGGTATCAATCTTTTTAAACAATTCGAAGTCCTTGGCCTGGGACTTGCCGACAAAGAGCTGAAAACGTTCATTGCCGGAACGCAAATCGGCAAACAGGCTTTTCCCCATGTCACGGATGGCCATGATCCGTCCAGCCGCGCGCACGGTCAAGCCCTCCTGAAAAGCAGCGCGTATTTCCCCAAGCGAAGCCGTTACCGGGAATGAAGCGCCGAAAGGCTTATAGCCGGCCGCTTTAAGGGCCTGCATGTTGATCAGCCTCTGCTGGCTGTCATCCGATGACGCGGCCGGGACCGAATTTAAGTCTAATTCATTCATGAGTTAAGCAGAACGGGACGAAGGCAGCCAGCCTTCGCCGGCCGCCAAGCCAAACAAATCATGCCTTTTGAAATACTTAGCCCTCGGCGATGGCGCTTGATTCGCATGCATCAGCGCACTGGCCGCAGCTCACGCAGGTTTCCGCATCAATCACATAACGCTTTTCGCCCTTGGAAATGGATTCCACCGGACAGACATCCTTGCATTTCCCGCAGGCCGTGCACTTTTCGGATATTACATACGCCATAATCAATTTTCCTTTCTTTTATTAGTTAATTCTTCGCGACATGGGAAAATAATGCCGGGATGCCGGTTAAGTCAACAATTTAATGCGCCGGCCGGGCCACGCATAATAGCCCGCGGCTTGATGCGCTCAACGTCCGATAGCCAACCGGGCGGCGAGACGTTCCGGCAGACCGGCCTTGCGGATTTTAGCCTGCGTGGTGGCTATGTCATATTCAATGCGCCGCAATTCAATTTCCTGAGTTTCCATATTATAGACCGCATATGACGCCCGCGGATCACCGTCGCGCGGCTGGCCGATACTGCCGACGTTAATGAAATATTTTTTTTCAAGATCAATTCTCAGGCGCGAATAACTTCCGCCTGAAATATCATTCCCTTTGATGAATACCAGGGGAACATGGGTGTGCCCGAAAAAACAAACCGTGGTCATCTGGTAATTAAAACTGGCCTCGGCCTCGAGGCTTTCAAACACATAGCCCCACATTTCGGGCATATCCAGGGTGCTGTGCACGGTGGTGAAATTCGCAACCCTTTCAACCAGCTTCAGGTCGGCAAGGAAAACCTGCTGTTCCGCCGACAACTGCTTCCTCGTCCAGTCGACGGCATCGGCGGCAATCGGATGAAAGCCGGTCAAATCATCGTCAAACGAGCAGTAATGATCGTGGTTTCCGCTGACAATCACGCAGCCTAATTCGCGCACCTTTTCCAGGCATTCAACCGGATTGGCATTATACCCGACGACGTCTCCCAGGCACACATAATTAGTCACGCCCATGGAAGAAGCGTCCTTGAGCACCGCCTCTAAAGCCTCCAAATTGCTGTGGATATCGCTGAGAACGGCATATATCGGACTATTTGCCATAGTAAATTTTATTTCCAGGCTTGTGGATCAAAAAAGTCGCATCAAGGCCGCGGCAAGGGTCAAATCATTGGAAGTTGTGATTTTAATATTTGAAGAACTGGCCTCCACGAGACGAACGCCGCTGGTTACAAGTTCCACCGCCGAGGCTTCGTCCGTGACTTTTATTTTTTTCTTCTCAATCAACGCAAATGCTTTCTGCAGGAGACTGAACTTGAAGGCCTGCGGAGTCTGGACAAGCCACAGTTTCGTACGGTCAATCGTCTCGGAAATGACCATCCCCTTGTCCACGCTCTTGACGGTATCCGTGATTTTAACCGCGGCAACACCCGACCCGTGTTGTTTGGCGGACGCAATTGTCTGGCTGATGAGATCGGCCGTAACACATGGACGGGCGCCATCATGCACAACCACGATATCGGCGCCCTCGCTTAATTCGTCCATGCCGTTTATGACCGACTGTTGACGCAAGATGCCACCGGCCACAACTTTTTTTACCTTATTGCAGCCGAACATGCGCACGGCCTGCCGCGCCGAGTCAACCCGGTCCTTGCGCACCACCAAAATGACCTCGTCAATATCCCGGCATTTTTCAAAAGCAAACAACGAATACACGACAACCGGTTTCGTGCCCAGGCTGAGAAAAGCCTTGTCGATATCCGACCCCATGCGCTCGCTCTTGCCGGCCGCAACAATAATTCCACAATTCATAATATTTGCATTAATTTTGGTTATAAAACAACAAGTCAGGGGCTAATATAGATGAAATAATAATATTGTCAACATCAATAGCGGTCAAGATTCTGTTTAATCCAGAGCCTCATATAAACGCCGGAAACGATCTCCGCGTTTCTCAAAACTGACAAACTGGTCAAAACTGGCGCAGGCCGGCGAAAGAAGGATCATATCGCCCGGAACAGCATGATTCCAGGCCTGCGCCACCGCCGCATCAAGGGTCCCGCACCGATGGCAAGGAACTATATTCTGCCAGGCACGCTCCATTTCCTCCGCCGCCTGGCCGATCAGATAGACCGCGCTGACTTTTTCAGCCAGAAGCCGGCCAGCCGGTTCATAGGATTCGTGCTTGGGCAATCCGCCGGCAATCAACCGCACGCGCCCCGGCGCCATTTTTAACGCCGCCAGCATGGAGGCCAGATTAGTCGCCTTGGAATCGTTCACGAAACGGACCCCGCCGCGCTCGCCGATGTTCTCCATCCGATGCGGCAAAGGCTGAAACGCGCGGGCGGCGCGTTCAAGGCAAGAAAATGAAACATTACACGCGTCCATGACGGCGACCGCCGCCGCCGCGGCCAGTCCCATGATATCATTGTCAAAAATAGTCCCGGAAAAATCAATTTTTTGCCCCGTAGAGCGCACTTTAACAACGCCATCGTGGTAATGGTAGTCGGCGTTCTCAGTCAGTCCAAATGAAAGCAAGGGCAGTTTCCCGGCCGTGCTTTCATTTATGGCCTGCAAATCAGTTTCGTTGACAATTGCCTTGTCATTGGCAGTCATCCGCGCAAAAAGCCTGGCTTTGATGGCGGAATATTTTTGCAGATCCTGATGCCGGTCCAAGTGATTGGGAAACACATTGAGCAATACGGCCACGCGCGGGTGAAACTCACGGACCGTTTCCAGCTGGAACGAACTGACTTCTACCACCAGCCAGTCGGCATCCGGCCGGTCAAGGACAACCCGCGACACCGGCGGGCCATAATTACCTGCGGCAAATGATCTTATGCCAGACTGTTCCATGGCTTCAACGCACAATTTGACCATGGTGCTCTTGCCGTTTGACCCGGTAATGGCCAGGACAGGGCACTTGGCGCGAGCCCAACCCAATTCAAGCTCCGGAAGAACAGGAATGCCGCGGGAAATAACCTCATGCAGAACAAAAGAATCGGGCCGAACGCCGGGGCTTACAACGCAAAGATCATAATTTCCGGCCGGCAATTCCCTTGCCCCGACAACAACCGCCGCGCCGAGTTTCTTCATTGATTCGGCCCGCCGGATTATTTCATCCGTCTTCTTTTCATCAACGATTTGGACTGATTTTCCTTCAGCCAGCAGAAGACACGCCGCGGCTTCGCCGCTTGAGGCCAAACCCAGGATTAATACCGATTTATAAACGTCACGCGTGACGCGTAAAGCGCAGCTCGTATTTTGTAAAGCATCTGTATGCATGGCGGACGATTAAATTCCTTCAAACGTTTCACGAGACACGTTTCCCTGGCCGGCGGGCAGGCACGCTTTTTTTACCGTATTTTAAGCAGTAAAATACCTAGCAGGGCAAAAATAGCGGAAACAATCCAGAACCTGATCGTAACCTGGGTTTCGCTCCAGGGCATCTTTTTGAGCTGAAAATGATGATGCAGGGGAGCACAGGCAAAAATGCGTTTATGCTTCAGACGAAACCAGCCGACCTGCATAATTACGCTCAGGGCTTCAATCACAAAAATGCCGCCGACAATCAGGAGCGCAAACTCCTGCTTGATCAACACCGCAACACACCCCAATGATCCTCCGAGCGCAAGACTCCCCGTATCGCCCATGAAAATCTGCGCCGGATGGCAATTAAACCACAAAAAACCAAGACCGGCGCCCAAGATGGCGCCGCAAAAAACCGCCAGTTCGCCGCTGCCGGCAATATACGGGATCTGCAAATATTCGGCAAACCTGGCATGCCCGGCGACATAGGCCATGACCGCGAAGGCAAAGGCCACGCTGCAAGTGCAGCCAATCGCAAGACCGTCCAGGCCGTCCGTAAGATTTACGGCATTGCTGGCGCCGATAATCACCAGCGCCACGAACACGACGACCGCCAGGACCGGCATTTGCGCCACGAGCGGCATTTTCAGGAACGGAACCATTAATTTAACAACAAAATCGCGGGTTGTCGGCAAAAGAAGGAGAAACGCCGTGACAAACACGGACCAGAAGGCTTGCAGCAATAGTTTTTTGCGCGAAGATAAACCGCCCGGATCTTTCTTGACGGTCTTGATATAATCGTCGGCAAACCCGACAAGACCCATATAAATCATCGTCGCCAGGGTAATCAACACCAGGGGGTTGGTTGGTATGGCCCAGAGCAAGCACGAAACAAAAATTGACCCGATGATAAGGAGGCCGCCCATGGTCGGCGTCTTTTTTTTACCCTCACCGTGAATTTTATCCAAGACTGGCAGATCTTTCCCGTAACGCGTCTCGTTGCCGCAGCACATATTTGTCAGATGGCGGATAAGCCAGGGGCCAAACATAACACTCAGGATAAAGGCGGTTCCGGCCGCGGCCACAACGCGAACGGATATGTACTGGAAAACACGCAAATAAGAAACGTAGTCGGATAATAAATATAAATAATAAAACATGCTTCACTTGCCTTGCGAGAAAGTAATTCTTCCGTTGCCGGAAGTCAATGACCAATCCGCAGAAGGTTGGGCAATGTTAATTGGGGTCAATTTTCCAGGCGTTTTTGAAGATTTTTTTTCAAGATTTCCAGCACCTTTTCAAGCCGTTCGCAGCGGGAAGCCTTGAATAAGACGGCGTCGCCCGGCCGGACAAATTCGGAAAGAATCCCGGCCGCGGACAAATGATCTTCGCACCGGAAGATATTTTTACTCTTCATGCCGGCTTTTTCAGCCGCATCGGCGATCAGGTGTCCCAGCCGGCCGACCGTTACCAGGCCGGACGATTGAAAAGCGCCGACTGCCGATCCCAGTTTTTTGTGCTCTTCTTCAGAAACCGGACCGAGCTCGTGCATTCCCGCCAGCACCAGCCACTTGCGACCGTTATTTTTCAATGTTTCAAAAGTGCGCAAAGCCGCCGCCATGCTTACCGGATTTGCATTATAGGCGTCGTTGATCGTCAGGATCCCTCCGACGGTTTCCGCTTGCCAACGCATCGGCTGGGGTTGATAACTTTCAAGCCCTTCCCGAATCACCGGCCAGTCAAATCCATGCTCCCTGGCGACCGCGATGGCATAGAGAGCGTTGAGAGCAAAATGCCGGCCGGGCAAAGGCGGACGGAAGCGGAATGTTTCTCCGCTCCTTTTCTCAACCACCTCCACCACCCCTTCCTCGCATTTCTTAGTGTTGCTCTTTGATAAAACATAATCGGCTTTTTTATGTTCACCCACGGACACGACCCGGCAACGCGCCGCAGAACTGAGCAATTCAAACCAGGAATGGTCGCGCCCTAAAAACGCGATGCCGTTTTCCGAAAGACTTTTCAGCAGCTCTGATTTTTCATGCGCCACGGCTTTTTCAGTGCCGAAAAATTCCAGATGCACCGGCCCCACCGCGGTGACAACACCCCAGTCGGGTTTAAGCAATTGACATAACGGCAAGAGCTCGCCCTGGCGGCTTACTCCCAGCTCAAATACGCCGACATTGGCCGACGACTCCATGTTTAAAATACTCAACGGCACGCCGTATTCATTGTTCCAGTTGCCGATTGTTTTCGCGGTTGACAGGCGGCGGGCAAGGATGCCGGCAATCATTTCCTTAACGGTTGTTTTGCCGACGCTTCCCGTGACGGCGATTATGTTTATATTAAACATCCGCCGGTAATGCGCGGCCATTTGCCGCAAAGCTTGCATGGTGTCAAGAACCGCTAAAAGAGGACCGGGCGGGCGGTCTTTGCCAGTCAGATCGGAGCGCGCCACGAGAGCGCATGAGGCTCCCCGGGAAAAAGCCGAGGACACGAAATCATGCCCGTTAAAATTAGGCCCGCGGATGGCGATAAACATACATCCCGGGGCTAGGCGCCGCGAATCAGTTGATATGCCGTCGACGACACGCGGACTGCCGTTTAACCATGCACCGCCGGTCCAGGCCGCCAGCTGTTTTGGGTCAAACCTAGCCATTTTTCATCCCGAGGCATTCGCGGACGACCTGGCGGTCGTCGAAAGGAATGACCGTATTGACAAACTCCTGATAATTCTCGTGTCCCTTGCCCGCGATAAGAACAACATCTCCCTTTTCGGCGATAAACAGCGCCCTGGCAATTGCCTCAAATCGATCGGGAATTACATCAACCTTTTCGCGCATTTTGAAACCGCTTAATATCTGGCTGATGATCGCGCCCGGTTCTTCCCGGCGGGGATTATCGGAAGTTAAAATTGAATAATCCGCCAACTTTTCCGCCACCGCTCCCATGAGCGGTCTTTTCTTTACATCGCGATTGCCGCCGCAACCGAAAACAACAATCAGGCGTCCGGTTGTCACCTCGCGCAAAGTGGTCAAAACGTTATACAATGCATCCTCCGTATGAGCGTAGTCGACAAAGACCTGAAAACCGGCCGTGGTTTGAATCTCCTCCAGCCGCCCCGGGACACAGGTCATCTGCTGAAGCACCTCGGCAATCAATGACGGCTTTATTTCCAGCGCCCCGCAGGCCCCGAAAGCGGCCAGGGCGTTGCCGACATTGTAACGACCCAGCAGGCGCAAGAAGACCTTTGCGCCGCCCCACGGACTGACAATATCAAAAATGCTGCCTTGCGCGGTCAATTGCAGATTCACCGCGCGCACCGCGGCCAGTTCCTGCAAGCCATAGGTAATCAAGCCGGTTTTTACTTCCCGCAAATTCACCAGTTGCCGGCCGTATGCATCGTCAACATTGACCACTGCAACCGGTTTTTTTGTGCCTTGCCCCAGATTTTTGAAAAGCAGGGTCTTGGCCTGGAAATATTTCTCCATCGTCTGATGATAGTCAAGGTGATCGTGCGTCAAATTGGTAAAAACAGCCGCGTCAAAATCTATTCCCGACACCCTGCTCTGAACCAGGGCATGCGAAGAGACTTCCATCACAGCACTGCGGCAGTCCGCCCCGGCCATTTGGTCCAGCATCTGTTGAAGGTCAACTGATTCGGGCGTAGTCCTTGTTGCCGGGATTACGCGCCGGCCAATCAAATATTCGACCGTGCCGACCAGGCCGGCTTTCAACCCGGCCGCATCAAAAACATTTTTGATCATGAATGCCGTGGTCGTTTTTCCATTTGTACCGGTAATTCCGACCACCTTCAATTTGGCCGACGGATTACGGTAAAAAGCACGGGCGATTTGGGCCATTGACTGGCGCGCATCGGCAACTTGCATCATTACCGTCTGGCCCCGGCCGGCATAATTCGCCCCGCGCGCCGCGCCGCAGTCCTGTTCCGAAACGATGACTTCCGCCCCGCGATCAACCGCGTCCTGGATAAAAAGCTGGCCATCCTGACGCTGGCCCTTAAGGGCGAAAAAAATATAACCCGGCTTGACCTGCCGCGAATCATATGCAAGCCCCTTAATTTCGGGGTCGGAACGCGGGTTGATCGAAAGCGGCTTAATTGATTCCAATATGGTGTTTAATTTCATGGCCGGCACTTGAACTGTTAAATATCCGATATTTTTTCCTTTGTTTTTCCTTCCGCCACGGCGGTTGTCGACGGAGGCACATCAAGGTAACGCACCGCCTGTTCGGCAATTTCGCGAAACACGGGCCCCGCCACAACTCCGCCGGTACGAACCGAACCTTTCGGCTCGTCCAAGACGACAATGATCGCCAGTTGCGGATCCTCCACGGGAATAAAACCGGTAAAAGAAGACATATTCAATGTGTCGGAATATCCGCCGGGAATGGCTTTCTGGGCTGTTCCGGTTTTACCCGCGACAGTATAGCCCTCCACGCGCGCTTTAAATCCCGTGCCGCCTTCCTCCGTAACTCTTGCCAGCAGACGTTTCATTTCCACGGCCGTTTCAGGCCGAATCGGCTGCCCAACTGCCTTGGGCTGTTGTTCAAAAAGAACCTGACCGTCCGGGGCGGTAATCCGGCGGACAATATAGGGCCGCATCAAAACACCGTCATTGGCGATGGCGCAAATCACCTGCAACATTTGCAGGGCGGTTATGGCCACTTCATGCCCTATGGCAATGCGCGTTACGCTGAGCGAAGTCCAGCTGGAGATCGGGTGCAGGAGGCCGCCTTCTTCCCCGGGCAGATCAATGCCGGTTGGCTTGCCGATGCCAAATGCCTGCAGATATTGATAAAGTTTTTTATCACCGAGTTGCAACGCCACCTTTGCCGCGCCGATATTGCTTGATTTTTTGATAATATCGGCAACCGACAAGAGGCCATAAGGATGAAAATCACGCAACGGCCTTCTATTATAAAACCAGGTTCCGTTTTCGCAATCAAACACCTGCGAAGATGTGACCGCCTTCTCGTTCAGGGCCGCGGCAACAATCGCCATTTTAAACGTTGAACCCGGCTCATAAACGACGCCAATGCACCGATTGCGCATCCATTCCGGGGATACGCTGCGGAAATTATTGGGATCATAACCCGGAGAACTTGCCATGGCCAGGATTTCTCCGGTTCTGACCCGCTCAACTATGGCCCAGGCCGCCGTGGCCTGGGTTTCACGCACGGCGTTTTCCAGGGCCCTTTCAACCATGTACTGGACGTAATGGTCAAGCGTTAAAGCGACATCAGCCCCGGTATGCGGCTTGAGCTCAAAAAGACGCCGGTCATAAATTTCATGACGGCGGCCATCCAACTCGCTGATCAGCAGGCCATGCACCCCGTGCAAGTATTTGTTCCATTTCTGCTCAATTCCGGCCGACCCGGCGCGTTCAAAATCAAAATTAACGTAACCGAGAACGTGACACATGCTGTTTCCGCGCGGATAGGAACGCACCATCATTTCCCGCATAAACAGTCCCGGCAATTTAAGGCTTTCGAGCCTGGCCGCCTGTTCCTCTTCAATCGGCCGGCCATACCCGCCAAGATAGATGAAATGCCTCCCCGGCTTATTCAACCGCTCACCGATATCGGCAGGACTGACATTCAGCATGCGGCCGACATTTTTTGCCACCGCGCCCAGGCAATTGTTGCTGAGAATAAGGGTCGGATCCGCGCAGACTTCCTTTTTGACAATATCCAGCGCAAGTGTATTCCCCCGGCAATCAAAAATTTTACCGCGGGCAACCATCAAATCCGTTTCCAGGCGGCGGGACTCAATAATGCGCACATTACGGTCAGCCCCCTCGCCGAGACGGAAATGCAAGTAAACCAGGCGCGCAATCAATCCGTTCAACGCCGTCAAAACAACCATCACCACCAGCAAAAACCGGTATTTTGAATTAAATTCAATCATGAATGAGCGGCTTCGTCACATGTGAAAGTTGCGCCATCTGCGATTTGTAATCCATCGTTTTGGAAGCGACAACGGTCGGCTCGTTCAACCGCACGATATTGCCCTCATCCGGCCAAATCATTGAACAGTTGTTCTGGGCGAGCAATTTTTCAATATTTTTCGGCGATTTGATTGCCTCCCATTTCCACAATTCCAGATCATATTTTTTCTGCAGCTCAACCTGTTGTTGCTCAAGTGATTTTATCTTTGCCCCAAAAGCCTTGCTGCGGATGTCAAGCCAGACATATGCGAGCAACAGCAGCATCGCTACCACCAAAACCGACACAACCGGCATGGGAATTACATAACCCTGAATCTGCTTCCTGCGATTTTTATTTGCCATGATTAATCCATCCTTTCAATACAACGCAATTTTGCCGACCTGGCCCGGGGATTCAGCAGAATTTCCGCTGCCGATGCCATGACGGGCTTTTTAACAAGCGCCCTGACAGTGGGTTGCCTGCCTTCCCAGCGGCTGCCGCCTTCCGGCAGAGATACCCATTTGCCGATATGTTTTTTAAAAGACTGTTTGACCTGGCGATCTTCCAGGCTGTGGTAAGAAATCACCACCATCCGGCCGCCCGCCGCCAGGATTGCCATGCCGCCTTCCAATCCCCTTTCGAGGGCCGTCAGCTCATCATTAACCGCCATGCGCAGGGCTTGAAACGTCCTGGTCGCCGGATGGATTCTACCGGTCCGGTGCTTCACGGATTCAACCGTCTGCGCCAGCCGGCTGGTTGTCCAATTGCCGTGTTTCTTGCGTTCAAAAACGATTGCCCGCGCAATTCGCCCACCGGCCGGTTCTTCGCCATATTGGCGGATAATCCGGGCCAATTCCTGTTCGCTCATTTTTTCCAGGATATCGGCGGCGCTTGTTTTCTGGGAACGATCCATGCGCATATCGAGCGGACCTTCCTTCATAAAACTAAATCCGCGTTCCGCCCGATCCACCTGCATGGAAGACATGCCCAGATCAAGCAAGATGCCGTTTACTTCCCTGACGCCGGACGCTTCAATTATTGACTTCATATCCGCAAAATTTCCACGCACCAGCCGGCATTGAGCGGCCCAAGGCTCCAAAACTGATTTCGCACACGTCAAGGCATCCTGATCACGGTCTATGCCAAACACCGTTCCCGCCCCGTCCAGTCTTTCAAGCAAAGCCTTTGCATGCCCGCCGGCCCCGACTGTTCCATCAACGTAAATACCGCCCTTGCGCGGAGAGAGCATCTCCATCGCTTCCAGCGCCATGACCGGATTATGCATACCACCCGCTCGTCTGATAAAAAATCACCATTGATACGACGCGAAAGCCGGCATAGCCGTCTGCATTTTTATTTTTTGTATTTCCTGCTCGTAACAGGCGGCGCAAAAACCATGGGAACAGATGGTTTCATCTTCCTGCCTGCGGAATTGATATTGCCAGCCCTCGTCGGTTTTCACGCGCCCGCAGATACAGCATTGCATGGTCATCTTATTTATTTCCATGAGTCACCTGCCTTTTATTGATTTTTAGGGCCGTGATTGTTGCTGTTCAACCTGGACAAAACCGGTAAAATCGCGCTACATCAACAGAGAACGCACGTTACAGCCGTCAAAGAGTTTTTTGATAACTTTTTTTGCCGGGGCGCTGGATTCTTCCTTGTGCAGCGGCAAACGCTCATAGTTACCCACTGGCAAAATCTGCATGGTCTCGTTCAAGGCAACGGCATGGGCGCCGAACCGCAATGAACGCGTGACATTGGTTTTATCCGGAAGAATAAAACGGCGCATCATTTTCTTTTCGCACTTCATGACGCCGTTGACATCCAAATAATTTACCACGCTCATTTAATATCCTCCGTAATTTAAGCGGCCATAAAACCGCATGAGTTTATAATGACCAACGCCCGCCACAGGCGGATCTGCCTGCGGCATGATTTAAAAATCAACGTAACGAACGGCGTCTTCCATCGTCGCCTGGTCAACTGACCCGCAATTTTTGTCCCATTCCTCCGGATTCCATAATTCAAACCTGTCCCAGGCGCCGGCCAACTTGACGCGGGAGACGATGCCGGCGCTGACCAGCAGTTCGTCTTTAACCCTGATCCGTCCCTGCGAATCCCAGGCCAGAAGGTCTGAACTCGAAGCCAGAAGCCGCGCAAACATCCGCGCTTTTTTGTCGCTGATGCTGATTTTTCTGAATTTTTCCAGCCCGCGGGCCATCTCGCGCGCCGGGTAGACGTAAAGGCATTTCTCATTATTCAGGGCGGGCAGGACATAAAGACTTCTCGGATCGCCGACCTGGTCCCGCCAGACCGCGGGAATAGTGAGGCGTTTTTTGGGATCAAGCGAATGCAGGAAATTACCTGCAAATCCACCCCCCGCCGCCACAGGAACCGCCTGCTCTATGTCATTATCTCCCACCTTGCCACCTTTCTTTGACACTATTTGACACATTACCCCACCAAAGTCAACATTTTTTTTAAAATATTTTCAGGGGGGGGGGGTGCTAATGGGAAAGTGGCGGTTTAACACGCCCGGCGTGTGAGAAATGCGCGCCATCCTTCGACATTGCTCAGGACAGGTGGGCTTCGCTTCTCCTAGTCCGCCGGAGCGCTACGCCAAGGCGAGTAGCGAAGGTCGGAGTCCGGGCGCGCCAAGGGCATGATTGACAAAGGCACCATAAAATACTATTTTCAGTGTTTATTCCGGGCAGCAGTCACGAAAAAGGGCGGTTTATAATAAGGACATTCTATCGTGATGAAAATCTTCAGGCCGATTTCGCTTTTCTTCCTGGTATGCTGGAACCAGGGAATCCAGCAGGCATTCCTCATGGCGCTTGCCAGGCTTTCGCAGTCCAGATTTATTCCGCGCCGTTTTTTCGGCGTGGCTGAAAAATTTCCGCCGGCTTCCCGGTCGAATTCTTTTTCGTATTTGCCGCTTCTTAAACACACGCCGCTTGTTTCAATCATCATGCCGGTTTTCAACTCCCGCTGGCTGAAAGAAGCTGTAAACAGCGTTCTGGCCCAAAGCTATAAAAATTTTGAGCTTGTTCTCGTTGACGACTGTTCTTCCCTGCCTGCGGTTCTGGAAACTCTCGCCGGCCTGAAAAACGAACCGAAGGTCAGGATTATCCGCAACGGAACAAATGCCGGGATCAGCGGCGCGACAAACGTCGGCATCCGGGCAAGCACGGGAGAATACGTCGCATTCATGGACCACGACGACCTGCTTCATCCCGACGCGCTGGCTTATTTCGTCCGGACTTTGAATGACGGCCATGATGAAGATGTTTTTTACTCGAACGAGATGATTATCAATTCCGAGGGGGCGATCATCGGCAAAATGTCCAAATGCGCGCCCTCCATGGATCTTCTGCTTTCATGCAACGCCGTATTGCACTTTTGCATTATGAAAAGAACTTCCCTCTTGAAAATCGGGCTGCTAAATTCAGAATACGACGGCGCCCAGGATCATGATCTTATGATCCGCGCCCTGGAAAATCAGCTTTCTTTCCGCCATCTCCCCTATTTCCTTTACGCCTGGCGCGCCCACCACGCGGCGACATCCGGGGACGTGCGGGCTTATAAAATTTCATCCGGCAATGAATTGCCCAAGGCTTACCGCAACGGCAAGAAGGCGATCCAGGCCTACCTTGACCGCAATCAAATCCGGGGGGCGGTTACCGATGATGTTTTCTTCTGGTACCGCGTTCAATATGAGCTTCCGGCGGAAAAGAATGAAGTGGCCATCGTGATTCCATTCCGCGATCAACCGGATTGCCTGAAAAGGCTGCTCGCCAGCATGGAAAAGACGTCTTATAAAAACTTCCGGCTATATCTGGTCAATAATCAGTCGGCGCTTCCCGCGACCAGGGAGTTGCTGCACGCACTGGGCGGCAGCTCCAAGTTCAAGATTACTATTATTGATTTTGACGAGCCGTTTAATTATTCCCGGATCCACAACCGGGTTGTCGCCAAAATCCCGAACGAATTGCTGCTGTTTATGAACAATGACCTGGAAGTGAAAAAGGGCGATTGGCTTGAGGCGATGCTTGAGCACATTTACCGCGAAAATGTCGGCGCGGTCGGCTGCCGGCTGATCAGGAAAAACGGCGAGATCCAGCATGCCGGCATGACTTTCAAGCCTGACATTTATTTTTGCGCAATGAATTTCAACACCGAGGAAGGATACTTCACCAAGGTTCAAAGGGAAGTTTCGGGCGTTACCTGCGCCTGCATGTTGATCCGCAAATCGGTATTTGAAAAAATCGGCGGGTTTGATGAAATTCATTTTCCGATCGGCTTTTCGGATTCCGACCTGTGCCTGAAAATAAGAAAGCATGGTTACAAGATTATCTACACTCCGTTTGCCGAGCTTTTCCACCACGAGTCGCTCTCCCGCAAGGTCAATGAGGAAGGATACGAAAAGTACACCCTCTTCCGGCGCTACCTCGGCACCACGCCGCTCGTGGACGAGCATTATAAACAGGGTTGATTCCCGGGGACGGTCCTAGCCCTTCGACGCGACGAAAGGCAAACCCTGCCTTCGTCCCGAGCTCAGGCCGAGGGGAGCAAGCCCCGGTTTCGGGGCGCGTCGAAGCCTTTTAGGCGCATTTCTCTCGCAAGGTGTGAGAAATGCGGGCTAGCGTGCCTTGAGGGATGAAATCAGGCGATCAGCGGCCTTGCGCCGGCGCGATCCGGCCGGGCATAAGCGGTCAACGGCAAGAGCAATCCTGCGCCAGAGTCGCCATCCGGCCGAATTGACAATTTCATTGATGGCGCGGTCCTTTTCAGCCAGCGCGGCGCGCATGACCACGATATCGTCGTGATACTTGCGCACCACCGCGCGCTGATGGTCAATTGTTTTCTCCAAGGAATGCACGGAGATTTGCCGTTTTTTATACTGTTCCTTATATTGATAGCAACGTTCCGGACCATAGACATACGCCTGAAAACTTTCGTCCATTTCCTGGTAGCGTTTCGCCTCTTCAGGACCGATTTGACAATGCCCAAGCAATTCTTCAAACGAAATCCATTTTGTCATGCCGGCTTCAAAATACTTGACCTGATGGAAATAAAACAGGCTCCGGAAAACAACAAAATCAAACGGCAGCGCGCCGTCAAAGACCCATTCGTTGTCAATCAGGTAATACCTGTCGCCGGAAAGGATGATATTCTCGAACACGGCGTCAATCGCCGCCAACGACAGCCAACCGACGCCTTGATTCAAACGCCCGACGGCGGCGCCGAATACTTCGCTGATTTTCGGGCCGATTTGCGGCCGCTCCGCGAGCCGGAATGATTTTTTCAGGAGCGAGCGGTAATCATCTATGATTTTTAAAAAGGCTGTCTTGTCATTGCCGCGGAATGACTGGAAAAGCAAATGATCCAGGCTTTTCCCTTCCATATACTGAAAGCTGATCGAGACGGCGTCAACTGCCGTTTGGGGCGGCAAGACAAGACCCCCGGCGTTCAGATTGCCTTGGATAAGATCGTAGCCGGCGCGAATGGCCTGGATGTGACTGGCCGCCTCGGGAACCAGCGCTTTTTTAACGACGGTTTTAGCGCTTTTCTCTCCAACGATTAAGGTCTCAATCTGAAAAGGAGGCAAACGGTGGCGATTATATCGTGCGTAAACTACGTTCATGTCACTATTTGCCTTGCGTTCAGAATGTCACAGACGTGATTGCATGGCCGCCGGACGAGAGCCTGATTTGCCATACCCCGGTCACGGTTTGATAAACAGCCGGATCGGCCAGGCCATCACCGTCAAAATCCGCGGCCAAGGCAACATAACCCTCTCCGCCCAGGAAGGCCGGCAGGTTCAACGTAGTCGCATAATCGCCGCCACCGGAAAGCTTGATCAACCAGTTGCCGGTTGCCGCCTGATAGGCCGCCGGATCGGCCAGGCCATCACCGTCAAAATCGGCGGCCAGGGCGGCATACCCAACGCCGCCCATAAAGGCCGGCAGGTTCAACGTAGTCGCATAATCGCCGCCACCGGAAAGCTTGATCAACCAGTTGCCGGTTGCCGCCTGATAGACCGCCGGATCGGCCAGGCCATCACCGTCAAAATCGGCGGCCAAGGCGGCATACCCAACGCCGCCCATAAAGGCCGGCAGGTTCAACGCGGTCGCATAAGCGCCGCCGCCGGAAAGCTTGATCTGCCATCTGCCGGTGGCCGCTTGATAGACTGCCGGATCGCCCAGGCCGTCACCGTCAAAATCGGCGGCCAACGCGGCGTAACCTGTCCCGCCGAAAAATGCCGGCAAATCCACCAGCGTAGTGTAATATCCCGCGGACAACTTGACCTGCCAATTGCCGGTTGATTCCTGATAGAGGACCGGATCGGCAAGCCTGTCCCCGTCAAAATCGGCGGCCAAGGCGACGGCATTGGTGAGAGAGAAATAGCTGCCTGACGCTCCGTCAATAATTACCGGAACGCGGGATATCCGCGAGTCGGAATTCGTGCCGTCAGATACAACCGCCCGGATATAATAGGAACCCGGCCGAACGCCTGAAGTATCCCAAGCGTAGCTGTCGGCGCCAACCGTCGCGGGAATGGTTGTAATCAATGAACCGCTAAAACTGCTTCCCGAGAGCAAGCCGTAATACAAACTGACCGTCAGGTTTTGGCTGTCCGGATCAGCGGAAGTCCAGGAAATCGTGTAGCGATTATTTACCGGGCGGTTATCGGCGCACAATTTAACATCGTCAACGCCAAAAGCGGTTGCCTGCGAAACCTCCAGCGGATCAAACCGCAGCCGCTTTACGGAGCCCAATTCGCGCCAGCCAAGCTGCGCCGGGTATAGATTTTCCGTGGTAAGCAGGGCGCGGTCGGCCAAATCAACGGTGTAGGAATGCCAATCTTCATACAACGGTATTCCCTGCGCCTCCGAGCCGTCAATATTAATGCCTTCATTCAACCAGATCATCCTGGTGAGCCATCCTCTTGCCACCCAGTCATTGATGTTTAAGTATCCGGTCGGGTCAACCTTGATCCGGAAAGTCAGATAATGATATTTGCCGGAGTCAATCGGCTTCCATTGACCGTTCAACTTCGTATTCAGATAAAATTGATCGTCTGATTCGGTCGCCGGAGATATGGGAGCATCGGCCGTGGCTATCAATATGCCGTCTTGAAAAGTAATATTAGACAAATAGAGCGGCTCATATATATCCGAAGAATCCGTCATGTCCCACGGATTGCCCAATTCAACCGTCGCATAGTCATCGCCGCTGGTATAGGTCGGAGCGGTAAATTCAATGGAAGGCGGATGAGTAACGGTCACAAGACCGCTGTAGCCGCTCCTGGCAAGTTCAGTCCAGGCCGAGGAATCCCGCCGGACCAACTTCAGATAAAAAGAATAAGAGCCGGGCGCAAGGGCAGCCGTGTTCAATTCATACGAACCGTTATTCAGCAGACAGGTCGCGAGCAAATCGCCGTCGTAGCCGCTATTGTCCGTGTCCACCCAAACCTGGACGCTGTTTGTGTAATTTTCATTTGTATAAACGCCGGTGGTATTCCAGGTCAACTGCAGTTTCGGCGAGGTGGCCGGATCATAAAGCCTGAGCCAGTTGATTTTGATGGAGGTCCCCGCCGTTCCATAAAGCGTCGGCTGGACAAGAAATCCGTAAATATTACCGCTCCAGGAACCTGCCGTTTCAACCCCGGCGGTCGGCTTATAAACCCTGCCGGTAAAGAAATCGGCGAGCGTAAATCCGAAATCATAGATCCGATAGCCGTCCGCATACATCTGGCTGGTACCATCGGTGATTAAAGCGTCACCGTCGATAAATCCCACCGAACCGTTGGGCGAATACTCAACCTGGTTGGCGTTGGTCGTCCAGATGACCCAGACGGATGAACGGTTTTCCGTTGAGATGCGCATTGACATCCTTGAATACTTGGTGGCATCTATCGGATTAACGGAACCCATCGGCATGATTCCATCGGCATAAAAAGGATAGCTGGTGACGGTGGCCGTCGAAAACCCGCGCCATAAAGGATAAAAAGCCGCTCCGGAAGCAAGAAAGCTGCTGGACCACTCGTTATTATTCACGGTCGGCTCCTGGAAATTAAGATCAAAAGGTATATCGCGGACTTGATTCATGTCCCAGGGATTGCCGACAACCGTCGTCGCGTATTCGTCTCCGGCCGAAAAACTCATATTTGAGCTCGGCGAAGTAAGGATAATTGCCGGCGGATCATCGGCGGCAAACAAAGAAATGCCCGAGGCCAAAACAAACAACCAATAAAAAATATGTTTTTTCATTCCCAACTCCTTAAAGCTTAATTTCGTTTTCATTATTACAATTCCCATATAAATTACAAGCATATTTTGTGCCATTTAAGCCAATCTTGCAAATTGACCACCAGATATACCAGCCCCCGATTTATTTGAACGATATTCCATAGAAACTGACTGTTTCATTAAATTTCGAAATCATCTAATTAATTTGCGACTGTCAAGTCGTTCCGTTATTCTCAGTTATGAGAATTAATCGGGAAATAAATCATGCACCGCACATATTCTCAAGTCTGATTTGTGCTTGACGAAGCGTTCGGCATTTAATTTGATTACTCCGTTTTGTATTCCATTTGAAAAGGCAAAAATTGAACGAGATCATATCAAAAAAACGATTATCCGAAGATGTCTTCATGATGCGGATTTCAGCGCCGCTCATTGCTTCCGAACGGAGGCCCGGCCAGTTTGTTATCCTGCAGCTTGACACCAACTACGGCGAGCGCATCCCCCTGACCATCGCCAACGCTGATCCAAAGGAAGGTTCCATAACCATCATCTTTCAGTCCGTGGGCAGCACAACCAACCGCCTGGCGGCGCTCAACGAAGGCGACTTGATTGAAAATCTTGTCGGCCCACTCGGCCGTCCGACACATATTGAAAAATTCGGAACGGTAGTCTGCGTCGGCGGCGGCATCGGAGTAGCCCCACTCTACCCGATTGTGCAGGGAATGAAACAGGCCGGCAACCGGTTGATTGTCATCATGGGCGCCCGCAATAAATCTTTGCTGATTCTTGAAAATGAAATGCGTTCGCTGGCGGACGAGTTGATTGTCTGTACCGACGACGGCTCCTACGGCCGCAAAGCGCTTGTCACTGCGCCGCTGAAGGAACTATGCGAGCGAGCGCCAAAGCCGAACCTGGCGGTCGCGATCGGCCCGCCGATAATGATGAAATTCTGCGCGGAAACCACCCGACCTTTCGGCGTCCCGACGGTTGTTTCGCTGAACACCATCATGGTTGACGGGACCGGCATGTGCGGCGGTTGCCGCGTGACGGTCGGCGGTAAGACCAAATTTGTCTGCGTGGACGGGCCGGAATTTGACGGCCATCTGGTTGATTTTGACAACATGATGAAGCGCCTGAAGGCATACAAACAGCAGGAAGACCACGCGCGGGAGGAATGCAAACTTGAAATGGAAATTGAAAAGCAGGCAAAAGGGATAAATGGCACGTAGGCACAAAGCAAGAGGGCGCGAATATTTTTTCCATTGGTAGGGTCGGACAGCCTTGTCCGACTGTACTGAACGGCGGGACAGGCTGTCCCGCCCTACCTTTAAAATTCAGTATTGCATGGATAATAGAAACAAATGACCACTCATCCGACAAAAGAAGAATTGACCAATGAGGCGCGCAGGATTCTCGGCCAGGTTTCCT
The DNA here is from genome assembly GCA_964475405.1 of uncultured Verrucomicrobiota bacterium. Taxonomy (GTDB): domain Bacteria; phylum Verrucomicrobiota; class Kiritimatiellia; order JAAZAB01; family JAAZAB01; genus JAQUQV01. The sequence goes on from CAYYWX010000025.1 coordinate 47,678, forward strand.
CCAACGCTCAAACGCTCAAGCCAAAAGACCGCCTGCAGATTCCGGCCCAGGAAATGCCCAGCCAGGATCCCGCCGAACGGCGCAAAAATGTATCCGAGGTTGCGCTGGGCTATTCTCCGGAACAGGCAAAACTCGAGTCGCTGCGCTGCCTGCAATGCAAAAACGCCCCATGCGTTGAAGGCTGCCCGGTCCGCATTGATATACCCGCTTTTGCGAACGCCATCGCCCGGGATGATTATCAAAAAGCAATTGACATCATTAAACGCAACAGCCTGCTCCCCGCTGTCTGCGGGCGGGTCTGTCCGCAGGAAACCCAGTGCCAGCTGCCCTGCACGGTCGGCAAAGCGCTGAAGGACGTCGGCCGGGCCGTATCAATCGGGCGGCTGGAAAGATTCGTGGCCGACTGGGAACGGGAGCAGGGAAAAGTTGCCCCCCCCCTGATAAAACCGGAATCCGGCTTAAAAGTGGCGGTCATTGGGAGCGGGCCGGCCAGCATCACCGTGGCGGCCGATGTCCGGCGCGAGGGCCATGCGGTAACGATCTTTGAGGCATTTCACAAGACAGGCGGCGTCCTGGTTTACGGCATTCCCGAATTCAGGCTTCCAAAACAAATTGTCCAGCTGGAAATTGACTCCCTGAAGGCCATGGGGGTGGAGATCAGGACCAATTTTGTCGTCGGCCGCACGCGTCATTTGGCGGATCTCCTGAAGAAAGACGGCTTTGACGCTGTTTTCATCGGAACCGGGGCGGGGCTGCCGAAATTCATGAATATCGACGGCGAAAACCTGGTGGGGGTTTTTTCGGCGAATGAATACCTGACCAGGGCCAACCTGATGCGCGCTTACGACCGCGAGAAAGCCCAAACCCCCATTTACCGGTCGCGGAAAGTGGCCGTGCTCGGCGGCGGCAACGTTGCCATGGACTCCGCGCGCATGGCCGTGCGCCTCGGGGCGAATGAAGTTCACCTTGTCTACCGGCGCACCGAGGTTGAAATGCCGGCGCGCGTGGAAGAAGTTGCGCACGCCAAGGAAGAGGGCGTTATTTTCCATATTTTGCAGAACGCAAAACGCATCATCGGCGACGAACAGGGCTGCGTAATTGGCATGGAGTGCCTGAAATACGAGCTCGGTGAACCGGATGAGTCCGGCCGCCGCCGGCCGGTTGAAATCAAGGGCAGTGAATTCATGATGGATGTTGACACGGTAATCGTCGCCATCGGCAACGAGTCCAACCCGCTCATTAAACAGACCACCGAAGGCCTGACAACCGACAAATGGGGACATATCATCGTGGATGAAACCGGCAAAACTTCCCTTGACCGCGTTTACGCCGGCGGCGACATAGTGCTTGGAGCGGCTACGGTAATCCTGGCGATGGGTGAAGGACGCCGCGCCGCCGTTTCAATTAATAAACTTTTATCAAATAGAACAAAAACTGGATAGATGTCCCGGGCAATGCTGAACCGCAACCGCACACATTTACCGCAGTTTAAATGCATTAAAATAAACTGAAAACACCGGAGGAGAACAAAAATGCCCATCAAACCCTGCAGGAAAAAGTGGAAAGGCACCATGACCGACCGGGAACGGTTTAATAATCAGATGCACTATAAACCGGTTGACCGCTGCTTCAACATGGAATTCGGCTATTGGGACGAAAATTTCACTCTCTGGCCGATGTTTGTCGAAAACCACATAACCAACAATGAAGAGGCTGATGTTTTCTTCAA
>CAYYWX010000026.1:0-42678 GCA_964475405.1 uncultured Verrucomicrobiota bacterium
ACTCGAACTCGTTGTAGCGGCTGAGGTCAAGGACAGTATGGCCGGCCAGGACCTAGTCGGCCGGTTTATCCTCCTGGATATGGCGCTTCTTCCAGGATGCGGCCTCCTGCTTGCCGAAGTCGCGCATTGCGGCAGAGGGATTGTTTTTCAGCCAGCCGAACGAGGCCGGATAGTCCCAGCCATCGCCATAATCAATTTCCGGGCAGGCAATGAACAAGGTCGTCAGGCCGGCCATATCGGCCAGGACCTCGGCCCCAGCCATCAGGCAGGTATCGAAGGCGATGAAATCGAATTGAGCGATCCCGGCGGCTTTCGTGGAATCGCGGATGGCGTCATGGACCTGGGCGGGGGTCATGGCGCCGGTATCCTCCAGTGTGCCGTCCTGCGTATCGCCCCCGAAGCCTTCCCATTGTCCGCCATGGTCCCAGAGGACCAGGCCGTAACGGTCGGCCGGGTAATTTTTGGCGGCCCAGGCAATGAAATCGGACAGCGTCCTGGGATCGTCGTGATTAAATTCCGGCAGACGGGCAAGGACCTTGGACGTTATTTTTTCGGGGTTAGCGGACTTGGTGACGATGAAGCGCGTTGTGCCGGAGGCCAGTTTCGGGGGCAAGCCGCCATCTTCCAGGTCGTCCGCCTGGCTGGCATCGAAATCGGTTTGGATGATGAGGTTGAAGCCGGGGCTGCTGCCGAAAGTTTCCATGGTGCGCATGTCGTCAACGAGGCTCGGCGCGAGGTTATGATCGCCATGGCCGTAGATCATGACGGTCCAGGTCGGCGGGTTGGTGGCGGAGGCGGCAGGGGACGGGCAGGCCGTGAGGATGGCCAGCGCGATCACGGATATGAGGGCTAGGCGTGCTTTCATGGTCATGGTTTTCCCAAAGGTTCACAGTTCACGGTTCAGGGTTCAAAGTTCTCCGGAGGGTCGGACGGGTTAAGAACTATTATTACCTTATACGTTTCAACTTCTCCGCAACAAAAACGCATGCCTGCCGTAAACGGGGTTTTTAAATTAGGTCACGATTGCGCTCCGCGCATCGGGACAACTATAGACGAGAACACATTTTGTCATCCTGAGCGAAGCGAAGGATCTCCGCCAGACTGATAATTACTGCCGAGATTCCTCGCTGCGCTCGGAATGACAATGGCAACTATGAACTTTGAAATTCCTATGCATTAAATTATGGGTATGATCTTGCCGATTAAAATAATGATCAACGCTTATAATTGAGCAGGAAAACGGAAAATACCAGAAAAAACTACCGGCGCCCCGAAGAAAACCCAGGCCGCATACGTTTTCTCACCAGATTGACCGCAAAAACTCTGGTGAAGAATATATCATTGACAAATGTCTGTTTGAGAGAATTATTGGAGTCAAGGAGCAGCCACTATGAAAAAGAAACTTACTTTACATGACAAGGCATTTCTTGCGCTAAAAAAAGCGGTGCGCGGCGTCGTAAAACGTCACCAAGAGTCCGGCCGTCCGCTTGCAGTTTGGAAAGACGGTAAAGTTGTCCATATATCCGCCGACCAGGCCTGATGACATCAAAACCGAATGCCAAGGTTAATGAATTCCGTTTTCAGGCCAAAACGCGAGGAGAGCAGGTTTGCAAGGGCCTTGACCCCGAAGCCTTCCGTGGCGTAATGCCCTGCGAAGACAGCGTTGATCCCGTATTCCCGCGCCAAATTAAAGGCCATCAGTTTCGGCTCGCCGCTGATATAGACATCTATCCCCAGTTGCCCGGCATCGTCAATCTGGTCGGCGCCCCCGCCCGATACGACTCCGACGGTCCGGATTATTCGCTTGCCGAAATCCATCGTCGCTACCGTATTGCCGAACACGCGTTGGCAAAACGCCTTGAACGCGGCATAAGGCACGGCCCGCGGCAAAGATCCGCGAAAACCCACGGGTATGCCGTGATAAACGCCGAAGGGTTTTAGGCCCCGCAGGCCAAAGGCCTTGCATATTTGCGCGTTATTCCCGAGCCGCGGATGCAAATCAAGCGGCAGATGGCAGGCATACAGGGCGATGTCGTGGTCCAGGATGAATTTCAGACGGCGGTAGTTAAGACCGCTTATGCGCTTGAGCGAATCGCCCCAACTCAACCCGTGATGACAGATCACCAGGTCGGCCTTGCGTTTTGCGGCTTCCTCAAAGAATTCGAGCGAGGCATCCACCCCGGCGCATACCCGGGCGACCCGGCCTGAATTCTCAACCTGCAGGCCGTTATTGGATTCGTCCGCGATCGACTTGACATCCAGTTCCCGGTCAAGGAATGAAACAATATCCTGGAGTTTTTTCATTATTATTCCCCCGCTCAGGCCATTTTTTTCAGCAGCCAGGCCATGTTTTCCCCCAGGACCTTCATGGTCCGGAGTCCTTCCTCGTCCTTCTCCACTTCGCCCTTCTCGCGTCCGAATCCCATATTCCAGTAGCATGAGCCGGGGATAATCATCTCGCAGATCAGGAAGAGATGGTTGATGGTGTCAAAGGCATGGATCTCCCCTCCCCGGCGCACGGCGACCACGGCCGCGCCGACTTTGCGTTTCAGAAATCTGCCGTTTGCCATGGAGACGAACCCGGCGCGGTCGATCAAGGCCTTCAATTCGGGCGTTATATCGGCGAAGTACGTTGGCGAGGCAAGGATGATGCCGTCCACCCTGCGCATTTTTTCAATGCAGTCGTTCGCGATGTCGTTATTGATCACGCATCTGAAATCCTTCTTTTCAAAACACTGGTAGCAGGCCGTGCAGCCGTGAATTGGGTGGCCGCCGACCTGGACCATTTCGGTTTCTACGCCTTCGGCGTTGAGCGCCGCAAAGACATGGTTGATCAGGCGAAACGTATTGCCGTCCTTTCTTGGGCTACCATTGAACGCCACGACTTTCATGTTACCTCCTATTCCCTTATGTTTCCCGCCACGTGCTCCGCTGTTCGGCCACGCTCACCAAATTCCAGAGCGCCCAGATAATAGCAGTGCGAATTTCGTTTGAAAAAGACCACGGTCATTCCGGCTCATCTACGCCGTTGCCGCGCTCGCGCATACACAGGTATAGCGCTTCACGCGGCGCCGGCGCATCTGAACCGGACTAACCTTGTTTTTCCAAACCGCCTCCGGCGGAACCGAAATTCGCCCTGCGCATCATGCCGTCCAACCGCAACGGTCGGCCGGGTTAAGAACTTTTACTGCCTAACACGTTATATCCCATGAAATACTAATATCACAAATTAAATCTTATATCCGATCTGCGCGGAAGGTCAAACCGGAAATCTGGGAGGAATTCGGCAGCATCCCGGGAATAACCACCTTGTTATGCTGTAGACAATCAGTCCGGATATTTCACTCTTTCCTTGTGAACTCCAGAGAGAAAAGGAGGGCGCGCAGGGAGTGCATGAAGGCCGGCGGTCGAACGGTCGGCCCAACCGGACGTTGACCCGCCGCGGGTCAATGGTACGGTTGGGGCCGTTGTTCGACGCATCCGGTCTTTGTTGCTGCCCGCATTATGCGTCTTGTGAGCCAGATTGCCGAACCCCAGCATAAGATCGCATAGATACACCAGAGGCTGCGAATTGTCCACTCGGTTATGCCGTGTCTGAACGTCAAAGGTGCTGCTGCGCTTGGGCTTCCGCAGAGAAGCAACCCGAAGGGGGAGCAATCCCATCCCGCGTAATCGTATGACCAGTACAACCGCCCATAGACGAAGAGACTCCAGAACAGGTTGAAGAAGCAGCCCGTTAGCCAAAGTGTCGCCGTCAACACCCACGGCCATGCAATGCCTGGGAGCAAAGGCTTCTGACGAAGCCGATTGCCGACGGCCCCGATGACGGAACCGGCTATGCCCAGCGTCATATGAGTCGAGGCGCCTATCCAGAGATAGTAGAAAGCGATCCTCCCGGCATCGACAATGTGTACTTCATTCATCGTAACTTCCTAGTCGAACGTCAGCCTTCACAGTTTGGCAACCCGCCAGGGTTAACGATCCCGCGCGAGGCTTTGTTGGCGCATCTCATTTCTTAAATAAATCCGAGTGAGTACCCATCCGCTCAAAGACAAGAAGATTGTTCTCGATTTTGTAGATCAACAACCAGTCTGACTCAATATGACAGTCACGACGACCAATATAATTGCCAACAAGGCGATGGTCGCGATGAATAGGATCAAGAGGCCGGCCGCCGAGTAAAGTTCCGGCAATAATCTTGAATTTATCCAGATTCTTTCCTCGTCGTTTGGCGAGTTTCAGATCTTTCTCAAATTGACGGGTATAGACCGGGGTATACATCAAATTCCCAGCTTTTCAAACATGTCGTCTGCATTCTTACAGATTATCAAATCGCGCCCAGAATCCGTGGCATCAAACGTTTGTCTGGTTGTTGATGTGGGGATGGCCAAGTTAAATGGCAGGCCATCGCGCAGTTCAACCTGCTTGTAGAATATCGTGATAGCTTGGGTTGCATTCAGTCCAAGACGATGAAAGATGTTTTCGGCATGGTTCTTCAAACCGGGTTGAATTCTTGCTCGAACGGTTGCTGTTTTGTTCATATCATCTCCCTTTTTTCCATTCACCGTAGCACAATCGGGCTACACATGCAATGTCTTTTTTTTTACCTATTATTGTCGTTCAGCTTGACGGAGGGACTCACGATTGCACACGCAATACAAGACAGCGACACACAGATGAGACCCGTGCAGATCAGCATCGCTCCCATCATGACAACGGCGTGAGAGCTTGTCGTCGTTACAACACAAGCTTGGCCGATCACACGCTTTCCCATCCCCCATGATGACCAAGATCACCACCATGATGTTTGGTACCGCGACGCAGACAATTCATTCGAGCTTGCTCATGATATGTTCTTCTCGATTCGTTCAGCCAACGGCGAGTTGAGCGACTTGCGGGCGCGCGATTTGCGCGCATCGGAACAAATCGGGCGAGTGCGAACGCGCAACTCGCCATTCCGGTGCGCGTTGCTGGCACTCTTGGTTTTACTTTACTGTGTCTCTGGGACCCGTTTCCATCCGTGAAACCTTACCTTAATGATTAACGGAAACATTCAACTTTCAACACTCAACACCTGAAGCTGGAAACGTTCAAAGTTGTCCACCACGGGCGGATGCTACTCTGCGAAGTAAACCTTCCTGCTCTGCGAAATCGCTACGCAGGGCGTAGAAGAGTCGCTACGACCTTCCTACGCCCACCGAAGCGAGGGCTCCTGGCTTCGCCGGAGCGCTACGCCAAGGCGAGTCGCGAAGGCGGGAGCACGAGCCCGCCTGAGGCGGGAATGTTGAAAGTTTTTTTCATTCAAATTTCTCAATCACCGGAAACATATCAACGTTCAACATTTTTCCTTTACGGCAAGGATAGCGTCACTGGCCCGACCATCCTATAGCTGGAACTGGAAAGCCAGAAATACCAGTCGCCGGCGCCGGCGGTGCCCGCGGTGTCAGCTATGGCATCACCGTCAAAATCGGCGGCCGCCGTCATCAAGCCGGCTGAGCCGGCCGGATACGGGCCGCCATACAAATATTCCGCCCCGGAAAACCAGACATGCCAGTTGCCGTGAACATCAGAAACGGACGGGTCGGCCAGGCGGTCGCCGTCAAAATCTCCCGCGTGCGGCGCAAGACCGGCCCCGCCGAGCTGATACAGACCACCGCGAAGGTAGGAATAAGTTGACATTCAGAAGTACCATCCGCCGCTGGCGGACAGGCCGCCGGTATCCGCAATGGCATCGCCGTCAAAATCTCCGGCAACAGGCAGACAGGAAATGGAGCCCCGCGGATATGGGCCGCCGAGCAGGTAATCGGAGGCGGAATAACGGATGTACCAATTGCCGGTTGCATCCATGCCGGCAGGATCCGCCAGGCGGTCGCCGTCAAAATCTCCCGCGAGCGGCGTCCATTCCGACTCGGTGAAAGAAAACGGCCCGACCCGGTAATAAGCGGCCCCGGAGAGCCAGACATACCAGTTGCCGGCCCTCACGATCGCCGGGTCGGCCTTGGCATCGCCGTCAAAATCGCCGGCGACCGGATAAAATGTGCCCGGGGATGAGCCGACTTCAATTTCCATCAGGTCGCTGCCGACAATCAGGCGCCCGGCATAGTTCTGCTGGGCCATTTGCAGCCGCGCCACGGCCGTATTCGCCGGCACGATGTGGTTCAATACCAGCGTGTTGACGCCCGCCGCGGTTGCATGTTCACCGACGTCAAAGATAGAGGTGTGCGCCGTCTCAAGATGATATTTCATCGCCGCGGCCGAGTCGGAGAGCGGCGGCGGAAAGAGCGTGTCAATAAAAGCCGGGTCTATCACCTCATGGACAAGGATATCGGCGCCTTGAGCCAGCTGGATGAGGTTGGTGCAGGGGAAACCAGTATCGCCCGAAAACACGACCGAACCGTCGGCGGTGTCAAACCGGAACGCGAAATTCGGATAGACCGGGCCGTGGTTGCCGAGCGTGGCCGTCACCCTGACGAAGGAATCCTGGTAAATGAAAATCGGGGTCATATCCGACCAGGGGGCAATATTGCGGGACCTGCCGGTTGAAGGGTCAATGGGATAGTCGGCCCTTGGCAACGGCGGAAACGCGATGTCATGAACGCTGAGCAGTTTGGAAAAATCAGACCATCCGCTGTCCAACGTAAAATTATTGATGGTCTGCGCATAGGCCTGCAACAGGTACTGGGTCATATCCACCGTGCCCGGCGTTGGGTTTGTCGGGTTCATGGTCGGAGCGACGTTCGTCCTTCCGGGCGGGTAAACATCCTCCAGTTGTCCCCGCGTGCCGGGGCCGAACACCTGCAGGCGTTTATCAGCGTTCTCGTCCGGATAAGCAGCCAGGCCGGCTCCCTGTCCGCACAAGAGGAGCGTGGGAAAATCAGTGGTGTGATCCATGTGCAGGTGCGTAAAAAAAAGCGCTTTCACATTCTTAAGGAATGATGAGTAACCTGTCTGGACGCTGTTGCCGTCAACATTGGTGAACGTGCCCGAATTAAACGCCGCGCCCAGCCGCTCGGCGGAGCCGGGCCCCAGGTCAATTAAATATATGTGATCAACCGCATTGGTATCTTTCACGACCAGCGCGGATGACGTGCCCGCTCGCTCCGAACCAGGCCACCAGGTCGGGCCGCCGGACGTGCCCAGGAGCACCACCCGGGTGTTGGCGGACAGATTCCCGCCGGAACCAACCAAAAACAACGCCGCGGCCAGCGAGGCGAAACCCCTTAAAAAAGTCCGCCTTGAGATTATTTGTCTTGTTACACGCATACAGGCCCCTCTCTTTCTTGATATACCGGGATGGATTTTATTGTTGATCATGGCGTAAAAACCGACGCGATTGGCACAGAATAACTGCGCCGGGCATTGATGCAAGTCAAAATATCGGCCTGATTTTAAAGAAGGCCAAAATATTGATCATAGAAATTGACTTAAAATTGACACTTCTGTATGGTTCAGTTTTGAAGGCGGAAATACATAAGCAATTGATTTACCTAACAGTCTACAGCCTACTTGCCTAAAAACCTGGTCGACACAAAAACATGAAATCAATACGCGAAGAACTGATACAATACAAAGCGCAGATAGCCAGGGCCCTGGCAAACAGCTCGGGGGGCGACATAAGCGTGCGCGAGGGCGATAAGATCTGGATCCAGCCTGAAGATTCCATTGTTGACGAATTGCGCCTTTCCAACCTCTGCGGCATTGACTTGAAAACAGGCCGTCAATTCGCCGGGAAAAACAAGCCCTCTTCCGAGTCGGGCATGCACCGCGCGATTTACCGTTCGCGACCTGATGTGGTGGCAATTTTCCACACGCATTCGGCCTGGGTCATCGGTGCGATCAGCGCCGGCAAAAAATTCCGCCCGATGTTCGCCGAATTCATCAACGATCTCGGACGCAACGGCACCGTGCCCTACTCCGCTCCCTCCTCCCCGGCGCTGGAGCGCCGCATGGCGCAATGCGTCCGGGATCACGACACCATTTTCATGGTCAACCACGGAATGCTGGCGGTGGGCGTCAATTTGAAGCAGGCATTGTTCCGCTGCGCGGTCGCGGAAGACGCGGCCAAGTCATTGCTGGCCGCCTCCGCCGCGGGAAAGCCGCTCTTCTTCAACCAGCGCATGATAGACGAGATTTTATCGCTTGATGCCGTAAAACACCGGACGAAGATGATGGAGAAGAATGGATGAAGGCAGAAGGCACAAAGTGATAAAGTAGCAAAGTGCCTAAGCAAGATGAAGACGGAAGGCACAAAGGCAGCAGGCACAAAGTGACAAAGTTGCATAGTGCCTAAGCAAGATGAAGGCGGAAGGAAGAAGTGCCGAAGGCACGAAGAAGAGGTCAGCGGTCAGAGATCAGAGGTCAGCGATCAGAGATCAGCTAAGACGGAAAGGCGGGGGAAATTTTCTATTTTCGAACCATATAAAAGGAGAACAATTATGCCAGAAGCGGATGCGGGGAAAGAGACCAAGAAATTTTACGAAAAGATCCCGATGAAAACGCCCGGATTTTTCCTGAAGGGAGCCGGATCGCTGGACTGGGGAATGAAGAACCGCCTGGCCAGGATATTCAACCCTGAGACCGGACGGACGGTCATGCTCGCCATCGATCACGGTTATTTCCAGGGGCCGACCACCGGCCTGGAACGGATTGACCTGAACATCGTCCCTCTCGTGCCGGACGCCGACGCCCTGATGCTGACCCGCGGCATTTTGCGCACGACGATCCCGCCCGCCTGCCAGAAACCGATTGTGATGCGCGCGAGCGGCGGACCGAGCATCCTCAAGGAACTTTCGAACGAGGAAATCGCGGTTGACATCGAGGACGCCATCCGCATGAACGTCTCGGCCCTGGCGATCCAGGTTTTCATCGGCGGAGAGTTTGAAACCCGCTCCGTGCACAACATGACCCGCCTGGTTGACATGGGCAACCGCTACGGGATACCGGTCATGGCCGTGACGGCCGTGGGCAAGGACATGGTACGCGACGCCAAGTATTTCCGGCTGGCCTGCCGGATCTGCGCGGAACTCGGCGCGCACATCGTGAAAACTTATTACGTCGCCGAGGGCTTTGAGACCATCACCGCCTCGTGTCCGGTCCCGATCGTCATGGCCGGCGGGAAGAAACTGCCCGAGCTGGAAGCCCTGACCATGGCCTACAACGCCGTCCGGGAAGGGGCCTCCGGGGTTGACATGGGCCGGAACATATTCCAGAGCGACGCCCCGACGGCGATGATCAAGACCGTGCACGCCGTTGTCCACGAAAACCTAAAACCGGCCGACGCGTTGAAACTCTATCAAAAACTGAAAAGCAAGGCCTGAGCCATGCCGGAAATTTTTCCCTTACACCAGCATTTGCGGACCATCTGCCCGACGGTGAGCGTCGGCATCCTGACCGCCGGCTGGATGAAGCTGGAAGAAGATCTGCGCCAGATTGAGAACTCCGGGGTTAAACTGCTCCATTTTGACGTGATGGATGGGCGCTTCTGCCCGATGCTGACGCTTGGGCCGCCCTTGATCAAGGCCGTCAAGACTTCGCTCCTGAAGGACGTCCACCTGATGATCGAGGATCCCCTGGCGCAACTGGACGCCTTTGTCGCGGCCGGGGCGGACATGCTGACGATCCACGTGGAATCCTGCCGCCACCCGCACCGCGTCCTGCAGGCGCTCGGCAAAATGACCAACGCCAACGACCCGGCGCGGGGCATATTGCGAGGCATCGCCCTGAATCCCGGCACGCCCCTGGAAACGGTGGCGCCGCTCCTGGACGAAACGGACATGGTATTCCTCCTGGCGGTCAACCCCGGCTGGGGCGGGCAATCGTTCATCCGCGCCACCTCGCGCCGGATGGTCAAACTTTTGGAAATAATCCGGCAGAACAAGAAGGACGTCCTGTTGGGAATTGACGGCGGCATAACCAGGGATAATATCGCCGAAGTCGCCCGGCTGGGGGTTGATATCATTGTGACCGGCAGCGCGGTATTTGACGGCAAGGCGCCGGCGAAAAACGCGGAATACATGATGAAGGCGATTGTGCAGGCGAAGAAGGTCTAAATAAAAGTTCACCGTTCACAGTTTGGAGTTCACGGTTAAAAAAGCGGCAAAGTTCCAAAGTGCCTAAGCAGGCAAAAGACTGCCGAACTTCACCCAGGCGAAAAGGCGGAAGGTCAGAGATCAGAGGTCAGGCGTTTGGATCAAGAAGCAGTAAAGTGACAAAGCAAATCGTTAATCATCGGGAAACATGAAAAATAATACAAAATCAACATCCGGAACCGGCATAAAGACTGGAAATGAATTATATCAGCTCCTGCCGGTTTTGCGCGGATTGCTGGCAAAACGTTCCGGCAATGACGATGATTTGTATTCGCGCGTCATCCTCTCCCCGGCCGGCAAGGAGGAAAAAACCGGCGGCCTCCCCACCCTCACGATTGAAGTTTTGGATATAAGCGCGCCGGATAAAACGCTCCGCGAGCAATTCAAGGCGGCGATTGATGAATTCAACGCCAGTCACGGGAAAATGCCCGCCCGGTTTAAGATTGCCGGCTTGGGCTTGTTTCAAATCGAGAAGCAGCCGATCGTCGGCGAACAGTCATTGAAAAATAAAATCGCGATCGTGACCGGCGCGGCCGGGGCGATCGGCGCGGGTATTTGCCGGAAACTGCTTGAGCAAGGTTATCACGTCGCGGCCACGGACCTGGTCCGTGAAACCCTGGATGATTTAGTGAACGAACTGGAAAGCGCGGCGCCGGGCCGGATCATCGGCGCCCGGATGGACGTGACCGACAAGGAATCTGTCCGGGCCGGGTTCGCGGAAGTCACCGGCCGCTGGGGAGGAATTGACATCCTGGTGGTGAATGCCGGGATCGCGATGGTGGCGCCCCTGATGGAGATGGACCCGGAGGCCTTCCGCAAGCTGGAAAAAGTGAACATTGAAGGGACGCTGCTCACCCTGGCCGAGGCCGGACGGTGTCTGTGCCGCCAGAACACCGGGGGCGACATCATCCTGATATCCACCAAGAACGTTTTCGCACCCGGGGCGCAGTTCGGGGCCTACAGCGCCACGAAGGCCGCCAGCCACCAACTGGCGCGGATCGCCAGCCTGGAATACGCGCCGTTTGACATCCGGGTCAACATGGTGGCGCCGGACGCGGTGTTTTCGGAGGGCAAGCGCAAGTCGGGCTTATGGGCGGAAGTCGGGCCCTCGCGCATGAAGGCGCGCGGCCTGGACGAGAAAGGGCTGGAGGAATATTACCGCAACCGCAACCTGCTGAAGGCGCGGGTCACGGCCGAGCACGTCGCGAACGCGGTCATTTTTTTCGCCACGCGCCAGACGCCGACCACCGGCGCCACGATCCCGGTGGACGGAGGACTGCCAGACGCCACCCCGCGCTGATTGCTTGCCCGCATTATACCGATGCGGACTATGCCCGCAAACCATCAAAGAAATGCACCACTGATTTCACGGATATGGGAATCAAGTGTGGCACATTAAATCATTCCACATCCGTGCTATCAGTGGTAGAATTTTTATTTTTTCCGCCTATCGGGCGAAGAACTTCTCAAAATTTCTGCGGAAAATTTTATCCATCGTCTTGGCGGACATTCCCAGTTTTTTAAAAAGCGCGCGCTCTTTCCCGACCGCCCCGGCGGTTCCCTTCACCACGGAGGAGAGGAACAAATCCGTGCCGTAAATCATGCGGTCCTCCGCGCCGAAATCGAGCAGACGCCGCAGGGCGTTCTCGCGGTAATCCGGCGGCGTGCCCGGGGTAAGGTCGATATACATCTCGGCCGTGGAATAGCCGTACTGGGCGGCGCTGCGCGCCTGGCCGAAGAGCGCCAGGCACTCGTCGGTCCAGGGCCAGGAAATATGGGCGAGCGCGAAGCGGAAGCGCGGGACCTTCAGGAGGGCCTCGTAATAGGCCGGCCGACAGAAGCGGGAGGAGAAAGTTTCGAAATACAGGATCCCGGAATGGAAGAGGCAGGGAACTTTTAACGAGGAGATCTTCTCGCAGTATTTCAGGACCGGCTCGTCGCAGGGGTACCAGTTATTGGGGATCATCTTGAAGCCGCGGTATTTAAGATCGTTGATCGCCCAGTCCAGGACGGCCATGGGCGTTTTATGGCGGGGCTCGATCCAGGCCAGGCCGTAAAGCCGGTCCGGGGCCTCGGCAATGAATTTACCGGTCTTGATCATGTTGGCCTTCTGCTCCTTGAGGTCATGGCCGTAATCGGAAAGGATGACGACGTGCTCCATCCCGGCCTTGTCCATGCACTTCAGGAGTTCCGCGGGCGTTATTTTCGGCTTGCCGAAACAATGGACATGGATGTCATTAAAGCGCGTCATGGGGATTATCCTCCGTTAAATCTTGTTATTTCAAAATTGCTTTTAAACAGGAATCGGGCAGAATAATAGCCAATCGCTTTTTTGATTCAATTTTATAATCACCGGAATAACAAAACAAAAGAAAGGCAAAACAACCATGGCGGACATGCTGGCGGAACTCTTCAAACTGCAGGGCGAACTCAACAAGAAAATCGGCATCGACACCCTCGCGGTGCCGGAGCCTAAAAAACCGGAATGGATCCTGAACTACTGCCGGGCGCTCTCGCAGGAAATCGCGGAATTGACGGACAGCGTCCCCTGGAAATGGTGGGCGAAATACCAGACCTTTGACAAGCAGAACGCGCGGGTGGAGGTGGTTGACATGTTTCATTTCCTGATCTCGCTCGCCCAGGTCCTGGACATGTCGGCCGAGGAGGTATTCAACACCTACCGCCAAAAGCACCAGGTGAACGTCGAGCGGCAGAATTCAGGCTACAAGGTCAAGAACGAGGACGACAGCAAGCATATCTAAGGCAACCAGGCTGAAGGCTGAAGGCTGAAGGAAGAGGGAAGAGGTCAGAAGTCAGAGATCAGCGATCAGAGATCAGCGGTCAGAGGGCAGAGATCAGAGGTCAGCGGTCAGGGGCCAAAGTTAATCCGAATGACGTTTCACGAGAGACGAGCGACGCTGACGGGGATTGTCGGAGCAAGAAACCTCCAACGTTGTTTCGGATTAAGAAACTTCCAACTTTGAACGTCCAACTTTCAACCCTGAACTCTGAACGGAAAACTGTGAACTGCCAACCCTGAGCTTCGAAGGGTGAACTGTGAACCGCCGATCAGGTATACCGCAGGACCTCGTCGGCCGTTGTGTAGCCGTCAAAGATGTTCCGGATGCCGTCCTCGCGCAGCAGGCGCATCCCCTGCTCGATCGCCTTGTTACGGATATCAAGCGTCGGTTTCTTGCCGTTGATCAG
The DNA here is from genome assembly GCA_964475405.1 of uncultured Verrucomicrobiota bacterium. Taxonomy (GTDB): domain Bacteria; phylum Verrucomicrobiota; class Kiritimatiellia; order JAAZAB01; family JAAZAB01; genus JAQUQV01. The sequence goes on from CAYYWX010000026.1 coordinate 13,296, forward strand.
GGCGCGGATCGGCTCGCTGATCGTCAGATATTCGTAAATGCCCTTGCGTCCGCGGTAACCGGTCTCATGGCACTCGGAGCACCCCTTGCCGTAATAAAAAGGACGGCCGCTGACGATTTCCTCGGTCAGGTTCAGGCGATCAAGCTGGGTCTTGTCGGGCTGCAACGGCACCTTGCACTTGTCGCAGATCTTGCGCACGAGCCGCTGGGCGAGGACCGCCTCCAGGGTGGATGAAATCATGAACGGCTCGACGTTCATGTCTATCAGGCGCGTGACCGCCCCGGCCGAATCGTTGGTATGCAGGGTCGTCAGGACCAAATGGCCGGTGAGCGAGGCCTGGATGGCGACCTGGGCGGTTTCCAGATCGCGCACTTCGCCGACCATGATGATATCCGGGTCCTGGCGCAAAAACGCCCGCAGGCAGCGCAGGAAAGTCACGTCAATGGCGTCGTTTGTCTGGACCTGCACCAGGCCCTCGATGTCATATTCAACCGGCTCCTCGATCGTGAGCAGTTTCGCCTCGACGGAGTTGATCCGGCGCAGGGCGGAATAGAGCGTGGTAGTCTTGCCGGAGCCGGTCGGACCGGTGACAATGATAATCCCGTTCGGCTTGCTGATATCGGCGCAGAAAAGGTCATAAATATCCGGCGGCATGCCGAGGTTCTCGAGCTCGAGCGAGACGGTCGAGCGGTCGAGAATACGGAGCACGACGCTTTCGCCGTGCTGGGTCGGCAGGGTGGAAACGCGGAAATCAATCTGCCGGCCGAGCATGGTCATCTGCAGGCGTCCATCCTGCGGCATACGGCGCTCGGCGATGTTGAGGTTGGACATGACCTTGATGCGCGAGATGACCGGCAGGGCGAGTTTCTTCGGCGGCGGCGACATCTCGTAAAGCGCGCCGTCGACCCGGTAGCGGATCTTGAACTCGGTTTCAAACGGCTCGAAATGAATGTCGGAGGCCTTGGCCTGTACCGCCTCGTAGAGGACGACGTTGACGAAGCGCACGACCGGCTTGGCGTTGGCGAGTTGCTCGATCCCGCTTTCATCCTCCTTGCCGGCCTGGAGCTCGACCAGGCCGCCCTCGATGTCGGATTCAAGCGAGGAAAGCATTTCGTTCATGGACGAGCTGTCCTCGCCGTAAAACTTGGTAATCAGCTTCTTGACGTCGTCCTCGCGGGCCAGCACGAAAGTCACGTCCTTGGTGAGGACGAACCGGATTTCATCCACCACTTCCGGCGAGAGCAGTTGGGAGACGGCGAGCACGACCGAGTTGGCATCGACCGAGATCGGGACGACGTTGTACATGCGCGCCACGCTGGCCGGGATTGACTTGACCATCTCGTCCTGGATTTCGCGTTCGGCGAGCTTGACGACCGACGTGCCGAGGTGGCTGGCGATCAGGACCAGCAGGTCGTCCTCGCGGATTATCCCCATATCGATCACTATCCGCTGGACGGAGTTGCCGGAACGCTGCTGCTCCTCCTCAATTTCCGCGACCTGCTCGTTCCGGACGACGTGATGATCAATCAGGAGCTGCAGCAAAGGATCGTATTTTGTCAATTCCGCCATGGCCTCGTTTTCCTTACGCTATTTTTTGGCGCCCTGCAATTTCGCCGTCATTGAATCCGGGTCCTGGGCCTTGATGATCATGTTTTCATAACTGATCAATCCCCGTTCGAAAAGCGAAAGCAGATAGGCGTCCAGGGTGACCATGCCCCATTTCGCGCCGGTCTGGATGTCGGACACGATCCGGAACGACTTGTTGTCGCGGATGAGGGACTGGATGGACGGGGTGGTGATCATCAGCTCGAAGGCCGCGATCCGGCCGGGGCTGTCCTTGCGGACGAGGAGCAGCTGCGAAATAACCGCGACGAGGGTCGAGGAGAGCTGGGTGCGGATCTGTTCCTGCTGGTCGGTCGGAAACGCGTCCACGATCCGGTCCACGGTGCGCGCGGCGCCGGTGGTATGCAATGTGGCGAAGACCAAGTGGCCGGTTTCAGCGGCGGTGATCGCGGCTTCCATCGTTTCCAGGTCGCGCATTTCGCCGACGAGGATGACGTCCGGGTCCTGGCGCAGGGCGCGGCGCAGGGCTTCCTTGAAGTTGGGCACATCCACGCCGATCTCGCGCTGGGTGATTATGGACTTTTTATGTTGGTGATAATATTCGACCGGGTCCTCGACGGTGATGATATGGCAGTCGCGCTCGGCATTGATCAGGTCGATCATGCTCGCGAGGGTCGTGGTCTTGCCGGAGCCGGTCGGGCCGGTGACGAGGATCAGGCCGCGCTGGCGGTAAAGCAGGTCCTTGACCTGGGGCGGAAGGCCGATCTGGTCCAGGGATATGAGCTTGGAAGGAATTTGCCGCAGGACCATGCCGATATTGCCGCGCTCGCGCAGGACGCTCACGCGGAAGCGCGCCTCCTTGCCGAATGAAAAACCGAAGTCCACCCCGCCGACCTCGCGCACTTTCTGCTGGTTGCTGTCGGATGTGATGCTTTTCATCAGTTTCTCGGTATCCTCGGATTTCAGGACCGGGCAATCGACCGCCTGGAGGGTACCGTGCAAGCGCAGCATCGGCGGCAGGCCGACCGAGATATGCAGATCCGAAGCCCCCTCCTCCACCACGACCGCGAGCAAATCGTTCATTCCATAGACATTCAATTTTTCATCAGTCATTTTATCAATCTCCCATTGTGACGCCGATTACTTCTTCCAACGTTGTTATCCCGGCCAGAACCTTCCGCAAGCCGTCCTCGCGCAGGGTGCGCATGCCGAGCTCCCTGGCCTTGATCCGCAGATCCGAGGCGGGCAGCTGCTTGTAAATAAGCGACATGACCTCCTCGGTTATGGGGAATATTTCATAAATGCCCTTGCGCCCCAGGTAACCGCTCTGGCCGCAGGCGTTGCATCCCTTGCCGCGGTAAAGCTGGACATTGGCGAACTGCGCCGCGGCCGCCCCGAGCCCCTTCAGTTCCAGCTCCGTGGGCGAGTAGGCTTCCTTGCATTTATCGCAAATGACGCGCACAAGGCGCTGGGCCATGGCGCACCGCAGGGAGGAGGCCAGCAGGAACGGCTTGACCCCGAGATCGAGCAGACGGGTGATGGCGCTCGGGGCGTCGTTGGTGTGCAATGTGCTGAACACCAGGTGGCCGGTCAGGGACGCGTTGACGGCGATTGACGCCGTGTCAAAATCGCGTATTTCGCCGACCATGATGATGTTCGGGGCCTGGCGCAACATTGACCGCAAAACGGCCGGGAAAGTCAAACCGATTTCCTCGCGCACCGCGACCTGGTTGATGCCGGCCAGCTGGTACTCGACCGGGTCTTCCACCGTGATTATCTTTCGGTCCGGCCGGTTGAGATGGTTCAGGCAGGCGTAGAGGGTGGTCGTTTTGCCCGAACCGGTCGGGCCGGTGATGAGGATGATGCCGTCCGGCATTGAAATCATTTTTTCGAACACCTGCTGGTCGTCGGCGAACAGGCCCAGCTTGGCCATGCCGAGCTGGAGGCTCTTCTTGGAAAGCAAGCGCATGACGATGCTTTCGCCGTGGGAAGCCGGCACGGTTGAAACGCGCAAATCAAGGTCCTCGCCGGCGGCGTTGATCTGGATCCGGCCGTCCTGCGGAATGCGTTTTTCGGCGATTTTCATGCCGGCCATCAGCTTGATCCGGCTGAGGATCACGGCCTGGAGGCGCTTGGGCGGATTCTGGACCTCGCGCAGGACGCCGTCGATGCGGTAACGGACGCGGAAACGCTTTTCCATCGGCTCGAGGTGGATATCGGAGGCGCGGTTGCGCTGCGCCTCAAGGATGATAAGGCTGACGAGCTTGATGATCTGCGAGTCGGCCTCGGTCGCGGTCGAGACATCATCCCCCTCGCCGCCCACCCGGACGGTAAGACTGTCGCCGGATTCCTCGTTGTTCGCCATGATTTCCTCGACCGATTTTTCCTCGCGCCCGTAATAATGATCAAGGGCGATGGCGATTTCCTCGTCCGAGGCGACCACGCCCTCCACGTTGCGCTTGAGGATGAAACGCAGGCTGTCGAGCACCTCGATGTTGACCGGGTCGCTGATCGCGACCGTCAGGGCGCCTTCCGAGTCAAAGAGCGGGAGAACCTTATAGCGGCGCGCAATGGCCGAGGGCACCTGCTGGATAATCTCGGGGGCGATATCATGGTCGGCCAGGACGACGACGTCCATCCCGAGCTGCATCGCCACGGTTTTCAAAACTTCCATCTTGGAAAGCGTGCCGCTTTCGATCAGCACGTCCAGGAGGCTGCCGTGATGCTCCCCGGCCGCGGCGCGCGCTTCCTCAAGCTGGCCGGGCTTGAGCAGGCCGACGTCCTTCAGTATCTCCAGAATATATTCATCATTCGAGGTCATTTTTCAAATCAAAATCAGAAGTCAGAGGTCAGCGACCAGTAGTCAGCGATCAGCGGTCAGAGATCAGAAATCAGGACAAACAAGAGCCTGCATTCTGATTACCGGCTACTGGCCTCCGGCTCCGGTCTTGGCCAATTCTTTCTTCAGCAATTCCTGGACAATCTTCGGGTTGGCCTTGCCGCGGCTCAGGCGCATGACCTGGCCGATCAAATGCGTCAGGGCCGCCTCCTTGCCGCCGCGGAAATCGGCGACGGACTTCGGATTGGCGGCGATGGCCTGGGCGGCAAATTTCTCCAATTCCGAGACGTCGCTGACCTGGGCAAGGCCCATTTCCCTGACGAGCTGTTCCGGGCTGCCGCCCTTTTCGAACATGACCGCGAAAACCTGGCGGGCGGTGTTTGAATTCAAGCTCCCTGCGTCAACCAGCTTGATCAGTTCCGCGAGGGCCTGCGGCGTCACTTTCGCGGCGCCGATTTCCATTTCCTTTTCGGACAACAGTCGCAGCATGTCGGTCATGACCCAGTTGGAGACCGCCTTGGGATTGGCGGACAGAGCGGCGGCCTTCTCGAAAAATTCGGCGGTCGCCATGTCGGCCGAGAGCACCCGGGCGTCGTATTCCGGGATGCCGTACTGGCTGATAATCCTTTCACACCGTTGCCGCGGCAGCTCGGGGATGTCCTTTTTCCAGAGTTCAACCTGCTCGTCCTTCAAGACCACCGGCAGCAGGTCCGGGTCGGGGAAATAGCGGTAATCGTGGGCTTCCTCCTTGGAGCGCATGCTTTCGGTCAGGCAGCGCTCGGAATCCCAGCGCCTTGTTTCCTGGACGATCACCCCGCCGGATTTGAGGACTTCGTTCTGCCGCGCGATTTCATGCTGCAGGGCAAGGAAAACGCCCTTGAAAGTGTTCAGGTTCTTGATCTCGGCCTTGACGCCGAGCTGGGACTGATTTTCCGGGCGGATGCTGCAGTTGATGTCGCACCGGACGTTGCCCTCCTCGAGGTTGCAGCCGCTGACGCGGCCGTAGGTCAGGATCTGCTTGAGCGCGAGCAGGAAGGCCAGGGCCTCGTCGGGCGTATTGATGTCCGGCTCGGTGACGATTTCCATGAGCGGGTGGCCGGCGCGGTTGAAATCAACGCTGCTCATGTCGCCGTGGTGCATGTTCTTGCCGACATCCTCCTCGAGATGGATGCGGGTCAGGGCGACCTTCTTGACCCGCCCGCCGCAGAGGACCTCGAGCTCGCCGCCGGTGCAAAACGGGCAGTCATACTGGGAAATCTGGTAATTCTTGGGCATATCCGGGTAAAAATAATTCTTGCGGTCGAACTTGCTGAACGAATTTATCTTCGAGCCGAGCATCAACCCGGTCAGGACCGTCAGGCGCACCGCCTCCTCGTTGATCACCGGCAGGGCGCCCGGGTAGCCGAGGCAGACCGGGCAGACCTGGGTGTTCGGCTCCGAGCCGTAATCGGTCCGGCAGGCGCAGAACATCTTGGTCCTGGTCAGGAGCTGGACGTGAACCTCAAGCCCGATGGTGGTCAAATATTTCATGTTAAATTTTTATTTTCGGTTTCTGCCGGTGCCAGTCCGTCGCCTGCTCATAAGCGTGCCCGACGCCCAAAATAAGGTCCTCGCGAAAGGCCGGCCCGAGGATCTGCAACCCGACCGGCAGGCCGGCGGCGGTGAAGCCGCAGGGCACGGAAAGGGCGCAGACGCCGGCCAGGTTGGCGGGGATGGTAAAGATATCGCCAAGGTACATCTGGAGCGGGTCCTTGATTTTCTCGCCGATTTTGTAGGCGGCGGTCGGGGCGACCGGCGCGAGGAGCAGATCGCATTCGCCGGCGAAGACCTTTTCAAAATCACGGCAGATAAGCGCGCGCACTTTCTGGGCCCGCAGGTAATAGGCGTCATAGTAGCCGCTGCTGAGCACGTATGTCCCGAGGATGATGCGCCGCTTGACCTCGTCCCCGAACCCGGCTTCCCTCGTCCGGCAGTACATCTCGTAGGGGTCGGGCGCGTCCTTCGCCCGGAAACCGTAGCGCACGCCGTCGAAGCGGGCCAGGTTGGCGGAGGCCTCCGCGCAGGCGATGATGTAATAGACCGCCACCGCGTGCGGGGTCATCGGCAAACTCACATCAACCACCTTGGCGCCCAGTTTTTCGCACTCCCTGACGGCGGCGCGGATGCTTTTTTCAACCTCCGGGTCCATGCCGTCGATAAAATATTCGCGCGGCAACCCGATTTTCATGCCCGCCAGTTTATTTTCGAGGCTGGACTCGTAATCCGCGACCGGCTGGGAGGCCGAGGTTGAGTCCATGATGTCATGCCCGGAAATGATTTTCAGGAGGATGGCGGCGTCGCGCACGCATTTTGTCATCGGACCGATCTGGTCGAGGGACGAGGCGAAGGCCGTCAGGCCGTAACGGGAGACGCGCCCGTAAGTCGGTTTCAAGCCCACGCAACCGCAGAAAGCCGCCGGCTGGCGCACCGACCCGCCGGTATCGCTCCCGAGGGCGGCGATGGTCTCATCGGCCGCGACCGCCGCGCCGGAGCCGCCGCTTGATCCGCCCGGCACGCGCGCCAAGTCCCACGGGTTGCGAGTCGGATGGTACGACGAATTTTCGGTGCTTGAGCCCATGGCAAATTCATCCATGTTGGTGCGCCCCAGGAAAACGGCGCCTTCCGCGCGCAGGCGCGCGATGGCGGTGGCGTCATAGGGCGCGACATAGCCGGAAAGTATTTTTGAAGCGCAGGTGCAGGGCTGGCCCCGGACGTTGATGACGTCCTTGATCGCGAGCGGAATCCCGAGCAGGCGGCCGGCAACCCCCTTCCGGCGCGCCTCGTCGGCCGCGCGCGCCTGGGCGAGGGCGTATTCCTCATCCAGGCTGACATAGGCGGCGACTTGCGGGTCGCGGGCGCGGATCACGGATATCAACTGCCGCACAAGCTCGACCGAGGAACATTCGCGGCGGCTCAAAAGCCCGCCAATTTCACAGATATTTTGCTCGTGTAATGCCTGCATTTTAAATCGTTTCGCCTTGGAACCTGGAATCAACCGGCCAAAAAAAATTCGCCAATTTCCAATTTCTAATTTCGTCTTCCAACAAGTTGCATCCTCAAACAATTTTCGGCACGAGGAACTGCCGGCCGTCGCTTAACGGCGCGTTTTTCAGGACCGCCTCCCGCTCCAGGCCGGGCCGGGCTTCGTCCTTCCTGAAGACGTTCTGGCTTTTCGTTGAATGCGCCATCGGCTGGACGCCGGAGACATCGACGCGGGAAATGTCGTTGACGTAGCCGACGATATCCTCGAGCTGTTTCTGGAAAAGCGCCTTTTCCTCAACGCTGAGCGCGAGCCTGGCGAGTTTCGCCACGTATTCCACGTTGATTTTCTTTGCCGCGTCGGTTTTGTCAGCCATTTTCCCTGCCTCCCGGGCCGTTATAATTTTGGATTGCCGATTTTCGATTTTCGATTAAAAACTTCAGAAAACAATCCAAAACATCATGCCCCTATCCGCCAGAATCATTAAACTGCCTACTTTAATAGCGCGCTATTGGTTCCTTGTCAATTCCAATTCCGCCCGTTTCCGGGCGACGATCGCGCTTCAAAAAAAAGGCGGGAAAAGACAAATCAGTCTTCCCGAAAAAAGAATTGTTAATTTGCCCGCAATTTATAATAATGGCGCAAAAAGATCGGAACGCGCCAATCGCGTTCGCAAAAAAACGGGACCGCAATGCCAGATGAAAATATAAAACCGGCCGGGCAGGATGAAACCTACCGGCGCAACGAACGCCTGCTGATGGCCGCAGCGGAGGCGGTTAACGTGCTCCTTTCCGGAACGGATGCCACGGAAGAGATCGCGCGCGCGCTCTCGATCATCGGCCGGGCGGACGAGGTAGACCGCGTTTATATTTTTGAAAATCACGTTGACCCCAAAACCGGAGCGATGCTCACCAGCCAACGGTATGAATGGGCGCGCGAAGGCGTATCCGCCCAGATCGCCAATCCGGCCATGCAAAACATGGATTTAAGGCAGGGGTTCAAACGCTGGCAGGACGTGTTTGCTTCCGGGCAACCGATCAGCGGATTGATCCGCGATTTTCCCGCGGACGAAAGGCCGCTGCTTGAATCACAGGACATCGTTTCCATCCTGGCGGTGCCGATAAAAATCAACGAGAAATTATGGGGGTTCATCGGCTTTGACGATTGCCGGCGCGAGCGCCAGTGGACGCCGGCGGAAATCGCGAGCCTGACGACCGTTTCCGCGAACATCTGCAATCTTCTGCTTCAAAGACGAACCGACCAGTCGCTCAAGCTTTTCCAGGCGGCAATGGACAGCGCCGCCGATGCGATCGGCATGGCTGACATGCAGGGGCGTCATTTTTACCAGAACGCCGCCTTCACGAAGCTTTTCGGCTACACGGCCGAAGAGCTTGAAAAGGCGGGCGGCCCGCTGATAACGTTCAACGACCAGGCTGTCTTCCAGGACGTGTTCAAAAAGATCCTGGCGGGCGAATCATGGCACGGCGAAATTGAGGCGCGCAGCCGCTCAGGACGCATCTTCCCCATCCTGCTGCGCGCTCATGCGATCAAGGAGAACCATGGCAAGCCGTTTGCCGTGTTCGGCATCCATACCGACATCTCGCAGCGCAAGGAAATTGAAAAAACGCTCCAGGCAAACGAATTGCGCTACCGGCGCCTGCTTGAGGCGATTACCGACTATATTTACATCGTGAAGGTGGAAAACGGCCGGGCGGTCAGCACCATTCACGGCCCGAACTGCATCTCGATCACCGGGTATTCTTCCGAGGAATACAAGGCCGACCAGAATCTCTGGCTGAAAATGGTCCATGCCGACGACCGGCAGAAGGTCATCGAGCAGGCCCATCGCATCCTGAACGGCGAAACGATCCAGCCGATCGAACACCGCATTTATCACAAGAACGGGACGATCCGCTGGGTCAGGAACACGCCGGTCCCGCATTTTGATTCCTCCGGCAAGCTCGACTCATACGACGGCCTGGTGCACGACGTGACCGACCGCAAGAACGCCGAGGAACGGCTGAAGGAGCACGCCAGCCAGCTTGAAATCCTCAACCGGATCATCACCGCGGTGAACCGGGTTGACAACCTGAATATGCTGCTCAACGAATCGCTGAAGGCCTCGATGGAAATGGTCCTCTTTGACGCCGGCGGAATTTACCTGGTCAAGCCCGACGCCACGACCGCCGAGCTTGTCTGCCATTACGGCCTGCCCGAGGACTTCGTCCGGAGAGCGGGCGTGCTGCAGACAACCGCCGCCAACAGCCGCATGCTGTTTATCGAGGGGCAGCCGATTTTTTCCGACAACTACTCCCTGACATCATCAGAGCGCTCCGCGAAATGGAACATCCAGAGCGTCGCCAGGATCCCGCTTGTTTCCAAGGACAAGGTCATCGGCGCGATGGCGCTGATCAATTCAAAGGGGCATACCTTCAATGACAACGAGAAGGAACTGCTGCTCTCCATCGGGCGGCAGATCGGGACGGCGATCGCCAAGATGCGCTCCGAAACGGCGCTCAGGGAAAGCGAGCGGCAATACCGCACGATCACCGAGCAGTCGCTGGTCGGCATCCATATCATCAAGGGCTCCCTGATAATTTTCGTCAATGACGGCTGGACGAAAATCACCGGCTACAGCGCCGGCGAAGTGAAATCATGGAGCGTCGAGGAATACCTGAAGATCATTCATCCCGAGGACCGCTCCCTTTTCCTGCAGCAGTCCCGCGTCCACCAGAAAGACCCGGCCGACAGCGTCCTGCCCATATATGACTGCCGTTTTATTTCCAAATCGGGCGATATAAAATGGGTTTCCATTCATTCCAAGACCGCGGAATTCGCCGACGGCCGCGCGATGGTCGGAATGCTGGTTGACATCACCGACCGCAAGCTGGCTACCGCCGCGCTCGTCGCCGCCAACAAGCAGCTGACCGACATCAACGAGCATCTCGGCCGGCGCGAGCAGGAGCTGCTGAAGGCCAACAATGAAAAAGAAGTGTTGCTGAAGGAAATCCATCACCGCGTGAAAAACAACCTGCAGATAATCAACAGCCTGATCAACCTCCAGATCCACAACATCACCGACCGGAACGCGGTCGGGTTGCTGAAGGAGTGCCAGAACCGGATAAAGACCATCGCCATGGTCCATGAAAAGATGTACCAGATCGGCGACCTGGCGCGCGTGGACATCGGGGACTACCTCGAGGGCATCACGCGCCACATCAGCCACATGTACCTCTCCGACGCCTCAAGGGTGGCGATCAAGGTGAACGCGAGGGAAATCTACCTGCCGATCGACCAGGCCATCCCCTGCGCGCTGCTGGTCAACGAGCTGGTCTCAAATTCGTTAAAACACGCCTTCCCCGGACAAAGGCCGGGCGAAATCAACATCAGCATGTCGTCCGACGAAACCAATCATTACATCCTCAAGGTTAGCGATGACGGAGTCGGCCTGCCGCCCGGAACGGACTTCCAGCATACCAAGTCGCTGGGGATGCAACTGGTGAATACTTTTGTCAATCAATTGCGCGGGACGATCGAGATGGCCAATCCGTCCGCTGAAGCCGCAACGCGGCAACCCGGGGCGGGATATATCATCAAGTTCGCGCATGCTCACAAGGACGGCTAACCTGCGGGGAAAAACGCGCCCAAGGAGAGTCGAACTCCTCTTCCCAGGATGAAAACCTGGTGTCCTGACCGATAGACGATGGGCGCCGATTGTTCAAAGCGCTATGCCGCCGGACGAAGGCATGATTTATAAATAATCCGGCGGTAAAGATCAACCTATTAAAAAAACTATTTAAAAACAGCCCGGCATGGCTTTAAAGCCAGCGCCCCGAACCGGTCAGAGCTTGGCATCCTCCTGTTTGATTTTGTCCAGGATCGCCGCGTCGGCCTGCTGGTAAATTTCGCGGATATCCGGGTCGCTGAAATTGAAAACCCGGTCTTCAAAGGCGGTCGTCGCGATCCTATTAAACAGGCGCTGGCTGGCGGCTTCGATATCCTTGCCGTAGATATGGAACGAGTCCGCCTGCCAGTTCAGGCGCCCGAGCCGGATTTCGCGCCTTGAGCGGCGCGCGACCTCGGCGGCAATCACCTCGTTGTTGAAGTTAATAAAGCCGAACATGTTCATGAAAGTGGCGCCCCAGGCGTCGTTGCTCCGGAAACGGATATTGCAGTTGAGCCAGCGGACCCCCTGCTCGTCCTCGACGAGGCGGTACCAGAGCGACTGCAGGCAGGGCGGGTCATAGCATTCCAGGTCGATATTCGGCATCCAGGTGATCATCTGGGCCTGGCGGGTGAATGGCTGCTCGACCAGTTTCCGGATGACGCCTTCAATCTGGTCCACGACAAACGGACCGGCCGGGGCCGAGCGGCCGTCGTGAATTTCGCGCCACTGGCCGTAGGCCTTGAGGCGGCCGTGGTAGGTGTATTCCCAGCGCGTGTCCTTGGGATCGTTCATGTTTTTCACCCAGTGGTCCTTGATGCCCTGGACCTCGAGCACGTATTCGCGCAGATCCTCGATGCCGCCAGGAAAGGCCTTGTGAATCATCGGGTCGGCGAGCGGCTCGAGGACGGTGATATTCATGGTGCAATCCAGGCTGGGCGGGTCGCCCGGCTTGTCGTACTGGGTCATGAAGCGGATGCCGTGATCATGCAGGGCGACCAGCGCCTTTTCATAGGCCTCCGCCAGCGAGCGCTCGGACACGGTCAAGACCGGAATATTTTTCATCTTTTCTCCTGGTAAAATTCAGGCAACACGTCATGAGCATAGCAAACCCGCCGGGGCAGGAAAGCGAAATATTTTCGGATAAAAGAAACGTCCAACATTGAACGTCCAACTTCCAACGTTTCAAATGACTGAGAAATTCAGACAAAGAAACTTTCAGGCTTGACTGGCTTGTGCCCCGCATGCTATAAGATAACTTTAATTTTAATGAAATTGAAAATTAAAAAACTTTTTTACACTTTACTGGCCGGCTGTTTCGCCTTTGGATTCCAGTCGACCTGCTGCGCCGCGCTCTGCATCGGCGCCGACGGGCGGATTTCGATTGAAATATCCTGCGGGGCGGCCGCTATTCCCCGGCAGCACAACCCGGTTTCTTTTCCGTTATGCTCCGATGTTTTTCCGGACCAGGAAGAAAACTCCGATTGCGGCAAATGCGCCATGGACATCCCGCTCCCGGGCATCCCCGACGGCGCGCGCGTCACGCCGGGCGATCCTTCCTGGATTTTACCGCCGGCTTATCACACGGCAATGCGCCTTGCATACGAGCCGGACCATGACGAATGCAATCCCGCCAAGGATTGCGATTTGCTTTCTATTCGCGATAGTTCCATCTCCGTTCTAAGGACGACCGTCCTCCTGATCTAAGGCATACCCGTCTTCCGGCGGAACACCTTCCGGGCCATTTCCTTGCCGGGCGCGTTCCGTCTGTCCTTGTCAGCCCGGTTTCCCGGGCGCAAATCATCACAATCAGGAGGATAGTCCATGCAGGCATCATATTCTTTGGTTTTCACGGTTATAATAACGATGACCGGCGCGTTATTATATGGCGCGCCGCCGGAGCCGGATCTCCCGGAGACGGGCGCTGGCGACCCGGCCCGGGCCGGTCTTGAGAGGGCGGCGAGCGACGGAATTGCCGACGCCGTCTTCACAAACGAAGTTTTAACATTGCCGAAGGCGCTGTCGCTGGCCTTGTTGCACAACCCGGAATTGAATTCCGCGCAACTGGAATCGCAGGCCTCTGAGGGCCGCGTCACCCAGGCCGCGGCACGCCTGAATCCGGCGTTCTCATTTGAAGCGGAGAACTTCGGGGGCAGGCAAGAATTGAAGCAGTTTGAAACCGCCGAATATACGGCGCAAATCGAACAGGCATTTGAACTGGGCGGGAAGCGCGGCAAGCGCATACAGGTCGCCACGTCCGAAAGACGGCTTACCGGCTTCGACCTGGAGACCAGGCAGTTGGATATCCGCGCCGAAACAAGACGCCGATTCGTCGGCGTCCTCGGCGCGCAGGCACGCGCGGGACTTGCCAGGGAAACGGTGGCCCTGGCGGAGGGCTTCGTCAAAGCAGTGGCCGCGCGCGTCGGGGCGGGCAAAGTATCGCCGATGGAACTGGAGAAAGCCCACGTTCTGCTGGCGCAAAAACGCATCGCCCTTGAGCAATCCCAGACGGATCTGCAGACAGCCCGGATTCAACTGGCGGCGCAGTGGGGCAGCGCCCGGCCGATGTTCGAATGCGCCGCGGGCGATCTGCCGGCTGTGCCCGCCATTCCTCCCCTGCCGGATTTGATGTCGCGACTTTCCGGCAATCCCGACGTGGCGCGCTGGGCCATTGAAATTGAACGGTCGCAGGCGGTCCTGGCGCGGGCGATGGCGGCTCGCGTGCCCGACCTCACGGTGGGCGCGGGCATCAGGCACTTCAGCGACACGGACAGCGAGGCATTTGTGGCGGGCGTTTCGCTGCCCCTGCCCCTCTTTGACCGCAACCAGGGGGGCATCCGCGAAGCGCAGTCCCTGCTGGCCAAGGCGAAGCAACAGCAACGCGCGGCAGAGGTGAAGGCCGCCGCCGACCTGGCGACGACACGCCGGTTGTTCGCCACCGCGGCGAACAGGGCTTCCGCCCTGAAAGACGACGTGCTGCCACGCGTCAAGACGGTATTTGACGCCTTTCAATCCGGTTACACGCAGGGGAAATACTCGTATCTGGAAATCCTCGATGCGCAACGCACCCTGGTTGAGTCGCAGTCCGAATACATTGACGCCCTGATTACAGCCCAGACAGCCCTGGCGGATCTTGAACGGATCGCGGGCGGACAATTACAGGTTCAAAATCAAAACTAAGCCGATCATAAGGAGGAAAGTGTCATGTTGAAAAAAAACGGATTATCACTCGTTGCGCTGATGTTCGCCGTCATGCTGGTCTTCATGGCCGGTTGCGGCAAAGATGCGGCGCGCGAGAGCAAAGCGGCCAAGCCCGGAGCGGAAGGTGAAAAAGAAGACGGCGGCAAAACACTGACCATTGAAGAAGTGCTGAAGGCCAGGTGCAGCCACGGCCTGACGATCGAGTGCGCGGAATGCCGCTATGAAGTCGGAGTGGTCAAGGTGAATCCCTCATTGATCGCGCAGGCGGGCGGCTCCTCGACCGGCCTGGTAAAAACCATCCGGGTCGCGAAGCAGAAAATTACCACCGCCGTCAATATCACCGGCGAGATTGCGGTGAACGAGAACGCCGCGGTCCACTTGAGCCCGCGAATTTCCGGCATCATCAACACGGTGAACGTGGATATCGGCGCCCGGGTCAGGAAGGACGACATCCTTTTCACCGTGGACAGCGTCGAACTCGGCGAGGCGCTGAGCGACTACGAGAAAAACATCGCGATGGCAGCGCTCTCCGGAAAGACCTTCCAGCGCGAGAAGGCGCTATTCGAGCAGAAAATCGGCTCGGAAAGCGAGATGATCGAAGCGCAGATGCGGTTTGAGGAATACCAGGCTTCCCTCAAGGTTTCAGAACAGAAACTCCACGTCCTCGGGCTCTCCGAAGGCGATATTGCGGCCATTGCGCCAACCAATCATGCCAGCCTGGGCGGCTCGCTCGCCGTGCGCGCCCCTATCAGCGGGACGATCATTGAGAAGCACGCCGTCAGCGGCGAACTCGTCGAGCCCGGCAAGGATGTCATGATTCTTGCCGACCTCACCACGGCCTGGGTCTGGGGCGGCATCTATGATCGCGATTTGGCCGGCGTGCTGGCCAGGATGGCGGCGGGAGTAATCCCGGTCGAGGTCACGGTGCCCGCATTCCCCGGCAAAATATTCACCGGGCATCTGAACTACGTTGCCGGGATCATGGATGAGGCCACGCGCACGGTCAAGGTCCGCACGGTGATCGACAACAAGGACCAGCTGCTCAGGCCCGGCATGTTCTGCGGGGTCCGCCTGCTCCTGACTTCCGAGGAAGATATCCTGGCAATACCAAAGGAAGCCCTGCTCTCGGACGAAGGGGTGGACTTTGTCTTCAAACACATGCAGGGCGACTACTTCCTGCGCCAGAACGTCAGGAAAGGCCGCGCGTTCGACGCTGCGGTCGAAATCCTGGAGGGTCTCGAGCCGGGCCAGACCATCGTGGCGGAAGGCGCCTTCGTGCTCAAGTCCGACGTGTTGCGCTCGAAGATGGGCGCCGGCTGTGCCGACTGATCGCCACCATGAACACCACCCAGGAGGGCCATATCCCATGCTGAACAATTTTATCAAGTTCATTCTCACGCAACGACTTCTCGTCATCATCTCATTTGTCATCCTGTCCGTGACCGGCATCATCGCGTGGAAAACACTGCCGATCGACGCCTTCCCGGACGTCACAAACGTGCAAGTCATGATCCTTGCGGATGCGCCGGGCCTGGCTTCGGTTGACGTTGAACAACGGGTCACGTTTCCCATCGAACTGGCCATGCAGGGCTTGCCGCGCGTAAAACAAGTCCGCTCCATGTCCAAAGCGGGGTTTTCACAGGTCATCGTGGTTTTCGATGACAAGGTTGACATTTACTTTGCCCGGCAACTGGTCTTCGAACGGCTTCAGGCGGCACGCGAGGAACTCCCGGAAGGCGTCGAGCCGGAGATGGGTCCCATCAGCACCGGACTGGGAGAGATCTACCAGTATACGCTGGAGAGCGCCACCCGGTCGCCGATGGAGTTGCGCACCATCCAGAATTGGATCATCGCGCCGCAATTGCGGTCGATCGCGGGGGTCAACGAGGTCAACAGTTTCGGCGGTTTTGTAAAGCAGTACCAGGTGCAGGTTGACCAGAACCGTCTGCTCAAGTACCGGCTGACGCTGGCGGATGTCCTGGACGGCATCCAGCGCAACAACGCCAACGCCGGCGGCGATTTCATCACGAAGGGATGGGAGCAGGCCTACGTGCGCAGCGTGGGCCTGATCCAGACCATACCGGATATCGAGAACATCGTGATCCACGCCAAAGACGGCACGCCGGTTTTTATCAAGGACGTGGCCGACGTGCGTATCGGCCCGCAGACCCGGCAGGGAGCGGTGACCAAGGACGGCCGGGGTGAAACCGTGGCCGGCATGGTCATCATGTTGCGCGGCGCCAACTCGAAGATCGTGGTTGAGAGCGTCAAGAAAGCGATCCCGGGCATCCAGGCCAGTTTGCCGAAGGATGTCAGCATTCGCCCCTTCTACGACCGCACCGCCCTCATCCAGGCCTGCGTGGGCACCGTGGCGAAGGCACTGCAGGAAGGCGCGGTGTTCGTGATCATAGTTCTTTTCCTGCTGCTCGGCAATTTTCGAGGCGCACTTATTGTCGCGCTCTCGTTGCCCTTTACGGCATTCATCACGTTCCTGCTCATGGGTTGGCAGGGCGTCACGGCCAACCTGATGAGCCTCGGCGGCCTGGCGATCGCCATCGGCATGGTCGTCGATGCTTCCATCGTCGTTGCCGAGAATATTTCCCGGCACCTGACCGAGCGCTCCGGGGCGGGCGTGCCGAGGTTCATCATCATCCAGGAGGCGGTGGCCGAAGTGGCCCGCCCGGTCATCTTTGCCATCCTGATCATCATCATCGTATTCTTGCCGCTCTTCACGCTGGAGCAGATGGAGGGCAAGATGTTCAAGCCGCTGGCAATGACTATGTGCTTTGCCTTATTTGGATCCCTCCTGGCGGCGCTCACCATCGTGCCGGTCCTGTGCTCGCTGTTCCTGCGGGCGCACAAGACCACGCGCGACAATTTCACCATTCGTCTTCTAAAGCGGGCTTACTTTCCGGTTCTCGCGCTTGCTCTCCGCTACCGCTGGACGACTGTTGCGGTTGCAGTCGCCATTTTCCTGGCGACCATCGCGCTGGTACCCAGGCTCGGCACGGAGTTTCTGCCGCAACTCGACGAAGGCGCGCTGGCCATCAATGTTGTGCGCCTGCCTTCCGCGTCGCTGGACGGATCCGTGGCCATGGGGACGGTGATGGAACAGCGCCTGCGCAAGTTTCCGGAGATTGAGACCGTGGTGACAAAGACCGGGAGGGCGGAGATATCCGAGGACCCCATGGGCCCGGAACAGAATGATCTTGTGATCATGCTTCACCCGGAGGCCGAATGGAAGACGGGCCGCTCCAAGGAATCCTTGGTCACCGCGATCAAGGAGGATTTCAGCGCGATCCCCGGAGTGCGGTTGTCGTTCTCGCAGCCGATTGCGCTTCGCGTGAATGAACTCATTTCCGGCGTGAAAAGCGACCTCGCCATCAAGCTGTTCGGCCCCGAGCTGGATGTGCTGAAGCCGAATGCGGACAAGATCGCGGCGGTGCTCGGGGGCATCCGGGGCGCGGAGGACGTGAAGGTCGAGCAGATATCAGGAGCCGCACAGGTCGAGGTGGTCGTTGATCGTAAAGCCATTGCAAGGTACAAGATCAGTCTCTCGGAAATCAACGAGATCATCACGACCGCGGTGGGAGGTAAAATCGCCTCAACCGTCATCGAAGGGCAAATGCGCTTTGCCATCCTGGTACGGTTTCCGGAGCAGGACCGCCGCGACATAGCGGCGCTTGAGCGGATCCTGGTGTCGTCTCCCGAAGGAATCAGGGTGCCGCTCGGGCAATTGGCCCGGATCCGTGAGACCGAAGGGCCGGCTCAGATCAGCCGGGAGAAAGGCATGCGACGGGTTGTCGTGGAATGCAACATCCGGGGCCGCGACATGGGCAGTTTCGTCGCGGAAGTCCGGCAGGCCCTTCAGCCAGTTTCAACGACGCTTCCGACGGGATACTTCGTTGAATACGGCGGCCAGTTCGAAAATCAGCAGCGCGCGATGAAGCGCCTCGGGGTGGTCGTGCCGGTCTCGATCGGCCTGATCTTCCTCATGCTCTTCTCCGGGCTCGGGAGCATACGGAGCGCGCTGATGGTCTTTACCAATCTGCCGTTCGCCCTGGTCGGCGGCATCCTGGCGATGGTCCTGCTCAAGATAAATCTCAGCGTGTCGGCCGCGATCGGGTTTATCGCCCTCTTCGGAACGGCAGTCGGCAACGGCATCGTGCTGGTGGCGTTCTTCAACCAACTGAGGCAAGATGGCCTGTCCACGGCGGAGACAGTAAGGAAAGGATGCGACCTTCGGTTCCGCCCTTTGCTTATGACGGCGCTCGCCATGTTACTCGGCCTTTTGCCCATGCTCTTCGCAACCGGCAGCGGGTCGGAGATTCAACGCCCGCTGGCCGCGGTTGTTCTCGGGGGTCTGGTCTCCTCAATGTTCCTGACCCTCGTCGTCCTGCCGGCGATCTACCACATTGTCGAATCGAGGCGCGAACTGGCGGAAACAAATGGCTAAACCATTAACAACAACTACCGAAAGGAATCCGGCATGAAAATGATCACGGCTTATGTTCGAACCTGCATGGCGGAAAAAGTGCTGGACGCGCTGCTGGAAAACGGCATCCGCGGCGTCAGCGTCTTTCAAGGCAGGGGGTTTATCCCGCGCACGAAAGGATCCGCCCGGAATTCTTTTGAGATGGACGCGGAGGACGGGCTGGTTGCGGTTACCAAGCTGGAGCTGGTGTCATCCGACTCGGCGGCCGGGGCCATAATCCGGGTTATCCAGGAACACGCGCATACCGGCCGCCGCGGCGACGGCAAAATATTCGTTCTTAATGTGGTCGCGGCGCACGACATCCGAACAAGCCAATGCTGCTAGTCAACTTAACGAAGAAATGATAAACACATAAAGAGAATGAGCGCGCAATCAATAATTTTCCGCCATGTCAGGAAGATAGCGGTCCTTGTCGTTGGAGGAACTGTTTTGCTTATCGGGCTTGCCCTGATCGTCCTGCCGGGACCGGCCTTCATCGTGATCCCACTCGGGCTTGCCATCCTGGCGGTTGAATTTGCCTGGGCCCGCAGGTTGCTTGAGAAGGCGAAAACCATGGTGACACACAATATCCCCGAAAATTCGTCATGGAAACGGTGGTTTAAAAATCGAAGCGGCGAAAAGAAAGAAAAAAACAATGAACTCTAACAAGCAACGAGGCCTCACTGGCATGTCATACGTAAAAGCTATGCTATTTTAGTTTGGCCTGTTAAATATGAAAAAATGAATTCATTGCGGTGGCCGGATATCTTTCGCCTGTTGAATTCAAGACCAAATTCAAGTATAAATCATCAGCTCCCAGTCTTGTGTCTTTTGAGGAGGTATAATAGACCGTGAGATACCGGTTCATGACGGTCAAATGGCTATGCGGACTGCTGTCCATCGCGTCCGTGGTCCGGGCAGAGGAAGTCACTTTTACCAGGGCATATGAAATGGCCGTGGAACAAAGCGAGCGGCTTCAAATCAGCGTGGCGGAATGGCGCGCGGCGGAAGCACGTTATCGCCAGGCGCTGGGAGCATTGTGGCCGGAAGTGACCGCCAAGGGCGAATCCAGCTGGACCGATGAAGACAACTACCGCCGGGCGGGTTTCGGCGCAAAATGGACAGTATTTGACGGTTTCCGCAATACGCGCCTGGCCGACGCCAGGCGGGCGGACGGAGTCGCGCGCTACCACGATGCGGAGTATTTGCGCCTGCTGCTCTACCTGGATGTCGCGGATGTTTTCTACCAGGTCTTGTCGTTCCAGGACCAGAGGACTGCATCGCGGGAAGAACTCAAGGCCCTGGAAAAGCGGGCAACCGAGCTGGAACACAGGATAAAGCTCGGGCTTTCAAAGCGATCCGACCTGTTGCTGACCTTAAACCAGATAGCGGAATCGCGACTGACGATCGAACAACTCAACCAATTCCATGCAGCGACGCTGGAATTGCTGGCATTCGTGACCGGACAACCCGCATCCAATCTCCAAGTAGTTGACCGCACTCCTCTGCCGGCAATCGGCGACGTGGACAAGTATCTTGCATCTGCGACTGACCGGGATGACATCAAGGCAAGGGAGGCGAGCGTGGCTGCCGCGCGATCAAGCCTGGGCGCGGCGCAGTCGGACCGCACGCCCAAGGTAACCGCGGATGGAAATGCCTATCCCCTGCGCGATCCGCAGGACACTGGCGAATGGGACCTGATCCTGCGCGTTGAATTACCGGTATTTGACGGCGGGATTCGCCGGGCGCGTGTTGACGAGGCGGGACAACAACTCAAGATCAGCGAGCTGCGCATGGCTGAACTGCGGAGATCCTCGCAAAGGGACGTCAGGCAGGCTTACGAGTCCCTGTTCTACGAACTGCGGCAGTGGTCTGAACTGCAAACGGGGATAAAAGTCGCCACCGAAACCCTTGAGCTCTTCCAGAAGGACTACAAACTGGGGAGAGTGAACAACCTGGATGTCCTCACGGCATTGGTGCAGTTCTGGGGGTTGCGCCGGCGCGACGCGGCCCTTGGCCATCAACTTCGCGCAGAGATCATCCACCTCCACGTGGCCGCCGGAAAGGCATCACAATGACGCTATCCGACCTCTCCATCCGCCGTCCTGTGTTTGCCTGGATGCTCATGTTCGGCCTGATCGTGTTCGGCGCTATCAGCCTGAACCGAATGGGCATCAGCCAGATGCCCGACATCGATTTTCCCGTTCTCGGCGTTCGCGTTTCCTGGGAGGGCGCCGCCCCGGAAATAATGGAATCGGAACTCGTTGACAAGATAGAGCAGCTCGTGATCTCCGTGGACGGAGTGAAGGAAATCCGCTCAACCATCAGGCAGGGCCAGGCAAACGTCGAGCTGGAATTTGAACTCAGCCGCGACATTGACGCCGCCCTGCAGGAAGTCCAGGGAGCGCTGGCGGAATTGCGACTGCCGTTGAACGTTAATCCTCCGGTCATCCAGAAGAACTCAACCGAGGGGGAGCCCGTGCTTCGCATCGGGGTGTCGGGCACACAATCACCGCGCGAGCTGGTGGATTACATCGAGACATTCCTGCTGGACCAGCTGCAGGTCATCGAGGGCGTGGGCGAAGTCGCCCTTTTCGGGTTCGGCGAGCGCAACCTGCGCCTCTGGGTGGACACCAAGAAACTCAAGGAATACGAACTGACCATACTCGATCTCCAGCAGGCGATCGAGCAGGAGCATACCGAACTGGCCGCCGGCTACATAGAAAACTCGAAGGAAGAAATGAATCTCCGGATCATGGGAGAAGGTCTCACGGTTGAACAGGTCGCCAACATCGCCATCACGCACCGGGGCGGACAACCGATCCAGGACGCCACCTTTCTCCTGAAGGACGTATCCAGGGTGGAAGACGGCCTGAGCGACGTGCGGCGCCTCGTGCGAATTTCCGGCGAGCCGGGCCTGGTCATCGGGATCAGCAAGCAGCGCGGGGCCAATGAAGTGGAGGTGGGCCGCCTGGTCAGGGCACGATTGGATGAGCTTCAGAAGTCGCTGCCGAAGGGCATGAAGCTCCAGGTCAACGCGGACTTCACCCGCCCCGTGGAACAGGCCGTGAAAGCAACGGAGCACGAGCTGATGATCGCGGCCATCCTGACGGCCCTGATTTGTTTCCTCTTCCTTGGAACATGGAGCTCGGGATTCAACATTATCCTTGCCATCCCGACCTCAATTATCGGCACGTTCTCCATCCTCTATTTCTCGGGGTTCACGCTCAACACCTTCACGCTTCTCGGCCTGGCGCTCGCCATCGGCATCGTTGTTGACGACGCGATCATGGTCCTGGAAAACATTGTCCGTCATTTTGAAATGGGAAAAGGAAAAGTGAAGGCGGCCGAAGACGGCTCACGTGAAATCATATTTGCGGCCGTGGCCACGACGGCGGCCGTCGTGGCTATCTTCCTGCCCGTGGCGTTCATGTCAGGAGTAATCGGCCGGTTTTTCTACCAATTCGGAGTGACCATGACGGCGGCCGTTTTACTGTCGCTGCTGGAAGCCATCACGCTCACGCCCATGCGGCTCTCCAAGATGATGTCGCGCCGCAAAAAAGTCAGCTGGCTGGAGCAGCACTCCGGAGCCTTATTTGCGTGGTTAAGTCGCGCCTATGGCCGACTCCTGCCCCTGGCATTGAAGTGGCGCTGGAGCGTGCTGGCGGGAGCGTTGGTCATCTTTGCCGCCTCATTATGGCTCGGGGGCGTGCTGCGCCGGGAATTCGTGCCGTCACAGGACATGTCCTACATAGCCGTCAGCCTCCGGGCCCCGGTCGGATCGTCCCTGGCCATGACCGATACGCGGGTGCGCGAGGTGGAGGCGTACTTCAAGAAGCGCCCCGAGATTTTGCGCTCCTTCACAATGGTCGGCGGTGGAGGCGGAGTTCCGAACCAGGCGTTCATGGGACTCACGCTGGTGGAACGCAATCAGCGCAAGAAAACCCAGGCCGAACTGATGAACGAGTTCCGGCGGGACCTGGAGAGCAACAAGGGGTTGCGGATATCCTTCCAGGACATGTCGGCGCGCGGCCTCACGGCGCGGCGAAGCCAACCGGTCGAGTTCAACCTGATGGGATCCGACTACGTCGTGCTGGAATCAATGGCGCGGGAAATCATGGCCAGGCTTGAGAAGACCGGCCTTGTTGTCGACCTGGACAACAACTTCCGCACCGGCATGCCGGAAGTGAGGATCATCCCGGACCGGCAGGCCGCCGCCGCACGGGGCGTGACAATGGAAGATATAGGCCGGACGGTAAACGCGGCGATGGGCGGCGTTCGCCAGGGCAAATTCACCCGCGATGGACGACGGTATGATATCCGCCTGCGGCTGACTCCGGAAGCCCGGCTGCTTGCGGAAGACGTTAAGACATTGACCGTTCGCAACTCATATGGCGAGCTCATCCCGTTGGGGGACGTGGTGCGCCTGGAGACAATCAAAACCCTGCAGAGCATCAGCCGCGTCAACCGCCAGCGTTCAATTTCGGTGACCGCCAACCTGGCCGCCGGCGCATCGCAAGCCAAGGCGCTGGAACAGGCCAAAAAAATCGCACGGGAAATCCTGCCGCCCGGTTACACGTTCAACCTTGAGGGAGGCTCGAAAACATTCAGCGAATCGTTCGGCGGGCTCTGGTTTGCCTTTCTGCTGGGCATAGTGGTGGCATACATGGTACTGGCTTCGCAGTTCAACAGCTTCATCCACCCCTTCACGGTCCTGCTTGCGCTGCCGTTCAGCATCACGGGCGCGCTGGTAACGCTCTGGGGCGCCAACCAGTCGCTGAACCTCTACAGCGCCATCGGCGTCATACTCCTGATGGGCATTGTGAAGAAAAACTCCATTCTCCTGGTGGAATTCATGAACCGCAAACGCGCGGAGGGCATGCCGCTGACCGAGGCGATCATGACAGCCGCCCCGATACGGCTGAGGCCGATCCTGATGACATCCGTGGCTACAATGGCCGCGGCGTTTCCCATCGCGCTTGGCATCGGAACCGGGTCGGAAACACGCCAACCCATGGCGCTGGCCATCATCGGGGGCGTCTTTGTTTCCACCATCTTCACCCTATTCGTCGTCCCGTGCGCGTATTACCTTATGGCCCGGTTTGAACGCGACAGCCACAATCCCTCGGCTTGAATGGAATGCCCGCGCGGGTGCAGGAAAGCACCGGCAAAGTCCTCAACGCCGCTTTCCTGACATACATCGCCGCCGCGGTTTCCGCGCTATTGCCGCTGCTTTACTATCTTATCCGGTCGGGATTGCTTGGCGGCCGGCGGGACCGGATATACACTGTTTCAGACGAAGAAACTTTCAACGTTGAACGTCCAACTTCCAACCCTGAACGCTGGTTGTTGAATGTTGAGAGTTGGATGTTTCCTCAATTTGCCCCATATATCCATACTCCCTCACGCCCATACGTCCATACCCCGTCACGCCGACACCCCGATTCGCCGTTTCGCCTCTTCGTCACCCCACTGCCCCGCCGCAAAGAAACCGCTAGTCCGCCAGATTTTCAACGCGCGCGAACCAGCGGGTGAGCTTGAGCAGTTCAAACCAGATCACGCACACCAGGCCGGCGCCGAGGCTGAGCGCAAGGTCGCCATATTGCAACGGCGCGAAATGGAAAAGGCTGCGGGCGGCGGGAAC
Organism: uncultured Verrucomicrobiota bacterium; assembly: GCA_964475405.1. GTDB lineage: Bacteria > Verrucomicrobiota > Kiritimatiellia > JAAZAB01 > JAAZAB01 > JAQUQV01. Next base: position 37,700 of record CAYYWX010000026.1, read on the forward strand.
CAGCAGGACCAATGCCAGGAAAGCGGCCGTCATGCCGAGCACCCACCAGAGCGCGGCGTTCGGCACGCGCAGGCTGCCGATAATGGTCCGCGACCATGAACGGTTGGCGAGGATTACCATGACGAACGACACCACGAGCGTAGCGAAGGTAAGCGCGCGGGCCGCATCGGGGCTGTGATTCTGCCGCGCCACGAGGAACACGCCCAGGCACACCGCGAGCACGCTCAAGCCCTGCATGAGGCTGATCAAGATCGTCGCCCGCGAAAAGAGGCGCTCCTTGGAATCACGGGGCGGACGCTTCATCACGCCGGTCTCGGCCTCCTCGGCCTCAAAGACCAGCGAGCAGGAAGGGTCGATGATCAGTTCAAGGAAAACAATATGCACGGGCAGGAGCAGGAGCGGCCAGTCCGGGAAGAAAACGGGCAGGATCGAGAGGCCGGCGATCGGCACGTGGACCGTGACGATGAACGCGATCGCCTTCTTGATATTGTCGAAAATGCGCCGCCCGAGCCGAACGGCCGCGACGATCGACGAGAAGTCGTCGTCGAGCAGGACCAGCGCGGCCGACTCGCGGGCGACATCGGTGCCGCGGCCGCCCATCGCGATGCCGATATGGGCCGCCTTGAGGGCCGGAGCGTCGTTGACGCCGTCGCCGGTCATGGCGACTATCTCGCGGTTGGCCTTGAGCGCGTTGACAATGCGCAATTTCTGCTCGGGGACGACGCGCGCGAATATCTGGATTTCCCTGATCCGTTTCGCGAGCTCGTCGTCGGGCATCCGATCCAGTTCCGGGCCGGTGATGACCTGATCGCAATTCCTGAGCCCGGCCTGGCGGGCGATGCTCTGGGCGGTCTGCGGATAATCGCCGGTAATCATCAGCACGCGGATGCCGGCCGTCTGGCATTCCTTGACCGCGGCCGGCACCGTGGGGCGCAAAGGATCTTCAAACCCTAGCAGCCCGACAAATTTCAACTCGAGCGCGTGGTGTTCCTCGGGCAGGCCGGAAACGAGTGTTTCCGCGCAGGCCACCGCGAGGACGCGCAGTCCCTCGGAGGCCAGTTCGGCCACCTCGCGCGCGAGCGCCTCGCGCCGCTCGGGCGGCAAATGACACAGGTCGGCGATCGCTTCCGGCGCGCCCTTCGCGGCGACGACGGCCTTGTCGCCCTCGCCGCACTGCCAGGCCTGGCTGACCGCCAGCAGGCCGGGCGCGAGCGGATATTCGCGCGCCAGGGTCCAGGCGGGATGCAGGTGCTCGGTCTGCATGAGGAAATGTTCGCCGGCCTTGTGGAGCGCGCGCTCCATCGGGTCAAAAGGATCCTTCTTGCTGGCAAGGATGGCGTTCTCCAGCAGGGCGTGAAGCCCTTCCGGCAATTTCCCGGTGCTTTTATCCAGGATTATGGACCGCCCCCGGGCGGCCAGGCGCTTCAAGGTCATTTTATTGAGCGTGAGCGTTCCGGTCTTGTCCACGCACAAGACCGTCGCCGCCCCGAGCGTCTCCACGGCGGGCATGCGCCGGGTCAGGACCTGCTTGCGCGATATCCGCCACGCGCCGAGCGCGAGGAAAACCGTGAGCACGACCGGGAACTCCTCGGGCAGGATTGCCATGGCCATGGCGATCCCGGCGAGGAAGCCCTCCTTCCAGCAGGCCGCGCTCCCGCCGCGGGTGAGGGCGTAGACCACGACCACAACCGCGCACAACGAGAGACCGACGAAAGCCAGCACGCGGACCAGCCGAGCGGTTTCCTTCTGAAGCAAGGTATCCTCGGTCTGGACCTGCTGCAAGGCCTTGCCGATCTTGCCCAATTCCGTGCGCATGCCGGCGCCGAGCACCTCGGCAAGCCCCTGCCCCGCGGTAACGAGCGTGCCGGAAAAAACTGACGGCAGGTCGTCGCCCCCGGGCCGGTCGAGTTTTTGCGCGTCCGGCGACGGCTTCTTGCGCACCGGCACCGACTCGCCGGTGAGGAGCGACTCGTCCACCGAGAGGTTGATCGCGCGGCGCAGGACGGCGTCGGCCGGCACCCGGTCGCCTTCCGAGAGCACGAGGATATCGCCGCGCACGACCTCAATGCCCGGGATGCGCCGGTGAATTCCATCGCGGATGACGAGCGCGCGCGGACTGGAGAGGTCGCGCAGCGCGTCCAGCGCCTTTTCCGTCCGGCGTTCCTGGATGATCGTAATCGCGATGACCACGACTACAAACCCGAGGAGCATGAGCGCGTCGCCCGGCTCGCCCATCATCAGGTAAAGGATGCCGGCGGCGACGAGCATCAGGAACATCGGCTCGCGCATCACCTCCAGGACAATCGGGAACAAGCCACGTTTTTGCTGTGAGGGAAGATCGTTCAGGCCTTCCTTTTGCTGCCTGGCTTTCGCCTCCTTCTCCGTGATCCCCTGGAATCCGCCCAGGTCAAGGACCGCCGCGCCGCGCGCGGTGGTTTTGACATGTTCTTTTTTTTGTGCCTTATTGTTCATGGCGCGCCGATGCCGGGCAGTGATTGATATTTGAATATTATTGTTTCCAGGCGGCAAACAGGAATCATAGAAAAAAGATGGAGCCAGCTGTCGGACTTGAACCGACGACCTGCTGATTACAAATCAGCTGCTCTACCAACTGAGCTAAGCTGGCGCGTTTTTGGCAAACGACGGCCAATGACCCGAATCGCACGGAAAGAGATACAAAGACGGGAGGAGGATTACAAGATTAATCAGCCGACAAACGGCGTTACGCCGTTTGAGCGCTTGTCAGACGGGTTGAAGAACAATGCTCCGCGCCGGGAAGAAGGCCGATCGGCTTGTGCAGATTGCCGGTTTCAACACAGAGCATCCGCTTATATTCTTCATCCCCGAAATCCTCCATCCGCCTGGATTTTTCAACCCACGGGTTCCAGACAACAACGTCATCCATGCCCTGCTTCCTGATGACCATCTTGCGCCCCTGGCCGGCGTCATCCAGGACAACCTCATCCGGGGCAGAGGGATAGACCCGGTCGGTTTCACGCTCAAAGTTTATTTTCTCGCGCGTTTCATCCTGCGCAACCCCGCCGCCGAGATAGTCAATGAACTTCGCGCCGCGAAGCCCCCCGAGCGAAGATCGGCAAATATCCGCAACCGAGAAATAGGTGTGCAGGCCGTTCTGGAATTCAAACGCGGATTCACCGTTATTCCGGACGGAAAATAATATCTCAAGTTTTTCCGCGCCTAGCCGGAAGACGAGCTCCAGGCGGAACTTATGCGGCCATATTTGAAGCGTTTGCCTGTTTTCCTCAAGCTCGAACCCGGCCTCAAGTTGACCGTCATAGTTCGATTTGACCCCGCGGAACGACCAGTCCTGGATGCGCGCGAAGCCGTGTTTCGGCAAGGGGCCGTCGCCGAACTGGGGAAACAGCACCGGGATACCGCCGCGGATCGGGAACCCGGGCTCAAAGCGCGATTTTTGGCTCAAGAAAAAAAGCTCTCTTCCGGCGGCATCGCGCCAGGAAACGGCGTGAGCGCCGTGGAGATATATTTCCAGACTCGCGCCGGATGAATGGCGCAATTCCACGCAGGGCATGCCATTGACACCCGGCTTCAACGTGGATTTGTTTTTTTCGCCCATTAATGCCGCTCTATCATTCAGAAATTGAGCCGGAAGTTTGCCGGAAAACATCATACTTGCCAGCTTTCCGCGGGAAAATCTTCCTGTTTTTCCGGCTAGAACTTTATCATGAAAATGGTCGCGGCCGGGCGCGCGTTGTATTCATCCGGCGAAAGGTTCCCGTCGCGGTTCCGGTCGAGCGAGTTGAACATCTCGTCATAATTATAAAGCTTGTCCGCCCGCTCGGAAAAATCGAGAAAACTGACATTTTTGTCGCGATCCTTGTCCATTGCCTCAAAATGGCTCTCGGCCTGCGGCGAAGGCGCGGCGGCCTTCCATTCGTTGCTGTCAACTTTGCCGTCGCCGTTCTTGTCGATATTCTTGAACGATTCCTGCTTGGCCTGCTGTTTGAACTCGTCCAGGGTGACTTTCCCGTCCAGATTGGTGTCGGCGGCCCGGAAAACAATTTTTGCGTCATTGGTCTGGGCTGAACAAAAACCGACCAGGGCGGCCTGCGCCAGAAAGCAGCAGAGAGTTTGCTTTGAAAAATATTTCATGATGGATCCTTTCAATTAGGCTTAATTGTTATCAGATAACAATGCCGGCTGAAAGATTATTTTTCGAGATGGGTTCCGACGGTGTAAAAGAATTTATCTTAGACCCGGGTCCGGGCGCCCGGGCCGGCGAGCGAGCAGAGCGCGATACCCGCGGCGACCGAAGCGTTCAGGGAGGAGACGCGCCCGCTGGTCGGTATCCTGACGACGTAATGGGCGGTGTTCAGGATCAGTTGCCCGACGGACTTGTGCTCGCCGCCGATCACGAGCATCATTTTGGCCTCCGCTGAAATTTCAAGCTCGCCGATCGCCGTTTTGCCGGCGCTGTCCAGGGCCACGACGGTAAAGTCGTTTTTAACGGCCTCGCGCACGAAGTAATTCGCGGAATGATCGCGCGCCACCTGCAGGTATTCGGTCGCGCCGGCGCTGGCCTTGACGACCGAGGGATAAATCGCGGCGGTGCCGTGGCTGGAAAGGAGGACATGCCGCCAGCCGAACAATTCGGCGCTGCGCAGGATCGCGCCCGCGTTCTGCGGGTCCTCGATGTTATCAAGGAGCAGAAGGCGCTTTTGTTCGATTAATCCGGCGAACGAGGCGTAGTAATATTTTTCCGCCTCAAGCACGACCCCCTGGTGCTCGGTCGTGCGGCAAAGGTCAAAGAGCATTCCCTTGCTTACGAATTCCGCCTTCACGCCGGCTTTCTTGAGCAACTCGACCAGCTTGAGCGTCCGGCCGGCATCGCGCATGGTCTCGGCGATATAGGCGCAAGAAACTTTGCGCCGGTTGGCGCGGATAACCTCAAAGGCCGGATTCATTCCGTAAAGATATTCATTCATCATAATTACCGCCGG
>CAYYWX010000026.1:42778-48232 GCA_964475405.1 uncultured Verrucomicrobiota bacterium
CCTCAAAGGCCGGATTCATTCCGTAAAGATATTCATTCATCATAATTACCGCCGGCAAAATGACCGCAAATAACCCAAAATAAAGTTGACCATAAGAATGTTATGATTAGTATAAATAGTCAATACGGCATTTGTCCCATCAATAATAAAAAGGAAAAATCATGTTAACCAAGAACCTTGCAATCTGCGGGATATTAATCACGGTCGCCTGGGCCTTTTCCGCCTCAAACCTGAGGGCCTTGAGCGCCGATGCTTATGAAGCCGACAACACTCCCGCCCAGTCAGTGGCGAAGCCCCTCTTGAACGACGGCGCGCAGACGCACACGATCCACGTCACGACCGATATTGACTATGTCCATTGCACGGTATCATCCGGCTACGTCTACCGTTTTGCAACGACCCTGCTTGACGCGTCCATGGACTCCTATCTTTACCTTCTCGCCGCGGACGGGACGACCGTGCTTGCCGAAAACCACGATTCCGGCGCGGGCAGCGGCTCCGCCATTGATTACCAGTTCACGGCCACCGGCACCAATTATCTGCTCATCGAGCATTACGACCTGAACCACGGAACTTTCACCGGCTCAACCGGCACATATTCAATCGCCATGACCACGCTCGGACCGGAGGGAACCGCCGGGACGACAAAATGGGAAAAACAATTTTCCGGCTCCATTTATTCCTCGCCGGCGGTCGGCGCGGACGGCAAAATTTACCTGGGTTTATCGGACAACCGGCTCTGCGCCTTCAATCCCGCCGGCTCCACCGCCCGCGTCTGGAATGCGGGCGGGCCGCTATATTCGGCCCCGGCCATCGGCGCCGACGGGACGATTTACGCCGGCGCGATGGACAGCAAACTGTATGCTTTTAATCCCGACGGAACAACCGGCCACGTCTGGCAGGCCGGCAACGTCCTGTTCTCATCTCCGGCGATCGGCCTGGACGGCACGATTTATATCGGGTCGTTCGACAACAAACTCTACGGTTATAATCCGGATGGCAGCACCGGCCACGTCTGGACAACTGGAAACATCATTTTCTCCTCCCCGGTTATCGGAGCGGACGGGTCCATCTATGTCGGGTCGTTCGACAAGAATTTTTACGGTTTTAACCCGGACGGCACGACAAACCACGCCTGGAAAGTGGACGAAGTAATTCAATACGCATCGGCCGGCATCGACACCAACGGCAACATTTACATCGGCACCGCCGCCGGTACCTTTTATAGTTTCAATCCGAACGGGACGACAAACCATGTCTGGAATACGGTCGGGACGATTTACGGATCACCGGCAATTGACTTGAACGGCGTTATTTATATCGGATCGGATAAATTATACGCCTTCAATCCCGACGGGACGACCGGGCGGACCTGGAGCGCGCTTTCATACAGCGCCCCGCTTCTCGGTTCGGACGGCAGCATTTATAATGCCGGCATCCTCGGACTCTACAACTTCAACCCCAATGGAACAACAAACTGGGACGCGCTTTATTCCACGCCCGTGCCTTTTGGCGGCCCGGCGCTTGGCGCAAACGGCATTTTGTATAGCGTGGCCAACAACAAGCTGGTCGCCATTTACGCCGCTGGGACCCTGGCGCGGGCGCCCTGGCCGAAATTCCAGCATGATTTAAATAATACCGGCAAGGTTTCGCCCGACGCGCCCGCGAGCGCCGTCGCGACGGACGGGCTTTACAACAACAAGGTCCGGCTGCAGTGGCCGCTGCAGGCCTACGCGTCATCCTACGACATACTGCGCGGGACGGTCAACGACCTCTCCCTGGCGCAGACCTGCGCCTCGTCGGTTGCCGCCACAAATTACGACGACACGGGCGCCACGGCGGGAACGGTGTATTATTACTGGGTGCTTTCGCGGAACAATTCCGGCACGAGCGTCCGGGGGGCGATGGACACCGGCTGGCGGCATTCCTTTGTTTCCAGCGCCGCCGGCGACTACGACCGCGACCGCTTTGGCGACCCGGCGGTTTACAACCAGAACAACGGGAACTGGAAGGTGATCCTGTCATCCGGCGGACAATATATCCCGGTCACGGTCTCAAACTTCCTGGGCGGGATTGGTTACACCGCCGCCACGGCGGATTTTGACGGGGACGGAAAGGCCGACCCGGCGGTCTACGAGGAAGCGACCGGCAACTGGACGGTGAAATTCACCTCGGCCGATTACGCGCCCTACACGGCAATTGAGCTGCTCGGCGGCCAGGGATTCAGCGCCGTGGCGGGAGACGTTGACGGCGACGGCCTGGCCGACCCGGCAATTTACGACGAAGCCACCGGCACCTGGGCGGTCCGGCTCTCCGCCCCTTATGCCGGCGAAACCTATCGCGTAGTGGTTTTCTATGATCTTCTCGGCGCCATCGGCTGCTCCCCCATCCTGGCCGATTTTGACGGCGACCGGCTGGCCGACCCGGCGGTCTACAACGAGGCAACCGGCTCCTGGGCGGCGCTCCTTTCAGGCGCCGATTATTTATATGTCCAGGCCATCGGCCTGCTGGGTGGAGCGGGCTTCCTGCCTGTAGTGGCAGACTACGACGGCGACGGATTGGCCGACCCGGCGGTTTACAACCCGACGACCGGCGACTGGAAGGTAAAATTCTCTGGCGGGAACTACAACCTGTATATTGCCGAGGGATATCTCGCGCCCTGATTTTTCCGGATGAGGACAACCGCCGGTTATTTATTATCAAACAGGGAAAGCTGCGAAGAATTGTTTTTGCCCTTGCGCTGGCGGTGGACGGCGATTTTCGGCTGGCCGGCCTCGGCAAATTCGCCCTCCTCGAGATTGAGCAGGATTTCCTTGGCGCGCTCGACAACCGCCGCGGGAAGCCCGGCGAGGCGCGCCACCTGGATGCCGTAACTCTTGTCCGCGGCGCCGGGCACGATTTTCCTTAAGAAGACCACGCGGTCGTTATCCTCGCGCACGAGCACGTTATAATTCCTGACACCCTTCATCGTCAGGGCGATATCCGTCAACTCGTGGTAGTGGGTCGCAAAAAGCGACTTGGCCTTGATGTTGTCGTGCAGGTATTCGGCCACGGCCCAGGCGATGCTGATGCCGTCAAAGGTGCTAGTCCCCCGCCCGATCTCGTCCAGGACAATCAGGCTTTTTTCGGTGGCGTTGTTCAGGATGTTGGCGGTCTCCTGCATTTCCACCATGAACGTGCTCCGGCCGCGGACAAGGTCATCGCTCGCCCCCACCCTCGTGAAGATCCGGTCAACGCACCCGATTTCAGCCTCGGCGGCCGGGACGAACGAGCCGACCTGGGCCATGATGACGATCAGCGCCACCTGGCGGATATAGGTTGATTTACCGGCCATATTGGGGCCGGTGATGATGATCAGGCGGCTGGCTTCGCAGTCGAGGAAGGTGTCGTTCGGCACAAACCGGTCGGCCTCGGCGATCTGCTCGATCACGGGATGACGTCCGTCCTTTATCCTGATTGAGCTGCCGGAGTCGACGCGCGGGCGCACGTAGCGCGCGGCGGCCGCGCGCTCGGCAAGGGAGGCCAGCACGTCCAGCGCGGCGATCGCGTCGGCGGACTTGATGATCTTATCCGTTTCCAGCAGGACCTGCGCGCGCAGGTCATTCAGCAATTCCGCCTCGAGCGCGAGGGAGCGCTCCTGGGCGCCGAGAATTTTGCCTTCAAATTCCTTGAGTTCCGGGGTGATGAACCGCTCGGCATTGACCATGGTCTGCTTGCGGGTATAATCGGCCGGGACGTTGGCCGCCTGCCCCTTGGACACTTCCAGGTAATATCCGAAAATATTGTTATACCTGGCCTTGAGGGTTTTTATGCCGGTGCGCTGCTGCTCCCTGGTCTGGTATTCGGCTATCCAGGCACGCCCATTCGTGGCCGCCGCGCGGAATGAATCAAGCTCGGAGTTGAACCCGGGCTTGAATGTTCCCCCGTCCTTAACCATCGCCGGAGGCTCGTCGACCAGCGCGCGGTCAATAAGCTCAGCCAGGGCCGGGAGCGGCGAAATCTGCCCGGCCAGTTCATTGATCAATTTCGTTTCCCGGCCGGCAAGCAATTCCCTGACCTTCGCCAGCGCGCCGAGCGACTGCTCCAACGAGCGCATGTCCCGCGCGCCGCCGGAGCTCGCCGCCAGGCGGGCCATCAGGCGCTCAAGGTCGCGGATGCGGGACAGGTGATCGCGCAGGTCGCGCAGCAGGGTCCGGTCGGCGCAAAACCCGGCCACGGCCTCCTGCCGCTTTTCGATCGCGTTGATATCGGTCAGGGGGCGCAAAAGCCATTCGCGCAGGCGCCGGCCGCCCATGGCGGTTTTCGTGGAATCGAGCACGCCGAGAAGCGTCGTGGCGTTTCCGCCGGCGGTGTCCGGGGAGCGCGTTATCCCGCGCGAGCCGACAAGGTCAAGGTTGGTCCGGGTGGACTCGTCCATAAACATATAATTATCCTGGCTTTTCAGGCGCAAGGAACGCACGTGGCCGGCCTGGCGGTGCAGGGCGTTCTTAACGTAATGGAGGATTCCGCCCGCGGCCCCTATCCCCGCCGCGCGCCCCTCGCATCCGAATCCTTCAAGCGAATGGACGGCAAAATGGCTCTTGAGAGTTTCATAGGCGGTTTCCAGCGCGAAAGTCCAGTCGTCATAGGGGGTTATCATGGTCGCCAGATCATGTCCCAGGGCCTGTTTCAAGGATGAATTTTCATCCTCAAGGGCGGAGGCCGGGACGACGCATTCGGCCGGGGCGAAGCGCAGGAGGTTGTCGCGGAGCGTGTCAAGCCCGGCGCTCTCTTCCATCCAGAATTCGCCGGTTGAAAGGTCGAGCAGGGCCAGGCCGAAAAGAGGACCGTTTTGGCATATCCCGGCCAGGAAATTATTTTTTGAAGAATCGAGCAATTGATCGTTCAGCACCGCGCCGGGCGTGACGATCCCGGTCACTTCCCGGCGAACAATTCCCTTGGCTGTGGCCGGGTCCTCAACCTGGTCGCAGACCGCCACCTTTTTGCCGGCACGGATCAGCTTGGCGAGGTAATTTTCGTAGGCATGGTAAGGCACGCCGCACATCGGCGACTGCTGGCGTTTGGTGAGGGCGATATTGAGGATCGAAGAGGCCTCGATGGCGTCCTCAAAGAACATTTCATAAAAATCGCCCAGCCGGAAAAAAAGGATGGTATTGGCCGGTAATTTCGCCTTGATCTGGCGGTACTGCCGCATCATCGGTGTAAGTGAATCGGTCATTGAATCCGGTTATTCTTCTCCACCGGCGGCAATATTGTCAAGCGTTCATTCTTGCCATTTTGCGGCCGGGATATTAACCTCTCTCTCGTTCGCAAAAAACGCGAACGGGGTAGCGTATAGAAGAGATAGCCCGCCCTTGGCGAGGCTTCGTCCGGACTTCGGATCCGAGACGAGCAAGACGAGCGTAGAGCGTATGGAAAGGAAAAGCATACGCTAAACGCTACCCGCTAATCTTA
>CAYYWX010000027.1:0-47500 GCA_964475405.1 uncultured Verrucomicrobiota bacterium
ACGCCCCCTTTCGGTATGGGCGGCGGGTTCCCAGTTCCCCCATGACAGCCTTTCCCTCGGCCCCCTCATCAAACCGCACGGCGGGTTTTCCCCAGTACGGCTTTCCGACGACCTTCCCTGTGCGTTTATCAGTAACCGTTGCCGTTTAAGCCTTGGCGTACGCGAACTGGTATAGTCCCAGTTTGGCAAGCGTCTTGCCAGAAAGCCTTCCCAGGCCTCTCGTTTCCGCGTTATGCTTACGCTTCCAGAATATCCGCAGCCGATCACGTACGAATCCATTGAGCCTGACGATCCGCTTGCGTTGAGCGTCTGCTGCCTTTTGGTAGTTGTCCCACCCGCGCAGCACCGGATTTAGCTCTGCGACCATCTCTTCGAGGCCCATGCTATACCGCCGCCCTACCGTTTTGCGAACCTTCTCTCGAATTCGTTCCATGGATCGGTCCGATGGCCATACTCGGCAGTGCTGGTGATGTCGTGTTTTAGGAGCCTTGATCCTCTTTAGCCGGAAGTGCTCGCCGAGGAAGTCGAATCCGTCTTTCGCATTCACCACCCGCGTCTTGTCCGCGTTTAGTGTCAGCTTCAGCCGCTTCAGCATCTGCTCGACTTGTTTCCGAACGAGGTATCCGTTCCTCCACACCATAATTACCAGATCATCTGCATAACGGACCAGTGTTCCCGGCAGATTGCTCTCCGTGAACATCTTGTCGAAACTATGCAGATAGATGTTGGCCAACAGAGGGCTGATCACTCCCCCCTGTGGCGTTCCCACTCCGTTGCTCTCGTGAAAGCGGCCGTCTTCCATGACCCCGGCTTTCAACCATCCCTCGATGAGCCGTTGCACTCGCGGATCGCTGATCCGTCTGCGCACCAGTTTCATCAAGATGCCGTGGTCCACGCTATCGAAGAACCCCTTGATGTCCGCGTCCAGTATGACCCGTTGTTTCGCGAAACCGACGACCTGTACGATCTTCCGGATCGCCATCTGGGCGCTTCGTCCGGGCCGAAACCCGTACGAGCTCTCCAGAAAGTTCGCCTCGAATATCGGTTCGATCACCAGCTTGCACGCCATCTGGATCACCCGGTCGCGGATGATCGGGATTCCCAGCGGACGCTTGTCGGGTTTCCCCGGCTTCTCGATCCAGCATCGCTTCACCGGCGTCGGCGTGTATCGGTACTGCTTCAGTTCCTGTCGGATGTCCTTCAGAAACGTCCGCACCCCAATTTCGCGCGCGATGCTCTCGAAGTCCTGCTCGTCGATCCCGGGAGCGCCCTTGTTCGCCCGCACCCGCCTCCACGCCTCCATCAGTACATCCCTACGATACATCTTGTCGTAGAGAGCTCCGAATCTCCTGTCCAGCGACTGTTTCGCTGCACGGGACAGTCTGGCTTGCAGGTCTTGGACTTTGTCGGCCACGTTCATAGCATTTGTCAGCAACGGCTGACGCACTCGTGCATCCCTTTCCTGTTCCAGACTCGGTCGAAGCATGGCCTTACGCTCGGAGCAGGTTTTGTTGTCCTGCCCGTCATCGCTTCAGGACCACTCCGACTTCCCCTCAACTCGTAACGCCTGCCTTGCCGGTTTCATCCAACTTGGCCTGCGCTTACCGCCGTCGGATCACGACGGAAGCCGGGGGATCTCAGGTCCGATTTCCCATCCACTGTCCCTGCATGCCGCTGACCTTACCCCGGGTCCCCCACCGGTGCATTTGCCCTTTTCTTCCCGGCGGACATTGGCCTTCCCCCAAAACGTACGGGGTCGGCGAGTAGCTCTGTTCTCACAAAGTTTATCCCTCTATCGGGCTCTCCCAATTATATTCGCCCGATCTGAACTCACGAGGCTGCATCATTCGTTTTCGTACTACGGCCTACAGGTTTGGCCGGCACCCCTGATTGGGTTCGCGGCACCGTGTCGGGGCAAGTTCCGCCCGGATGTTACCACCCGAACGCGCCCCCAGCCTACATACCTCCAGTTGGCAATTGGTATGGCGGGCTCCTTTCATCCCGCTAGTGGACAGTTTCGCTACCTCATACACGTCAAAATTCAGACTAAGATAGCATTCAATATCCGATATTTCCACCACAGGCCCGGGCTTCGCCGAGGCGAGCGGATCCGCCTACGGCGGAGAAAGTTGGATCCCGCCTCTGGTGGGATAAGCACTTGTGGCGCGTTTCGTGCCATTGAACGTTTCCTATTTTAAACTCAAGGTTTCTCCGCATCCTTTTGAGTTTGCCTGTTCGCACCGATCAAGCATCTGCGCGCAAATCCGGGCGACATCAAGAGGCTTTTCATGCGCCAAATAGTGCCCGGCGCCGGCAATCCAGAAAAGACTGATGGCGGGATTGGAAGGGATCATCAGCAATGATTCCGTCGAGGGGACGCGCGCCATGTCGCCATAGACTTCAAATACAGGGATTCTGGCGGCACGCAATTGCGGACTTCCGTCAAAACTTTCAACCGACTCCCAGAAAGTTCGCCAGATGGCGGGACGGAAAGCATTTATGGTCTTATCGTACTTCTCTTTGATATCCCGAATCACGCCCGGCGGCAGGTGACCGTAGAATCGCTCCTCCGGGAAGGCCCGCGCCGCGCGCAATTGCGTCCAGCCTTCCAGCAAAACCATTCCGATCACGCAGCGCGCCCGGGAAGCAACTTCCATGGCAACCATCCCGCCGAGGCTATGGCCGACCAGGATCACTTTGGATAGATGGAGCGCCTCCAGCAGCGCCGCCACATCGGCGGCAAGGTCGGCGAGCGTGAAGCACCCCGCGGCAAGCCGCGGGGCAACTTGCTTCGCCGGAGTAGCATTGGCTACGCAGGTCGAGTCTTTGCGGAACCCTGCGACCTGTCCGCCATAGCCCAAAGGGCGACGGCGGGAGCCAAGGACGCCATCTTGTCCTCCATAGCCGCTTCGGCAACGGAGGATCATCCCCGCGGCAGCCTCCTCCGCCGAAGTAGCTCTGGCTACGGAGGCCGAGAGCCGCAGGGCTTTCTGGCGAAGAAGGGTGAACGCGCTGGAAGGAACGTCGCTCGCCCCGTGCCCGCGAAAATCAACACACACGCACTGCAACGAAGAAGGAAGATGGCGGACGACATCCCCCCAGTCGGCCGAGTCGCACCCCGTGCCGTGCAGGAAGACCATTGCCGGACCGCCTTCCCCGGCATGCGAATACGCCATGCGCCCCCAGGGCATCTGCAATTTATGCTTACTTTTTTCTTTCATAAAGATGATTTCCACTTCGCGAGGAGAAACGATGAGCCGCGCCCCCTATTCCTCCAACCCGGTTATCTTCTATTTTATTCCCAGGATGACGCCATAAGGATACCCGGGCGAGGCCAGATCCGGCAGTTCCTTTGCCTTGGGATCATACCAATCGCGGTAATTCTCCTCGCCGGTTCGGGCAATGATCTCTTCGCGCTGCTCTTCCATCGCCTTGAGAAACCGTTTAACATTCTGAAGCCGTTCCTGCCGGAAATAGGTATAAAAGCGAATCTCTGAAAATCCCAATCCGGCGAGAAAGCGCGTCCTAGAAACATCCGCTGTCGCGATAATCTTTCCCCCTATTCTAAGAACCCGGGCCGCTTCAAGCCACGGCTCATCACCGGCCCCCCAGCCCCCGTGTCCCCAGACAACATCAAAAGAGCCAGATTCAAAAGGCAACCGCGAGCGATCGCCGACCCTGAAAGTCAACAGATCGGCAATGCCTTCCAGCCGGGTCAATGCCTTTGCCATCTCGATCGCCTCCGCATCGATATCCATCCCGGTAACATAACACCCGTAGTGTCTTGCGAGTATCCGCGCCGGGCCGCCGATGCCGCAGGCAATATCCAGCACCGCCATTGCATTGGTAATATCCGCCTTGGACGCCTGGGTGATGATATTTTCATCGCTACAGGGAGCAAAAATGTCACCGGTGAATCTTACCGCCGTCAACTTCCCCCGATTCCACCATTTCTCCCAGATAGCCACGGCCTGCTCGCCCATCTCCGGCGTCAACGTGTCCAGGGTTCCTGAGTCATGCGCTTTGATCACCCTTGCGATGCCGGGCGATATTGTAAACAGCGTCTTCGATGATGGGGTCATTTTATAATGCTTTCAATTTGCACCCAACATGCGCATTCCCGCTGGCCCGGAAACCATGCCGGCTGGATGTATTTTACAGCGAGCGCAATGCATCTTCCACATTACGGCCGATCACCTCATAGGTGCGGCCATCGATGACTTTCACTCCTTTACGGGCTATCGGCACTCTGCCGCGCGACACGAGTTCAAGCCGCATCGCGACGGGCGAACGCACTTTACATGGCTTAATCGTCTTGCAGCTCTTGACCGCCCTGGCGGCGCCCTCTCGTATAAGTTTATGCGCCTGTTCTTGCGGAAGGAGTATTCCGCCCTCAACATCCAATCCTTTCTTGACTTGAACGGTTACCACGCCCTTTATGAATTGCGATGCCTCCTTGCACGCCTTGTCGTCTCCGCTTACCATGATTGCCGGAACGCCATAATCACCGGCAATCCCCGCATCTATGCCCACTTCGCCGCATTTCTTCCCGTTCATCCAGAAATTCTGCCAGGATATCGAACTCATGGTATGCTCAAGAATAGCCCGGGGAGTGCCCGCCATGGCGTGATACCCCAGGAGGATGAGTCCATCGAACGATTCGATATCAGGCATGCGCTCAGGCGACGCGCCCTGGACATACTCCGCCCTGGGATCCAACTCCTCCCAGATAAAATGATACCCGCAACCATGCGCATCCCGGACACGAACCCTCGTGGCTCCGCCCGCAAAACAGCCATCCACGCAGGCGTTTACGTCCAGCGTGAGATATCGGCGTCCAACCTGGTAATGTTCGCCATCTTTCTGAACTTGTGAACATCGGCATATGCCGCTTATTCCTTCCATGTCCACCATTACGAATATATTCATTTGATTTATCTCCTGTATCAAACGATGCGAATTTCGAACAGCGAAGCCGCACCGAGAATTTGTTTGTTATTCCTTCTTTCTCTGCAACTGACCCTTGATATTCGCAAATTCGTCGCTCCGGCCTTCAACTTTTGACCATCGCTCTATCTCTTTGAGATCGATCGCGGCGCAGTTGGCGACAAGGACCGCCTGCCTGAGACATTCGGTGTCTTTATCATGATAATACCAGGTCAGCCGGTCTTTGACACAATCCGTTGGAGAAATAATCCGCAACACACCGGCGCCCGTCTGGATCTCATCGATTTGTTTCACCGGTTCTTCGCCGACGCCAAGAGGTCCGGCTGGAAAATCGACGAGCAGCTCGGTGGCGGGATGCCGAAAGTAGCGGTTCTCCTCATGGAATCCCAACGACTCCATAACCCCTGAAATACGATCTCGTTTTGTAAAAGCCGCGTTTACAAAGTCAAGATCCATGGAGACGTATTTCTCCTGGCTGTATATGGACACGCACGATCCGCCGGAAAGAACAACATTGATGCCGGCTTTCTGAAACGCGGAGGACACAAGACCTGCAAGTTCCAGCCGTGTCATATTCCCGACGGGTTTCACAACGGCTTCCCTTTTCGTCTGGGCCGACGACGCACCACCGTGAGTCTTTCCTGCTCATCCGGAGGATAGAACGTCAACGCCTTGTTCAGCAGCGCCTTTAACTCTTTAAGGAAGGAATATCTCGGGTTGAAGCGGTAGATCCTCGTTCTGCCTTCAGATTTGCTGACCAGTAAACCGCCCAGTTCAAGTTTGACCAGTTGTTTCTGGACGGAGTCAGGATCGGCCCCGGAGAACCTGGCGATTTCCCTCGTGTAGCCCTGGTCGCGCGCCAATATGAACATCAGCACCCGCTCGGCATTTTTAGATCCCAGTATTGGTTCAAGCATAGTGCGCCATCCTTTTCCAGAGTGTCAGATACAGCCTGACATATGTCAGACTATCACCGACATACTATCAGGATAGCTGCGTAGCACAAGAAAAATCTTCTTAAGGCGTAAAGTTCGGGTACTGACCATGGGCACACTTTATAAAGTGTGCCCATGAAGATCGCGGAGAAACGTCGAGACGTTCGACCCGCAAGAGCGCGTTAGTCGCTGAATGATCTCTGATAATTCTCTTCATTTTCTCCCGCCGAACACGCTCCAACTCACGCGCCCTTAGAAGCGTCGCGTGCAGTTGATGGTTCGGTTGTTCCATCGTTGTTTCGTTTCCGATTAATTCGAGTGACAAGCAGAAACACTATCGCAGCTGTGACACCGCCAGCGAGATAAGGCACCGTGATGCCTGCGCTGATATGATTCCGATGACCTTGCTTAAGATTTAATTCCGGCTTCGCCTCATCAAGCGCAAGCAAGTGGCGATTTGCGTGTTCAGCCCCGAGGAAAAGAGACGTGGCGATAATTGCATACGCCACCGTTAACTATATCCTAATGTCATAATCAATCTTCCTGCAGAAAAAATAATAGTAGAATGTGCGTTAAACCATGAATTACAGGGAAAAATGCTTTATGGCCAGTTATTTATTATCCCTGACATTACATGGACTTCATCATGCATGTTACTTTCAAACAGTGGTTTGTCAAATCAGATTACGGGATACTCACGCCCAACCGGGGTGCCGTTTTACCCACGCCAAAGATTGTCCGGATAGACTTGACGGAGACCAGTTTTAATTGAGAATGTAATCGTTCGGAAAAAATCTCAAGGGAGGCGGCATCATGAAATCATATCGCAAGGAACTTTGGTTTGAGGCACCGGCCCGCCGGGCTTTCATCAACATTACCCCGCAGGTGGAAGAGTGCCTCGCGGAGAGCAAGGTGCGCGAGGGACTTGTCCTAGTTAACGCCATGCACATCACCGCAAGCGTCTTTATCAACGACGACGAGAGCGGCCTGCACCAGGATTTTGAAAAATGGCTTGAAAAACTCGCCCCGGAAAAACCATATTCGCAATACGCCCACAACGGCGGTGAGGATAACGCCGACGCCCATCTCAAGCGGACCATCATGGGCCGGGAAGCGGTCGTGGCCATCACGCAGGGGAAGCTTGATTTCGGGCCCTGGGAACAGATATTTTACGGCGAATTTGACGGCCGCCGCAAAAAACGGGTTTTGGTGAAAATAATCGGGGAGTGATTTTTTGAAGGCACAGAGGCACAAAGGCAGAAGGCACATAGTTGTCAGAGATTTTGCGTTCCTTGTTCTGACTTTGTGCCTTTGCCACTTCTGCCTTTGTGCCTTCTAACAAATGCAAAACATTGCCAAAGTTGCCGTGGAAATCTCACTGGACCGGGAATTTGATTACATAATTCCCGACGAGCTCATCCCGTCCATCCAGCTCGGATCGCGGGTCCTGGTCCCTTTCGGCCGGACTTTTACCCGCGGATACGTGGTCGGCCTGGCCGACCGCTCGGCAATTAAAAATCTCAAGGCGATCTCTTCCCTCGTCGGCACCAAGCCGCTCATCAACGAAAATATGCTGAAGCTGGCGCACTGGATCGGCGACTATTACGTGGCCGCGTTTGAACAGGCCATCCGCTCGCTCCTGCCCTGCGCCGTGCGCCGGCCCAAGGCGAAATTCCGCCAACAGAACATGGTCAACCCCGTCCCCGAAAAGATCAAGGCCCTGGACATGGACGAACTGCGCGGGCGCTTCCCGAAACAGGCTTCCGCCCTGGAGCTGCTCTTGAAATCCGGCGGGATGTTTTTAACCGACCTGGTCGCCGAATCGGGCATCGGCGCCTCCACCGTCAAGACCCTGGAAAAGAAAGGTTTGGTAAAAACCAACCGGCAGGACCTGCGCCGCGATCCGCTCGCCGGCCAGACAATTTTGCCCACCCAGCCGCTCACGCTTTACCCCGAGCAGACCGCCGCGCTGGAATTGACGAAAAAATCAATCGATACGCTCAACCCGGCGGTGGTCCTCCTGCACGGGGTCACCGGCAGCGGCAAGACGGAAGTTTATCTCCAGGCCATCAGTCATGCCCTCAGCCAGGGCAAGGGGGCGATCGTGCTTGTCCCGGAAATTTCGCTCACGCCCCAGACCGTCGAAAGATTCTGCGGCCGGTTCGGCGACCGGGTGGCCATATTGCACAGCCACTTGTCGGACGGCGAGCGCCACGACGAATGGCACCGGATACACGAGGGCAAGGCGCGGATCGTGGTCGGCGCGCGCTCGGCCCTTTTCGCCCCGGTGGAACGGCTGGGGTTGATCGTGGTTGATGAAGAGCACGAAACAAGCTACAAGCAAAGCGAAGCTCCCCGCTACAACGCCCGGGACGTGGCGGTCAAGCGCGGCGAGATCGAGCGCTGCTCGGTCCTGCTCGGCTCGGCCTCGCCGGCGCTGGAATCGTTTTATAACGCGCGCGCCGACAAGTACGCCCTGGCCACCCTGCATAACCGCGTTGACCACCGCCAGATGCCCCGGATGAACATCGTGGATATGCGCCTGGAGGCCGAGCGAGAGGGACGCGTCAACGTTTTTTCCCGCCCGCTGGTTGACGCGATCCGCGAACGGATCGAGCGCCGGGAACAAACCATCCTCTTCCTCAACCGGCGCGGTTTTTCCACGTCCATCTTGTGCCCGGCCTGCGGCTTCGTGGCGAATTGCCCGCAATGCAGCGTTGCCCTGACCTACCACCGCGAGGGCGAAGCCTTGCGGTGCCATATCTGCGGGCGGGCCGAAAAAGTCCCGGAGAAATGCTCGCAATGCGGCGACAAGGCCCTGAAATTCTCGGGGATCGGGACGCAAAGGATCGAAGCGATCGTCCATGCCGTCTTCCCGCGCGCCCAGGTCCGGCGCATGGACGCCGACACGACCACCGCCAAGCATTCGCACCGCGACATCCTCGGGGAATTCAAGACCGGCAAGATTGACATTTTGATCGGCACGCAGATGATCGCCAAGGGCCTGCATTTTCCCGGAGTGACGCTCGTGGGCGTGATTTACGCCGACCAGAGCCTGCACATCCCGGACTTCCGGGCCTCCGAAAGAACCTTCCAGCTCCTGCTCCAGGTCGCCGGGCGGGCGGGCCGCGGCGACATCGCCGGCGAGGTGATCGTCCAGACTTTCTCGCCGTTCCACCCGGCCGTCCAGGCGGCGCGCCGGCTGGATTATGACGGCTTCTGCGACCAGGAAATAGAATCGCGCCGCGAGCTGATGTATCCTCCCTTTGGCCACCTGGTCTGCATCACGCTCGACGGCATTTCGGAAGGACTCGTCGCCCTGACCGCCGGACATTTTGCCGACGGCCTGAAGCTGCTCGTGAAGCCGCCGGCGATGGTTGCCGGCCCGATGCCCGCGCCGCTCAGCCTGGCCAAGGGCCGCTACCGTCACCAGATAATCATCCGCTCGCCGTCGGTTGAGGAAATTTCCGCGCCGGTGAAACAGGCCTTGCGCGAAATGAAATGCCCGCAGGAAGTGCACATCGCGGTTGACGTCGATGCCCTATCAACGATGTGAGGATTTTAAGGTTGAGGCCCCTGCAAATAATCAATTTTCTCGCTTGATCTTTAATGTCAAATATACATAATTAACACTATGGTTAATTATATGTGTTTAATACTTTCAACCAAAAGCAATGGAGAACATGACCATGAATGCCCTGGCCCTGAGTGAATTCGGAAAAAAATTATATTTGACCGTAAAGGATGTGGCGCAAATTCTGGCCATAAAACCCGAATCGGCGCGCGTGGCCTGCGCGCGCTATGCGCGGCAGGGAATGTTCATCAGGCTTAAAAATGATTTTTACGTCCTTGGTCAGAAATGGGAATCTTATTCCCGAAAGGATTTTTTCCGGCTTGCCAATCATTTGCAGGTGCCTTCATATATTTCATTTGGAACGGCGCTTGCCCACTATGAACTGACAACACAGGTCCCCGGAGTGTTCTTTGAGAGCGCCGCCTTGAAAAGGTCGCGACGCCTGAATATCAGGAATGCGGCTTTTAATTATTATAAGCTTAAAAAGTCATATTATTTTGATTTTGTGAAAGAAGAGGGGGTCTTTATCGCCACGCGGGAAAAGGCGTTCGTTGACGCGATCTTTCTGCTTTCGCTGGGAAAATACAGCCTGGATATTGACTCCCTTGACATGGCAAAGCTCAACAAAAATCGCATTAATAAAATCGCCGGGGCCTTCCCCGTCAAAACCCAACGAATGGTGAGGCAAATATGCGGGAATTAGAGCAACAGGAACAGTTTGAACTGGATGTCCTGGACAGGCTTAACAGCGGCAGAATGCTTGGCAACCTGGTTTTTTCCGGGGGAACGATGCTGAGATTATGCTTTGGGTTAAACCGATTTTCCCTAGACCTTGATTTCTGGATGACAAAGAAAGTTGACGACATTGTCTTGTTCAAGAATTTGAAGGAATACCTGGCGGATCATTACACAATCCGGGATTACGCCAATAAGTTCAACACCATGCTTTTTGAGCTAAGGTCCGCGGCTTATCCCTCAAAACTGAAGATTGAAATAAGGAAAGAGGAAAAGAAAATCCAAACGGAAATGAGCATTGCTTTCAGCCGCTTTTCGGACCGGCAGGTATTAATGCGCGTTGCGTCTTTAAAAGAAATGATGAAAGCCAAGATTGACGCCTTTCTGGACAGGAAGGAAATCAGGGATGCGTTTGACCTTGAATTTCTTTTGAAAAAAGGGGTTAGCCTGGAAGCGTCGCAAGAACAGCTGGAAAAAGCGCTTGATTGTATCCGCGCCCTGACCAGGAATGATTATTCGGTAAAATTGGGGTCCTTGTTGCCGGCTGACCAAAGAAAATATTACATCAGCGCTAATTTCAGACTACTTTGCGCGGCAATAAATGAGAAAATAGCCTTAAAACAACATAAATAATCCGCGTGGTAACCTGCAGCGTCCGCCGGCGCACCGATGGCTGCTTCTCTTATTTCTTCAGGAATGCGCGGACAGCGTCAAGCTGGCCGGAACTTCCCAGGCAATCGTTCTTGTGCGCGATGTATTTGGCGAATTCGGCCATGAAGACTTTGCCCGGGGGCCGGAGATCGAAGTTTTCCGGATGTTGCTTGAAATACTCCCGGTGGACGCGGCACCATACCAGGCGGCCGTCGGTGTCAATGTTGACCTTGGTCACGCCGAGCTTGGCGGCCTTGGCAAATTCCCGCTCGTCAACACCCTTGGCGCCCTTGAGCTGGCCGCCGGCGGCGTTAATCCGGTCAACCTCGTCCTTCGGCACGGAGCTTGAGCCATGCATCACGAGTGGGAACCCGGGCAGGAGTTTCTGGATGGCGGCGATGATTTCAAAATGGATTCCCTGGCTGCCGGCGAATTTATAGGCGCCGTGACTGGTCCCGATCGCGCAGGCCAGGCTGTCGCAGCCGGAGCGTTTCACGAAATCCTCGGCCTGCGCCGGGTCGGTCAGGTGGACCTGGTCCTCGGAGACGGAGATATGCTCCTCCACCCCGCCGAGCTGGCCGAGCTCGGCCTCAACCGAGATATTCTTGGCATGGGCGGCGGTGACAACCCGCTTCGTGGCGGCAATGTTTTCCTCGTAGGGCAGCATGCTGGCGTCAATCATGACCGAGCTGTAAAACCCGCTGTTGATGCAGTCCATCGCAGTCGCCTCGTCGCCGTGGTCCAGGTGGACGGCAAAGATCGCGGTCGGGAAAAGCTTGTCCGCCGCGCGGATAATCGCCTCCAGCATGCTCTTGTCCGTGTAGGAGCGGGAGCCTTTTGAAATCTGAACCATGAACGGGGCCTTGCTGTCAAGGTTGCCCTTGAAAAGCCCCATGGCCTGCTCAAGGTTGTTGATGTTGTAGGCGCCGACGGCGTATTTGCCGTAGGCCTGTTTGAATAATTCCCTAGTGCTGACTATCATGGCAATTTCTCCCGGTTGTTATAGGTTCCGTCCTGGCTTAACCTCTTTGCCGGCATTTATACAGCCGCGGGCGCCTGCCGTCAATTATTTTCAACAAATTGCTTGATCTTTTTAATAATTTGTTATATCTATAGCGACTAAAGATTGATCATCGGCAATTGTTTCATCCTGGAATCAATATGGATCATGCTGAATCAAAAAACCCGACACTTGAAGGGCGGGATATTCTTTTTCAATGCGGCAAATGCGGCCGGAGCCTCTCCATTGACGGCCGGGGCGCGGGGTTGAACATCCGCTGCCCGCAGTGCGACAGCGAGCTGGAGGTGCCCATTCCCGAGGGATTTGACCTGGCGGAACTGGACAAGGAAATTTCCGCCGAGGCCGAGGATGACGGGGAACTGGAGGTAATCTCGCGCGAACCGGCCCCGGCCGATGTGCCATCCGACAATGACGAAAAGATCAACAATCTCATGGCGGAGATTGAGACGCTTCGCGCCCACCGCCGCTATCTTGAACAGCAGCACACCAACATTCTCAAGTCAATCAAATCCCTCACCCGGGAAGTCGGCGAGTTTCACCGGGCATTGGACGATTTCGCCTCCATGATCGACACCCTGACCGGACCCCCGGCCGGCGAGACGCAGAAGATTGAATAATCAATTGCGGAGGTTCAAGGTTCTCCGCCTTGGGCGGATCCGCCTGTGGCGGAAGCGTTCACGGTTCAGGGTTCAGGGTTTTAAGTTGGCACGAGGAGCGGAGCAACCCTACCTGAAGCATAATCTTTATTTCTGTCATTCCTGCTCGCCTCGGCGAAGCCTGGGCGGAAGGCGGGAATCCAGGAAAATAATTTATGGGTTCCGTGTGCACGAGAATGACAAGAAGGAATTGCAGCACCGCACGATCAACCGTTGATAACCGGCGCAAGAATTTTCTTTAATTCATCGGCAAGATGGCGACCCTCGTAGGCGCGCGCCCGTTCCCGCTGCTTCAGGATAATCGCCGCCCGCAAATCATTGTCCTCCGTCACCCGGCCCATCATTTCGGCAATGCTGTCCCAGCGTTTTTCCCGGAAAAGAACGCCGGCGCCATCAAGCGTTTCCGGCACAGCCCCGGCGGCAAACGCCATGACGGGTACGTCGTGCGCCATGCTCTCAATCAGGGGAATGCAGAAGCCCTCGTGCTCGCTCATGCACAGGAACAGATCGGCGCTCTCATAGAAAGCGTTTAGCTCCTCCTGCCCGACACTGCCGGCGTAAAGATCGTCCTGGATTCCAAGCCGCCGGGCCAGGGCCTGGATGAGCGCCTGGTATCTTTCCAGCCCGGTGTAAGAACCGACGTGGATCAAGCGCGAGTTTTTTTCCACTGTTTTTTGAAAGTAGTGGAATGCGCATAAAAGATCCTCGATCCGCTTGTTGGGCGCGCCGCGGCCGACGAAAAGCACGTTGGTTTTGCCGTCCGCCAGCCGCCGCATGATGCCGCGATCCGGCCTTGATTTCATCGCCGCGAAATCAAGGATAAGCGGCAGGACCTGGACCTGCCGGTAACCCATTGTTTTCAGCTCTTCCGCGTTGAATTCGCTCACGGCCATCACGACTTCCGCCGCATTGGCCAGGTTTTTCGCCTGCTGCCGCCCCCACTCCAGATCGCGCGCAACCTGTTCCTGGATGCCGCGGAAAAAAGCGGGCGGGGTCATGTTGTGATACACAATCGCCCGGCGGCAGTTTAAGGCGGCAAAGATATCGTTGACCGCCGAGCCGATCGAGAGATGCAAAATGGCCAGGTCGCCGGGATTGACCATCTTTTCGGCGAGCGCCGCGTCATGAGACTGCGTCCTGAGCTCGGGCAGGACGCGATGCGGCTCGCAGAAAATATGCGACTCGCAGCCCCATGACTGGAAAATCTTCCGCATCATGATGGCTTCGTTGCTGATCGCGTCGCCCTTCGTGAACCCGGCCACTAATTGATGGATCGCTGGCATAATATAAAACTTTCTCTCACCCGTTCGCGACCTCACTAGAGCACACAGAGAATATCCGCCCTTTGTGAACTCTGTGGTCTCTGTGAGAAAAACTCCTAATGACACTTCCCTGCAAATTGCCCCAGCGCGGAGCGGAACTTGTTTTCAATCGTCCCCCAGCCATATTCACGCCGGACATAGTCCCTCCCGGCCCCGCCCATTTTTTGGCGCAACTCGGGATTATTAAGCAACGAGAGAAGAATCTCCTCAAACTCGGGATAGGCGGAAAACCAGAGTCCGCCGTTGCTTTTCCGGCAATGATAATAATTGACCGCGCAACGGCCGTGGACGATTGCCGGCGTGCCGGCCAGCCACGATTCCAGCAGGACAATCCCGAAGCTTTCGTTGACCGAGGGATGACAAAACGCCAGCGCGCCGGCCATGGCTTCATGCTTCTCTTCCTCCGTCACGAAGCCCAGGTCAAGGATGTGCGGCAGGAGTTCGGCGGGGGCGTTGATCGCCCCGGTGCCGGTCAAGACCAGCTTCAGGTCAACTTTGCTGCGCTTGCGGAACACCGCCAGGTAATCAAGGAGAAGCGGCGTCCCCTTGCCGGCCTCGCGCCGACCGGAATAAACCAGGTAAGACGCGCGGAAATTGTGCTTTTCGGCAAAAGCCGTTGCGGAAGTATCAAAAGAATCCAACCCCATGCCGACCACGGCGCATTTTTCCTCCGGCAAACCGTAAAGCCGCCTGGCCAGGTCCATTTCCGGCGCGGAATTGAACATGATGCCCGCCGCCTGCCGGAACATTTCCCCGACCAGACGCACGTAGGCAAAGCCTTCGTCATGCAGGCATGGCACGAGCAATGTCTTTTCCGGGCAGACTTGACTGGTAAAATAAGTCAGGCCGAAAAGATATGGCCCGATGATAATCCGGTCGCATCCCCCGGCATTTTTACGAAGGTAATCGCACAGGGCGCGGCTGTTGACGCTGTTCGCCAGCCAGGTCTTTTCGTCCTCCAGGCTGTAATTGCCGCCGCGGCTGATGGAATCCTGGACACGCAGGAAAGAATCAACGTCACGGTCCTCGTCCACCGGGAAAAAGTGGACCGTCAATCCATCAACCTCGCGCGCGCCGCTTTCAAGCTCGTTGCGCCAGGTGAAATGATTGCGCGCGCAGGTGGTCAGGAAAGTCACCTTGGCCCCCATGCCCTGCGCCCGCTTGGCCAGCGCCTTCAGGAGGGTTTCGGCCCCGCCGACCGTCGGCCCTTCCGCGAAGCGCGGACAGACAAAGATCAATGACTGCATGGTTGGCATTTGTGTTGTGCACTCCACGCCCAAGGCGTGGCAAGCTGCGAATCTTGTCACGCGCGCGGCGTGATCAGCGAGAGATATTCTTTTCCTTGTTCTTCTCGTCCGCCGCCAGCCGGCTTTCAAGCTTTTCAATCCGCGCGCGATATTTTTCGTCCAGGCTCTCCACGGCCGTCACGAGCAGGCCGTTGATTTGATTCTGCTGCGA
Source organism: uncultured Verrucomicrobiota bacterium (assembly GCA_964475405.1). Lineage (GTDB taxonomy): Bacteria > Verrucomicrobiota > Kiritimatiellia > JAAZAB01 > JAAZAB01 > JAQUQV01. The sequence continues at coordinate 15,300 of CAYYWX010000027.1, forward strand.
CCACAAGCGGTAGGTGTAAAACTTGAGCATGCTCCAGATGAGTTTTTTGAGGCCGACCAGCAAGGAGGAGCCGAACCGGCGGCGCTCGCGGATCTCAAAATCGTTTATATCCACGAATACCGCGGCGCGCAGGCACTCCAGGTAATATTTAAGAAAGCTCTCGTCGTCGCTCAGGTTCACCAGGTTCGCCTTCTCGGCCTGGGCGATGCGCATGTCGCGGTAAACTCCGCGGTTCGCCTTCTCGGCCACGCGCGCCTTGATCTCCGCCATGATTTTTCCGGCGTCTATTCCTTCGGCGCCGATGGAAATCACCCCGGACTTGGCGGTGTCGTTTTTTATATCAGGCTGCATGGTTTACCCCCTTGCCCCGACGGCTATTGATACTCCTGCCATTCCGGCTCATTATCAAAAATCCAGCGGTAATAGTCAATCTTTTCCAGCTTCAAGGCGGCCATTTCATCCACGATGATCGTGCAGTGCGGATGAAGCTGGAGGGCGGAAGCGGAAATCATGGCGGTGATCGGTCCTTCAACCGCCTTGGCGATGATGCCGGCCTTGGACTCGCCCGTCGCCAGGAGAACGCAGCGCTTGCTGTCGAGGATCGTTCCCACGCCCATCGTGATCGCGCGGCGCGGCATGTCGCCGGGACTGCTGAAATACCGGGCGTTCTGCCGGACGGTGTCGGGCGAAAGGGACTTGACGCGCGTGCGGGAACGCAGGGCGGAAAGGGGCTCGTTGAAACCGATGTGCCCGTCCTGGCCTATGCCCAGCAGCTGCAAATCAATGCCGCCGGCTTCCACCATTTTCTCCTCATACTGCGCGCATTCCTTTTCAAGATTATCGGCCTGGCCGTCCGGCAGGTGCGTATTGGCGATATTGATGTTGATCTTGCTGAAAAGATGGTGGTTCATATAGAACCGGTACGAAGTTTCCTCGCTGACGGACAGGCCGACATATTCGTCAAGATTGAAAGTCCGGCACCCGGAAAAATCAAGGCCTTCATTGCGGTGCATATCGGCCAACAGCTCGTAGACCCGCTCCATGGTCCCGCCGGTGGCCAGGCCCAGGACAAGGTCCGGCTTGGCGCGGAGCGCCTTGGCAATCAAGCGCGCCGTCAGGCGGCACGCGCTGTCTTTATCCGGTCTGATTATTGCTTCCATGTCTTATGACAGATATTCCTTGGCATTAAACGGAGTCGAGAGCATGACTTTTTTCGCCGAAAGTTTTTCTTCCAGCATTTTGATTTCATTCATGGGCTCGGTAAGCGGCAGGGCCACCTGCCCGCCCATGGCCGCCGAGCGGCAGAAAGCCATCATGATTTCAAAACCCTTGTAGGCGCTCGCAAAGTTGCATTGATGAATTTTCTTGTCGTCATCAAGCCAGTCGGCGATTTCCTGGATATAGGGCGGCATATCCAGCTCGTAATTCATGCAGCCTTCCCCGCCTTGGGCGCCGCCGCTCTTGGTCACCGCGCGCCATCCGCCGCCGGTCAGCACTTCCGCGAAACCTTCGGTCCCCTGGGCGCCGATGCGGCACTTGCGCCACCAGTAGTCAACTTCCGGAACGTCGGGCGCGCCCGCTCCTGCTTCAATAATCCCGCGCACGCCGTTGCGGAACTGGATAAAGCCGCCGATATAGTCCGGGGAGGGATGGATGTCAGCCATTTTGCCGCGCCCGGCGGCCTGGGCCATGACCCATTCCGCGTCGGCCTGGTCGTTGAACCAGCGCGCGTAATCGATGAGATGGCTGATCATGTGCATCATCCAGCCGCTGGCCTTGCCGTAAACGGTATGGACCCGCCCGAGCGCGCCGGAGGCAATTATTTCCCTGGCCTTGCGGTAATGGACGCCATAACGGTGCTGATGGCTGACCACGGCCTTGACGCCGGAGGCGTCCAGCTCCTTTTTAATTTCCATTCCTTCCGCGCTGGAAAGCGCGACCGGTTTTTCAAAGGCAATCAATTTTACCCCGCCCTTGATGCCGAGCCGGATCATGTCCAGGCGCAATTTGGGAAGGGTGCAGAAACAGAAAACATCCGGCTTGGTCTCGCGGAGCAGCGCCGCCGCGTCCTTGCCCGCGGGCGGATTGCCGAGCTTGGCGGCCGCGGCCTGCAGGCGGGCTTCGTCTATGTCGCAGATACCCGCTATTTCAAAACGTCCGTTCGACAGAAAAGTCTGGGCGTGGTGCATTCCGCGCTTGCCCATTCCAACCACCATGACACGATATTTTTTGCTCATTATTTTCCTTTATGTTTGCTTAGGCCCGTCAGTTGACGGAATTGATTCCTGCGCCCGACAGGTAGGGCGAACCCTCTGGGTGAGCCGCGCTTCCCCAGACGGCTCGGCAGAGACGCCTCTCCCCACCATCTTTGAAATTTGACTATACATTAAATCCGAGTAACTGAAAAAATATAACCAGGCAAAATGCCGCTATCAAGGAAAAACGCATTTGATAAATCTCAGCGCATGCCGTGTTTTCAACAAAAATATCTTTCTGATTGAATTATTAACGTATAGCCAGTATAACCAATATGTAAGAAAACACTTAATGTTTTGATGGCGGTGAAAAAAAACGGTCGCAGCGCAATGAGCAACAAGGAAAAACTTCTGCAGAAGATCCTGTCCGGCTCAAGAAACATAAGATTTGGCGACATGGTGACATTGTGGTTGACTCGTTCGGGTTCAGGCTTTCCAGGACTAACGGCAGCCATCATATTTTCACACGGCCGGGGGTTTACGAGCTGGTCAACCTGCAGAACGTCCGCGGCCAGGCCAAGCCGTATCAGATCAAACAGTTTTTGACCCTTGTGGAGCGTTACAACCTGAAAATGGAGGACTGAAAACCATGCGCGACTATCATATCAATATTTTCTACAGCGAAGATGATGGAGGCTATATCGCCGATATTCCGGATTTGGAGTTCTGCTCGGCTTTCGGCGAAACACCGGACGAAGCCCTGAGCGAGGTTGAAATTGCCAAGAAAGCGTGGCTCAAGGCCGCCAAGGCTGAAGGCAAGCGTATCCCTTCTCCGCATTATCGCCCGGCAATCTATCAATTGGCTCCCGCCTGATTTCCCACTACAGGGCGGAGGAAGGATTTGCATTCAGGTTGTTCAAAGAAATTTGTTTTTCGGTGCGGTCGCGCAGATTCTTAACCCGGAACACGCCCGAGGCAACATCATCCGGGCCGAGGAATACGGCTTCCGTCATCCCGCCCTTCCCCACCCGCCCGAAGAAATGCTTGGCCTTTTCAGCGCGCAGCCCCAGGTCAACCCTTTTGCCGGACACGCGCCACGCCTGCGCGATCCGGACCGCCGCCGGGCGCTGGGCGTCCTCCATGAACCCGACCGCCAAGTCGATTTTATCCTCGCCGGCGAGGGACTTTATCCAACCCTTCTCGCCAAGCAGATCGGTAATGACAACATCGCCGAATCCAAGGCCGCCCGCCGTCATCTGGTCCCCGCCGAGGTCGCTCAGGAGCCGGTCGTAACGCCCGCCGCCGAAAATCGCGCGCATCTTGTGCTCAACGGCAAAGGCCTCAAAAACAATCCCGGTGTAATATCCCAGGCCGCGCACCACGCCGACGTTGAAGCGCAGATAATTTCCCAGGCCGTAATCCGCCATGCGCCGCGGGAGCTCGGCGGCCGCGGCGAGCGCCGGCGTTTCCGCCCCGAGAAACGAGCGGGCCTCGTCAAGGGTGTTGATCGCCATTATTTTAAAGACCGCCTCAACCGCCCCGGCATCCAGACCGGCATTCTTTAATAAAACGAGAATTTCCTCGTCGGGTATTTTCCCGCGCTTGTCCAGGGCGAGGAATGTCGCCGCGTGGCAATTGCCGGGAACGCCCGCCTTCAGGAGTAGATCGGCAAGGAGCGCGCGGGAATTGTAATGAACCTGGATATCGCCCGCGCCCAGGCCAAGCGCGCCCAGGGCGTCAAGCGCGCAGGAGAGGATTTCGGCTTCGGCGCCCAAGGAATCTTCGCCGACAATATCAAGGTTCCACTGGTAATGTTCCCGCTTGCGGCCGCGGGTGGTCCGCTCGTAGCGGAAGCACTGGGCGATCGTGAACCATTTCAGGGGAAAGGCCAACTGACCCTGCCGGGCGGCAATCATCCGCGCCAGGGTGGGCGTCATTTCCGGGCGCAGCGCCAGGTCGCGGTCGCTTTTGTCCTTGAAGGTATAGATTTGCTCGATGATTTCATCGCCGCCTTTGCGCTTCAGGAGTTCCAGCGATTCAACCACGCAGGCGTCATACTGGGCAAAGCCGAAGCGGCAGGCGGAGCGTTGCCAGGCGCCGAAGACGGCGTTGCGCGCCTCCATGTCCTCGGGATAAAAATCGCGCATTCCGCGCGGGGGTTCAAAATGGAAAGCTGTCTCCGTCATTATCAGACGTTCTTCATGACGCGGGCCTTCATGATACGCCCCATTTTGAATTTAACCACCTTGCGGGCCGGGATTTTGACGGGGACGGAGGGATTATGGGGATTGCGCCCGACGCGCGCCTTCCTGGCCTGGACCTCGAAAACCCCGAAATTGCGAAATTCGATATTTTCACCCTTGGCCAGGTTTTCAACTATATAATCAAGGGTCTTCTGCAAGACCGCCAGCACATCCTGCTGGGCCAGGCTGGTCTCCCTGGAAATGCGCACCACCAAATCTCGTTTTGTCATTTTAGACCCCTTTCAAAAGAAGGAATTGATACTTCCGTGTTGCAACTAATTTCTTCGGAATTACTTTATAAACAATCCCCAAACATATCAAGCTTTTTTTCAGTTTCAATTTTTCCGGCGGAATTTGCATGACCGAACAGGACCGAACCAATTAATCCTCACGGGGCACGCTCCGCATGTTTACCCCTGTTAATAAACTCTCTAACTCTCGGGTGTTTGAAATATGGCATAATAAATGCGATTTCCAAAAGAATAAGCAATGCTATCAATATCATAAGTATTACTTTAATAAATTTCTTCACCCTAACTTCCCTTGATACAATATACTTTATAATTGAGATGATCCTTATTTAATTAAAACAACGCGCCAATGCAGCTGGGGATCGGAACCATCCCCCCGGACCGAAGGAGCGCAGACGGGAATATTTATTTATGATACATCCGCTGGTATTTGCGGCATTCCTGGATGATAAACTCCAGGTCTTCCATTGTATTGCAAGGCTCGGCCGACAGGCCCATGATAAACCGGCTGCCGGGCGCGGCTTCCCGGAACAGGGTTTCAATGACACGCGCCGCTTCCGGCCTTTGCCCGGAACTAACCTGCAAACAAACCGCGCCCAGCCCGGGCATGATCGTGATATCCGGCCCGAGCAACTTGCGGCCATCCGCCACGGTCACATTGCCGATGGGCGGGAACATGAAGGCATGCACCACGTCCATCCTGGTCTGGCGGTATAGCGAAAGCAAATCCCGGATAAGCCCGCAGGAGTGGTGGAAATAAAATCTGTTCGCCGCGTGGCAAGCGTCCGCCATCCGGTCCGTGTAACCCAGGCAGAACTCGGCGAACATATCCGGGCTGATGGTCGTGGTGGAAGTGTCATCAACCGTCACGATGGCGTCATTCTCGCAGGTCAGGGCCAGGTCAACCACCCGGCGGTGGGCCTCCTCCATGACCTTGAACAAATCATGCATTTCGCGGCGAGCGTCAGCCCATAAAAAGGCCGTGGTTTCAACGCCGGCATGCACCCGGACCATCTGTCCCAGCGGGGTGCCGCTCATGGCGCAAAGCATGATGCCGTCGTCGCCGATCAGTTGCCGGCGCGCGCGATGCAGCTCCCGGTTTTCCGGCGTGATATAATATTCATTATCCTCAAACACGCAGGCCAGGCGCGGCAGATCATCCCGCTCTTTTACCTCGTGCTCCATGGTATAATACATGCCGGTATCGGCCGAATACTGCTGGATGCGCCGCAACTCGCCCATTGACGTCTGCCAGGTCGTAACAATCCGCCCCTGATCTTCCTTTTGAATATGGACGCGCACCTTGTGATGACGCTCCTCTATCCTCGGTCCGCACCAGTCGGCGATGTCTATCCCCAGATAGCGCGAGAACGCGACGGTGCTGTCATCACTCCACCGGACATTCGCAAGGACCTTTGCCAATTCCGGGTCCATGCCCCGCTTGTTGGGCTGGTTATACGGATCGCAATGGCCGGTGATCGGGATCCATTCCGAGTGTTCGCCTTTCAATACCTTCAATAGATTATCGCGCGGCGTTAATGTCATGTTTTGCTCTCCCTTGGATAAAAGCAAAAAATCTGCCCGCGGATCACGCGGAATACACGAAAGTTGTTATTGTTAAAACATAAAGCAAAGAATTTACCCGCGGAACACGCGGAATACACGGAAGTTATAACCGTAGCAAAGAATTTGCCCGCAGAAGTTATTCCTACTCATTTAATTGATGATTCCGCGTGTTCCGCGGGCTATTTCTTCCCCGATTCCGGCCAGAGGTCATTCAATTCTTTTACCGTTTCATCCACGATCGCCTGGCCGCCTTCCGGGCCGATTTCGTTGTCATATACCCCGCCGCCATAACCCTTGCCGGCCACCGCCCGCCCGGTCGGCAGATATGTCCCGGCCCCGGCCAACTGGATTAAAAAGGTCTGCAGCGCCGGACTGCGCGCCTTCATCCGCAGGCCGAAATCCAGGAACAGCTCAAACCGGTTGGTGGCGAACGCCACATCGCCCAGCCGCAGGACATGCAATTCCATCTTGTCCTTCGGAAACTTCTTTTGCAGTTCATAGCGCTCCAGCACGTCCTTGCACCGCCAGAACCTGCTTTTCAGCTGATTCTTGGTCTTGGCGGCCGCTTCATCGGCCTCAAGTTTCGCCAGGTCTTCCCGGACTGTGGCAACCTCGTCCGCGGTGATGATGCGCCGGGGCAAATCAATATCCTTCGTGACATGAACCAGGGGAAGCGCGGTCTGGATGTTTTTTTTAGCCAGCGGCAGGACGTCGTCCACGGCGTTGGCCACGCGGCGGCCGATTTCTTCCCGCATGCTCAACCCTCTCAACTTCAGCATCCGCTGTTCGGCGGCTTTATTCCACATGAGATGCGGCGACTGGTCGCCGGAGGGCGCGCATTGGGGCAGGATAAAGATGTTTTTGCCGTGCCGTTTCCGGATTTCAGTCCTTATCTCGTGCCAGAAATCGGCGGAGACATAATAATCTCCTTCCGTTTCCTGCGAGGGGCAGGCCAGGTTGATAATCACTCCCGTAAGCTTTTTCCTGCTATCCCACGCATACAGCAAGTCCACATAATGGTCCTCGTAGCCTTCAATGTGGCTGAATTTCTGGTCGTTTGTGTCGCCATACATCTTTGTGCGTCCATCGGCAATACACCCGGCGATGACCGTGCCGACATCCTCAAAATATGTCGCGCGGCGGTTATGGCCGACCACCGCCGTCCCCAGCCCGAAGCTTATTCCGCCCGGCTTGCGGGCGTTCCATGCTTCCGCAACCGCTTCCGCCACTTTTGCGACAAACAGCCGGGCGTATTCAGCCGGGGTCATCACCCCGGCAGGGGCCGGCGGATACCAACCCTCCATGATTTCAGGCGCGGTATGCGTATGGGTGGCGTTCATGATGATTTTCTTCGGATCAATCGCCGGCACTTTGGCTTTTGCCGCCGCGCGGCACTGATCCAGAATCGGCACAGGCACAAACGGCGCGTCACATGAGACAAAAATCACCGCGTCTTTTCGGGTGGACAGCGCCAGCGCGGTCACCGTAATGGGATCCTTCACGCCCTTTGATATCCGCATATGGAACTGCCCCTGGAGATTCACCGGCTTGCCGGGGGTTACGTCCTTGCTTGCCCAGCCGATCTGAACTTGATCGTTATTTGTTTTTTTCATGATAATATTTTTTTTCGTATGATAATTTGATCATTGTTCCATCTTAAATTACTTGCCGGGAGGAGGCGCCGGAGTCAATGCGGCGCCGGTGGAAACGTTGTAATCCCCGACCGGGTTGCCGTCCTTATCCACGAAACGCGCGCTTATGCCTGCTCCCCCGTAACTGTTGACCACTTGCGCCATGAGGACGTTGCGGCCTTTTTTCAATGTGACCGGACCCGACACGGTCTGGTCGCCCGTCGAGCCGCTGGCCGAGACCCGGACAACTTCCTCGCCGTTAAGACGCCAAAGCGAGCTGTTATGGGCGCCGCCAACTCTCAGCCGCAGGCCCGAAATGTCTTCCTGGCAGGCAAGATAAGTGACGCCGAAATACACGGCCTTGCCATCCACGTCCCTGAGGGGAACCACCGCGCCGTTGGATTTGACAACCTTCCAGGCCAACTCCTTGCCGCCCACGCTGACCTTGTCGCCTTCATTCGGCGCGCATGTATTCTGTCCCGTGAAAAATTCCTTGCTGAAAACTTCCTTCTCACCCGCCGCATCCAGCGGAATCAAGGACAGTCTCAACCAGTTGCGGATGTAACCATCTTCGTCGGGCGGGGAACGGAAACGATAGAACGACAAACTGGATTTTTGCGCGATCGTATTCGGTTGCCGCGCGCAATCCCTGACATTCCTGACCGTCAACTCATATTTTATGTCCTCCGCCAGGGGCGTCGTGACAAGGTTGACTTCGGAAGGATCTGATTGAATCGCGGCAAAAAGAACTTTTACATCCCGGCTGAGCGCGTAGTTTTCCGCGTTCCCGGCGGAAGTTTGTTCCACTTTCTCATTGAATTTCACAAGCACGTTCGTTTCCCCCTTGGCAACAACTGACGCCATGGCCGGCGCCACCGTGTCCACGGGCATCACGGTGATCGTGGTTTCAGCCTCGTCCGTCGCGCCCTTCTCATCCGTCACGGTCAGCCTGGCAATATATGTCCCGGCCGCCTTATAAGTATGTTCGGCCGATACTCCGGACGCGGTTTGACCATCGGAAAAATCCCAGGCGTATTTCGTCAGTTTTTTCCCGAGCATCGCATGGGACTTGCCGGCGTCAAATTTCACGGTCAAGGGCGCCTCGCCGCGGGAGACATCCACCGACTGGAGCGCCCAGACATTCTGCTCCACGCAGTAAAGGTTTTCCATGCCGCGGTAATACATCCGGTTGCCGTCAAAAATGGGAGTGCTGGTCATGGTGCAATCCTGATACTCCACGCAGCGCGGTTTGTAGTAATCCGGATACAGGTATGAGCCCATCATGCGGCCTTCTTTCCCCAGGTAGTGAATCCTGTTCCTCCCCACCTCCTCGTATTTGCGCCCGGGCTTGATGACGATCATGACGCCGCTGGAGCCCATCAGGTAGATATAATCGCCCGCGAGGGCCACGCTGGTCCCGAAATAACTCCGCCGGTCATCAATCTGGAACAGGTCAAGCGGCAGGACATGCTCATAAACAACCTCCATCGTCGCCAGGTCAAGGACCACCAGTGATCCCCAGCACCTGACAAGATAGGCCAACCCGTCGTGAACGACCGGGGAAGCCTGGAAAGAATCGCCCGCATAAAAGCCCGGCACAACCGGCATGTCTTTCGGCCATTTTATTTCTTTCTTGAGGTTTTGAACGCGGACTTCGCCGTTTGTAGTTGTCGTTATTTCGTTCAGGCTTACCGGCCAGAATATTTTGTTTTCATCAAAAAAGACCGGCGTGGCGTTGCCGCTGTCATTGGCCGGCCCGTAAACCTTCCCGTCCGAGGCGCGGATCAGGGTCCCATCCGGATAAAGAACATATTCCTTTCCGCCGAAGACAAGCCGGCCCAGGGAGGCAAAAACAATACGCCAACTCTTGGTCTTGGTCAGGTCAAGCGATGACTTGACCGAGCCGTCAACCAGATCCAGGGCGGTGACGGTCCCATCCAGGATGAAGAATTTTCCGTCGGCAATGACCGGCGCGCTGAAAAAGCCGTGATGCTGGTGCAGGGGCCTTTCGTACCGGACCCAGCGCCGCTTGCCCTCCAGGTCGTAACAGGCGGACACGCCCCGCGCCAGGAAGATGCAGACATTCTTCCCGTCGGAGGCCGGGGTCGGGATTTCCCACCAGTTCGGCTCGCCCTGCTCATCCGGCTTCTTGTAGCGGGAATTGACTTCAATCATAAGCTTGTCCATCTGGTCTTCCAGCGCGATCTCCGCCGCCGCGGTCTGGTTGGTCGCCAGCGTGCCCGCCACGAAAGCGCTGTAATAGGCCTCCCGCTTTTTCGCCAGGTCATCCAGCTTGACGAACAATTCCGGCTTGGCGCTCCGGTCCTCGGCGGTCGCCGCGTCGTAGGTGGCGCTCGGCCGGACCCAGAGAATTTTCCCGGTCTTCTTGTCCACGCAAACCAGGTTGTAGGGATGGGCGCTGGTGAATATCCTGTCGCCCACGATTATCGGGTTGGCCTCCGAAAGCCCGGGCATCGGCGTGATCCAGGCGATATTTTTCTCGTCGTAATCGCGCGGCTCCTCCGCCGGCCAGAACCGGCACTGGACGAAACATCCGTCCGGAAAATCACTGCGATGATCGGTTCGCGGCAGAAATTTAAACAGAAAACGATTCCAGCCCGGTTGCAGGTCCAGCAACAGGAACGGCACATAGGTGTTAAGATTGCCGGGCTTGCCGTTGAGCCAGAACGTCGCGCCGATCAGGGTGGAGTGGTTCGCGAAACGGGCATGCAACCAGATCTTGGCCGGCTTCTCGCTGTAAAGGCAGGCCTGCGCGTAGGCCGCCTGTTGGGTCGTCATCGGCTTATGGTCTTTCCAGACATCAACGTAGGAATTATCAACCGGGACCCGTTTCCAGGTCGTGTCGCCGATCTTGTCGCCTTCCTGCGGCGACATGGCCGCTTCGCCCGGCGTCAACTCCTGCGCGATCGCGTTGGTCACGTTGGCGCACGAAATCGGGGCGGCCACCAGCCACTCCGTGAAAAATCCGGCGCCGGCCGACATGGCGTTGGCGGGTGATTGATTAGTTGGAACCGCGGAAGAACACTTCATGGCGGCGGCCTGCTTGCTGGTCCGGTTCCAGTGTATCGGCGGGTTGGCGCCCGGGTATTTGCCCGTGCCGTCCCCGCGCCAGCCGACCGGTTGCCTGGCCGACGGACTGAAATCCGGCGAACCCGGCAACGCCTCGCCGGCCGGGACATCATGAACACCGCAGGCAAGAAAAACCAGCGCCAGGCACGTTGCCGGGATTGTCGTTGTCATTTTGATCCAATTCATCTTCATTTATTATCTCCTGTTAATTAAACATGTTTACCCGCCCGGGTAGATTATTTCGAGTTCAATTATCAACTCTTTCTAGAACTCGTCCAGCGCCTGGCCGCCGCGAGCAACTCGCCGGCTTCCTCCGCGCTCCGGCAGGCGGTATCAATCATCAGGCGGCCGGGATTCAATTCCCTGACGAGCGGCTCGATGTTTTCCTTCGGCACTCCAATATGCACGATCTTGTCCGCGGCCTGGATCTGGCGGTATAGGTCCAGGTAGGCCGGGCCGTTGAGGGGCGTGCCGGCCATCGGCACGAATTGAATCACCTTCATATATGGCAACGATAAAAGCCGCGGCAGGTGTTGAAAGGCGCTTTGGCCGTCAAGGTGGTACCAGACATTGCCGCATTCGCGTCCGATTGAATCCAATTCCGGGATGATGAACTTTTCAAACATCGCGGGCGAAATCATGCAGGAGATATCCGACTGGGTCGCCACAAACGATTCCGGCGCCCAGAACGGCATCCAGCCGGCATTGCCGTACCAGAAGGCGTGCGTTTTTTGCGCGCGTTCCTGGAATTTTTTTTCCAATGCCACCCAGTTGGCGGTCATCTGGCCGATGGCCGCTTTGATCCAGCCGGGATGTTCCGCCATTCCGAGCAGGACCTGCTCCGTGCCGATGACAAAGGCCAGCATGTCGTTGGCCGGCATTGCGGCCACATTCCCGACCAGAAAATCGTCATAACCGGCGGCATTTAAAAGAGCATCGAAAATCGCCGATACTTTCTTGAGCCAGGGGCTTTCCCAATCCAACGGAAACGAAGGGGGCGAATCCCAGTCGGGAATGATCGGATCAAACCAGATCGTTTCCAGCGGAAAATGCGGCGTGGCGCCATAGGTGTTTATCACCCAACCGGCCATCAATAACGTGGAAGGGATGGCTTCGCCGCCATAATACGTGGTTGCAAACTGGTTCAACGCGTTCCGGACAATAAACTCCGGATCCAGCCACTTCTGCTCGCCCGAGACCGGCTTGGAACGTTTTCCCGGCAAACCGTTCGGCGCCGTGACGGCGATACAGGGCCGCCCAATAAAACGTCCCTCCCATAAAGCCGCAAGCCGCGCCTGCGCTTCGTTCCAGTCCGCCTTGTATTTCAACACTTACTTTCCTTGTTTGAACAGGGCCTGTAATTCTTCAAGAAAGATGGTCCCGGCCGGCAATTTATCTGTCATCATGCCGGCTTGCCTTTCGTTATTTTCCCATCAGTTTTTTCAGGATGTGCATTTCCAGGGCTTCGTAGTCGCGCTGGCGGATCATGCCCTGCAAGGCGTCCTCCTTCAAGCCGCGGGAAATTTCCAGCAGGCGCATGAACACCTCGCGGCTGTTCGAAAGATGCCGGGTGGCAACGTCGTCCTTCTGGGTGCGCATGGCCTTGACGTCCAGGCCGACGAACTCGCCCCGGCTGCCGTAGTTGTGCTTGTCGAGAATCCGGACCTGATTGAACGCCCGGCGCAGATCAACCGCCCCGAAGGTTTTATCCTGGTCAAATTTCAGGCCGTTCTGGTCATTGAGATGAACGGTCCATAATTTGTCGAATGAAAGCGCGAACCCCATTTCGTCCGACGGGTCCAGGCCGGCCAGGATGGCATGGGCGCTTTCAATGTTCACCCCCACCCGCGCGGGATCGCAGGATTGATAAGCGAGCGCGATCGCGTGGCCGGTGGTCGGGATATAGGTGTGGTCCATCGGCTCGTTGGGCTTCGGCTCAACGGCGATTTTTATTTGCGAGTCATATTGCAGCATCACATCCATGGCCGCGACAATCCGGTCAACGGCCTGCCTGCTGTCCTTGGACTCGCGGATATAGGTGCCCTCGCGCGCCAGCCAGAGCACGATTAATTTTGTCCCGAGGGCGTTGGCGATGTCAATGCAGCGCTTGCTGCGCTCAAGGGCGTAATGACGGCAGGCCGGATCGTTGGAAGTGTAACCGCCGTCAACCGTGCGCGGGTCCTCCCAGAGACGGGGCGCAACGAATTCGGCCACCAGCCCATGGGCTTCAAGCTTGGCGCGGACTTTTCCGGCTTCGCGGATGATCTGTTGCGGATTGAGACTGTTCATTTTGGGAACGGCGTCATCATCATGGAACTGGACGGCGTCAAACCCGAGTTTCTTGTAAAGGGCCAGTTTCTTGTCAAACTTTACCGATTTGCGCACGGTCGGGCCGAAAGGGTCGGCGCCTTCATGAATGTTCCAGGGACCGAATGAAAACTTGAATTTTCCAGCCATTTTATTTCCCTCCTGTGTTGTTGATTATCAAAGCACAAAAACATTATCTTCCTAACAGCCTTCAGTCTACAGTCTATTCTACCTAATTAATTTACTATCCCACAAAGAATTGATTATTTCCACTGTTTTTTGGGCCAGCTCGCGCCCGCCCTCCGGTCCGATCGGGGTGCTGGCCGGCACGGCGCCGTAACTTTTCCCGGAAATGGCGCGCGCCGTCGGCAGGTATGTCCCCAAGCCGGCGTGTTGGACCAGGAATGTTTGCGCGGCCTTGCTGCGGGCCTTGATCTGCATGCCGTAGTCAACGTAATATTCAAACGGGTTGGTGGCAAACGCGATATCGCCAAGCCGCAGGATGTGGATTTCGACCGGCAATTTCGGCTGGGATTGTTGAATCTTGAATCGTGTTTCCACGCGCACTTCCGGGGCGGTATGGGTGTGGGTGGCGTTGAGGAAAACGCGCATGGGATCGATTTCCGGCAGAATTTTTTCAAGGCGGACACGCACTGCGTCGCGCAACCCGTCAGGAATGGTCACAAACTCGCAACTAACCATGACGGCAAAGTCCGTTGATTTTCCGTCTTGGAAAAATTCAAGCGCCAGGGCCGTGGCAGTTACCGGGTCCAGCACTCCCTCGGAAACCCGGGCGTGAAACTGTCCCGTCACCAGCACCGGTTTTTCCGGGGTAAGGTCCGTTGACGCCCATCCGATCCGTAATTCACCGTGTGAATTTTTTTTCATATTTTTCCCTCTCGGTAACAAGTGCCGTGTTCATAGATGGCTTTACTTATCTTTGCCGATTATTAAGCAACCCACCCCGGCCTCCCGCACCAAAATTAACCCAGTTCCCGGATCAAACCCTGCAAATATTTTGCGGCCCGGCGCGTGGCTTCATCGGGCGGATACTTATTGGCTTCGTATTCGATGTTGATATAGCCCTTGTAACCGGAGCGCTTCATCGCCGCCAGGCAGGAGCGGTGCGGCACAATGCCCTCGCCGACCAAGGCCGCCTCGTAACCCCGTCCGTCAATCCCCTTCAGGCCATTGTCCGGCCCGGCCAGAACCCAGTCCTTGAAATGCGCGTGGACGACGTGCGCGGCGCAACGCGTGAAGGAAATGGCCGGATCTTCGCCGCCGGTCATGACGTTTCCGTTGTCATAGGTGAGTTTCAACCCGGGAACTTCGCGGATGGCTTCCAGGATATCCGATGAAACAACGAACGGACTGCTTTCGCCGGGAAAATTTTCAATTGAGATGCCGATCCCCGCCCGGCGCGCGAATTCCGCGCTTTCCCGGAGACCGTTGATGAACTGGCGGCGGGAAACCTCCCGCGCAACGCCCTGCTTGCCGGGCGTGACCACCATGATCAAGGGGGCGCCGATCGCCAGGGCGATGTCTATGCCGGACTTGACCTGGTCCACTCCCCGGCTTCGTTCCGCCGCACTTGCGGCATTTAACTCCGCGACAAACGTGTAGCAAACGGCTGATATGCCAAAATCGGACAGTACGCGGTAAATTTCGGCCGGAGGCAGGTCGTGCGTGGTCACGATGTCCGCGCCGTCAATATCCAGCTCGCGCGCCAGCCGGCACATGCCTTCCAGGTCAAATTTTCCGCCTTTCATCCATCCCTGCCGGGAGAAAGTGTAGGACATCATTGAAAGTTTCATATTTTTCACCACGGATTACTGATAAGCTTCTGACTGTCCAACCGTCCAACCGTCCAACTGTCCAACTGTCCGACTGTCGACTGTCGACTGTCAGCATCAGTGGTATCCGTGCAATCAGTGGTAAGAATATTTGCCTTAATTTTGCTTCAATATTTTGTCCACATCCAGCTGATCGAGTTGTGAAAACACTTTCCGGAACGCCCGCGCCACGGCCTTGACCGATTTTTTGCCGTTCGGCGCGCGGAGCGGGGTCGTCATGCCGAAGTGGGTGTCGGTGTGTTTCCGGGCGGCCGGGTATCCCTTCGGGTCGTAAACGACGGGTTTTGTCAAATGACAATCCCACGGACATCCTTTGCCATAGGCGTTCTTCGCCTGGAACACCGTCATTTCCGGCAGGATGAAACTTTGCCAGACGCCCACCGGCGCGCCTTCCGCCTGGAGCGCTTTCATGACCGCGTTCCTGAATTTCTGCGGATCGTCCGTCCATTTCGCGGCCTGCATGTCAACCCGGGAGGTAAAATTGTACCAGTTATGCCGGTGGCCCTTCGGCTCGGTCGGGAGGATCAAGACCGGCGTGCCTTTCAGCTCATCCAGCAGTATGGCGCCGTTTTCCCATTGTATTTTCAAATAACGGTCCATGTTCTTCAACTGCGCCCGGCCGAACGCGGCCACCAGGTCGCTGCTGCGGTACATCCAGCCCAGGGCGTAGGCGTGATAATCGCGCGACTGGACCGGTGAACGGGTCTCGCCGAACGACCAGAGCGACTGGGCCTTCATGAACATTTCCTCATTATCGGTGACGAACATGCCGCCCTCGCCGGTGCAGAGGCACTTGTTCTGGTTGAAACTGAAGGCGGCGCAGTCGCCGAAGGTGCCGGTTTTCCTGCCCTTGAACATGGCGCCGTGCCCCTGGCAGGCGTCTTCTATCACGCGCAGTTTATGCCGCCGGGCGATGGCCAGGACCTTGTCCATGTTGACCGCCAGGCCGTGGAGATGCACGACGACGATCGCCTTGGTCATGGGCGTGATGGCCCGCTCTATCTTGTCCGTGTCAATATTGATCGTGTCAAAATCAATATCCACGAAAACCGGGATGCAGTTGTGATGCAGGATGCCGGTGGCGCTGGACGACCAGGAATAGGCCGGGACCAGGACATGATCGCCCGCCCCGAGCCCGCAGGCGACAATGCTCATGTGCAGGGCGGCCGTGCCGCTGTTGGTAAAGATCGCGTATTTGTTGCCGTTCCACGCCGCATATTCATTCTGGAACGCGACGTAATTCGGCCCCACCGTGTGCTTGCCGCTATTCAGCGATTCCATCACCAGCTTGCGGTCCAGTGCGCCGATCGGCGGCCAGGGCTTGATAAGATTTTTGGGCACGGACGGTTTTCCGCCATTAATTGCCAGTTTATCCATTGTGTATCCTTTCTAATTTTCGATTCGCGATTTGTTCGGACTCCGACACGCCGTTACGCCAATACTCCATTACCTTTGACTTCTGTCTTTAGAAACCGTGTTTTTTCATGTAATTCATGTTCATGGCGGCGCTTTCCTTGTTTGAAAACCGGGAGCTGTCCAGCTCGATGGTCAGGAAGCCGTCATAGGCGGCCTTTTCCAGGATCTTGAAAATGGCCGAGAAATTGACCGTCCCCTCGCCCAGCTCAAGGAAACTGCTGTAAATTTCAAAGCCTTCCTTCTGGGCGCCGTCGCCGCTGACGGCTTTTTCCTTCCGGACATCCTTTAAATGAACGAAGCGGATGCGATCGGCGTAGCGCTCAAACATTTCAACCGGGTCGCACTTGCCGACCGCGAGGTGGGCGGTGTCGGGGCCGAAAGAAATGAAAGCCGGGTCGGTGTTCTGCATGATGAAGTCAATTTCCTTTTCAAACATGACGGTCGTGTTCGCGTGGGGATGCAGGCAGGGCGTAATGCCGTAAGGGTTGGCCAGCCGGCCGAATTCGTTCAGGGTCGCGAGCATGGAGTTTAATTCCTCGCGCGTGGCGCCGCCGCCTTTTTTGCCGGAGGCCTGCACGCTGATGGTCTTGATCTTGTTGGCCGCCATGAAATCGAGGCTTTTTTTGAGAGTTTCCACATCCTGCTTCGGATCGTTCCGCATCCAGAAATAGAAACTGACCGGGTAAACCTGGTGGGCTTCCATGATGCCCTTGAAGGCCGGCAGGTCGTCCTTGAACAATTCTATCGCCGTCTGGACGCTCTCAAAATAACGGAACCCGATTTCCTTGATGTCCTTGATCGCGGTCACCATCTGGTCGCGCTGCGATAATCCCCACGGCCAGATCGCGTAGGCTAACTTGGCTTTCATTTTCATCCTTATTTCCTCCGTAAATAATATTTTTGGGTTGCGCAAACATACTCCGGGATGGGAGGCGTTTTCGCAAGTGGAAGAAATTGCTATTTCGGGGATTATTTTGCTGTCTTGCGGACCGGGTGGCCGGAGGCGACGCAGCGGATGGAATGGGGATTGACGCCGAAATACCTGCGGAACACCTTGGAGAAATAATTGCCGTCGTTATAGCCCACGGCGTAGGCGGCCTCCGAAACGTTCTTCGCGCCGCCGGAGAGCAGGTCTTTCGCCCGGCGCATGCGGACGCTGGTGATGTATTCCACGAACGAAAATTCGCTCTCCCGGCTGAAAAGGTGCGAGAGATAAAAAGGGCTGATTTTCAGGGCGGCGGCAATCCGGTCCAGTGAAATCTGCTCGGCGTAATGCAGGTCAATATACTGCCGGGCCTTGAGCAAAAGGACCTGTCCGTGACGGGCGTGCTGGTCATGATTATCGCGCGCGGCCGAGCGCAAAACTTCCCGCAGGATCAGCAGGAGAATGTTGTGCGTGTAGGAGCCGATCAGGAGCTGGTCGGCCTCGGTGCCGGAATCAAGGCCGGCCTGCATCCGGTCGCAGAGCTTGCCGATTTCCGCCGCCGCCGGGGCGCTGAGGCGCGGAACCGCCTTGAGCGGCACCAGCCGGAAATAATCCCTGGCCGGCGCCCATTGAAAAAAGACCATGAACACTTCAAGCCCGACGGACAGGTCAAATTCATCCCGGTGCCGGCTTCCGGCCGGCACGAGGAGCGTGTCGCCCGGCCCGGCCTCAAACCGGTCGCGGCCGATCCGCAGGACAACATTGCCCTTGATGACATGGATCAACTCGTTCCCCCAGGCCAGGTGTTTTTCGCGCGCCCAGTTCGGGTCAAAAATCATCTTGCCGATGGATTTTACTTCCGGGAGCTGCTGCAGGCGCTTGAAAACCGCCGCGTCCGGAAATTGTCCGCGACCCACCCGGTCGTGACCGCGATATTTGCTTGTGTTCATGTTTTTGAAACGCGCGTCAATGAAGCACCCCGCGGCAAGCCACGGGGTATTCTGGCGAAGGCGAATAAAATTTGGACTATAACCGTCATGGGCATAAAGTCGCGCTCGACGTTCGGGTTCGGTCTAACCCGGATTTCTCACAGGCGAAGGGCGCCTGAGAGAAATCCGCTTTTGCCGTAATTCATTGCGGCAAAAGTTTCGGCCTCCGCCACTGGCGGATTGCTCCCCTCGGCCTGAGGAAGCTCGGGACGAAGGCAAGATAGCCCTTCGACTTTGCTCAGGACAGGCCCTTCGACGCGACGAAAGGCAAACCCTGAGCAAGCCCCGGTTTCGGGGCGCGTCGAAGCCCCATGGGGGCGCATTTCTCGCTTTGTGTGAGAAATGCGGGCTAAACTCGATACACGTCTTTGCGGTGGCCGATCTTAACCACACAAACCACGAGCCGGGCATCCTCAATAAGGTAAAGAATCCGATAAACGCCGCATCGCAATCGGTATTTCTCTTCACCGGAAAGCTTCATGGACTGAACAGGACGAGGATTCTCCGCCAACGCGCGGATAAGATCAATGATCCGCTGGACATCCTTCTTCGGAATAGGATCGAGATCTTTGGCGACCGACTTACGGAAGACGATCTCATATTTTGCCATGGTGTTTCAGTTCCTTCAACATGGCCTCGAAAGAGATCACCGGCTCCTTGTTCCTCTGTTCAAACGAGGCAAGGTCGTCGATATCTTCCGCAAGGGACTTTCGCACCGCCTCGTTCACCACAACCGACACGGAGCGGGATGTTTCAATGGACTTGAGTTGAACGGCACGAAACAGTCCGGGATCCAGATAGATGGTTGCCCGCCTGGTCAGAGTGCTCATAATTATCCTCCATTCATATATACGTTTGGCACTATAACGTTATAACGCCATGACGTCAATAAGTTTGTTTCTATCAATATTTTTTTGGAAACGCATATCATTAAAAACCAAAACGCCGACCCGGCGACTCCCTAGGCAAGCCGCCCCCCGGCCGGCAACAAGGCATGCTTACTTCATGACACAAGACTAAAATTGCATAAGCACCTTGATACCTAGAGGGTCTAGGTATCAACTTAAACCACCATAAAATCAAGACTCGTCGGAAAAATTTAGCGGCATGGTTGCCTGCCGGGCTTTACCAGTTGTTATCAACGCTTGACATTAATTCCGGCGATTGTCTAACATCAATAATAAATGGAACTACTTGTACACATTGCAAAGTTGTTCTACCCACTCGTCCTTTTTCTTGGACTTATTGCCGCTATCCTGGGTTTTGTCAGAAGCAAAAAGCCTGGCTATGTGGTTGTCGCAACATATTTCCTGTTAGCATTCTTATCCCTAACCGTTGGCCCAAGATTGTACAAGCTCTATGGCGACAAGACGATTACGCCAGACACACAAAAAAGAATAAACGAAGCTACAGAAAAAGCGTATCGAGAAGCTATTGTCGGAAGCAATTATATTCCATACGCCGATACTGCAAATATCGCTCTTCCGCTCGGAAATCTCCTTCTTGTATTTGGAATTTGGTTGCTTGCAAAAAAGGAGAAAATCACGAACAATTCATTGAAGCGCGACTCGTAACCCACGGCTGGTCATCACTCGCGGTTCAATCCAGATGTTAGACGGCGCGGAGCGCAGCCCAACAAATTATATCAACATTTTTAAAAAATAGCAAAATCTGGGTATTACGATAAACGGATAAAAAAACTGGACGCGGCGGCATGATAAAAGTGTTATTTTGTCATTCCCGACTTGACCCGGCCTTCCTAGCCAGTTAGCTTACTATGGTGTGGTAGGTCCGGGAATGACAGAATGGACAGGAATGATCAAGAACGGCATTCCTGTCGTCCAATGAAACACAAAAAGCTTGGTTCAGCATGAAAACAGAAAGCGTGCGCATTCAGCAGGAGATGGGCAAGCCCGGCAAGTCAAAGCTTGCCGGCTACCAGGATTTGATCATCGGCCAATCCTGCCTTTGGACCTTGATCAAATACGAGCTGGTCATGCTGTTTTGCTCAATCGTTCCCGGGGCGCTGGGCCTCTTCCTGCGCTCGCTCTGTTATCCCTGCCTGCTGGGCGCCTGCGGCAAAAACGTCAACTTCGGCGCGAACGTCATCCTGCGCCATCCGCATAAAATCAAGATTGGCGACAACGTGATCATTGACGACAACTGCCTCCTGGACGCCAAAGGCCGGGACAACGCAGGCATCGTCATCGGCTCCGGCGTCTTCATCGGGCGCAACTCGATCCTGAGCTGCAAGAACGGCGACATAATCCTGCAAGACCGCGTCAATATCGGGTTCAACTCGGAAGTATTTTCGGGCAGCCGGGTTGAAATCGGCAGCGACACGCTCGTGGCCGCATATTGCTACTTCGTCGGCGGCGACCATGCCGTGGAAAACGCGGAGGCCGCCCTGACCGAACAGGGCTCCAGCTCGCACGGCATCACAGTCGGCGCCAATTGCTGGTTCGGGGCCGGGGTGATCGTGATGGACGGGATCAAGGTGGGGAACAACGCCATTCTCGGCGCGGGCGCGGTGGTCACCAAGGATGTCTCCGAATACTCCGTCTCGGTCGGCGTCCCCGCCCGGCAAGTCCGCGACCGCCGCCAGCCAGAAAAAAATTGAATTGACCTTTAACTGCCGAATGCCAATAATGACGGCGTGATTAAACGGAACCATATCTTCATCGCGCTGGTTCTCGGCGCGGGGCTCTGGATCCTTGCCGCCCCCGGCGCCCTGGCCGCGCCGCGCGCCGCCAACTCCCTTGCCGGAAAGGCGCTGGTGGTAAAAATCAACAGCGTCATCAGCCCGATTACGGCAAAATATATCACGGAGGCCATTGACCAGGCGGAGATTGGCAACGCGGCCTGCCTGGTCGTTGAACTTGATACCCCCGGCGGGCTGGATGACTCCATGCGGACGATCATCAAGCGCATCCTCGCCTCAAAAGTCCCGGTGGTCGTCTATGTCGCCCCGGCCGGATCGCGCGCGGCTTCAGCCGGCGCGTTTATCACCATCGCCGCTCACGTGGCCGCCATGGCGCCCGGCACGGCCATCGGCGCTGCCCACCCGGTTTCGCTGATGCCCTCGTCGCAGATGGACACCAACATGAACGCGAAAGTGACGCATGACGCCGCCGCCTACATCCGTTCGATCGCCGAAAAACGCGGGCGGAATATTGAATGGGCCGAAACGGCGGTGCGCGAAAGCGTTTCCCTTTCGGAAACGGAAGCCCTGAAAAAGAAGGTCATTGACCTGATCGCGCCCTCCACCGCGGCCCTGCTGGAGGCGCTTGACGGACGGAGCGTCAAGATGGGCGACGACAACACGGTCAAGCTCCAGACCAAGGGCATACCGGCGGAAGAATTCACCATGAACTGGCGCGACGAGTTCCTGGGCGTCATCGCCAACCCCAACATCGCCTACCTGCTTTTCATGGCCGGGCTGCTGGGCATTTATTTTGAACTGGCCACGCCCGGCGCCATTTTACCGGGGGTGGTCGGCGCAATTTCCCTCATCCTCGCCTTCTTCGCCTTCCAGACGCTCTCGGTCAACATTGCCGGCGTATTGCTTATTGTGCTCGGGATCATTTTGTTTATATTGGATGTCAAGGCGGCAACTCACGGCGTTCTGACCACGGGAGGGCTGGTGGCGATGTTCATGGGCTCATTGATGCTTTTTGGCTACGATAATCCCGCGATGCGCGTTTCATTGCAGGTCATCATCCCGGTCGTGTTCGCCATGGGCTTGTTCTTCCTCCTGGGCGCCTGGCTTTCAATCCGCGCCCTGGCCCGCAAACCGTTCAGCGGCGCCGCCGGCCTGATCGGCCAGAAGGGCGACGCGCGCACGAATATTGACTCCCGGGAAGGCCGTGTTTTCGTGGCGGGCGCGCATTGGAACGCGGTTTCCAAAACACCGATTTCCACCGGGAGCAAAATCGTCGTGACCGGCCTTGACGGCATGACGCTCCGCGTGGACCAGGATCAGGCAGACAAACAATAACAAATAAAAGGAGAATATCATGGGTGGTCCAATGTTGATTTTTTTGGCGATCGTAATTTTCATACTGGCCAACAGCATCCGCATCCTCCGGGAATATGAGCGCGGCGTCGTGTTCCGCCTCGGGCGCTTTGTGGGCGTGCGCGGTCCGGGCCTCATCATCCTCATCCCGCTCTTCGAAAAAATGGTGCGGGTCACCCTGCGCACCGTGGCGCTGGACGTGCCCCCGCAGGAAGTCGTCACGCGCGACAACGTTTCGGTAAAGGTCAACGCCGTCATGTATTTCCAGGTTTTCGACCCGGCCAAGGCCATTATCGCCGTTGAAGATTATCTCTACGCCACCTCCCAGATGGGGCAGACGACCCTGCGCTCCATCCTCGGCGAGCATGAACTGGACGACCTGCTCTCCAACCGCGAACAGATCAACCAGAAGCTGCAGAAAGTCATTGACGAGCGCACCGATCCCTGGGGCATAAAAGTCAGCGCGGTCGAGGTCAAGGACGTTGACCTGCCGGAAAACATGAAGCGCGCCATCGCCAGGCAGGCCGAGGCGGAACGCGAACGCCGCGCCAAGGTCATCCACGCCGACGGCGAATTCCAGGCCTCGGAAAAACTGAAGGATGCCGCCAATGTCCTCGCCACCCAGCCGGTTGCCGTCCAACTGCGCTACCTGCAAACGCTCGGCGAAATCGCCACGGAAAAGAATTCAACGATCGTCTTCCCGTTGCCGATGGACATCATCAGCTACTTCATGAAGAACAAGACGCCGGAGAAGTAGAACTAAAAACTAAAATCATCGCGCCAACGGCGTGGCGCTCCTACAATCTGAATGTAGGAGGCCTGCCCCGTCAGGCCGATTCTTTTTATAGAAGACTCCGTTCAGCATGCATTTCCGTAAAGCGTCTGGGCCTCGGCGCGGTTGATTTTTACGCGCATCAGGTCGCCCAGCCGGCAGCCGGCCGGTTTTTCGAAGACGGTGATGATGTTCGTGTCCGTGCGCCCGGTCCAGCGGTCCGGGTTGCGCTTGCTCCGGCCCGTCACCAGGACCTCGCATTCGCTTCCGATCAAAAGCCGGTTCATATCCAGCGCGAGCCGGTTCTGTTCCTCAAGAATAACCTGGTTCCGGCGCATCTTTTCCGGCTCCGGGACGTCATCGCGCATCTCCGCCGCCCGGGTGCCGGGGCGCGGGCTGTATTTAAACATGAATGCGTTCGTAAACCCGATTTCCGCCATGACCGCGCGGGTCAGGTCAAAATCAGCCGGCGTTTCCGTAGGAAAGCCGACAATCACGTCCGTGGTCACGGCAATCCGCGGCGCCAGCCGGCGGATACGGGCGACGGCCGCGCGGTAATCCTTGACGGTATAGCCGCGGTTCATCAATTTCAGGATCCGGTCGGAACCGGACTGCAGCGGCAGATGAATGTGGGGGCATACTTTCGGCAACTCCGCGTAAGCGCGCGCGAGCTCATCCGTGCAGCCGGAAGGATGACTCGACATGAAGCGCAAACGCTCCAGGCCCTTGATGGAATGCAGGGCTTCCAGGAGGCGGGGAAACGGCTCGCGGAAACCCATTTTTGATTTATTTTCACCCGCCCCGGCCGCCCAGGCGTCATTTGTCCGGCCATAGGTCAGAACGCTTTGGCCAAGCAAGGTGATTTCCTTCGTCCCGCCGCGCGCGAGTTCTTCGGCCTCGGCGACAATCTCCCGCGCGCTCCTGCTCCACTCGTCGCCGCGCGCCTCCGGCACGACGCAATACGAGCAATGCCGGTTGCAGCCGTACAACACATTGATGTAGGCCGAAACCCGGCCTTCGGCATGGGTGTCGATTTCGCAATTGAACCGGCCCGGCGCAACGTCAATTATTTCTTTCCCGCCGGCCAGGACTTTCTGAATCGCCTCCGCCGCGGTCGAAAGGCGCGCGGTCCCCAGGGCGAAATCGAGCCCGGGCACCTTGCGGAAAATATCGTCCTTCATCCTCTGGACCATGCACCCCACGGCGCCGACCATGAGCCGCCGGCGAGTCTTTTTCCGTCCGGCCACGAGCAACCTTAATTTCCCGATCGCCTTTTCCTCGGCCTTGTCGCGGACGCTGCAGGTGTTGACCAGGATAATGTCCGCGATGTTTTCGCGGCCGGCGATCGCGAACCCGGCGCGCTGGAGGAGCGCGGCGACCATTTCGCTGTCGCGTTCGTTCATCTGGCAGCCGTAGGTTTTGAGAAATATTTTCAGTTTCATGGCCTATAAAAAAAATTCATGGTAACCATTGTCTCCGGAAATTACCATAAAAATGACTTGTTCCCTTTGTTTTGAAAGGCGAAACTCATTGGCAACTGCCGCTCAAGTTGAAAATGTCAGATTCATTATCAACGAATTCTTGACATTCCATCTGATATAACTTATAGCTCACTCCAAGCTGGAATGAACTTTCTTCATCTTATGACCTGAATTTGCTTTAATATGCCTGCTTAACAGAAGAACATGAAAATCTTGCCAGTTACTTTGCTAACAGATCGTGACGCATTCTGGGATAAATTGCGAGCACAGGATTTCCGGTGGAAGGATGCCGCCGCGCTCATTGCATTCATCATACTTGCCTGCGGTTTGTATGGCGCGGTACTCGCCGGATGGCGATCGCCTCGTCTGTCACTCTTTGTAGCCATTAAATTACCCGTTCTTTTTCTGGGAACTACCGCCATTGTTGCCGTGTTCAACTGGATGACGGCAAGCGTCTTGGGCGCCGGGCTCTCCTTCAAATCAACAGTCTTCGTTGTCCTTGCCGCAATGACTATCGGGGCATGGATTCTGCTCAGTCTCGTGCCAATCGCGCTCTTCTTCCTGCTGTCCGGCGTTCCCTATTCAGGTACGAACAGCGAATTGCGCTACGCCCACAACTTGATCCTGATGACTCATATACTCATCCTGGCGCTCGCCGGACTCGGCGGTAACTGGGTGCTTCTTAAGGGCATTCGCCGGACAGTACTGACGGGCTGTCCGACAAATTTTCTCTTTCTTGTTTGGCTGGCCGCCTTTGCCTTCGTTGGCTGCCAGATGTCCTGGATTCTGCGACCCTTTGTTGGAAGTCCTTTCTACCCGGTGGCATTCATGCGCCCAGACTGCCTTGACCGGAATTTTTACGAGTTTGTGTTCAAGGAAGTGCTCCCGTTTCTTCTAACGGGAGGAAAATAGGAGAAAAATAAATGAATGAAAATATGCACACGAATCAAAATAATGATCTTATCCGGCCGGGAACAACCAGCGGCAACATAACGCACATGGACAACATTGTGGCCTCCCTTCTGAAATGCCCCCAGAGCATTGCGGAAGTTATCGCGGGCGGGAAGAGTCTGTTTGCGTCCAGCATGATTCTCCTTGGCGCCGCCGTGGTGTTTCACGCGTTCTTCGGAATTGCGATGGGGTTTTTTGGCGGATGGCGCGTGGCGCTTATGGACGCCGCAAAAACTCCGCTCGTTGCCGTTTGCTCACTGCTGTTGTGCTATCCCAGCTTGTACGTCTTCGCCTGTGTCGGCGGCACCCCTTTGTCTCTCTCGCAGGTCTTTCTGCTGGGGACTTCCTGCCTGGCGATGCTCGGACTTATCCTTGTCGGACTGACTCCTGTTATCTGGTTGTTTTCCGTCTCAACGGAAAGCATTTCCTTCGTTACAATGTTAACGCTGGTCATTTGGCTGATCGCTGCGTCATTTGCATTAAGGTATATTGCACAACTCCAGTCGCATGCTCTGTTCAAGAAGGCGGCCGGCATAAATCTCTGGTTCATCATCCTGACACTCGTAACGTTTCAGATGGTGACGTGCATGCGCCCCATGCTGACTGCACCAAGTTCCGGCTGGCGGGCTGGGGACAAGATGTTCTTCCTGTCACACTTTAGTTCCACATTAAATGCAAAAAAATGATGCCTGAAGTTGAGCGACCTAAGCTTCGCCGTAGCGAGAATGTATGCTTCTGAACATCGTTATGTCATTGCATATTACCGAAACAAATCCCGCAGAGAGGTTTCGCTTGTCGAAACCCGCTCAATGGACTACGGCAAGTATAACCCACATGGAAACCATAAATTATCCTATATTCAAATTCCTATGCCCTAAATCATTTCGGATTTTTTGCCAGAACGGGGCGGAAGCGAACAGCGGCGGCGCATCAGCCTGGGACTGACGCCGAAGTATTTTTTGAACAGGCGGGAAAAATAGAACAAATCGCCGAATCCCGCCAGGATGGCGATTTCCGAGATCGTCCGGTTCTGGTTGCGCAGTTCCTGGGCCGCCCAGTGCAGCCGGAGTTGAATCGCATAATGCAGCGCTGACATCTTGAAATGCCGCTTGAATTCACTGCAAAAATGCGGGACTGAAAGGCAGGCCCGGGAAGCCAGGGCGCCGAGGCGCAGTTCTTCCGTAAAATGCATTTCAATAAACTGTTTTGTCTCCAACAGTTTCCGGGGAATGTTATTTATCCGGTCCCGGCCGGCAAGCATCCGGCCCATGCGGCAAATCCAGTTTTCAAGGAGATGTTTGACAATGACCGGATGAGGCGGGGGAAACCCGGTCAGTTCCCCGTGAATTTCAAGCAGGGATTTTTCAGTCAAGACCGGGTCGGGCAGGCTCAACGTTCTATTCAACGAGATCCGTTCCCTTTTCAGGACGCGGCGGACAAACTCGCCTTCGCAGTGAATCCAGGAATGATTCCATGATTTATCCGGATGCCCATACCATTGTTTCTTTCCGGGCTCCCAGATTTTCATGCTCTCGGGCGGACGGAATTCCCTGCGCCCGTGATCTTCAATCTGCGCCGAATCGTAAAAAAACATGAACATATAATCCTGGGTGCCGCCCGGCCGGTTGACAATGCAGGCAGGCATCAACTCCCGGACCCCGATCCCGCGAATCCGAAAATCAGGGGCGATATCCAGCGGGGGCACGAACCAGTGTTTGAAACTTTGGGACGCCATAATATTGTGCAAGTTTTTCATAACAATACTCATTCCCAAAAACACCCGCAAGCAATAAGCTGTGCGAATGTTTAGGCGAATAGGCTACCAGGCAAGTAGGCATTTATAACTACCGGAGGGAACCGCCATGCTGCAGAACCTGTATAAAATAAAAAACCGCAAGACCGGACGCTTTTCGTCATGGGACAAGACCGGGCGCAATGACGACGCCTGGACAATCCCCGCCGGCAAATCAAGGGTATTGGCGGACATCCGCGGCCCGGGAATCATCACCCATATCTGGATGACCCAGGCCAACCACTACCGCGAATGCCTCGTGAAAATCACCTGGGACAACGCCAGGTATCCCAGCGTCCTCTGTCCGCTCGGCGACTTTTTCGGCCTGGGACACGGCCTGGTCAACTCCTACCAATCGGCGCTTTTCACGGCCTCAACCCGGTTCCCCTGCCAGTTTAACGCCGGCTGCGCCTTGAATTGCTACGCCCCCATGCCTTTTCGCGAAAGGGCCGTCGTTGAACTGGTCAACGAGAGCAAGGAAGACCACCGGCAATATTTCTACGTTGATTACGAAACGACCGAAAAAACGGAAGAAAATACAGGCTACTTCCACGCCGAATTCCGGCGGACCAACCCCTTCGGCGGCTGGGGGCATGAGATCGCCGCGAACCGGGAAGGATTCCAACTCAGCGATATCGTCAACAGCAAAAGGACGGCCTGGGACAACAACTACGTCATCCTTGAAACAAAAGGACGCGGCCACTATATCGGCTGCAACCTGAGCGTGACCAATTTCCGCGGCGACTGGTGGGGCGAGGGCGACGACATGATCTGGGTGGACGGTTACAAATGGCCGCCGGACCTCCACGGCACCGGGAGCGAGGATTACCTGAACCAGGCCTGGGGCATGCAGGACAATGCTTTCATGCGCAACGGCAGCTCGATCTTTGAGGGAAAAACAACCCTGGTCCCCTCAATGGTTCCCTGGGGAGAGGGAGCTTACCAGACCAGTTACATCCTGCACCTTGAAAACCCGGTCCGGTTCCGGAAGGAAATCAAGGTGACCATTGAACACGGGCACGGCAACCACCTGGCGAACGAAATGGCTTCCACCGCCTACTGGTACGCCGAACAGCCCGCGCGCGCGCGGCGCCCGCCGCCGGTGGAAAAGCGCCTGCCGGTCCTGCGCGATAATCTCGGCCGATGGCTCTTCGATGGAAAGAACCAGTGCCCGGGGCCGGCGATCAAGCTCAACGCCGAGATGCGCCGGAACAAAAAGGCATGGGCGCAGAAATACGCGAAAAGAAAATAATGATCCCGGCGGGCCGGCATCAGAATCGCCTCTTCCACTGGACGGTGGGACTGGCCTAGAGCCTATCCGGTAAAGGGCTCATAATCGCCGGATCACGGGCTGCAACTACCGATGTAAATTTATCTGCGTGTATTGCTTCATTGATCAAAATATTTCATTATTTCACGCACCTTGGCCTGATGGGCCT
Source organism: uncultured Verrucomicrobiota bacterium (assembly GCA_964475405.1). Classification (GTDB taxonomy): domain Bacteria; phylum Verrucomicrobiota; class Kiritimatiellia; order JAAZAB01; family JAAZAB01; genus JAQUQV01. The sequence goes on from CAYYWX010000027.1 coordinate 44,216, forward strand.
GCTCGGCTTTTGTTAAGCCTTGAAAGACATCTATATATTCAGCGTTGGTTAACGAATTAATGATCTGACGATATGCCGCCTCCATTTGTATTTCTATGGCCAGCACCTGCTGAAAAAACTGCAGATAGTCGTTTTTAGAAATCATTGGCCGGCTCTTTTTCCACTTTCTTTTCCAGTGTTTCCAGAATCCGCCGGTGATCCTGATTGGCTTCAATCAGTTCCCCCAGTCCGACCTGGGCTTTTTTAACAACCGCCGCATCAAGCTGGCTGCGGGCCATGAGCGCTTTTAAATGTCCAAGATAGACCGTTGAGGCCGATTCTTCGGCATTAATTGCGCTCCGGATTTTTTCCAATAGTTCGTTTTTTTTCATGATAAAGCCCGTTTATCCATTCCTGGGCGCGATTTGCGGTCCGGGGCGCGCCGAGGACCGACCCCAGCTCGCCTTCCAGCAGGCGCCAATCCATTTCCTTTTTTACCTGAAACCAGACAATACCCTTCAGATCCCACAGGCGGGCGGATGAAAGCATATCTTTAAGCCACTGTTTCCTGTCGCCGGACGACTGCGGGCTCGCGGTTTCGAACACTATCAGCGGCTTGCGCGGCGCCATCGCCCGCAGGCCTTGAACCGGCTTTTCAAAAATTGACTTGAAAGACCGGCCGGCATCGGTCGCGCCATTTAATTCCCAATTGTAACCATCAAGGCCGAGAATGTCAATTATGTCATCGCCGGGATAATACTTGTCCATCGTGTTCCAGTTGTTTTCGGGATCTTTCCCGGTATTGGGAATGGAATCAACATTCGGGCAGAAACACCAGATTACGCTGTCGACGCCGCAGGTCCTGAAAAAGCGCGCCACATAGGCAAACATTTTTCTGTAAATGGCGGGATTATCCGGCCCGTAATCATTTTTTCCCGTGCCCCAATGATAGCGGTCCAGATTCATTTCATGGGCGAAGCGAATTATGAAGGGATGCGGCCAGCGGACGGCCTGCCGCGCGAAAGCCATCAGATAATCATCATAATTGCCATTAAGAATGTCATTCGCCGGGATGGCCGTTTCCTGCCCAGCCCGTATTGTCATGGGCTCCCATGTCAGGCAGGGCACCGCGCCGGATTGCCAGACCAGGTCTAATGTCTCGCGTGGAAAATAATTTGCGCCCGCTTCAAATTTATCCGGCCACTGCAGAAAAAACACCACGATTTCCGGCTTTTGGCCGGTATCGCGACCGGCGTCGCTTAATTGCTCGGCCCGGATTGGATAGCCTTCCAGCGCCACCCCGGCAAATGGAATTTGCGCCTGGAGCGCGTATACGCCCGCCTGCATCGCGATCCAGGCGAGCAGCGCCGGCTTAAATTTCCGGTTTATTTGATGGTTCAACTGCATTGAAATAAAACACGCTCCCCATGATAAGCATATGATATACACACCAGAACATGTTGACCAGCACGGCGCCGACGACCTCGCGCTCGTAATAAATCCGGCAGAACCCCCAGACAACGGCCATATAGCAGAGCGCCAGCATCAATAACTGCGGCCACAAATATTTTAACGGCAGGGAATTTGCCCCGGCCTTGGGGGTGACCACAAACTTTCCTTTTTTGCCCAGCAGCACCAGCCAGGCCGCCTGGATGTAGACCGGGAACGTGACGGCAATCAGCATCTGTCCTGAAATAATGTCCCTGAAACGGTATTGGCGCTTCGCCAGTGTTGTAAAAAACACCAGCAGGGTTAATGCAAAGTAAGGGATAAATGCAACAAAGTAAATTTCCGGCCGGGCAAAATAGGTCGGGATCCTGAAAATAAGATAGCAAATCGGCGCCAGGACCATGAGAAGGAACACGGTGCCGATAAAATAATAAGTGCTGGAGATGATATATTCCCACCAGGCCGACAGGGCCAGCGCTCTCGGTCGGCTGATTAACAAGCTCATCAAATGCCGGAACAATCCGAGCGTGCCCAGTGCCCAGCGGAATTGCTGTTTAAAATATCCTCCCAGATCTTCCGGACCCATGCCGAAAGCGCAGACTTTGCTGCTGTAGGCCGAACGCCACCCGTTCATATGGAATTTGACCGAAGTTACAATATCCTCCGTCACTGACGTCTCGTCAAAACCGCCGACGTCCATCAAGGCGTCGCGCCGAAATATTACGTTCGTGCCGCAGCAAAACATCGCCCCCTCAATTCCCTTGCCCTCGCAGATATATTCATAAAAAACAACCTGCTGAAGCCCGGCCGCGCGGGCAATCCGGTTGGCTTCAAAATTGGTGTAATATTGCGGCGTTTGGATAAAGGCCAGTTTCGAATCGGCTTCCATCTTCGCGACGAGCGGCTCAACGGCGTCCGGGAAGGGATTCATGTCGGCGTCAAAAACCATCAAATATTTTTCAGGCTGACCGGGCGGTTTGCCCCAGGATTGAATTTCAAATCCTTCCCGCGTTTCACCGGCACGAAACGCGAGGAAATCATTGATCATGCCCGCCTTGGCGCCGTGCCATTTCCGGCGGAAAACCGGAATGCCGATGCGCCGGCATAGCGCGTCCACCGATGCGCGATACTGCCGGTTGTTTTCCGGGGAGCCCTGGTCATAGCGGGTATCGTCAAGTAAATAAATATTTTTGTTGGCATAGTTCAGATTATGAAAACAGACCAGCGTGTTTTCAATCACCGCCAAGGGCTCGCGGAACGAAGAAACCACGATCGCAACCGGCGGCTTGTCGGCACCGGGCGGCGGCGGTTCCGGCGGCTCATTGATCAAGGAGCCGCCCTTTCCAAGGACCTGGATTATATGGCGGAAATAATTAATGCCGTGGATAATGATGAATGTCTCGGCCAGGATCAGCAGGCCCGCCGCCAGTTTTTCAAACCAGCCGGAATCCGCTCCAAGGAATAAAACCAGGCGAATGGTGACATAGCCGCCCGCCAGCCCGATTGTAACCAGCAAGGCCGCAATCCATGCCCGGGCCATTTTCCGCTTTGTCGTGTCAGCCATATATAAAATCCGAAATTCGGGTTAAAAACGTCCGGTCAGGCGCAGCGAAAGTTGTTCGGCATCCCATTTCCGGGAACGATTAATCATGCCGGCAACGCGGAAGGCGACATGCCGGGTTAAATCATAACGCCATTCGCCGCCCAATGCCACCCCGGGATTATCCTCGGTATCCGTGCTGAAGGTGCAGATCAGGTCGTAGTAATTAAGCTTTGCGCCGGCAAAGTAGTTTTGCGCAAGGTCATGGCGCCATTCCAGGCCGGCGGCGCCGGCAAAATAATCCTGCGGGGACCAAT
>CAYYWX010000028.1:0-47218 GCA_964475405.1 uncultured Verrucomicrobiota bacterium
GGAAAGGCTGTCATGGGGGAACTGGGAACCCGCCGCCCATACCGAAAGGGGGCGTGTCGGAAACCCTCCACCTAAAACGGTCCGCACCAAGGTTCTACTCTACTATTTAGCGGAAAATCTATAACCCCGGAGGATATGATATGAAAAAGTTCAAAGAGGTAAACCATAAGGCCGCGTTCTGCGTGGTCGGCGGCGGCATGGCCGGCCTTTGCGCGGCCCTGGCCGCCGCCCGCCGCGGAGTCAGCGTCGTCCTGATGCACGATCGGCCGGTATTGGGAGGCAACGCGTCCAGCGAATGCCGGGTGCATATCTGCGGCGCCGACCGGTTCAACGCCATCAAGAACATGCGTGAGACCGGCATTCTCGAGGAGATCCGCCTGGAAAACGTTTATCGCAACCCGAACCGTAACTTTTCAATCTGGGATACGATCCTGTATGAAAAGGTGATGGCCGAGCCGAACATCACCTTGCTGCTGAATTGCTCCTGCCTCCAGGCCGGGATGAGCGGCAGCACAATCCAATCCGTCACCGGCTGGCAACTCACGACGCAGACTTATCACAAGGTGGAAGCGCGCATTTTTGCGGACTGTTCCGGTGACGGGATTCTGGCTCCGCTCACGGGCGCCGATTGCCGGATGGGCCGGGAAGCCCGCCGCGAGTTTGACGAATCGATCGCGCCGGAAAAAGCCGATAAGCGCACCATGGGCATGACGTGCTTGTTCCAGTCGCGTGAATACGCCGCGCCGCAGCCTTTTGAGCCGCCGTCCTGGGCCAGGAGGTTCGATGCCTGCGATGAGTTGCCTTATGCGGCCGGCGGGCACCGGTGGTGGCAGATGGGTTATTGGTGGGTGGAGCTGGGAGGGGAGCAGCACAGCATCCATGACGCCGAGCGCCTGCGCGATGAACTGCTCAAGATTACTTTCGGCGTCTGGGATCACATCAAGAACCGCTGTCCGGACCGGAAAAAGGCCGAGAATTGGGCCCTGGATTGGATCCAGTTTCTCCCCGCGAAGCGGGAGAGCCGGCGTTACCTCGGCAAGCACATCCTGACCCAAAACGATATAGAGGCGGAAGGAAAGTTTGATGATATCGTCGCCTACGGCGGCTGGTCCATGGACGACCACCATCCGGCCGGATTCGGGGCGGTGAAGATCGGCGCCCCGGCCACGATGTTCCACGCGGCCCCTTCGCCATTCGGCATTCCCTACCGGTGCCTGTATTCCCGGAACATCGGCAACCTGATGTTCGCCGGCCGGGACGCAAGTTGCACGCACACGGCGATGAGCTCAACGCGCGTCATGGGGACGGGCTGCAGCATGGGTCAGGCCGTCGGAACGGCGGCCGCGCTCGCCATGGCCAGGAAACTCTCCCCGGCCGGCATGCAGGCGCATATCGCCGAACTCCAGCAGGAGCTTATGCGCGACGATGCATACCTGCCCGGGGTGAAACAGGTTTTGCCGGAACTTGTCCATGACGCAACCATCGCGGCTTCCCGCGGCGCCCCGGAGGCCGTGCGCGACGGAATCAATCGTCCGGTCAAGGATGTTGCCCATTGCTGGACGTGCCGCGCGGGCGATTGGATTGCTTACCGGTTCCGGAAGGCGACGCCTGTCAACCGCGTGACGCTTATCCTTGACAGCGCATTGGACCGGAACATCGCCCTGAGTTATCATGAGAGCGCCGAGCAGTTCACATCCCCGCCTGAAGTGATGCCGAAATCATTCCGCATCGAGGGACTCCTTGGGGAGGAATGGCGGGAACTTGTCGGAGTGAAACACAACCATCAGCGATTTTGTCGTTTTCCTATTGGGAAGCGCAAACTCAACGGCATAAGGTTTGTCCTGGATGACACCTGGGGGGCAAAAGAAAGCCGGCTGTACGCGTTCTATATTGAGTAAGAGGGGAAAGATCAATCAGGCGTTTAAAAATGACGAATATCCGGAGATTGCTATTTCAAGGTAATCTGCTAAGCTGTCCCCATATAGTAAGAAAGCGAGGCAATCATGACAGCGCAGGCACAACAAGTCCTGGAAAAAGCCATTCATTTGCCGCCGGTGGAACGGGCTGAGCTGGTGGAGCAAATTCTTTCGAGCTTTGACTTTCCTTCCCGGGGCGAAATCGACGCGCTTTGGGCGCAAGAGGCCGAGGATCGGATTGATGCGTACGATCAGGGCAAAATCAAGTCAACCCCTGCAAGCCGGGTGTTTGAGAAAATCAACAGGCACAAGCCATGAGGATCGATTTTCTCGATCCGGCTGAAACCGAATTTATTGAGGCAATCGCCCATTACAATCTTCAAAGTGAAGGCCTCGGGTATGAGTTCGCGGCGGAGATCAAGCGGGCAATGGAGCGAATCCTGCGGTATCCGGAAGCCTGGGACCCTCTTTCCGGCGTATTCGCCGTTGCCGGACAAGCCGGTTTCCGTATGGCCTTATCTATCAAATCAGAAATGATTCCATCCTGATTGTAGCCGTTCAAAACCTCCACAAACATCCCGATTCCTGGAAGTCACGACTCAGGTCGGACCAGATATGAAAAATGACAAACCCGTGCTTTCAGCTTACGCGTTACCGCGCCGGACACGTTGGACGTTTGGCACATCCTAATGAGCAAGCGCCATGCAAGATATTGAATCCGATTTAAAGACCATACCCGTTATTGACGCCCATGAGCATGTGCGCGGGCATGATGAAGACCAGCCGCGCCCCGGCGCGACTGATTTCCTGACAGGATTTTTTCTCGCGGGGATGCTCTCATACGCGGACCGCGGCCTCGCGGCCGCGATTGCGGATACAAAACGTGATGACCGGCAGCGCTGGCGGGACCTGGCGCGAATCTGGCCGCTGGTGCGCTGCACCGGTTACGGCCGGGTGGTGGCGCATATCCTGCAGGCCTGGGGCCTGGAGCCGGATATTTCTGATGCGGCATACGACGCTGTCCTGGACCAAATTCGCGCAAGGACGCCGATTGCCAGCCGTGCTGCTTACCGGCAGGCGGGTATTGAGGGAACGCTCACGCATTATCTTGGCCATCCCTTTTACGATGGGCTGGAAAATGTGGAAAAATTCCTGGGGGGCGGGCTCAAGTTTGAAACAGGCTTTTATCCGCTCCTCGGTATCCTTGCGCTCCATGAATTTACCGACCGCAAGGGAATTGAAACTGCCGGCCGGGTTTGCGTGGCAAAAGAATTGACGTTTGCCGGTTTCTGCGCCGCGATCGGAGCCCTGCTGGAGAAGGCGGTCAAGGCGGGGGTCGTCGGCCTGAAAGATCACGCGGCCTACACCCGGGGGCTGGCCTTTGGAGCGCCGGATAAATCCGCCGCCGAGGCCGAGTTCAACCGTTTGATGGCCGGAGAGTTGTTTGAACAGGGGGCAAGGCGGCTTTCGGATTTTCTTTTTCACCACATGGTGCGGCTTTCAATTGACCTTGAAATCCCCGTGGCCATCCACACCGGTTACTTGTCGGAATACATCGATCCCAAGGCCAACGTGCGGCACTTTATCCCAGTGCTTGAAGCGTATCCGGAGGCAAGGTTTGACCTCTACCATATCAACTATCCCTGGATGGAAGACATGCTGGCGGTGATGAAGCGGTTCCCGAATGTATGGGCCAACTGCTGCTGGGCGCATATTGTTGATCCCCATGCCACCGTCAATTTTCTGCAATCCGCCCTGGGAGCCATTCCCGCCAACCGCATCTTCGGCTTTGGCGGTGATTTCCACCACCATGTTCCCGAGCCGGTGCTTGCCCATCTGGAGATCGCCCGCCGGAACATTGCCGACGTTCTCGGGGACGCGGTCCGCAAGGGCTGGTGCTCCCGTTCTGTCGCCTGCGACACGGCCAGGCTCTGGCTGTATGATAACCCCCGTAATTTCTACGCGATTGCCCCGGGTCCGTGAAAATTGAATGCCGGGCAAGGCAATTCAGCGGCTCCACGAATAAAATGCGCAACCGAGTTTTGCATTGATCAAGGATAAATACATCGAAAATTTATCTTGAATCATAATGCTAATATCAATATAGTAGCAATATGAATTCCGTAAGGTTTGCGTGGGACGAATCGAAAGCACTTGAAAACAGAAAGAAGCATGATGTTTCTTTTGAGGAAGCCTTAACGGTGTTCGCGGATGAGAATGCCCGGTTGAAACACGATCCGGATCACTCGCAGGCAGAAGATCGGTTTATCCTGCTTGGGTTCAGCGCTAAGCTGCGGATGCTGGTGGTGTGTCATGCGTATCGGGAAAACGAAGAAGTCATTCGCCTTATTTCAGCGCGTAAAGCAACTCGAAACGAACATAAACAATACAAGGAATTAACATGAGAAAAGAATACGATTTTTCAGATTCTGTAAGGAACCCGTATGCCAAGTGCTTTAGAAAACAGGTCACCATCCGTTTAGGGACGGATGTGATCGCCTATTTCAAGGCTCTCGCGAACGAAACGGGAGTTCCGTATCAGAATCTTATCAACCTGTATCTGAGCGACTGCGCTCATGCCGGCAAAAAATTGGCGCTAAAATGGGCTTCCTGAAATTTGCTGGCCATCTGCCGGTCAAAACGAGAGGAAGAAGATGCAAAAGCATAAACCTGCCAAGAAAATTGTCCGCGTGGAAGAGATAGGTCTTTTTGTTCTTGGCGGTCAATCAAACATGCAGGGATGGGAAGGGAATGGCGAGAGTTATCCCGCTGATCCGAAAGGGATTGACCGGAAAATAAAATTCTACTGGGTGACGCCCGGTCACGGCAGTTCCGAGGGAAAGTGGACATTCCTCAAGCCCCAGGGCGGGCGTTTTCCCAAGGGCCATTTTGGTCCGGAAGTGACTTTTGCAAGACTATTGGCGGAAGACGGATGCAATATTGCGATTTTTAAATATTCGCTGACGGCAACCGGCCTGGCTGAAAACTGGAAAGCTCCCGGCCAGGATGGAATGTATGACCAGATGATTGCGGAGTTAAATAAGTCAATAACCTTGCTCCGGGAGCAGGGGTACAATGTGTCCTTCAAGGCATTTGTCTGGATCCAGGGCGAAAGCGACGCGAATACCAGGGAACTTGCGGATGGCTACCGCGCGCGGTTGGAACTGCTCGTGGACGATTTCAGAAAAAACGTTGCCGGGGATCCCGGCCTGCCGGTCATTCTCGGGGTGGACGAGCAGCATCCCTGGATAAAGAACTTTCCCAAGGTCGTGGAGGTCCAGCGGAAACTGGCCGAAGAGGGAAGTAATATCATTTTCACCTCAATGATCGGGCTTGAGAAAGCCGATTATAGCCATCTGACGCCCCAGGGCTTGAAGGAACACGGCCGTCGTCTGTTTGCCGCTTACAAGGCGCTGATAACAAAACGACGCAAAGCGAAAAAGACGGTTACGAAGCTTTGATTCATTTTGACTGGCAACGGACGAAGATGTATCGTTTTTGCATGAGGATCATCAATATCCGGTTCGCCGTCATTGCCGGGCTTTCTCTTTTATGCTTTGCGGCGTTTGGACAGGATTTAAATCCCGCGCCCTATGATATCGGTAATCCGGTTTTGACAGAAATCTGGGTTGATCCCGTGCGGGGCGACGACGCGCGGGACGGTTTGTCCGCCGCGAACGCCGTCCGGACCATTAACGCGGCTTGGCGCCTGATCCCCGCTTCTCCGGCCACTACCGGTTTTCGCATCAACATTCTTCCCGGCACTCTGCCGTTTGACGACTCATGCTCCAATTTTTATGATCTCCGCCGCGGTTCCCGGACCTTTCCGGTCATTGTCTCGGCTTTTTACGGGGCGGGGTCGGTTGTCATTGAAGGCGGGCTGAACATCAAGGATTGCCAATCACTGTACCTGCTTAATTTGACCCTGGCCGCGGGCGGCTCCTTGCCGACTTTCGGCAACAACGTCCTGCACCTTGAATCATGCACCAACGTGCTCTTGCGCGGCTTGACCGTGACCGGTCCCGACCCGGTCCAAAACCCGGACAACTACGACATCCAGGAAGTCATCAAGGCCAATCAATGCGGCGATTTGTATCTTGAAAGCAGCGATGTCAGCGGGACATACCAGACCGGTGTGGATTTCTTTTCGGTCCAGGGGGGTCATGTCATAAATTCGCAGGTGCACGGGGCGGGTGAATGGGCGATGTACCTGAAAGGCGGTTCGGCCTACTTCCTGGTCCACGGCAACGAATTTTATGATTGCGGCCTGGGGTTCCGCGCCGGGGAGGGGAGCAACCTGGAGGTCATGCGCGCGCCCTGGTTCCATTATGAGTGTTATGATATCAAGTTTGTAAACAACATTGTTCACGATATCCGGGGCGTGCCTTTGAGCGTCTGCGGCGCCTATAATTTTTTGGCGGCCTATAACACTTTTGTCCGCGTGGCCACGAACGCCGAGGGCGAAATTGATTATCCGCTCCTTGAGCTGGTGCATGGATCGCGCGGCTGCACGGATACCTCTGAAAACGGCGAAGGAAACGCCGAGGAAATCTGCCGCGCGTTCCTTGACCAGGGCGCCTGGGGGACCGACGTCCTGAATGAAGGCGGCGAGTGGATCCCGAACAAGAATGTCTTTATCTATAACAACATCTTTTACAATCCGGCCCCTTATCAGACCATGCGCACCCAGTTCTGGGTCCAGGAGGCGATCGCGCCTCCGGCCATCACGCGCAATATCCCGTCCCCGTCGCGCTGCGACGACAATGCCGTCATTCGCGGCAACCTGATCTGGAACGGGCCGGCTGATCATCCTTTCGGCATTGAGAATTCAACCGAGCTGGATGAGGCCGCGCTCCGGTCCGAAAATTCAATCAACATGATCGAGCCTGAATTGGTTGACACGGCGCGTAATAATTTCCGTCCCTTGTCCGGCGGGTCGGTCTTTAACAACCCGGTCTATGCAATCCCCGCCTTTGCCGGCGGCGACTCTCCTTATCCCCCGGCGGTTCCGGCGGGTAATTTGACGAACGAAGTCCTTTTTGATTTTAACGGACAATTGCGAGCCGGGCCGGCGTTTGCCGGTGCATTGTCGCCGGCCTCAAGCGCAACGGCAGTGCTGGCGGCCGATATTGACGGCGACGCCCTGGCTGACCTGGTCAATGTCACCGGATCGGAGTGGTCGGTCTGGTTTTCATCTTCGGGCTATCTGCGGCGTGTCGGCCCGTGCGATCTTGGCATTTCCGGCACGCCAGCCGCGGGCGATATTGACGGCGACGGCCTGGCGGACCTTGTCAGCGTTGTCGGTTCAAATTGGTACGTCTGGTTTTCTTCCTCAAATTACGCGGTGCGGAGCGACCCTTATGATCTGGGTGTTGCCGGGCTTCCGGTCACGGGCGACATTGACGGCGACGGCCTGGCCGACTTGATTATCGTGGCGGGTTCAAATTGGTATGTTTGGTTCTCCACAATGCAATACCAGGCGCGGAGCGGGCCTTATGATTTGGACGTTTCCGGGACGCCGCTCACGGGCGATATTGACGGGGACCGGTTGGCCGACCTCATAAGCGTTGTGGGTTCGAATTGGTATGTCCGGTTTTCTTCCTCGCAATACATGGCGCGGATTGGTCCTTATGATCTGGGTATTTCCGGCATGCCCGCCGCGGGGGACATTGACGGCGACCGGTTGGCTGATTTGATGAGCGTGTCTTCCGTCGGCGGATGGTATGTCTGGTTTTCCACCATGCAATATCTGAAGCGTTGCGGGCCGTATGCTTTGAATCTGTGATTTTTTCGGACGACTATGCCGGTTACCAGCAATGGACCTTGCCGTTAAATTTTCTTCCCTGTTCCTGCGCCTGCCGGGCGGCGTTCCGGTCAAAACCTATGATCCGGATGTCCTTTTCAACGGTGTTGGCATAGATCACATCCATGTCGTTCAGATGGGGCTGGGACAGGTTGACGGCTGATAAATGCTTCATTCCGGACATGCCAGTGATATAATGCGACCCCCTTCCGCAGAAATGAATCATGCCGCCTCCCAGGGCGTTGAAAATCTCCTGGTCATACGGCCGGATGAATTCCCCGTACATTTCGGGGGAAAAATTCATGGCCGAATCATTGCGGAGCGTGATTTGTCCTTTGATGAGCAATCCCCAGTGAGTGCTGTATTCCTTCTCGAACGGCGGGATGATCTTGTTCCACTGTCGCATGAAATGGATATAGGTGTCCGTCACGACCGCCAGGAGCTGCTTCACGAGACCGGGCGAATCGCAGATATCCACAAAAAGCGCGCTGCCCCAAAGCAGTTCAACAACGTCCATCGGCCCCTGGAAATCGGGATGATAATAATGAATGTGTTTCCTTATCTTGGGATACGGTTTTGTCGCCTCAAGGTAATATTCGGCGCATTCAAAGGTTTTCCGCATCAGGCTCTCCGCCCGGCGGGGAATTCCATTGTCAATGATGGCCTTGATTTTATCCAGGCCGTCAAACGGCATGGAGGTGGGCAGGGTGTCGGCGCTGTCTTCCAGGTAAAATATGTCCGCGCCGAAAACAGAGGGAAGAATGCCGGTCCCGTAATTTGAGCGGATAGAGAGCAAGTTGCCCGCGCCTTTTTCAAGCGCGTCCGAGGCCATTTTCAGTTCGCGCAAGAGCATTTTGTCGTAAGCGGCGTCTTTTATCGCCGCGTTGATGCCGATGGCCGGCCAGGCGAGGCGGGCCGGATATTTGTTTTTACGTTCGGCGACAAAAATGTCTTCCTTTGTTTTCCCCTCATGAAAATCCTTCCAGAGACGGCAGAGATCCTGCTCCTCCTTTTCGTTGATGCGCGCTTCAAGATCATCCAGAAAAGCTTTTAGCATGTGTTGCCCCTTGTTTAATCAATGCCCCGGATAAAATTGGCGTCATGTCCCGACGGTATCGGAGCGCCGGAGCGCAATTTTCGCCAAACATCAAGCATTTCCTCCTTTGAATACCCGCGGTGCATGAAGTCCGCCCTCAAATTAATCGCGCCGGCGCGCGCGAGTTCCTTCAAGTGCGCTGCGAGACAAAACGGCCGGCTGTTCAGGACCACGCAGCGGCAATTGCGGCTGATGACCCGGATGGTGTCGCCATGGGATGAAGAGAACATCATTTCCCGGGACTTGCCCGTCCTGTGCCCGGGTTTCCCGTCCTGGCTTCGGCGCTCTCCGCAGGCGTTCGTAAAAGTACAATTTTCCGACCTGAAAACGCAGGTTTCGGTGATCATGAGCGGCGTGTCCTGGTAAGCAATGACCACGGCGTCGGAAGAAAATTCAGCCAGCAGTTTCCCGATGTTTTCAAAACTGTCTTCCGGCGACAAGGTGAACCTGCCGATGCCCATCGCCTTGAGCTGCAAAACCGAGGCACGGTTCATCGCGTAAAGCGGCCAGTCTGATGAAACATCCCGCGCCGCTTCGTTCCCGGTTATATTGTTCAGCAATGACCATGCGCCCGGGTTGGATACCTGCCATTTGCGCCAGCCTTTTGCGACCAGGTCTGAAACGGTTTTCGTGAACGGGGCCGTTTCCCAGCGCCGCATGATGACGGGCAATGCCAGGCGCAGATTTTCCCTGGAGCACATACCGGCCAGCCGGTCAAGCTGGTCGGCAAATTCCGGCAGAAGCTCGGGAACGCATTCAATGATGAGTTCATCAATGCCGCTCCAATCATCGGGACCAAACGCGGATAATAAATGCGGCTGGTCGGTCTTTAGGCTCCAGTTGAAATTGTCATGGATAAATTGATCATTTGTCCGCTTGCCGGTGTCATTCCCATGCCTGCCCGCCGCAGGACAGGGAAAATGGTCCGCCATTGACGGATGGATTCCCGATTCCGCCTGTGGCGGATCGGGAATGACAGCGTGGAATTCCGGCGCCTTTGGGAACGTTGCTTGCCGCGCTTTCAAAGTGGAAATCATTTCGGCCTTGATCTCCGCCGCGTATTTGAGCGGCTGTTCGGCGATTTTTCTTTCCAGCGCCGCCGAAACATCGCGGCGGATGGAATTAAGCATGGAAATTGGGACGAATAAATGGGCCGGGTTGTTGATGACCAGGGCGCCGGGCTGGAGATGCGTGTCACCGAGCTTGGCAAAGGCCGTTTTTATCGCCGAATCAACCTGCCCGGCATTTTGCGCCGGCTGGAAAAGACCGTCAAAATGTCTGGTTACTTCCATTTTCCCCGGTTTTATTTCACCACCGAGGTTGGCCGAGGCGGTCACGTCGATGCCGTTTGGTTCCAGGCGGACTTCAAAATCGGCCGTTTGGCGGAACCGGAACAGGCCGGGCTTCGGCCGGGAAAAGCCGTACTGCTGTTTAACTTTCTGGGAAGACGAGCTGTAGATTACGGCCCCGAGCGGAATGACCGGATGGCCGCGCGGCAGCTGGATCTCAATCCTCGCGCCGGCCGGCGCCTCAAAGACGCGTTTTTTTTCGGCCGCGCGTCCGCCGGTGATCATGCTGATGCCCTTGACTGCGAACCCGAAGGGGCGCGGCAGGCCGGCAATGTCAATCTGCAGCCCGTCATGCAATTCCACCGGCAGTGTCGTTTTGAACCGCAGCGAGTGTCCGCCCGGGTTTTTCGCGATTTCTTCAACCTTGCCTGCCGGCGCGCCGCGATGTCCCTGGGTTTCGGCGTCTATCACGTCGCGCGGGGCGCGTGTCTTGAGGTACAGATCAGTCCAGGGCCGGCTGAAAATAGTTTGCAGGTCAGAGGCCATTTCGCGCGCTTTGTCGGGGCTCGCGCGCGCGTCAATCAGGTGCCGGTAATAATTGACCGCGGCCGCGACGTAGAGCGGATTTTTCATCCGCCCCTCGATTTTCAAGGCTGTCACGCCGGCTTGCCGCAGATCGGCAACGTAGTCCGGCAAGGCCAGGTCCTTCATGGAGAATATGAAGCCTCCGTTTTGTCCGGCATTCCGCCGCACATCCTCGGCCAGAAGGGGTTTGAACCATTCGCGGCAGGGATAAGCGCATTTGCCGCGGTTGCCGCTCCGGCCGTAAAGATGCGAGGAAAACAAGCACAGGCCGCTGTACGAATAACAAAGCGCACCGTGGACAAAAACTTCCGTTTCAATCCCGGGTTTCGCGGCAATCCCGGCAATTTCCCCCATGGTCAATTCGCGGGCGAGCGTGACGCGCGCGAGGCCGAGTTCCCGGGCGGCCTCTACTCCGTGGCGGTTGTGGATCGCCATCTGGGTGCTGGCGTGAATTTTAATCCGCGGAAAATATTGCCGTAAAATGTTCAAGACGCCGAAATCCTGGACAATAACCGCATCAACCCCGATATCGGCGATCGCGGCCAGCAGGTCAACCAGCGCGCCCAGCTCTTTTTGCAGGACGAGGGTGTTGAGCGCCGCGTATATTTTCCGTGGCCTGGGCCGTGAATGGGCGTAGCCGGTGATATCGGCCAGCTCGTCAATTGAGAAATTTGCCGCGGAGGCCCGCGCCGAGAAATTTTCCAGGCCAAGGTAGACGGCGTCCGCCCCGTAATGCAGGGCCGCGTAACCGGCGTCAAGGCTTCCGGCCGGCGCGAGGAGCTCGACCTGTCCGCTTTCGGCGTTTTTTGAAGGGCTATTCTTCATTGTGGATTGAACAAAGCAACCCGCTTCAAGACGGGAAATTATCTAAATAACTTTTATAAATTAATATTTTGTCCGATGGAAAAAACAACTGCAAAGCAAGCCAGCCTGGCCCTCCAACGTTCAATCGCAACTGGTAATATTTAAAGAAAAATCGTCCCATAACGATTCTTCTTCCATGGATTACTCCAGCCAATGACTGCCGTCGATAACGGCTACTTTTTGACGATCTTCCTGTGAAATTTTTCAGTAAGGGAAGAGTAGGGGGCAATTGTTCTCATAAGTTCAGCCACGCGGACCGCCTGTTTGTTGTCCTTGTTTTTTAGGTAGATTTCCCCGGCTTGATACAAATAATCGCAGGCTTTATAACGATCGCCCTTCTCGATATAGCCCAGCGCAATGTTGTAGTAGGCGGCGGCGGCCGAACTATCCAGGCTGATGGTTTTCTTGAATTCCGCCATGGAGCCGTCCACGTTGTCCTCATCCCACTTTTGGAAACCGGCCTTGAAATGCTGATTAGCTTCGGATCCGGCCGACAAAAACACGCCGGCGGCCTTTGCCTGATCCGCGGCTTGCGCCGATTCGATCGCGGCGGAAGGCGTTTCGCCGCGATCGAGAGAAAATCGTTCAACCGTCGGCGTTTTCGCCGCGTGCGCCTGCGAGTCGGTTCTTTTCTTTTTGGCCGCTTGAAGGTCCGCTTCCGTGCTGAACTTGCGCGCCCTGGACAGCTCTGCCTGCCGTTGATTTTCCCTGCCGATTTCATCCCGCATGGCCTGGACCTGCTTCGCCTGTTCCTGGACCGTCACGACCTTTTGGGAAACATCATTCAGCCTGGCCTTGAGCATTGCAATGTCCTGCTCGGCCGCCGTTTTAGCGACCGTTGCCTGCTGAAGGCGCGTCTCCGCTTCCGCGCTGAGCTTGCGCGCATTAGCCAGTTCTGTCTGCCGTTGGTTTTCCCTGCCGATTTCATCCTGCAGGGCCTGGACCTGCTTTGCCTGTTCCTGGACCGTCGCGACCTTTTGGGAAACATCATCCAGTCTGGCCTTGAGCGTTGCCATGTTCTGCTCGGCCGCCGCCTTGGCGACCGTTGCCTGCTGAAGGCGCGTTTCCGCTTCCGTGTTGAGCTTGCGCGCATTGGCCAGCTCTGCCTGCAACTGCGCGCTGATTTGCCATTTCTGTTCCAGTTCCGCAACGCGGGTCTTCAGGACTGCTTTTTCCTTCTCAACGTCCCCCATGAAATCCTTTAATTTCCCCCGCTGTTCCACGACAGCCATGTTAAAATTCTTTTCGTTTTTCACGTCGGCTTGCACCAGCCTGATCACGACGGATAGCGCCACCACGCCGGCAATCAAAAAACCGATCACCCATCCCAGCCTTTGTCGTGTGCCGAAAAACGCGGGCGCATAGTCCCGCTTGCGTGTTTCGCCGATCACCTGCGGCGCCGTGAGCGATGCCATGCGCAGGCGGGTATACAGCTTGGGCGGCTTGCCCAGGCGGGCATGCAGCTTGGGCGGCTTGCCCGCCATTGCCCCCGGTGAAGGCGCAGGTTTTGTCGCGGACCCATCTTGTGGAATATTGTTGGACACCATCCTATAACCGTCCGGCGTGTTTCAGCTGATTATCCTGTGAATCTTCAAAACGCATTCAAATCAATTTTAATTTCCTCACGGGCAGGCCCGGGCGCTTGTCTCCTGCGCCGGGCCTCAATGGCGGCCGGTTTCGTTTCCGCCGTCTAAAGCCCAGGGTCTTAAAGCTATAACCATTGATTCAGGACTTGGTTAAAATCCGTAATGGTGAATTTGCTTTTCTCAATAACGGCGTTCGCCTTCTGGAGAATTTTTTCTTTCTCATTCGGCAAAAGAGAGCCGGTCAAGATCACAATGGGCGTATTTTTTGTCTCCGGCCTGGCCCTTAAGGTCCCAATGATCTCCCAGCCGGTTATTTCCGGCAGGATTAAATCGATGATAAAAAGGTCAAACCGGCAAGATTTTTCCGCCAATATTCTGGTGACATCCCTGGCGGAAGCGACGGCAGTGACTGATGCGCCATACTGTTCAGCCAGTTTTATGATCAGTTGTTGAATGACTTCGCTGTCATCCACAACCAAAATATTTTTTCCAGGCTTAAGGTTCATTTCCTGACGGTTCATTTCCTGACGATCCGGCGCGGGCGCTGTCACGCTCTTTCTTGCCGGGCGTCCTGGAGATCCCAGCTCAAGCTTGGTTTTTTCTGTCACCCGTGGCATTTCGCGCCGCTTGAATTCACCTTCCGCCTGGCCCAGTTGTTCCTGAAGCTGTTGACAAAGGATCTTCTGCTGTTCCGCCTCGTTACCGGCCTCAGTCGCGTTTTTTTCCATGCTGATCATGCGTTCAGACAAGCCCATAATATCCGCCTCGCGGCCGGTCAATTCACCCCGCACGGCCTCCAGTTCCGGATTGAGCGCATCGAGGCTGCCGGTCAGGTTCTCGATTCTGGCCTGGAGATGTTCTCCCGTCATTGCGCCGATGCGTTCGCGCGGGCCGGCGACCTCCGCCGCGCTCGCGGCTAGATTCTCAGACACAGTTTGAACCTGGCTGTCGAACACGGAGATACGTTTGTTGAGTTCATTTCCCGTGGTCGCCAGCTTCCGCGTCTCCCGGTGCGCCTGTTCAAATTCCGCACGGTTCTGTTCCAGCGCCGAGCGCATGGCCGTCTGATCGGCGGTCAACGCTTCAATCTGCCGGGTTAACGATTGGATCCGGCTTTCCTTTTCCGACCGGAGGGAGTCCAAGTCGCGGGTTTCGTTCGCCCCGCGTTGTTCCTGCTCCGCCAACGCGGCATTAAGCGCCTGAACTTGCGTCACTGCCTTTTCGATCATATTGGCGACAACGTCATTGTTTTTCTGCACGTCCCCGAGTTTAAGCAAATGCGTCTTTTCGAGCGCGGCCATGTTGTCGCGGAGCTTGAGTGTCTGTGCTTGTTGGGAATCGAGCTCGTCCTGCAATTGTTTGATGCACGCCTTGGATTCATCCACCGTTGCCTGAAGCAGTTCAATGCGAAGCTGCAGCTTTTCCTTATGTTGGTCGGGTGGGGGGCGGGCGGGGGTCGTGTTCTGGTTAAACTTGATCAACCGGTCGGCGGGCCTCGAATTCACCGCCACGACCGGAGCTCCGGCAGCGAAATCATCCCTTGCCGCATTATGAATCAAGGGTAAAACCAGGTCCGCAACAGTCGCCGCTTCGCCGGTTAGCTGGTTTGTCAGACGAGAACTCGGCAACACCAGGCGGGAATGGGAAAAATCAACGACCGCATGAAGATTGACAGGTCCAAATATTTCACCGGACGCCATTTCCACCATCCAATGCATCTCAAGTTCGGGCAGGGTTTCCACATTGACCCAATGGACATTATCCGAGGATACCTGGTCGCCGGGCGCGAGGCGGCATTCCTCCGCCCATGTCCGCAATTCGCTCGTTTCTATGGGCCCATAAACAGCGCCATTCGACAGCTTGACCTGCCAGGCGGGCAAGGGCAGGCCTGATGTCTGCGGGCCGGATTCCTGTGCTATTGGACGATTAAACAGCTTTGACATACTCTCTCCGGGTCAGGATGATCTTTTGAAACACCAAAAATATCACGAGTTCATCATTGTTGAATCCTATAAATTAAAACAAATTCAATCAAGATAAAAAACACCGCAGGGGGCGGGAAGAGAAGATGGGGGGGGCGTTGCATCACGACCTTCGTGGTGATCAACTTTGGGATTTCAATTCAATTGACTCAACTTATCACAAGTTGTAATATATTTTTTCTTAAGTAAACAACTACGCATGGGGATTAGTTGCATTACCGGGTAAGCCCATTGCTTTTTAATAATAACCGATATTTTCCGGCAATAACGATGATAAAAAAATCATTAATCTCGAGACTGTTAATCTTGGCGATCTGGTCGACTTTGCATCTTGCCTGTCCGGCCCAGGAAAGAACTGCGACCAAAGATGACCGCCGGATAATTATTAATCCAAACGAAACCAGGTATAATATCAGCAATGAAATTTCGGGAACTAGAGAGCCCGTGGTTAAAAGCAACCCGGATAACCGGAGCGCCGGTAAAGGCACATTTGAATCGGATGCCTTAACACAGGTGCGGCAGGCGGCGGAGCGGGGCGATGCCCAGGCGCAATATAATCTCGGGGTTGCATATTTTAAGGGCAAAGGCGCGCAGAAGGACTATGCGGAAGCGGCAAAATGGTCACTCAAGGCGGCCGAGCAAGGCAATGCCAAGGCGCAATATAATATGGGGGTTGCCTATTTCCACGGTGATGGGGTAAACAAGAGCTATAATGAAGGGGTTAAATGGTTTCGCAAGGCGGCTGAAAATAATAATGTCAAAGCACAATATTATCTCGGTATGGCTTACAGTCAGGGCAGAGGAGTGGAAAAAAATGAAACAGATGCGATAAAGTGGTTCCAAAAAGCGGCGGAGCAGGGCAATATCAAAGCCCAATTCAAGATGGGCAATGCGTATTGCAACGGACTAGGCGCGGAACAGAACTATACGGAAGCGGTAAAGTGGTATCATCAGGCGGCTGTCCAGGGCGATGCCCAGGCGCAGTACAATCTTGGCATTGCTTATATTTATGGCAGAGGAGTGGCAAAAAACGAGAAGGAAGCGGTGGGATGGTATCGGCAGGCGGCCGACCAGGGCGATGTGGACGCGCAGTCTAATCTCGGCAGCGCCTATTACGCCGGCCAGGGAGTGGAGCAGAACTTTACGGAAGCGATAAAGTGGTTCCAAAAAGCGGCGGAGCAGGGCGACGCGAAAGCGCAGTACAATCTTGGCGTTGTTTATGATGCCGGCCAGGGAGTGGAAAAGAATTATCCTGAGGCCGTGAAGTGGTATCGGCAAGCGGCGGAGCAGGGGCTTGCGGAGGCTCAATTTAATCTTGGCTCATGTTATATCAACGGCGAAGGCGTGGAAAAGAACGAAAAAGAAGCAAAGAACTGGTTCCGCCGGGCGGCCGATCAGGGCCACAAGGGCGCCACGGAGGCTTTGCGGAAGATTCAGAAGTAATGCCGGTGCGTAACGAGGCCGATAATTAACTTGTATTTTTAAGAGATGTGCCATAAAATTTACAAAAAATAGAGGAGGTGACGCGATATGAAAATGACTGAAATCAGCAGGAAAGCTGTAAAAATTGGTCTGAATACCCAAGGAATGAAGAAGGTGGAATTGATTCGCGCTATTCAGGGCGCCGAGGGCAATGTTGCCTGCTTTGACACCAAAAAGAGCGACTGTGACCAATTGGCCTGTTGCTGGCGGGAAGACTGCCTTCCGAAACAGCGGATGATGTTGTAACGGCTGAGTATTTCGTGGCGGATGAGTAATTATGCAGACAATCGGGCACATTTTAGTATCAAAGGGCGTCATCAGCGAGGCCCAGCTTAAAGAAGCGTTGAAACAGAAAACCGGTTTTCTGAAACACGCTCTGATTAAAATGGGCCTCACCACGGAAGAAAAATTCCTGAGGGTTATTGCCGAGCAGTACAACGCCTCGTTTCTGAATTTGAAAGAGACGCCGATTAATGCGGCAGCCATCAAGGCGGTGCCCGCCAAGTTCGCCTGGCATTATCAGATCATGCCTATCCGCCTGGTGGGCCGGACGCTGGTGGTGGCAACCGCCGACCCCGAAGCGGCGAATTTACTAGAAGATCTTGAAACCAACCTGGGCTACCTGGTTGAAGAACATTTCGCAACGACCGCCGACATCCGCGAGGCAATCCGCAGGCATTACGGAGTTGCGGCCGATACAGTGGAACGGATTCTTGACCGGGAAAAGCCGGACTCCCACAGAGGCGCCGAACGCAATCTTGAAAAAGTTGAAGATCTTGAAAAAATGAGCGAGGACGCGTCGGTCATCAGGCTGGTCAACCAGATCCTGCATCAGGCGATCATCGACCGGGCCACGGACGTGCATATTGAGCTTTACCGGGATGAAGTGATGATCCGCTACCGGATTGACGGCATTTTATACAGCGCCGAGATTCCCGAAAACATCAAATATCTTCATGCGGCGATCGTATCGCGCATCAAGGTAATGTCGGGCCTTGACATTATTGAAAAACGTCTGCCGCAGGACGGCCGCGCCAAGGTGCGCATAGGAGATAAGGATTATGATCTGCGCGTTTCCACCATACCGACGCTTTACGGCGAAAGCGTGGTGGTTCGCATTTTGCCTTTAACAATGCTTTTCAGCATTTCTGACCTGGGCATGGCGCCTGAGGACATGGACATTGTTGATAAATTGCTGTCCAAGCCATACGGACTCTTCTTTGTCACCGGGCCGACGGGTTGCGGCAAAAGCACGACGCTTTACAGCTGGTTGACGAAGCTGAATACGCGGGAGCGCAAAATCGTGACAATTGAGGACCCGGTTGAATACGAGTTAAAGGGCGTTGCGCAGGCGCAGGTCAATCCCCGCATCGATATGACTTTTGCGCGCCTGCTGCGGAGCATGCTGCGTCATGACCCGAACGTGATGATGATCGGTGAAGTGCGCGATTTTGAGACTGCCGAAATCGCCATTCAGGCCGCGCTGACGGGGCACCTGGTCTTTTCCACCCTGCATACCAACGACGCCGTCAGCGGCATAACGCGGCTGGTGGATATCGGGGTTGAGCCGTTCTTGGTGATTTCGGCTGTCTCTGCTTTTATCGCCCAGCGTTTGGTGCGTGTAATCTGTCCCAACTGCAAAGTTTCTTTTAAAATCAGCCCGGAACAGGCCGCCATGATGCATCCTTTGCCGGTCGAAAGCAACGCCATGTTTTGGAAGGGAAAGGGGTGTCCGGGCTGCCGGAATACCGGTTATCTGGGAAGGACCGGTCTGTTTGAGATTCTTGTTTTGAACGGAAGCATGGGCGAACTTATCGCCAAAAAGAGCTCGGCGGCCGTAATGAAAACTGCGGCAATTGAACAGGGCATGCATACCTTGCGCCAGGATGGGTGGGAAAAAGCACAGGCGGGCATTACCACCGTTGAAGAAGTTTTGCGGGTTACGCAGACTGAAAATTAATTTATGCATTCTTACGTTTTACAGGCAAAACAAGGACCGGATGGTGTCGTTGACGTTGAAGTGGCGGCTGAAACCAAGGAAGATGCCGTTCAAAAAGTAGAGGCGATGGGGTTAGTGCCCATCCGCGTGACAGAAAAGATCGTTGCCCAAAGCCAGCCGGTTGCCCGCGGCCAATTCATCCTTTCCGGATGGAAAGGGATCGCGCGTAAAAACATCGGCATCTTTACATGGCAGTTCGCCAGCTTATTGCGGGCCGGCGTTCCGGTTCTCCAATCACTGACCCTGCTTGCCCGGCAATCCGGCGTCAAAAGCTGGCGCGAGATGATCGAAAATCTGGAACGGGAAATACGGGCGGGCAAGATACTTTCCGAAGCCTTGCGCAATTATCCGCAGTATTTTGATGTTCTCTATGTCGGGTTGGTCAGGGCCGGTGAAAAGAGCGGCACGCTGGATCAGGTGTTGCAGGAACTGGCCGACCATCTGCAAAAACAACAGGCCCTGCGCCAGCAGATCCAGGCGGCATTGGCTTATCCTTTATTGATGCTGACCGTCGGCATCGGCACGGTTTTTGTTATTTTGGCTTTTTTCCTTCCGCGGCTGACGGATCTTTTTGCCGATATGGGCGAAGCGTTGCCGCTGCCGACCCGCATTCTCCTTGCCATCAGTCATTTTATGGCGCAGAACTGGCACTGGCTGTTGGCTTTTGCGGCGATGATTGCGCTCCTCTTTGCGCGCGTGAAACAGGGCACCAAGAGAAAATTTTTTATGGACTGGATAAAGCTGCGCGTGCATTTTGTGCGCCATCTTGTCAGCCAGGCTGAGATTCTCAGGTTCTCGCGCACGCTCTCCCTGGTCCTTGCAAACGGGATCCCCGCCTTTGAAGGATTTGAGCTGGCAAGGGCGACGGTTGATAACGAAGCGTTCCGGGACTGTCTTGAAAAAGCCGGCAAACAGATTGTAAATAACGGCGCGACCCTGTCGGCCAGTCTTGCCGAGACGGGGGTTTTCCCGCCGTTGGCCTTATCCATGATCGTGGTGGGGGAGACAAGCGGGCGTCTTGAACAGGCCTTGATGGAACTGGCCAACTCGTGCGAGCGGGAGATAAATCAGAATGTCCGCGTCATTATGTCTTTGCTGGAGCCGCTGCTTATTCTCTTGATCGGGGGGGTGGTTGGTTTTATTGTCTTTGCCGTGCTGTTGCCGGTTTTTAATATCGGATCAATTGCCAAATAGGAAGGGAAACAAGGAGTAATGAAAATTATATTGCGCCGGGCGAAAACATCCGCCTTTACACTAATTGAGATACTGATTGTAATCATCATCATTGCCGCCTTGGCGAGCATGGTTGTGCCGCGGCTCAGCGGCCGGTCCGAAATGGCCAAAAAAGCGATTGCCGAGGCGGATATCCGTTCTAATATCGGCACCGCCCTGCGGCTGTATGAGCTGGAAAACGGCAATTATCCCACCACCGAGCAGGGCCTGAAAGCCCTTATGACAAAACCGTCATCGGATCCCGTCCCGCAAAATTGGAACGGGCCGTATCTTGAAAACGAACCGATTGATCCATGGAAAAAGCCCTATGGCTATAAGTGCCCCGGGGTGCATAACACAATAAGCTATGATCTCTATTCGCTTGGTAAAGACGGCAATGAAGGCACTGATGACGATATTGGCAATTGGAAATGATTGCAGCTCTTTTTTCATGCGCAAAAAAGATTGGCGGCCAAGGACAACGCGGCTTCACCCTTCTTCGCCAGGAAGCCCCGCGGCTCGCCGCGGGGAGCTTCACCTTGATTGAAGTTTTGCTGGCGGTTGTTATTTTAGGGCTCGGGATAACGGGCATTATACGCTCTTACGCGGTCGCCGCCCGCGCGCTTTCCGTGAGCGGCGCCAAAATAGAAGCTCTCTGCCTTGCCAAGGAGGCCTTCGCCCGGCTGGAACAACCTTCGCTTCCCGACACCGGCCTGCCCCCCGGCGCTTACCTCCAGACCGCAACCGGTGCTTTTGTCCCGGGCAGCAAATGGATTTTGAAAATAAACATCACGGATGACAACAACTGCCGCAAGGTGACCGTTGAGGCCGGCCAGAAACAGAAAGCGTCGCCCGGCGGATTTCGCCTTTATGGTTATGTGGCGCCACAATAAGTACCGGGAGTGGACAGGCTGCCAGGCTCCGCCGGAATGTCCCGCCGACCCGGGCTCCGCCAAAGGTCCGTCATTGGCGAGACTTTCCGCCTCCGGCGAGACTTCGCAACGCGAGCGTAATGCGAGCTTTGCCGAGGAGAGAGAGGGGAAGCGCTTCCTCCGTCGCCAAGGCTTCCTCCGTCGCTCCAAGAGCTATGGTGGACAAGATGGCGGACAAGTCGCCCGGGCGGGCGGTCAGTCAGCCTGTAGCCGGCAATTGTCCGAAAGGCGGGGCAAAACCAGCGGGCTGGAGAGCGCTTTTACCCTGATGGAACTGCTGGTTGTGCTTGCCATCATGGGGCTTGTTGCCTTGGTGGTGCTTTCAACCTTGCGGGGCGGTTTGCGTCTTTATGAACGGCTGAAAGCCGGCAGTAGCCAGCAGACGGAAGTCATCCTGGCCATGGAAGCGATGGAAAAAAGCATACGGAACGCATGTCCTTTTGCCAATATCGGGTTTAATGGCAATGAAAGTCGTTTCTCCTTTCCATCTCTGCTGACAATTTCGGGGCAAACCAACGCGGAGGTGGTTGCGCTCTGTCAAGTTGCTTATGATTATAACTCAACTTCAAACTCCCTGACCCAAAAATTAGTCTGCGTCCATCCTGAATTTAACGCCGGTGGTTCAAGCCGTGGCAACGCGCCGGTGGAATTGGCGCGCCTTGACGGACTGAAATTCAGCTATTGTTATTGGAATGTCAAAACCCAGGCTTGCGAATGGAAAAACTCCTGGCTTGCCAAGGAGGGAATTCCCCTGGGGATTAAGCTGACGATAAGCATGCAAAACGGCAACAGTAAGACAAGCCTGGAACGAACCATTTGGATTCCCGTGGCGCATTAGACCTTATAGCGGCGCGATTTGTTATGGAAAAAAACGCGGCAGATTCGCTTGTTTTAGGCGGGATGGAAGAAATGCAGAATACAGAAACAGAAGAACGGCGGAGCGTGGCCGCGCGCCCTGCGCATGCTCTCGGAAAATCGGCAGGGGGGCCGCCTCGGTCCACCTCGCATGAACGGCCGGGAGAGACGCAAAAAGCCCTGGATAAGCAAGCTTGCCCGGAGAGCGGGAGCATTTTCATCATCGTTCTCTGGGCGCTCCTCCTGCTGGGAGCGCTGGCGGTGGCCCTTGGGGCATATGTTCACCCGCTCTTGCGCGTTACCGCGCGTTTCCAGCAAAACACGGAAAGGTTTTTTATCGCCAAGGCCGGCGCCGTCAAGATCGCCGTTGAAATGCATAAATATTCCACCAATTCCTGGCAATGCCTGAATGAACCATGGGCGAAGGACACAAACCTGTCACGTGAAGTATCTCTTGGCGCGGGATCTTTCACCCTGCAATGCCCGGTTGATGAAGAGCGGAAGATTAACATCAACACCGCGCCGTCCAAAGTTCTGCAGAACTGTCTTGTCATGGCCGGGGGACTTTCTTCTTCAAAGGCGGCCGATATTACCGCCGCTATTATTGACTGGCGCGACGCTGATGATTCCGAAGCGCCGGGCGGAGCCGAAAGCCGGTATTACGAGTTTTTGACGCCGCCTTACCGCTGCAAAAACGGCAATTTTGAAACAATGGAAGAACTGCGCCTTGTCAAAAAAGTAACGCCGGAATTATTTTCCATAATGTCGGATTATTTCACGGTCTACGGCCGGGGGAAGGTCAATATTAATACGGCCTGCAATGAGATTCTGAGATGCATCGTCATGGACGATAATTTAACCGGAAAAATCATTGAGTTTCGCAAAGGCGAAGACGGCAAGCCGGGGACTGACGATGACGGCATTTTTAGAAACGCCGGCCAGATCGCCGATTTGTTATCAAAAGAAAAAGGGTTAACGGCTGAAAAGAGGCAGCAGATTCTCGATTGCCTTGATGTGCGTTCCGAGTGTTTTCGCGCCCGCTCGCTTGGACGTCTAACCGGCAGGCAGGGCTTGACGGCAATTGATTTTGTCGTTGATTGCCGCCAGCGCTTCTGGTATTGGAGAGAACATTAAGGAAGAGACATCAGACCACATGCCTTATCCTATGGCAGGGCAGACATTGGACTATAGACTCATTCGGGGGCGGGAACAGTCTGGAGCCTGACGGCTAATGTCTTGCTTGAGTAAAATTCTCATGCCACAAGCACTGTCAAATCTATTTCGGAAGGGGAACGGTCATAAAACCATGGTTGCCGTTGAAATCGGCACTGAATGGCTCAAAATCTGCATTTGCCGGGACTCTCGCTTTCATGAAACCGCTCCTCGTCTTTTCCTGAGTAAAATTGCCGATTCCGGCGAATCAATTTCCCAGACAATCGCCAGGATATTTAAAGAGCAAAAAATCGGGCACTGTTCAATCGTTGCCTATTTGCCGCGCCATGTGATTGCCGCGGTCAGAATCCTGAAATTGCCTTCCACAACCCCCTCCGAAATCAGGGATATGGTTGACCTTCAGATCGGGAAGCTGACTCCTTTTTCGAAGGAGGAAATCATCGTTTCCTACCGTGTGATCGAGGTTCTCCCCGACGGTTATACGCAGGTTATGCTTATCATTGCCCGGCGCGATTCCATTATTAACGGCATTATTGCGCCGTTGCGCGAGGCGGAAATCAACGTGGACCGGATAGTCCTAAGTTCAGAATGTGTTTTCCGCTGGTTCCAGGGAATAAGCGGTCATTTTCCGAGTCCCATTCCGGACCAGGCGGCCATAATTGATATTGACGCCAATTATTCCGATTTTCTTGTAATGCACAAGGGGCAGTGGTTGTTCACCAAGCAGATTTTAATCGGCGCAAAACAGCTGGGTGAAAACCAATCGGATTGGCCGGCGAAGTTCAGCAACGAGCTCGTGGATGCCCTTGAGCGATTTCATGAGGAAACCGAGCGGAGCGCCGTGCAACGGCTTTACATCTCCGGCGCGCACTGCCTGAATGAATCCCAGCAGGACGTAATCCAGACCCGTCTCGGCATTCCCCTGGAAAGAATTGTCCCGATCCCGGCGACAATTGCGTCGCTTCCACCCGAAGCCATGCAGGCGACATCATTATCGCCGCTGATCGGAGCGGCCATGGCCGGGCAGGAGTTGGAGATTGATCTGACCCCGGGCGAGCTGAAAATACTCAAAACAATGGAAGTAAAACACCGGCGGTTAATCGTAACGGGCATATTGATTGCCGCAATTATTTTGACCATTTCCCTTCAGGTGATCCTGTCCCTCCAGTTCAAGCAGAGCTATCTGGAGCAGTTGCGCGCAGAGGCGGCGTCTTTGCAGCTGGAAACCGCCAAAGTGGAAAAAATGCGGCATGATATCAACATGGTCAGGCAAAGGCTGGATGCCAAACATTCGCTGGTGACCTTGATTTGCGAAATTGTCAAGTTAACCCCCCCGGATGTTTTTTATACTGACCTGCAGATCAGCGAGCAAGGCGCCATATCGTTAAAGGGACAGGCGCCGGCCATGTCGGCCATTTTCCTGTTTGTGAAAAAACTTGAGGATTCGCCCGTTTTTACGAATGTTCAGGCGGTGCGCACGACAACCAAAAAGGATGGCAACACGGAAAGTTGCGAGTTTGAAATCACCTGCGTCAGCCAGTAAATTAAACGCGGGAATTTGCATGAAGCGGAGATTTTAGATGGCCTTGTCATTAAAACTTTCATCCAAAGAAAAAATTGGACTGGGGCTGGGAATAGCGATCGCTCTCATGGCCCTGCTTGATCGCGCGGTGGTCGGGCCCTTGAGCGATAAAACCCATCACCTTAATCAGGAGATAAGGCTGGCCGAGTTGGATTTATGCAAGGACTTGCGGAACCTTGACGAGAAGGAATCAATCACGAAGAAGTTTCAGGATTATGCAAAATATGTAAAGCAGATGGGGTCCGACGAGGAAGAAATGGCCCGGTTTTTACGGGAAGTGGAAATCCTGGCTAAAAAGTCATCCATCAATTTGCTGGATGTTAAGCCGCAAATGCCCCAGTCCAAGGACTTGCAGAAACAGTTTACCGTGGAGGCTGAGGCGGAAGGCGATATGCCGGCGATTGTCATGTTTCTGCATCAGCTGAACACGTCCGATTGCCTTTTGCGTTCGGAAAAGATTACGCTCAAGCTTATCCAGAAAGAAAAATCATTATTGCGCGCTTCCATTCTGGTGACAAAAATCGTAATACCTTGAATTTGAACATTCATAACCAGGCGCGCGTTGCAAGTGTATTTAAAACCCGGATGAGCAGCGGCGCGGCGTCAGCGGGCTTGACGGGATGAAGGTTATAATAACCATCACGCTCGAACATCCCGATGATATGCTGAAATTTAAACTTGCCCGGCGGCAAGTGAATTTTTTAACGTTGTCAATAAACAGATGATGATATAACATCATCAACAGACCTTTGTATTTTTACAACAATGAGTTACTATCGCCTATTCGGATTAAGGACGGAGCCTTTTTCCACGAGCCCTCACCCTGATTTTTTTTATTTGTCAAAAATCCATACTGCTATTTTATACAAGGCCCGAATCCTGATGGAGCTGCGCCGCGGGCTGGGCGTGATCCTGGGCGATGTCGGCGTCGGCAAAACCACGCTGTTGCGGAAACTTTACGTCATGGTCAGCAATCAATTCAATTACAGTCCGCACGTGATCCTGGATCCTTACGCGGAATCGGAATTGGTCTTTTTACAGAAGATCAATGATGCATTCGGCCTGCGTGACGGCCACCGCACGGAAAATGACTACCAGAAGGCCATTGAGCAGCATCTATTCCAGCAACGGGTTGAGGAAAACAAGATCGTCGTTTTATTTATTGACGAGGGCCAGCGCCTCTCGGTTCCCGCGATTGAAATATTGAGGATTTTGCTGAATTACGAGACCAATGATGAAAAGCTGATTCAACTGATTCTTCTCGGGCAGATGGAAATTTTGCCCATGATTTCCGGCGTAAAAAATTTCTGGGACCGCATTGCGCTTAAATACGTGATTAATCCCCTGGCTGAGGACGAAGTCATGCAATTAATAAAGTACCGGCTGAAAGTCGCCGGATATCCCGATGATTGCGAGCGTCTTTTCCCGGACGAGACGGTGAAGGTTATTTACCGGCACACAAAAGGGTATCCACGCCGGATTGTCTGCCTGTGTCATAATGCCTTGGAATACCTGGTGATGTATGATAAGCACGTGGTAACGCCTGAAATTGTTGAGAAATTGGTCCTAAGCGATGTGATGCCGATGCCGGCATCAGCAAGCGATATTTGACATGGAAAACACTCCTTCACCGTCACCGGAAGAGAAACTGTTCAGGGTAATCAAAGAAGGCGCATCGCGGCCGGAAAACGCCGCCGCCGGCGCAATCCCCTCGTCTGTTCCTTCAATCGGAAATTTAAAACTGAAGCAATCCCCCGGAACGCCCGCCAAGACGGAGGCGGAGTCTTCACCGGGCGGTTTCGGGGTGGCCGCGGCCGCTGTTCCGGATGTCCCGCCCAAAGGCCCGCCAAAAGCCAAGTCAGCCGAAAAGCCGGCTTCGACCCCGCCTTCATCTCCGTGGGAATCTTTCAAGGGCGCCGCGCAGGCCCTTGCCGGCCGATACGCGTCGGGCGCGCAGTACCTTGCCATGTTCCGGCGCATAGAGGTAATCAACCGGTCGCTGGCAATCGTTTTAGTTCTGTTGATCGGCGCTTTTGTTTATTCCACCGTCCTGAACCGGCCCAGCATTGAGAAAACCGTCCGCAATTTCCCGCGTCCGCCGGCCCGCTCAGCGAAGGCTAATAATCAAGAAGCTTTCATGTCGGCCGACGAATATGTGAAAATCAGCAAGCAAAGGGACATTTTCAGCCGCGAACAGCATGCTGCGGTTAAAGACGCCGCGGTGGCCGAAAAGCCTGACATTCCGCGGACCAAGCCCGATCTTCAGCTGGTTGGCATTTATTTCAGCCAGGAACCGGAAGTTATCATAGAAGACAAGGCCGAAAAGAAAACATACTTCCTCAAGGAGGGCGAAAATATCAAGGGGATAATAAAGATAAAAAGCATTCGCCAGGATCGCGTGATCCTTGAATCCAACGGGACGGAATGGGAGTTGATGTGATTTTAAGAAAGTCGCAACAAATCAATTAACACCAGGGCGCCGGGCGAGATGAAAACCGCTTGTATTATTTTTTTTTACCCGTAGACTGATCGTTATCAAAGAATATCCAAGAAAACGATAGAGACGGTTGAATCAAGATGAACGGGACAACGGCCAGGTTTATAATTCCAATCAGCAGCGTTCTCCTCATCATGTTGTCCTTGTGGTTTTATTCCATGAATGGCGATGTCTGGGCGCAGAAATCAAACGACCAGATTACGGGCAGCATCGAGCCGGAAAAACCATCGTTGTCCTCGGCGCTTTCAACCAATGCCATTCCGCTTGAGGAAGGATTAAACCGGCGGATTGCGCTTAATTTTATTAAAGACGCCGACGTAACCTTTGCGCTGAAATTCCTGGCGGAAAAAGGCAATATCAATATTGTCGTCAGCAAGACCGTTGAGGGGCGGGTCTCGCCGCTTTTCATAAAAAATGTCACCATCCGCGAAGCTCTTGACATTATCATGACCGCAAACAACCTGGCTTATGAAATTCGGCCGGGCGAAGTTCTTTATGTCATGCCGGAAGCCGAGTACAAGGCGCTCAGCGGAAAAAACTTCAAGGACACCCGGCAGGTCAGGAAGATTGAACTTGTCTATGCCAATCCCAAGTCGGTTTTCAAGGCTCTGGACGCGTTGAAAAGCTCCGTGGGCGAGGTAATGGTTGATGAGGATTCGGGAACACTCGTCCTGAAAGACACGCCGGAGCGCTTGATAGTTCTTGAAAACGTGTTGACCAGCCTGGATAAACCGGATACGCCGAGAATATTCGCCCTGCAATACGCAAAGGCCGCCGACGTGGCCGCCGCCCTGACTACCCGGCTTGACGCGAAGAAGACCGGCATGGTGACGGTGGATCTGCGCAACAATCAAGTCATCATTTCCAGCCTGTCTGAAAGAATGAAGGAGGCGGAAGATATCATCAGGCAGATGGACCGCGAAACCAAGGAAGTGCTCCTGGAGATGAAGATTCTCAGGATCGTTCTTAAGGATGAATTTGACATGGGCGTTGATTGGCGGATGGTGCTTAAAAACCTGCGTATTCCCACCACGACCCTGGTCGGCAATTTTGCCCTTCCTTCCACGGTTGCCAATCCATTTACCATGAGCCTGGGGCACGAGGGATCGGACTATAAATATACGGCCCTTTTTCAACTCCTCCAGCAGTTCGGCGAAACGCGGAACCTTTCCTCGCCAAGCATTGCGGTGATCAACGGCGAACAGGCGAAAATTCACGTCGGCAACACGGAGGCCTATGTGACCACCACGGTGTCTTCGGGCGGCACCATTGCCACAACCGCCGCGCAAGTCACCTTCCTTGATGTCGGGGTCATGTTGACCGTTACGCCCACCATCAACGACGAGGGATTTGTCACGATAAAAGTCAGCCCGGAAATATCGGCGGTAGAAAGCTATTTGAAGTATAAAATTGCGGTTGACGTGGAAAACCAGGTGCCGATAGTTTCCCGCACGACGGCCGATACCACGGTTAAGATCAAGGACGGCACAACCGTGATCATCGGCGGCCTGCGCAAGGATGAAAAACTAAAAACACTTAATAAAGTCCCGATCCTGGGGGATATTCCGGTGCTGCGCTGGGCTTTTCGCAACGAAGTTGAAAAAACCGAAAAGACGGAAGTCGCGGTTTTCCTAACGCCCCATATCATCACCGGGGACCAGGATGTGGTTGACACGGATAAGAAACCGAAGGGGTTGCGCCTTGAGGAGCCGGAATATGATGACGGCGAATCGCTCTGATTAACTGGCGAGAAAGTTCAAAACACGGGTTGCGCCGATAACACCGATGAACACAATTAATAACCGTAAAAACCCGTCGGTTGCAATTCTTTTATCAGGCCTGATCCTTGCCTGCCCCGTCGCGCTTAAGGCCCAATCAACATCATCCCCGTCCGCAATGCCCAAGGATCAAAAACCGGCTGAGCCGGCAATGCGAAAAATACTGCAAGCGACCAATGAAAGACTTGAACGTGAAATCCACGGACTGCAGGACGATAATGAACGCCTTAAAATGGACCGCTTGAACATAATGAATGAAATCAAAAAAACAAAGCGGGAAAAAGAGGATCTCGTAAAAAATATCCGGCTGCTTTCCGGCGAGGAGCAGGAGCGGGAAAAATCATTCCTGGCGGAAATAGAGGTTTTGGAAACGGCAAACGCGGAACAGTCGGAATATGCCGACATCCTTCTGGCGCGCATAAATGATCTGAAAAAAGCAACCGGGCAAATGGCCGTTTTGTATGATGAATTAGCCAAGTCGGATACGAAATGCCGGAAGCTGGAGCAAATGCTGAGGGAAACCGAAGCGGCCCCCGAACCTGCCGCGACAAACGCGCCGGCCGATCGTTTTCAGGAAGCCAGGTTTCATTACAATTCCGGAGTAATTGCCTATAAGGCCGGAAAATGGCGGCGGGCCATGCGCGAATTCAAACTGGCTGCGGAGAAAAATCCGCTGGACGCCGATTCCCAGTATAACCTGGCGGTTGTTTATGATGTGGTTAAAAAAGACCGCCCAAAAGCGATTGAACATTACAAGCGCTATCTTGAATTAAACCCCAAGGCGCCGGATGCCGCCCAGGTTAAAAATTATATCGTGGATTTGTATACCAGGAATAAAGTATGGGGCGACCCTAATTGCCAGAATCTTGACGAATGGCTCTGGCCGGGCAGATGGTAGTCAGGGCCTGTTCGAAAACCTTTTCGAATGGGGTCTATTTACGCGTGGCGGTCCAAGTGCCTGAGCCGGCGTTCGATTCATTGCGCCAGGTTCCCGACATTGAATTCGCGGAGGCCGTGCCGACAAAGTCAACCGTATTGGAAGATCCCAGGCTCATGAACATCGTAATGCTGAGATCCGAAATAAATCCGACAATGGGGGTGGTCTGCCCCACAAACGCCGAAACGGAGCCTGTCAGCTGGCTTCCGGATTGAGTCAAAACCATGGTGTGAACGTCTTCCAAGTCATCCTGCAGGCCCCACGTGCCGGTGACATCAACAGCCGGGGGGTCCGGGGTCGCGCCGGTGTTATCTTCGCAACCGGTTGTCATCAGCACGGCCAGGCAAAACGCCGCCATTATCGGAATCTTAAAATTCAATACTTTCGTCATGTCTCTCTCCTGACCACATTACTCGCCGGGCGACACTGTATGAAGAATTGGGCCTCCGCATGATTTCAAAACAAAGCTATCAGATTTTATGAACAACAGGCAAGCTAAAAATACATACCTAAAATACATGCCTAATGGGCGACGGGCTTTCCTTTAACTTGCATCCAAACGCCTGTCCTGCTATAATATTTTTTACATTCTAAAATGAAACTCCCATCGGCCAGCCGCGGGATATTCTGGCGAAGGCGAATAAAATCGGAGGTGCGTATGAAACGGGCAAGTATTGCGACGGCGGCGTTTTTTTGCGTTTTGGCGTCTTCAATGGCCCAGGCGCCGGGTATGATTAATTACCAGGGCCGCCTGGTTTCAAACGGCGTTCCCGCGGAAGGCGTGGTCAACATGCAGTTTAAGCTCTATCCGGCCAGCTCCGGGGGCGCCGCCGTTTATTCGTTCACCACGAACAGCGTCCCGGTAGCCAACGGCCTGTATTCCGTGATGATCGGCAACACGAACAGCGCCAACTTGTTGAATGTGTTGACCAATTCCTCGCTCTATCTCGAAGTCTGGGCATACGGCACCAATTTATCTCCCCGGACGCAATTGGCCTCCGTTCCCTACGCCTTGAAGGCCGAAGGACTGATTGGTTCGGGCGCCACGAACTGGATTGATATCGCCACGTTCAACGCCACCAACGCGCTCAAGGTTGACGCTGTCACGTTCAACGCCACCAATGCGCTAAAGGTTGATATCGCCACGTTCAATGCCACCAACGCGCTTAAAGTTGATACAAGCACATTTAATGCAACGAACGAATTAAAGACCGACGTCAGCGTGTTCAATGCCACCAATGCGCTCAAGGTTGATATCGCCACGTTCAACGCCACCAACGCGCTTAAACTTGATAAATCTGGCGGGGTATTGACCGGCGAACTAATAGTCAGCAATAATGTGACGATTACCAGCAACCTTTACGTCACCGGGTTTATTACCAATGCCGCCTATTACGGCAATGGCGTTGGAATCACGAACCTGAACGCGGGCAACCTTGCCGCCGGCACGGTCGCCGCGGCCATTGACGGTTCCGCAATCACGAACCTGGCGGCGGGGAACATGGCGTCCGGCACGGTGCCAAACGCTCGCCTGGATGCGGACTTGATTAAACTTGCCGACAATGATGCCGGAAGCCTGACGAATGTTATTGATGCCGGAATCATCGGAATGTCGGCGGCCAAGTTGACGTCCGGCACGGTCGCCGCGGCCATTGACGGTTCCGCAATCACGAACCTGGCGGCGGGGAACATGGCGTCCGGCACGGTGCCAAACGCTCGCCTGGATGCGGACTTGATTAAACTTGCCGGCAATGATGCCGGAAGCCTGACGAATGTTATTGATGCCGGAATCATCGGGATGTCGGCGGCCAAGTTGACGGCCGGCACGGTCGCCGCGGCCATTGACGGTTCCGCAATCACGAACCTGGCAGGCGGAAACATCACCAGCGGGGATATAGCCTCAGACCGGATGACGGCCAACGCGGTGGTTGTGAGCGACTTCACCGCTGCTGATGTCGTGTTGGTGGGTTCTGGTCCGGGGACATTCACGCAGGTGGTGGGGTTCACCGGCATCATCACCAACGTGTCCACGCTATCCACGAATACGTTATATTTCTATAGGGGCATCCTGACAAACGCAATCGTAAATCCGTGATGAACAATGCATTTTCACTGCAGGCCGGTGAAACCGTTGCGGCGCGAATTATAGCATTGCGCCACGGTCCGCCTGCAACCGGGAGAAGTTGCTCATGAATAGAGCCGGGTGGACTTTGATCCTGAGCGCCTTGCTGGCGCCGTCGTTATTCGCGCAGGCGGCGATTAGCAATCGGCTGGACGTCATCACCGGCGGCGGGGGGGCGCAAAAATACCTTTTAACAACCAACCTTTCCGTCCTGGCCCAGCCGATCGCCGGTGAAAAGTCCGAGGCCGGCGCGCTTGTCCACTACAGCGGTTTTCTGGGCATGTTTGACGGCGGGCTATTGGCGCCCACCAATGTGTTCGCCACAACCAATATTGAGAGCCTCATTCAGCTGACCTGGTATAGCGTGACGGGCGCCAGCGGTTACGATGTGCGGCGGAATAGTTCCAACGATCTTAATTCGGCCGCCAGCCTGTCAAACAATGTCGTCAGCACGAATTACGACGACTCTACTGCCGGCCATAACACAAATTATTTCTACTGGGTGCGTGCCAGGGAAGAATTTAATTTTTCGCCATTCAGCGGCGTTGTCATGGGCCACCGCCAGTGTGCCGTTCCGACGAACGTGGCGGCCAGCAAGGCGGAATTCACGAACAAGGTTGCCGTTACCTGGAGCGCCGTGAACGGCGCCACCCGTTACCTGCTTTACCGGAATACCAACGACAGCTCCGGGTCGTCCGGTATTCTGTCGAACAATGTCAGCAGCACGAATTATGATGACGTCTCGGCTGCCCCCGGCATGCAGTATTATTACTTCGTCCGCGCCGCCAATAGCGTGTGCACCGGCGATTTCAGCGCCGGCGCCGAGGGTTATATCAAGTCCGCCGTCCCCGTCGTCACGGCCAGCAAAGGCGTTTATACCAATAAAGTACGCGTCTCGTGGACGGAGCCGCCAGCCGCCACCCATTATTTTGTCTATCGGAACACCGCGACTAATCCGCCCGCTGTCGCTTTGACCGACACGACCAACCTCGTTTATGACGATTTTGCAAGCGATCCCGGGGTGCTTTATTATTTCTTTGTCAAATCCGCCGATAATGTCAGCACCAGCGATTTCAGCGCCTACAATACCGGCTGGCTGACCTCCGCGCCGCCCGCCAGCCTGAGCGCGACCCGGAATACTCACACCAACCAGGTGCAGTTGACATGGACGGCCGTTGCAGGCACGGTGGCATATAGAATCTATCGGGCGGAGTCCGGTTCCAAACCGGTCAATTTCATGGCTGTCTCCACGGCGGCCAGCTTTACGGATGCCACCCCGGCGCCGGGCATTCTCTACTATTACTGGGTTGAGGCGAGCAACGCGGTGGTAATCAGCACGCCCAGCGATCCGGCCGAGGGGGTGGCCCGGTTGTGGCCGCCGACAGGTCTTACTGCGTCCCAAGGCGATTTCTTTGAAATGATTCCGGTCAGTTGGAACGCCTCGACTAACGCCGCGAGTTACGAAATCCGTCGCGACACGGATCCCGATAACGAGCCGGGTGAATTCCTTGCAACGTCCACCGCCATAAATTATAATGATGACAGGGCTAATCAGGGCTTGAATTATTATTATTGGGTCAAGGCGATCAATTCGGTCAGCACCAGCGCCGTCAGCCGGACCGCTTCAGCCGGCTATCTCAAATTGACCGTTCCCACCGGCGTGACGGCGACCAAAGGAGTCTTTACGCACAAGATCAGGGTGGAGTGGAATTCCGTGACCGGCGCCACCAGCTACGTGATTCAGCGCGCGCCGCCGTCTTTGGATGCGCTTTATGACCAGGCCGGTTCGCCGCCATATGACGACATCAACGCCGCCATCGGAACCAAGTATGGCTATACCGTCAAAGCGAAGAAAGGGAACACGACCAGCGAGGCGAGCGCCCCTGATACCGGCTGGCGGCGTTCGGTGTTTGCGGATTATGATGGCGACAGCAAATCCGATCCGGCGCTGTTGAATAAGATCTCGGGTGTGTTCCGGGTTTATTCGTCGGCCGGAGGTTACCCGCCTTTCAATGTGAATATGACGTATGATGGCCTGGCGCCCCCCGCGACGATCCCCTATGATTCCGTAGCCGGGGATTATGACGGGAATGGCAAGTCGGAGCCGGCGATGTATCAGCAGACTTCCGGAATGAACTCGATCGGACTCTGGCGTGTTTATTTTTCGTACTCCGGATATGCCAAGATTATCAGCCGTAATTTTGGCGGCGCGGGGATTAAGCCGCTTTCCGGCGACTATGATCGCGACGGCACCAACGACTTTGTCGTATATCAAAGCAGTCAACCCGGCTGGATGGCGTTTTTGCTCAGCAGCTATAATTATACGCCCGATATTGTGGTGCCGCTCGCCGAGGATGGCTGGATTCCAGTGGCCGGCGATTACGACGGCGACGGCTACACCGACCCGGCTTTGTATATTCCGGCGTCAGGCCAGTTCGCCGCGTTTTTATCGTCAGCGGGCTGGAACAAGACAAATCTCCTGGATATCGGGCCCGATTATGGCTATTTCATCCCGGTTGCCGGGGATTATGATGGCGACGGGGTCTTTGATCCGTGTCTCTATAACCCGGGCTTGGGACTGATGGGCGCGTTGCTGTCATCCGACGGGCAGGTCAGGCCATGGTCGTTTGGCGCGCCGCCGGCGGACTGCGTGCCGGTGGGCGGAGATTATGACGGCGACGGGATCACCGACCCCATGATTTACGGCGAATCGTCCGGATATTGGGCGGTGTTCCTGTCGTCCAATACGAACACCCCCTTGGCTGTCAGCGGCTGGGGTGGTCCGGGCTGGGTGCCGGTGCGGTAAAGCAATGACTTAAATCGTATAAAATAAAAATGATAACGTGGTCGCATGAACCTGCAAATAACACTTATCAGCCTGTTTGAGATCTATCTTGTTTTTTCTGTCGGCGCCGTTTTTGCCGCGGGGCCGGAAGTGACCAACCTGGTGGCCCAGCAGAGGGCCGGAACCAAGCTGGTGGACATTGTGTACGATCTCAGCGATCCGGACAGCTCCAGCCTGAGCGTCTCCGTGGCGGTTTCGGCCGATAATGGCGCGAG
The DNA here is from genome assembly GCA_964475405.1 of uncultured Verrucomicrobiota bacterium. Taxonomy (GTDB): domain Bacteria; phylum Verrucomicrobiota; class Kiritimatiellia; order JAAZAB01; family JAAZAB01; genus JAQUQV01. The sequence continues at coordinate 34,751 of CAYYWX010000028.1, forward strand.
CTACAACCTGCCGGCCTCGCATTTCAGCGGCAGCGGCTATGGGGCGGATGTTACGACGGGGACCGGCAAGCAGATTGTCTGGGACGCGGCGGCTGACTGGAATGGAAATTATTCCGCCCAAATCTGGTTCCGGGTAACGGCCGATGACAGCGTGACCTACGCCGTGCTTGTTCCCGCCGGCAGTTTCACCATGGGCGACACGTTTAACGACGGGTGGACCGGCGAGACTCCGGCGCATGGAGTCCATGTCGGTGATTTTTACATGGATAAGCTCCTGGTGACCAAGACATTGTGGGACACGGTCTATCGGTGGACAACGAATAATGGTTACACTTTCAGCTCCACCGGAAGCGGCAAGGCGGCTGATCATCCGGTTCAGACGGTGAATTGGTATGATTGCGTCAAGTGGTGCAATGCGCGCTCCGAAATGGAAGGCTTGACGCCCTGTTATTATACCTCCGCCGCGCAGGGCGCCGTCTATCGCTCCGGAAATATCAATTTGGGCAATAACTATGTGAACTGGTCGGCCAACGGTTATCGTCTGCCGACGGAAGCGGAATGGGAGAAGGCCGCCCGGGGGGGCGCGTCGGGCCGCCGTTTTGCGTGGAGCGATGCCGACACGATTACCCAGGGGCGCGCTAATTACTTCAGTTATTGGGCCGGTTTTCATCCGTATTACGCCTATGATCTCAATCCAACGGAAGGGTATCATCCAACATATGCCGTCGACGGCAAGCCTTACACCAGTCCTGCCGGTAGTTTTGCCGCAAACGATTATGGCCTTTATGACATGATCGGGAATGTGTGGGAATGGTGCTGGGACTGGCATGACGCGGGTTGGTATGGTAATGTCGGCGCCACAGAGCCTGACACTCCCGGTCCATCCGCGGGCAGTTCCCGTGTGGGCCGCGGGGGCAGTTGGAGTGACTACGCGATCGGTTGCCGCGCCGCGGCCCGCAACAGCGCCGCGCCAGGCTACAATAGTTCCAGCCTTGGATTTCGATGCGTGCGCAACCAGATCACAAGATACGGCACAACCGGATCGGCGGCTTTCGGGCCAATCACGGTGGACACGCAGGATGAGGGCACGCCGGTCCCCGCCGATTTTGATGGCGACCGCAAGGCCGATCCGACCATGGTGTATTCAACCGGCAACTGGTATATCTGGTTATCATCGCGTAATTATCAACGGGACGGGCCGTATCCGCTGGGGGCGGCGGAGGGAACGTGGTTGGCGGGCGATTTCGACGGCGATAGGAAGGCTGATCCGGCCCTGGTGGATCTGTCCGGCAACTGGTATGTTTGCTTGTCATCCCTTAATTATCAGCGGTCCGGGCCATACCCGCTGGGGGCGGCGGAGGGAACGTGGTTGGCGGGCGATTTCGACGGTGACCGGAAAGCTGATCCGACCAGGGCGCATGGCGCCGGCATCTGGCATATTTGGGAATCCGGCAATAATTACGTGCTGGTGGACCTGATCTTGTATACCGGCCTGAGCGGGACGCCGGTGGCCGGAGATTACGACGGCGACGGGAAAGCTGATCCGACCATTGTGGATGGCGCCGGCACCTGGCATATTTGGGAATCCGGCAATAATTACGTGCAGGTGGATGTGGCCTTGTCCGGCCTGGGCGGGACGCCGGTGGCCGGCGATTTCGACGGCGATGGACTGGCCGATCCGGCCGTGGTGATTTTATCCGGGGACTGGTATGTCTGGTTGTCGTCCGAAAATTATCAACAGAACGGGCCATTCCCATTCCATTGAATCAGGCCCATGAAGTTAAGCGAAGCGCCCCGAAGTAATGCGTAACGCATATTCCAGGGCTGCGCTTTCCGCAATCGGCTGATCCGCCGTTATTTTGTTGCATTCGGGGGAAGAAAATGCTAACTTTTTTGCAAACATGAAACTAAAGCTTACTCGGCAAGGAACGAGAAGCGCGATAAGCGAATGTTGAAGGAAGCTGTTTTTCGCGAATATGGTTATCATCAAAAAATGAAATCCTTTATTCAATCTTATGGCGGCATGCGTGTTGTCGTGTTTTGCCTGGCGAATATTTTGTTTATTTTTTCGCCCTTCCCGGCGCGCGCGAACAATGTGGCCGTTTCAAACGCGAGCCTTGCCGCAAGCACCCAGCCGCAGACCTCCCGGGTCAGGTTTGACATCGGTTGGGATAATTCATGGCGGAACGAGGTGAATTATGACGCGCTATGGGTTTTTGTGAAATACTCCGCCGATAATGGCGCCAGCTGGCATCATGCCACCATGAAGAAGGCGGGAAATAATCCGCCCGGATTTTCAGTGGATGCCGGCACCAACCTGGATATCATCGTGCCGGCTGACTTGAAAGGAGCGTTTTTGCAGCGTCCGGCGGGAGACCAGGCGCAGGGACGGGTGGCGTCCCAGCGGGTCGGGCTTGTCTGGGATTATAACGCCGATAAGCTGTCGGTAACGAACACGGTCAAGGTCAAGGTTTATGCCGTTGAGATGGTGTATATTCCCCAGGGTTCATTTTACGCGGGCAGCGGCGGGGCAGGCGCCAATGAATTTACCCTGACCAGAATCAATGCCGCCAACGCGGCAACTTCCGGGGGATATCCGGTCGGGCAGGCGGCGCCGAATGCTTCCTGGCCGAACGGTTATTCCGGTTATTATGCCATGAAACATGAAATTTCACAGGGACTTTACCGCGATTTTCTGAATTCGCTTGCCGGCGCGCAACCGGCCAATCGCTGCGCGGCGTCAGGCGCAGGCGACTTTATGTGTGGCGCCTCCGGCGTGACCACCCCCCAGAACCGCAACGGCATTCAAAAGCAGACCGGCGGTTATGTCTGCAATCTTGATAATGATGCGTATTATAATGAAGGCGAAGACGGCGAATCAATTGCCTGCAACTGGCTCAGCTGGGCCGACCTGGCGGCTTTTGCGGACTGGTCGGCGCTGCGGCCGATGACTGAGCTTGAATATGAAAAAGCCTGCCGCGGCGCATCGGCAAATGTTCCGAACGAATACCCGTGGGGATCCGCGACCAACTGTCGCCCGGCACGGGGAACAGCCGGCGGAGGTTATGCCAGCGAAACGCCGACCAATGCGAGCAATTATGCCAACTGCACGGCAGCCAATCATCCTCTTGTGCAGGGGCCGATGCGTTGCGGCGCCTTTGCCGGTTCCGCGGCGCAGACGACGCGCATGCAGGCCGGGGCCGGTTATTACGGCAACATGGAGCTGGCCGGGAATGTATGCGAACGGTGCGTTACCATCGGCCATGCGGCCGGACTGGCCTATACCGGCGCGCATGGCGATGGCGTGTTGACCATCGGCGGCGACGCGAATACGGCTAATTGGCCCGGCGCGGATGCCGCCGGCGCCGGCGCCCGCGGCGGCTCATGGCAGGATGACAGGGCCCGGCTTATGACATCTGACCGGCAGAATGCGGCCAGCATAGAAGCGACCAGAACCGCGACTTATGGAGGACGTTGTGTCAGGACAGCGCCGTAATAATTCAGAAGGCAGAAGGCAGAAGGCGGAAGGCAGGCTTGTCCGCCTTGGTTCGCCGTGGCGAATTCCCGCTTCATGCGCAATTGCCTGCTGTCTTTTCTTCGGCCTGATGGCTCAATTTTCCCCGGCCAATGCCGCGGTTTCCGCCTACCGGTATCGCGGCGGGTCGGGTGACGGTTGGGATTCCCGCCAGGCTTCGCCGGCAATGTATTGCGGCGGGGCGGGCGCCGGCAGCGGCATGAACGTCAGCTCCAATGTTCTCCTGAGCGATTTAACCTATTCTCCGCGGGGCATGGCCTTGCCGGCGGGTAGCGCGCAATTGGTGCATTGGTATGTCTATGATATAACCCAGGTGTACAATTATGACCGGACTCAGCCTTACGGGGTGCATTGGTTCACCGATTTGAGCGTTAAATGTTCCTCCGGATGGGAAGAGTCGGGCCTGTCGCAAACACCTCAAACGGCCTGGCTTATCCCTCCAAGGGAGTATTCGCCCGGCACATACACGACCACCTGGTACCATGCGAATTTTTACGATAAAAGGATCGTGTTCACCGTGGCCGCCGAAGAGGTCAGGAATTTTGTTTATATGGATCCGCGCTGGACGTCTCCCCGCCGCGTGCTTGCGGTTATTACCTCGGAAGGCTCGAACTATCTGGTTAATGCCTGGCTGGAGGGAACCTCGGGATCGCCGGCAACGGATTCCGGGAATTGCCGGGTCAGCATCGTGGACGCAAGCGCGGCCGAGATCGCGTCCGCCTCCCAGGCCAGCCCCGATGGCAACGGTTATTTCCGGCTCCCGGTTGACATAGGCAACATTACCAACAACAACAACACCTACCTGGCCAGCATCGGGATTGATGATTTTAACGGAAACAGGTTTTCCAACACGATCACGTTTGCTTTGTCAGCCGAGGCAGACATGTCAAGGCTTTTTCAGGAACACGCCGAGATTATCAGCAATACCACCACGATTATCGGCCAGACCGAGGGAATCCGCAGCAACACGACCTGGCTGGGCAGAAGTTACGAGAACTTGAGCGCCTCTTTCAACACGCTTAATCCCAAGATCGACACCCTGGATGTCAAGATGGATGCTTCCCTCAGCGGCATTGCTTCAATCCAGACGGCCGTCGGGGCGACCGAATCAGAAACGCTCTATTCCAAGGCCTCGCAGACGCTTACCACGGTCGCCGGCCTGCCGGCGGCCATTACGCGCGAAGCCAAAAAAGGCGTGCAATCCAAAATTCTCAGCCGGCCAACCAGCGCCACCAACGGCGCCTCGTTGAAGATCCGCTATAAAACCGATACCGGCAAGACGCCCACCATCAACGTTTATGACCCGAATGCCGGCAGCCTCGTTTCCGACGGCATAATGACGGAAATAAACGCCACGGGAGTTTATGAATATGACCTTAATCTCCTGTCGGCCTGGCCGCTTGGCGAATACACGATCATCTGTTCGGAGTCTACCACCGCCAGCGCGGACAGCATGACCCTTAAGGTCATGCCAAATGAGGCCATCACGGTTGACTTTTCGTCCGTGTTTGCAAGGCTTGACACGGTGGACGCGCAACTGGCCGGCATTGCCACCGACCAGAGCACCATGAACGACACGCTTTCTGCGCAGAGCTCAACGCTCACCGCGATGCAGGCCGATATTGCCTCGCTGAAAACTATGATCCAGACGATATCCGATAACGTCAACGCCTTGCTTGAGAAGTGGAATTCATTGAACATGACCGATCTTAAGAATCAAATTGACCTGCTTGTCAAATACATGGGCACGCCGAATGACTCCGGCGGGATGCAGACTCTTTTCGGCAAAATCGCCCAGACTTACGGCGTGGTCAACCAGATGCCGGTCGCCGCCGTTTATGCCGAGGTCCAGGCCTTTCGCAAGGAAGTTGACTTCCAGGGCAAATCGGACACCACCTACATGATGCTGGCTGATATCCTCGCGGCCGTTGAGGATTTGCAGGCCGCCGGGACCGGCAAGACGAAGGAAAAGGTCTCAAGCGAACTGCAGGAAGCCTCCCAGACCATTCAAAAGACCCGGGAAACTCTCGGCGCGATCGCCAAGCAGGCCGGCGTGGGCGGAATTATCCCGGCATCAACCGCCGCCGGCAAGGAATTATCGCTGCAATCCCTGTATGACCAGATGACCGAACTGAAGGCCATTTCGCAGGCGATCTATGACCTGCTCCGCCAGCGCGAAAAACCGTCTGTCAGAACCTGGCTTGAATCGGGCAGTGTCAAACAGAGACTTTTTGTCGCCAACAGCTCGAAAACCATTGAAAATGTCGCCGTAAAGGAATACCTGCCGAAAGGCATCCAGCCGAAGGACATTATCAGCATGGGCAACTTCGAACTCGGCTACGATTTTTCCAGTTCGCTTTATTATATTCATCAGAAAGTCAAGCTCTCGCCCGGCGCCAGCGTTATCCTGGAAGTGGTCATGAATGATATCTGGCGGGTTGACGAGGCGGAAATTGCCATGCTCCGGGACCACGTGAAACGGCTGGCGACAATACTTGAGACATCCCGCTATGCCGCCCAGGTCAATGTTTTGCGCGACAGTATTTACCGCCGGCTGGACCAGATTATCAAGGTCCAGGGCACCGCCACCGAAATAAAAAACAGGCTTTCTAATTACGAAATGAACACGGTGGCCCTGGAAGATGTAAAAAAAGATATCGGTACCCTGGAAGACCTGGTGGTTGAAGTGCGCGGACTGCCGACCGATAAAATCATGGGCCAAATCAGCCCGGTTTCCGCCGCGGCTCTGACCGAAGTTCAGCCGCCGAAAAGAAAGATCACCATGAAAATCGAGATGATCAATCCGCTGGCCATCAGCAACACCGCCGCGTTGAAATACAACCTGCCGGCCGAAATCAAGCCCAATCTGATCGCGGACCTGGGCGGACTTGAAGTGCATTATGATTCGGAAGAGAAATTGCATTATCTTTCCGCCACCAACCTGGTGTTCGCGCCGCATGCAACCAATATCTTTACGGTAGAGTTGAACGATGTCTGGTACATTCCAAACCAGCAGATCAATGACTCGCGCGCCCATGCCGAAAAATTAGTCGCCATGTTCGCGGAGAGCGAGGAGCTCCCGGCGGCCGAGTTCCTGGGCAAAAAAATCACGCAACAGCTGGCGGATATAAGCAAGACCCAGCAACAGGCGGATTTGTCGGCCGACGTGCACATCGGCAATTACCGCGTCAATGTGCAGCGGATGGAGGAAGTCAAAAAGGATATCGCCCGGCTGGAGCGCTTGATTGTCCAGACCGGCGGCACCCCGGGCCTGACCATGGCGGCGCGCGACGTCAAAATCAAGGAAGGCGGCGCGATCCCGGCGGCCGGAAGCAAGGCCAAGGCGCTGGGCACCGTGAACACCTGGAGAATCATCTGGACCATAATCATTTTTGCCGGGATAATCAGTTTCCTTTTCTTCATGATCTGGTGGATGCAGATCAAGACAAAGGACGCGGTGAAACTTGAAAAGCTTGAGGGCGGGAAAGCCGGGAAAAGCGGGAAGCCGTAAAGAACGTGCCGGAGTATCGGCGTGACGGAGTGAGGGACGTAACGACGTATGGGCGTAACGGCGTGTGGGAGTAAGTCCGTGCGTAATGTGCTGGAGATATGAACCATGAACCATAAATTTTATATATGTCTTGCCGGCCTGGTTATGTTCGCCGTGGCGGCGCAAGGGAACAACATCGCCATCTCCAATCAATGCCTTGGCGCGCAAAACACCGCCGCCCGGACCAGGCTGGTCCAGTTTGACGCAAGCTGGGAAAATTCGTGGCGGGATAATGAAAACCACGATGCCGCCTGGGTTTTCCTGAAATATTCAACCGATGGCGGCGCAACCTGGCGCCATGCCACCTTGAAGACTTCCGGGACCAATCCCGACGGATTTTCACAAGGAGCATACGGCACGGACCTGGATATCGTCGTTCCTTCCGACCGGAAAGGCGCCTTCCTCCGGCGCGCGGAAGCCGGCGAAGGCCCGGTTGGCGCGAAGGGCATTCGATTTGTGTGGGATTATGGCGTTGACCTTGGAGCCAATGCCGCCGGCGATGCCCTGGCCTCGCTCGCAACCATTCGTTTAAACACCGTGGAAATGGTCTATGTTCCCGCCGGTCCCTTTTATCTCGGCGATCATATGAGTTCCTACGCCGATCGCTTTTTCCCGACCGCCCAGCCCCGCGACAGCGACAAGGCGCAGAACATCGGTCCTTACGGGTGCCAGATCCTGGCGCGCACCAACGATGCGCATGCCTTTAAAATTAAAATTGCCGTTCCCTATTCCCAGGCAATCGCCCCCTTTGATGATTCCGATAACGGCGTGGTCGGCTTGATTTCCTATTTTGCCGATTCGGCGGGCCAGCCCGGCTCCTGCACGGGCATCTGGTTCAATGCCGCTTCGGGCATCTCGATTGACCAGCCGACCGAAAACAACATGAATACAAATTGGCCGACGGGGGTTAAAGCCTTTTATTATATGCGTTATGAAGTTTCCCAGGCGCAATACCGCGATTTTCTCAATTCCCTGACCCCCGCGCAGGCCGATGCCCGCTACCAGGCTTCGCCGGAGCGCTTCGCCCAGGCGAGTGCCGGAAGCACGAGTGTTGCCGGCACCCGCCCAGGCTTCGCCGAGGCAAGGTTTGGCATCAGGTTTGACAATGGATTATACGGCTGCGATTTGAATACCAACGGAGTTTTTGACGAACCGGACGACGGCCAATGCGTTCCGGCAACCTGTCGCTCGGCCAACGATTCGCTTGCCCTGAACGATTGGGCGGCCTTGCGCTGGGTGACGGAATTTGAATACGAAAAGGCGGCAAGGGGGCCCAATCCTCCGGTGAAATCCGAGGCCGCCAACGCCCATGGCGGCGAAGCGGTCGTGCCTTCCGGGTATGTTTATCCCGGCACGCCGGATGAAGTTCCCGCCAACAACGCGGAGGACGGCGCCTGGGTGGTCTATAACGTCGCGAATTTATCAGGACCGCTCCGGTCCGGCGCGCTGGCCACCGCCGCCTCCAGCCGGAAAAAAGCCATGGCCGGTTATTACGGCAACATGGATTTATCCGGCAACGTGATGGAAGACGTCATTTCGGTCGGCACCATCAAGGGCCGTTCTTACACCGCGGCCCAGGGTGACGGCGAATTGAGCACTAACGGATATGCCGACGCGGACGGCTGGCCGGGCGGGGAAAATATTCCTTTTGAAGACGGGAGCGACTGGAAAATACCGCTGGCCTTTCGCGCGGTTGCCCAGCGCGGCGGCGAGTGGGCCACGACGCCGGACCCTCAAACGGGAGAGCAAGCCATCTGGTTGTCTTCGCGTTATTGCGGCACCACGATTTATCATTACGATTGGCGCGGCACGGATGCAGACGGCATCCGGCGATATTCCCATGGCCTGCGCGGCGGACGATCTGCGGAATGAAGCATGCTTCACGAACTTAGTTATAACCCAGGTTATGGCATTTACAACCTGGGTATTGAACTCCCGCCTTATCATCGCAGTACCCTGTTTTTATATAATATTCTCTTGCTGCAACTTGTGACTTTTAAGCATAGTTGGCATGCTAACTGCTAATCATTAACACCAGTTAAAAAAAATGGCAACCGTTTACGGGTTCAAAGGTTCAGGGTTCACGGTTTCCGCCTTAGGCGGATCTGCCTATGGCATGACAATGCAGAAAGAATCAGAGGCTAAAGAATGAAAATTGAACGTTTTGAGGATATTGAGTCAAGTACCTGCTGGCCTACAAACAAAGTCAACGAAAGAAAGGTTCAGCCCCGGCTGATCCGCTGTGGAGGAAACCCTGAACCGTGAACCCTGAACCCATGAACGCTTACAATAATCCTTCATCTCAAGCGCATGTCCTGCTTGTGGACGATGATGTTTCGATACTGGATGTATCGACCTTCATCCTGAAGCTGAACGGTTATGCCGTCTCGATGGCATCCAACGGCAGGGAGGCGCTTGTCATGCTCAACGGGTCCGCGAACAGCTCCAGTCCTGTTGACCTGGTAATTACCGACCTGACCATGCCGGTGATGTCCGGCGTGGATTTTATCCTTGAAATGAGAAAGCGTGATTTTTCGATGCCCGTGGTGGTGGCCACCGGATGCATGGAGGCGTATTCCGAAACGCAGATCCAGAACATTAGACCGGATCATATCTTGTTAAAGCCTTTTAATCCCGCCAACTTGACTTACTGTGTCAAAACAATCCTCGCCCGGCCGTCGTCGCGCCGGCCAGGCTTCGCCGAAGGCTACGCCGAGGCGAGGAGCGGCGCTTTGTCGAGCCGCGAAGGCGGAAAGCCGTCGGGCGCGCCGGATAAAATGAATAATTGCAATGAATAAAGGCGTTCATAAACTGAAAAAAGGCGGCATGTCTGGACCCGCGGGCATACGGCCGTGGATCAAGGTCGCGGCAATAGTTTGCGCCGTGAACATGATACTGTGTCCCGCCGCGCGCGCGGCTTCCATGTGGTGGGATGGATCGAATGATACCAGCTGGAAAACCCTGGCCAACTGGTCCACGGTGATTGGCGGCGGCACCTCTCCGGTTGCCCTTCCGGGCGCCAGTGACGATGTCTTTTTCAATGCCAATGCTGCGATTGTTAATCAGATCGCAACATTAGGCAATTCTGACCAAGCGGCAAGAGGGTTGACGTTTCGTACCAATTCCACCACGGCAGTCACAATAACCGCCACCGGTGGCAGAATCCTCACGATCGGTGGCGGCGGTATCACAAACGAAAGTGGCGCCGCGGGGCACACTTTCGGGGGCAACGCCTCCATCGCTCTCGGTGCTGCCCAGACCTGGGACAACCAATCGGCCAATACGTTTACCGTCAGTGCTGTCGCCAATGGCGGCTTCCGGCTGACCATAAAGGGCGCGGGTAATACCACCATCGGAGGTATTCTCTCGGGTGCCGGCGGCCTGACCAAGAACGATTCCGGCACATTGACGTTGAGCGGCGTGAACACCTTCACCGGCGTTATCACGAACAATGCCGGCATAATCAGCGTTGGCACCATAGGCAATGGTGGAATCGCGGGCAATCTCGGGCAGGCGGCCGCGGCCGTGGGCAATATAGTCCTCGGCGGCGGCACATTGAAATACACGGGCGCGTCGGCTTCCAGCGATCGCGGCTTTACGCTTACCGCCGGGACCACCAGCACGATTGAGATCACAACGGCCGCCACGGAGCTGTCGTTTTCCGGCGGCACCGCGTCCAGTTCCGGCGCGCTGACCAAGACCGGTGCGGGAACGTTGACGTTTTCCAACGCCACTGCTTACGCCGGCCTGACCACCGTCAGCACCGGCACGCTGAAGTATGGCGTTGCCGACGCCCTCAGCACCGGCCCGGTGACGGTCAACGGCGCAACGGCCATTCTTAATCTGCTTGACTATTCCGACAGCGTCGGCACGGTCACGCTGGATGGCGGCGGCGTCATCACCAACACCACCGGGGTACTGACCAGCACCGGCAGCTTCGAGATGATGAACGGATCGGCTTACGCCATCCTGGCCGGCGCGGTCGCCCTCAACAAGACCACCGCCAATACCGTGACCCTGGCCGGCGCCAATACCTACAGCGGCTCCACGAAGATCAGCGCCGGCACGCTGGCGTTGGGCGCCGCCGGCACGATCAACAATTCCACGAATATTTCCATCGCCGCCGGGGCGACCTATGACGTGTCGGCCATCGCCGCATACACTTTGAGCGCCAACAACACCGTGAGCGCCAGCGGCACGGGCACCGGCGTGGGTACCACTGCGGCTGTAATCAAGGGTAATGCCGGCGGCACCGTTGATTTGGGGTCGCAGGCGATTTCGTTGACCTTCACGCCGACGGCATTTGCCGGCGATACGACGCATCCCTCGCTCCTGGTTTCCCAGGGCGCACTGACGCTGAACAACAACTCAATCACCGTCAACAACGCCGCCGCGACAGCATTGGGCATAGGCACTTATCGTTTGATCGAAGTGACCGGCGGAACCATCAGCGGCACTCCCAACACTGACGTCACTGTTACCGGCACCGGTCTGGCTATCGGCACAATAGGGTCCATTTCGGTCAGCGGCGGGTATGTGAATCTGGTTGTAATACCTTCAAAGCTGACGGCCACCTTCTCCAATCTGAGCGCCAGCACGTCCATCACCTATGGCACAACCAGCATGACTCTGACCGGCTTGGTGAGTGACGGCGGTTCCATTTACCCGACCAACGGCGAAAGCATCATCGTCACCATTAATGGAAACGCGCAGACCACCACGGTCAGCGACGCCACCGGCGGCTTTTCCATCAACTACAATCCCTTCAGTCCTCCCAAGATACCTTACAGCGCCAGTCCCTATACCATCACCTATTCTTACGCGGGGAGCGCCCAGTTTTTTCCCGCCACCAATACCAGCACAACGCTGACGGTGAACAAGGCGACGGTGACCGTGACCGGCGCGGCGGCTCAGAACAAGGTCTATGACGGCACGACGAATGCCGTGATTTCCATGGGTGGCGCGACGACGAACGGCGTGATCGCCGGGGATAACGTCCAGGTGTCAAACCTGGCGGGCTGGTTCGCCACGCCCAATGTCGGCACGGCTATTCCGGTCACGGCCGCCCTGACGCTGACGGGCGCCGATGCCGGCAACTACACGCTGACGCAACCGGCGGGCCTGACGGCGAACATCACGAAGGCGACGCAGGGGGCGATCACGTTCGTGCCGACAACCCCGCAGACGTATAATACGACCCAGGGGTTGAGCGCGAGCGGGGGGTCGGGGACCGGGGCCTGGAGTTACGCGGTGATCTCCGGGCCGGGCTCGATCGCGAGCGGGACGAACCTGACGGCAACCTCGGGGACCGGCACGATCGTGGTGCGCGCGACGCGGGCGGCGGACGACAATTACAACGTGGCCACCCAGGACGCGAACGTGG
>CAYYWX010000029.1:0-13582 GCA_964475405.1 uncultured Verrucomicrobiota bacterium
AGCTGGACCTGATCGGGCAGGCCATGACGAAAATAATCCGCGAGATTGAGCGCGACATTTCAACCGGCTGAAAAATTCCTTAAAATCATGGTTTGTCATTCCGATCCGCCGCAGGCGGAGAGGAATCTCGTTATTGTTGAGATGCTTCGTCCCGATCGTTGAGCGCATCGGGACTCAGCATGACATGCTGTTAAATACATATCCGAGTGAAACACTACGCTAAAATCATTTTCGGACGAAAATGAAATAAAGCAGGAGCGCGGAGCTGATTAATATCATCGGCCAGCGCAGTTCCGCGCGCTTGCCGCTGATCAGCTTGATGAAGGGGTAGGTGATGAACCCGATCGCCAGCCCGTCGGCGATGGAATAGGCCAGCGGGATCCCGATCGCGGTGATGAAGGCCGGGATGGCTTCGCTGTAATCTTCCCATTCGATCTTCTTTATGTTCTGGATCATCATGAAGCCCACTATGACCAGCGCCGGCGCGGTCAGCGGGGCGTAGCTGCCGACCATCTGGACAATCGGGCTGAAAAAAAGCGCCAGCAGGAAAAGACCGGCCACCACCAGGCCGGTCAACCCGGTCCGCCCGCCCTGTTCCACGCCGGCCGCGCTTTCAATGTAGCAGGTCACGGTGCTGTTGCCGAAACAGGCGCCGGCGGCCGTGCCGATCGCGTCCGCCATCAACGCCTTGTTCGCGCGCGGCAACCGGTTGTTTTTTATGAAGCCCGCCTGCTCCGCCACGCCGATCAGCGTGCCCATCGTGTCGAAGACGGCCATGAAGAGGAAGATGACGATATAGGGGATCATGGCCGCCGAGCAGGCATTGACCAGGTCCATCTTCATGAAGATCGGCGCGACCGAGGGCGGGGCGGAAAAGACGGCGTGGGCCACCGTCATGCGCGTCATCAGGAACGATTCCTGGACTGTTTTTGAACCGGAGATAATTGCGGGCAGGTGCGGCAAGACGCCTTTCATGATCACGGCCAGGGCGCAGGTGGCCAGGATGCCCCAGAGGATGGAACCTTTTATTTTTCGCGCGTGCAGGGCGGCGGTGACCACCAGGCCGACCAGGAAAATGATGACGTCCGGCGATGAAAAGTCCGGATTAAGCCTTACGGCCGTGCCCGGATGCGGCAGGATGATGCGGGCGTTCTGCAGGCCGATAAACGCGATAAAAAGTCCTATCCCGGCCGCGATGCCGTTTTTCATGCTCGGGCTGACCACGTTGATCAGGGCCTCGCGCAACCCGGTCGCCGAGATCAGGATGAACAATAATCCTGAAATGAACACCGCGCCCAGGGCCACCTGCCAGCTGTTGGCGGCGAAACCCGCGGCGGCGGCCGCGGGCACGGCCGAAAAGACGAAGAAAAAGTTCTCGCCCATCCCGGGCGCGAGCGCGATCGGATATCGGGCGTAAAGGGCCATGATCACCGTGGCAATCGCCGCCGCGAGGCAGGTGCCGGTCATCACCGCCCCGAAATCCATCCCGGTCTTCGTGCCGTAAAGGGCGCCGGACAGGATGGCCGGCTGGAGAAAAATGATATAGGCCATGGTCAGGAAGGTCGTCAGCCCGGCGAGCAGTTCCGTCCGCGCGTTTGTGCCGTTTTCCTTCAGGTGAAATATCTTTTCAAGTCCGTTCATATGCATTTTTCCCGGCCGGAATTTTATCGCCGGCCATAAATACATATCCGTCCGCGGCGGATTGTGCAAATAAAAAAATGATATTTGCTTGCCATTTACGTTATTCCGGGGTATATAGTAAACGAAATTATGTTTGTTTTGCCTGTTATCAGGCGCAGGATCTGGATATGCAAATTATATGCGACAAGCACGGCCAGGCGCTCGTCATGGCGCTCAGCGGCCGGATGGACCGGATTGCCGCCCTGGAATTCGACAAGTCATGTGCGGATAGTTTCAAGGCCGGCGAACGCTGTTTTGTGGTTGATTTGAAGGGCCTTGAATATATCAGCTCTGCGGGATTGCGCAGCCTGCTCGCCGTCAACCAGCAGTTGAAGGCCAACAACGGGCAGATCCGGCTCTGCAATGTCAGCGGACTCGTCAAGGATGTCTTTGTCATTTCGGGGTTTGAGTCGCTTTTCCCTATGTATCATTCCTGCGCGTCCGCGCTTAAATTTTAATTGAATCTTTTACGGTTGGGGGAAAATTTATGCAAGTAGCGATTGAAGAAAAAGAAAAGGCCTTGATAATCAAGCTTACCGGGCACATGGGGCATGGCTCCGTGGATGACCTGGCCCATGTTTTTGACGAGTGGATCGGAAAGGGCCGGCATGATTTCCTCGTGGACATGAGCCGCCTGCAATATATAAGCAGTGCCGGTTTACGCTGTTTTTTTGAGGCGGTCACAAAGATCAACAATTTGAAGGGCAAGCTGGTCCTGTGCGGCATGACGCCGGAAGTCCGGCAGGTTTTTGACGTCTCGGGCTTTACCTCCTTTTTCTCAATCTGCGAGACGATGCAAAACGCCTTGAAGCAGTTCTGACGATTCTCGTCTTCTGGAACCTACCCCGGATATTTCACAAGCGGTAATCCACATGCTGTCCGGCATGTTCTTGTTTTCCTGCTAATATTTTTCCATTCCGTCATTCCCGCGAGAAGCGGGAATCCATCCCATCTGCCAGTAGCAGAAATCCTAGATTCCCGCTTTCGCGGGAATGACACGCCTACAATCTTGCCGCGGCGGATAGTATTGTGGACAGACAATCATGCGCAGTGTATTTCCTCGCGGTCCTCCTGGCAGCGTCATGAAATTTGCGGACTGGAGGAGCCGGGATGATTTTCAGGCGCATGTTTTGCTTTCGCGACCCCGCGCAGCCGCCAGACAATAAAAGCTCCCGCCGTGAAGAGAACGGTTGAGTAGCCGAAGGCGGCCGTCACCGAGACGTGCGTCCACAGGAGCCCCACCATGATGCTTGAAACAAAGTCCCCGACGCCGTTGACCGCGGCCAGCGTGCCGAATGCCATGCCGTGCTGGTCAGAGCCGGTCAGTTCGGCGGTCAGGGCGTCCTCCAGTGAATCCTGCCCGGCCACGTAAACGCCGGCGAGGATGAAGACCGCCGCCAGCATGTAGATGTTCGCCGGCGCGAACATTAAAACCAGGCCCATGACCGCTCCGAGGAGGTAGACGAACGCCAATAGGCTGGCCTTGTTGAACCGGTCGCCGAGATGCCCGGCGGGGTAGGAGCATCCCATGTAAAAAACCTTGTGCAGGACGTAAAGGGCCGACGCGGCGGCCGCGGCCTTGACCGTTCCCATTTCCGGCGCGAGTGATTTGGCGGCAAACAGGATCAGCATTGACTTTGAAAAATCGCCCGCCCCGAAGAGCGCCACGCCGCCCAGGAACCTGCGGAAGTCCGGCTTTAATTCCCTCAGGCTGTGCGCGAAGGAAAGTTTCTTGACCGAGACGCGCTTTTCCTCGCGCACCACCAGGCCGATCGCCATGATGGCGAAGAAGCCCGGCACGATTGTCCAGAGGAGGATGCGTGAAAAATCCCAGTGGAGTTGTTGCAGCAAAAACCAGGCCGTGACCGCGCCAAGCAGCCCGCCGGTCTCGTCCATCGCCCGTTCCAGGCCGAAGGCGCGCCCGTAATGTTCGCGTGACACCGCGGCGGAGAGCAGGACTTTTCGCGCCGGCGAACGAATGCCCCGCCCGAACCAGCCGAGCGTCCGCGCGAACCCGGCCTGCCAGGCGTTGGTGACAAAAGCCAGCGCGCCCATCGCGATCGTGGTCAGGGCGTAACCGAAGACGGCCAGGGGCTTGCGGCGTTGCAGGCGGTCGGCCAGCCAGCCGCCGCCCATCTTGGTAAAGCTGGAAACTGCGTCGGCGAAGCCTTCAATTGCGCCGAGCGCGGCGGCGCTCGCGCCGAGCGAAGCCAGGAAGGCGGGCAGGACGGCCGTGGCCGTCTCGTGCGAGAGGTCGCTGAAAAGACTGGCCAGCCCGATGCCCAGCACGGTCCGGTTTATCCATCCGCGTTTGGTGGTGGCCGGCATTGTCGGTTCCGTTAAGATGGGTACCCCGGGCGGGACTTGAACCCACGACCTGCTGATTAGGAATCAGCCGCTCTGTCCAGCTGAGCTACCGGAGTATTTTTTTAGGCCCTCAGCATATTGAATTTAACCGGTAGGTTTCAAGGAAAATCATTTTTTTGCAAGGGGACCTGGTTGTTGTTTATAACGTCTGCCGCCTTTGCAAAAGCTCATTGCTTTCTTTTAATTGATTCAGGACCAGATGATTTATTTTAGTTTTGTTAAAACATTATTTGTGTATCCTGTCAAAGCATCGGGAATAATATTTTAATATCGGAGCGGATCATGCATTTGCCGCGAAAAGTGTATCTTGGCATGGAATTTGTATCGGTGTTTATCTTCATGCCGGTATGTTTAAGAGTATGTTTTCCGGGACGCGTTTTGCTGCCGTTGCTGTGGATTATGGCCGCGCTGTGTTCAATCTGGCTGTGGCATAAGCCGGCATTTAAACGTTCTGAACTCTGGTCGTTTTCAAGGCAGGATCAAAATATTTTCCGCATCCTGGCAAGATTCGTCATCTTGGCCGTCATAATTGGGGTTTTCGTCGCCCGGTTCGCGCCCGACCGGCTCTTCGGTTTGATCCAGGCTCATCCGGCGCTGTGGTTGATTATCATGTTGCTCTATCCCGTGCTTTCCGTGTATCCGCAGGGAATCGTCTATCGGAGTTTCATTTTTAACCGATATTATGATTTATTTCCAACTCCGCCTGTAATGATGTTGGCCAGCGCCATCGCGTTTTCCATGGTTCACCTGGTGTTTGGCAACCTGCTGGCGGTGGGCCTCACGTTTGTCGGTGGAATCATCTTCGCGCAAACGTATCGCCGGACAAAATCCCTGATGATTTCCTCCATGGAACACGCCCTATATGGATGTTTCCTGTTCACCATCGGTCTCGGCTCATTTTTTTATCACGGGCGATAAAGGGGTTATAATCCTTCAAAACGTTTTTCTTTTACATCCTTCCGTAAGTTGATAGCCTGTTTTCCTCACCGCCGCTTCGGGAAGCGGGACATTGACGGAAACGGTTATGAACATTCCAAGCCAAAAAGCATCGGACTCTCAAAAGAAGCCGCACCAGAACCTTCCCCCGGATTTGGCGGAGCAACTTGGCGGGGAACTGGACCTGGCCGCGGTCCGCGCCGTGGCCCGGCACGACCTGGACCATAATGGCCATTATTGTTCCGGGGTGTTGATTCTTACCGGGGATCGGCTGGGACACTTCCTCCAGCAGAAAACAAAATGGGAGGGGGAATGGTTCCCGCTTTCCGATTTCACCGCGGCAATCCTGGTTGAAGGCGTCGGGATGGGGTTGCTCAGGATCCTGGAAGGCGAAACCCTCGCGGCCGAATATCGTTTTACCCTCCGCTACGCCCGCGAAATGAGCCGCCTGCACCGCCTGCTGGAGCAGCACGTTGAGAAAAAAGACAAGCGCGACGAGGAGCCCTTCCCGCCGCCGCACGATCGCAAGAAAATACGGTGCGAAAAATGCGATCGCATCATTCCGCCCTGGAGCGAAGTATGCCCGGTCTGTCTTTCCCGGAAGAAAGTGCTCACGCGGATGCTGGGTTTCGTGCGGCCCCATAAATGGTCGGCCGCCGCCGGCCTCTTGCTCGCCTTCCTGGGCGCGCTGGCGGGACTTATCCGGCCTTACCTTGCCCAACCGATGATGGATGACGGACTTGGCATGGCCAAGGGACACCACGCCGACTACCATCTGCTGGTGATCTATATCGCCTGGATGGCCGGGTTGTTGATTTTCTCAGCCGTGGCGGGTGCGGTCCAGCAGCAGGTGATGTCCAAGCTGGGCTCCCGGGTTGCGCGGGATATCCGCGACAAGACCTACGCGCACCTGCACAAGCTTAGCCTGAGTTTCTTTTCCAAGAAACCCACCGGCTCGCTCGTGGCCCGGGTCACCAGCGACAGCGACCGGATCTGGGATTTCGTGGCCATGACCATCCTTGAATTGTTGATGGCGCTTTTCACCGTCGTTGGGGTGGGGGTGGCATTGTTCATCCTGAACTGGAAACTGGCGATCGTGACTCTCATGCCGATCCCGCTGCTCTTGTTCCTGATGGTGATCTTTCACAAGAAGCTTCACTCCGGGTTTGAACGGCTCTTTCACAAGTGGAGCGTGTTGACCGCCACCGTGGCCGATGTCCTGCCCGGGGTTCGCGTGGTCAAAGCCTTCAGCCAGGAAGACAAGGAAGTCGCGCACTTCAGCCGCAAGAACCGCGAGTATTACGAGGATGAAGTGGACATGTTTTCCATGCTCGCCATGTTCGCGCCGCTCACGCAATTCTGCAGCCAAATCGGGACCATCCTGGTGTGGCTGGTCGGCGGTTACTGGGTTGTGCAGGGCCGCATGACGGCCGGCACGCTGGTCGCCTTTGTGAGTTATATGTGGATGTTCTACGGGCCCATTCACATGATCGCCCATATGGACCGCATGTTCAACCGGGCCGCGACCAGCGTCCACCGCATCTTTGAGATCCTGGACACGGAACCGACCATTTTTTCCCAGCCCGGTTCCCGGTCCGTGGAAACGCTCTCCGGCCGCATTGAACTCCGCCATGTCAGTTTCAGTTATGACGGCATCCGCAAGGTGCTCCAGAATGTTTCCCTGGCCATAGAGCCGGGGGAAATGATCGGGCTCGCCGGCCCGAGCGGCGGCGGCAAGACGACCCTCGTAAACCTTCTCTGCCGGTTTTACGACGTGGCGGAAGGACAGGTCCTGATAGACGGCGCGGACATCAAGGAATACGAGGTAGATTCCCTGCGCCGGCGGATCGGCGTGGTCCTCCAGGAGCCGTTCCTGTTCCACGGCACCATTTCCGCCAACATCGCCTATGGGAAGCCCGAGGCCGGCCAGGAAGAAATCATCGCCGCCTCGCGCGCCGCCAATGCCCACGAATTCATTCTCCGATTCCCCGACGGCTACGACACCATTGTCGGCGAACGCGGCCATACCCTTTCCGGCGGCGAAAGGCAGCGCATCAGCATCGCCCGCGCCATCCTGAACAACCCGGCCATCCTGATCCTGGACGAAGCCACCAGCTCGGTGGACACGGAAACCGAAAAACTGATCCAGGAAGCGCTCGACCGGCTGACCCATAAAAGGACCACGATCGCCATCGCTCACCGCCTCTCCACGCTGCTCAAAGCCAATCGCCTCGTGATCCTGGACAAGGGCAAGATCGTGGAACAGGGAACCCATGAGGAGTTGAAGGACATGGAAAGCGGGACTTACGCCAAACTATTGCGGATGCAAAGCCGGATGCAATCGGTGATCGCGATCAAGTGATACGCTATAAATAATCATCCAGATACTTCCGGCTGGCGGGGTCGAGGGCCTTGATGTCGGCCAATTCGTAAACATTGCCGTCCGGATCCCGGAACAATGCCCGTGAAGCGGAAAGGATCCGGACATCCTCCCGGCTCTGGAGGGAGAACGTCACTTGTCCGCGGTCCGTCTCCGCGGTGATGTCCATCATGCCGAATTCACGTTTGCATGAAATGACCCGCTTGATTTTCGGATAAAACACCTTGTCGCGCAGTTCTTCCTCCACGATCTTCCGGCTGCCGGCGTCGAGCGCGTCCAGCGAGGGGAAAATGGCCGCTTCCTTCCCGTCCTTGTCCAGGATCGAAAAATGTTTTCCCGGGTCGGACCAGGGGAAACAGCGGACGACGCGGACATCCACCGCCGGCTTTTCCCGGCCGGCGAGCCGGACAACCAGCTGCCCGGCATCGTTGCGAAAAATATTTTGTATGGAAGCCTCCGGTCCCGCCGCCGGGGTATTTTCATTAACGATGTCAGACATATATTCTTTCTATGCCAGAAGGCCGGGCAAAGTCAACGGGATTTAGCCCGGGGCGAGACGAACGGATTTACCGCCCGCGGAACACGCAAAAAAACAGAGCGATTCTTTTTCAAACGAGAAGATGCCGGATCGGCCCGGCTATTCCCGGAGGGCCGAATCAATGGCTTTTAATTCCGCGGGTTCAAATTTCAGGTTGCGGAGCGCGGCAACGTTCTCCTCAATTTGTTCCACCCGGCTGGCGCCGATCAGGGCCGAGGTCATGCCGGGATGCCGGAGGACCCAGGCCAGGGCCATTTGCGCCAGGGTCTGGTTCCGCGCCCTGGCCAGCGCGTCAAGGTTGCGGACGCGGCAGAGAATGCTCGGCGTAACGTCTTCCGGTTTCAGGAAGGAATGCGGCTTGGAAGCGCGGGAGTCCGCCGGGATCCCTTTCAAATATTTATCCGTCAACAACCCCTGGGCCAGAGGGCAGAAGGCGATGCAGCCGATGCCTTCCTCCGCCAGCGTGGTCAGCAAGCCTTTCTCGGCATGCCGGTTAAGCAGGTTATACGCCGGCTGATGGATCAGGCAGGGCGTTCCCAGGTCGCGCATGATTTTCGCCGCCTGCCGGGTTTGTTCCGGCGAATAGGCTGAAATGCCGGCGTAAAGCGCCTTGCCCTGGCGTACCGCCTGGTCCAGCGCCCCGAGGGATTCTTCCATCGGGGTTTCGGGATCAGGCCGGTGATGATAATAAATATCCACGTAATCCAGCCCCATCCGGCGCAGGCTTTGGTCGAGGCTTGCGATGAGATATTTCCGGGAACCCCAGTCGCCGTATGGCCCCGGCCACATTTCCCAGCCGGCCTTGGTGGAAATTACCAGTTCATCCCGATGCCCGGCCAGGTCATCGCGCAGTATATGGCCGAAATTTTCCTCGGCCGAGCCGGGAGGCGGCCCGTAATTGTTGGCCAGGTCAAAATGGGTGATGCCCAGGTCAAAGGCCCGCCGCGCCATGGCCCGGGCGTTAGCCAGGCGGTCCACGCCGCCAAAATTGTGCCAGAGTCCGAGCGAGATCGGCGGCAAAAGCAGGCCGCTGCGGCCGCAACGGCGATAGGACATTCCGGAATAACGATTTTCGTCAGGCGATTGATTCATAAATTTCCCGCTGGTTGTTATTCATCCGCCCCGGCGGATAACATATAACTGAACAGCATAAAGTTTAAACGCCGGCCTTGTTTCTTTCAAGCTTTTTTACCGGCAAACCATTGTCATTCGAATTTAAAAAAACAATAAAAAAATCTTGCATTTTTAAATATTAAGCAGTATTTTTTATAAAAACTTGGGTAGGGTATATAACAGGAGGAAAAGAAATGAAAAAAGCAATGGGATTATTGACCGGATTGTTCGTTTTTGCCGCGGTAAACGCATGGGCTTTGTCAATTGACACTGTTACCGTTACCGGGACCAACAGCGCTTCCGGAGCGGTGACCGTCAGCGCCACTGTTAACGGGATAGTGTCCGGGGCTATGGTAACCTATCAAGTTACCTCCGCCGACGGCCTTGCCCGGCGTTATTTCTATCCAACCGATGTTGTCGGAACTTCATGGAGCAGCAGCGATTGGACTCCATATTTTACCGGTACTTTTACTATTGAACTTACCGCCTTTGATTATGCCGGCGGAATGCCGGTTACGGCTTCAACCACGGTGACTGTCACGCGAGATATTTACGGAACGGTGAACGGAATTAAATATTCAACGGCGCCATATGACGCCAACGGCACTTGGAACAATATTGATACAGGCGCGGTTAAACTGCACGACATTGGCATGATTAATGACGGTTCCGGCATGAGCAGTATCGGATGCAATCTGCTCAATGCCAGTCCGACAATTTCGCAATACATGACCGAAGAGGAGCGGGACGTGGCTTATACCGACACGGTCGGGTATAAACCGGCCGGCACGCCTTATCGTTTTGACGTCACCCTTCACGCCAGGCCGCGCGGATTCATGGGCATGGGCGAAATCAAGCGCTGGATCTGGTCGCCGTATGACACGAACAGTCCTGACGGCCGCGGCGTGCTGGTGGTTGACATGCTCAGCTGCAGCCCCTGGCGCAGTTCCTATTCAAACGCGCTTCAATCCCACGTAGGGTTCGCGCCGCTTTTTGCTCCTGTTGATTTCACTGACATGCCGACCGGCATGATCATGTGCACGACCGCCCATTATATGGATGTCGGACCGACCAATGCGGGAACATCGGCTGAAGCCCGTACCGGCTTGCGGGTCAATGGGCATACCGGCGCCAACAGTTATTTGAAATCGTTCTTTCCCGACAGCTTCCTGGTGCAGCAGTTCGGGTTGACCAACGTCTATGATGCCACCAATATCCTGGCGGGCTTTGTCCAGCATTTCAGCACGAATGGAGTGCCGTTGGACAATGTAACCCAGGTTACCGCCTCTTTCACCCGGATAGAAGGCGGGACAAATCTTGTCTATGATTATAACTCTGACGGCATCGGCGATTCGGGCTTCGAAGGGCGCCTGGATTTTGAATTCCATAGCGCTGTTGCCGCGCAGATGGGCATAGGGTCAACCAATGTTACCCAAAACTGTTCCTTGACCGGCGATCTAGACGGCGACCGGCTGGCGGATCTCATTACGGTTGTTGGTCCCAACTGGTATGTCTGGTTCTCCACGGCTCAATTTCAGGTACGGAGCGGTCCGTTTAACCTGGGGTTATCCGGCGGGTGTACCACGGGCGATGTTGACGGCGATCGCTTGGCCGACCTGATCATTACCGTGGACAACAACTGGTATGTCTGGTTCTCCACCGCTCAATACGCTGTGCGGAGCGGTCCGTTTAATTTGGGGCTGTCCGGCGAGCCTGTCACGGGTGATGTTGACGGCGACCGTCTGGCCGACCTGATAGTTGTTGTGGACAACAACTGGTACGTCTGGTTCTCCACCGCCCAATACCAGGTGCGGAGCGGTCCGTTTGACCTTGGAATTTCCGGTACGCCCGCCACGGGTGACGTTGACGGCGACCGCCTGGCCGACCTGATGGTTGTTGTGGACAACAACTGGTATGTCTGGTTTTCCACCGCTCAGTACCAGGTGCGGAGCGGTCCGTTTAACTTGGGGCTGTCCGGCGATCCCACAACAGGTGATGTTGACGGCGACCGTCTGGCCGACCTGATGGTTGTTATGGACCCCAGCTGGTATGTCTGGTTCTCCACGGCTCAATATCAGGTGCGGAGCGGTCCGTTTACCTTGAGTACGCCATAATCAATTATTGGCGCGGACGGGGCATATGCCCTGTAAGAAAGGCAGGCCTTAAAAAGCCTGCCTTTCTTATTTTCCGGCGGATCAGGACGTTTTTGAGCCGAAAAAATATTTAAATTTAATCTTGACTATTTTTTTGTCATTTCTAAAATTCCCTTTAGAAAGGGCAGGCTGCAATATTCTTTAATCATCTAACGCGAAAATCATCACGGGGGATAATCATGTCAAAATTCAAAGGTGGAATGCTGTTCGGATTCTGTGCTTTTTCCTTGGTTCTGCTTGCCTCGGCCGCGTCGGCCGTTACCAACCTGCTGCCCCAGATCCAGGCGGTCTATGGCGGATCAATCCGGCAGATAGATATCATCGAGCCGGTCGGAACAACCAATATCGCGCGGATATTTGTCAGCACGGAATCCAGCGCCAATTCCGTTTTTTACGCCGATGTGGATCATTCGCTTGATCCCCGTGACATGTTCTCCACGAACAATTTCAGGTTTCGCGTCATGCCGGATTTAAACGCGCAGGCGAATTTCGGCTCGGTGAGCGGCATCGCGGGCCACGAGGATTCCGGCCGCTTGTTTGTGGCCGATAACAGCGGCTTGCTCAGTTGCACGACGAACGCGGGCAGCCTGGTGACCAATATTTCCTCCTCGGTTTCAGGCGTTGAGCCGCCGGGGCCCACCGGCCCCCAATTTCTTGCCGTCGCCATTCACGAATCAACCCTTGTTGCGCTGGCTTCGGTGAATAATGCAATCGTGCTCTATTTCGGCACGCTCGATTCCAGCGGAAAATTTACCCAGGGCGCCGGTTCGCCGCTCAATGTCGGCTTGAGCAGCATCAGCAGCGGCTCGGATATCGGCCTGGCCGTGAATCCGTCAAATACATGCGTGTATGTGCTTGACAGTTCCGGGGCGAACGGCATCCTGAAATCTTCCGTTCCTTGCACGGCCCTTTCCGGTTCCACGACTTTTTCGACCATTAATTTGCCGTCGGCCGCCTCGTCGTGGCAGGGGAACAAGCGCTTGGG
The DNA here is from genome assembly GCA_964475405.1 of uncultured Verrucomicrobiota bacterium. GTDB lineage: Bacteria > Verrucomicrobiota > Kiritimatiellia > JAAZAB01 > JAAZAB01 > JAQUQV01. The sequence continues at coordinate 12,153 of CAYYWX010000029.1, forward strand.
TTTTGGTCCTGAAGGCAGGATGTTCCTCGGCGGGTCATCCGCCAGCAATTACAAGGTGATTGCTTATTCCGATAACGATGGCGGCACATGGACCGTTGTCAGCACCGGCGTGGGCGGCACCGTCGGGAACAACATCTTTACATCATATAATACCAATTTATACGGCGTGATCTTCGGCAGCGCCGTGAGCACCAACAAGGGCGAGACAAATTCCTGGTTCACTATCGGCACCGGCGCGGGCCCGGTTTCAACTCATCCCAACGACTCGGCCGCCTTTTATGACCCGATCATGGATATGCGGTCTTTTTATTGCTCCAGCGACCAGGGTATTGCCTGTTCCACCAATGGCGGCATGACCATATTTGAAATGGATTACGGCCTGGAAGCGGTTGCCATCCAGGACCTTGACATGACCGCTGATAAAACATTGGCGTGGACCGCTTCCAAGTCCGGGTTGCGGCGCGGCGTCGGCGTTCCGATGGCATTGCAGTGGACGCCGGACGGCACTTTCCCGACCGGCGACGGTTCCCCGTATTATTCAATTGTCATTGACCCGATCGACTCAAGCGGCAATACCGTTTACGCGGGCAACGGCAATGTCTACAAAACGACGGACAGTGGCACCAATTGGACCAGGGTTTGGGCCTACGAGGGCAACACCAACGGGTTTAGTAGCGGTTACTTCGCGACCCTCGCCGCCGCGGGCCAGATGGTTGTCGCCGGTTACTACAGCGGCATGGGAAGCGGCGGATTGCTTGTCAGCCAGACCGGGGGCACCAACTGGACCCAGGTCGGCGCCGGCATGGATGTGAACGATGTTCTGCTCATGACCGATAACAACAGCGTCCTGATCGCGGCGGCTTACAATGCCGCTTCGGGCGTTGGCGGAATTTATAATTTGACCGCCTCCGGCCTCGCGCGTGAAATGAGCGATAACGTCAGCATTCGCTCCTTTGCCGCTGATTCGGCCGGTGGAGTTTATGCCTGCGGCCAGGGCACCGATTATTCAATTAAGATTTATTACAAACTGCTGTCCGGTTCTTCCTGGACGGCGGTTACCACGAACGGGTTGCCGCTGCAAAATCAATTGGTGTCGGGCAGGGGACCGGTCATGACGGTCGGGCGCGATAGTTCCAGCAATGATCTCCCGATCATGGTCGTGGGCCATAGCTTGTATTATCTCGCATCGGGCGCGGACACATGGATGACATCTCCGACGCTGACCTATCCCGACGGATCGACCATAAATGTTCTTTATTGGGATGAACTCATGGTGGGCACCAGTGAAGGAATTTATAGTCAGGGTTTGGGGATTCAGCCCGGGTCCGGCGTTATGTCTCTAACCGGCGACATTGACGGCGATCGGCTGGCGGACCTGATCAGCGTATCCGGTCCAAACTGGTATGTCTGGTTCTCCACCGCTCAATACG
>CAYYWX010000029.1:13682-22425 GCA_964475405.1 uncultured Verrucomicrobiota bacterium
CGGTGCGGAGCGGTCCGTTTGACCTTGGTGTCTCCGGCACGCCGGTTACGGGCGACATAGACGGCGACCGGCTGGCGGACCTAATCGTGGTAGTGGACTCCAATTGGTATGTCTGGTTCTCCACCGCTCAATACGCGGTGCGGAGCGGTCCGTTTGACCTTGGTGTCTCCGGCACGCCGGTTACGGGCGATGTTGACGGCGACCGGCTGGCGGACCTGATCAGCGTATCCGGTCCAAACTGGTACGTCTGGTTCTCCACCGCCCAATACCAGGTGCGGAGCGGGCCGTTTAATCTGGGGCTATCCGGCGAGCCCGCCACGGGCGACATAGACGGCGACCGGCTGGCGGACCTGATCAGCGTGTCCGGTTCCAACTGGTATGTCTGGTTCTCCACGGCGCAATACATGGTGCGGAGCGGGCCTTTTGACATGGGTATTTCCGGCGCGCCAATTACGGGCGATGTCGACGGCGACCGCCTGGCGGACCTGTTCGTGGTTGTGGACTCCAATTGGTACGTCTGGTTTTCCACGGCGCAGTACCAGATACGGAGTGGACCATATTCATTGAGTTTGCCGTGATCTTTTTCCGGTAAAAAACATTTTTCTCTGTGAGCTCTGGCGATTCCGACTCTCCGAGAGGTCGGGAGAGCGAGTGAGATAATCTGATTTACGGAAGCATGAAAAGCAACCCGCAAGACATCGGGCAAACAAGCGTTGCGTCTCTGATCCTGACAGCAATGCCGTTTTCAATTTTTGCCCGGGTAAGCGTCCCGGCGCGCCACATTGAGGCATGCGGTTCCCTGCATTCCAGTCACGGGCAAGTGACACGCCTGAAATCCGGCAACAACCGCGCTTTGGAAGAACTCGAGTTAAGATAAACTTGAATTGAAATAAACATAAAACGAGGAGGAATAGAATGAAACTGCAAGATATCGGCCGAACGAGTATTGCAATCCTGGGCATGATGGCGTTGTCCTTTTCGGCCCGGGCCCAGGAAAGTGTCCTGCCGCGCCCGTTTGAGGTATACGGCGGCACCATCGGCACCATTGACGCCATTCAGGTTCCCGGCGCCCCCGGCAAGACGCGCGTGTTCGCATCCACCGACAGCGCCAACTCGGTTTTCTACGCCGACGTGGATCATTCCAGCCCGGCGCCGTTCGGCACAAACTTTGCATTTGCGGTCGTGCCGGACCTGGATGCCAACGCGAATTTCGGCGCCCCGAACTGGATCGCGGCTCACCAGCAGTCAGGTAAAATATTTGCCGGCACCTCCAGCGGACTTGTGAGCTGCACCACCTCCAGCGGAAGTTTGACCAAACCGATTCCCGCCGCCGTGTCCTTCGTGTTGATCCAGGGTTCGAGCCTGTTTGCTGTTAGCGACGCGGTGGATGAAATGGCTGCCAGGACGCTTTATTACGGCTCGCTGGATTCCAGCGGCAGCCTCTCATTGGGCGCGCCGCTTTCCACGAGTTTCTACGGAAACCCCGTGACGCTCGCCGTCAGTCCGGTGGACAACAAGGTGTATGTGCTCTGCACGTTTCAGACCAACTGCGTGTTGCTGAAGTCATCGGATAATTATAACGCCTTCAACGCGGCGACTACTTTTTCACCGGTTCTCACCACGGCCGTGACGTTGGAGTCCGCGAGCCAGGTGGCCGTCGGGCCGGATGGCCGGCTATTCCTTGGCGGCGGCTCAACCTGGTTGGAGATGGCCTATTCGGATAGTAGCGGCGCCTCCTGGACTAATTTTAACACCGGCAAATCCCGTTCGGGCGGTGGCAGTGGATTAAATATTGTCTGCAATGGCGTTTCCAACGCTTATGAGGTTTATTACGGCTGGATTGTCAGCACTAATAAAGGGACAGGGACAAATTGGGCGGAATTGCCCCGCGGCGGTTTTCGTCCAAACGCGACGCATGTCAACGCCGGGTGCGTCAAAGTGGATCCTCTTGATACCAACATGATTTACGTCACCACCGACAAGGGAATAGGCGGTTCCACGAATGCCGGAGTTGACATCGTTGAGCTGAACAACGGCCTGCTGGCCTTTCAGATTAACGATATTGATGCCCTGGCAAACAAGACCGTGGCCTGGATCGGATCAAAGGCGGGCCTGCGCATTGCGACGAATTTCAATTCCACGCCGGTCTGGACCGACGGCGAGTTTCCGGATGCCATCGTCTATGCCTGCACGATTGATTCGGATAATCCATCCGGCATGACCGGCTACGCCGGAAGCAGCCGGCTCTATAAAACAATCACCGGCGGCGGCTCAAATTTTTCTTCCTGGGTACAGGTGTTCCGGTGGGAAGATTACGGATTGGGCGACGGGGAGATCAGATCGGTCAAGGCAAAAGGCAGCTTTGTTGCTTTGGGATATTACAGTTACTCCCAGAACAGTCCGAGCGGCGGCGTTTATATCAGTACAACCGGCGGCACGAATTGGGAAGCGGTTATCACTAATATTAATGTCAATGACATGCTGGTAAGGGAAGAAAACGATGGGGAAAATATATATGTGGCCGTCTCAAAAAGCACCCCGGCCGATCGGGGCGGCGTTTATCGCCTTACATCTTCTTCAATCGGCCTGGATATGACCAACGATGTCAATATCCGCAAAATGGCGGAAGATTCGGTTGGAGGCATTTATGCCTCCGGGACTTTGCCGGAAACTTCAATGCCAGGCCGGCATAGTGTGGTTGCTTATTACCGGGACACCAATTCAACCTGGAACATGCTGACTACGAACGGCCTGCCGGGTGATTTTGGTGACGGCGATGTGCTCGGCCGCGGCTTGGGGCCGGTGATCACCGTCGGCAAGGACAACGCCACCAATGACGTGCCGGTCCTGGCGGTCCAGCGCACGGTCTATTACCTGCCTTATGGCGGAAGCAGTTGGGTGACGGTCACCAATTACCCGAACGGCACGCAGATAAAAACTCTTTTCTACGATGAGTTGATGGTCGGCACAACCATCGGACTTTACGGCCAGGGTCTCAACGCCGTGCCTGCCCAGTCGGCAAGGTCATTGACCGGCGATATTGACGGCGACCGCCTCGCCGATCTTATCACGGTCGTTGATTCAAATTGGTATGTCTGGTTTTCCACGGCAGGATATCAGGTGCGTAGCGGGCCGTTTAATATGGGAATCTCCGGAACACCTGTTACGGGCGATGTCGATGGCGACTGCTTGGCGGACCTGATCATTGTTGATGGCCTCAATTGGTATGTCTGGTTCTCCACGGCAGGATACCAGGTGCGGAGCGGGCCGTTTAATATGGGAATCTCCGGCATGCCAGCCACGGGCGACATTGACGGCGACCGCCTGGCGGATCTCATTACGGTTATCGGCTCCAACTGGTATGTCTGGTTTTCCACCGCTCAATACGCGGTGCGTAGCGGTCCGTTTGATATGGGAATCTCCGGCACGCCCGCCACGGGCGACATTGACGGCGACCGCCTGGTGGATCTGATCAGCGTTATCGGCTCCAACTGGTATGTTTGGTTTTCTACCGCTCAATACCAATTGCGGAGTGGTCCGTTTGATATGGGCATTGCCGGATCGCCAGTTACGGGCGATGTTGATGGCGACCGCCTGGCCGACCTGTTCAGCGTCGTGGGTTCTAATTGGTACGTCTGGTTCTCCACCTCGCAATATTTGGTAAGATGTGGTCCATTTGCGATGACTGCGCCGTAATTTTTCCCCTCGCGGTGGGGCAGGCGCCCCGTAAAAAAGGCAGGCCTTAAAAAGCCTGCCTTTTTTATTTCCCCGGCATACCGGAAAGAATAAAAATCTGTTTGTCAATTGGCAGAACTTATGCTTAAAACAATGTAAATTCAGGGTCATGATCAAGGCTTCGGGAAGGCAAAACATGCCGGCTATCATTCAAAAATGAGAACATTAAAACCCTCCGATTCCCTTTATATTCTTGCCTTGCTCTTGCTGTTGGCCGTGCCGTTTTTGCTCAAGCCTGCCAGGGAGGCCGCGCGCGGCTCTTCGCTTCCGCTGGTCATTATCAGTCCGCATAACGAGGCCGTACAGTCTGAGTTTGAAAATGCTTTCCGGCAATGGCACCAAAAAAACTTCGGACAAGGCGTTGAGATCGAGTGGCGGAATATCGGCGGCACAAGCGAGATAGCGCGCTACATTGACGGCTCCTTCCAGGCGGCCGAAAAGGCCGGCCTGCCCGGGATCGGGATCGATCTTTTTTTCGGCGGGGGGGAATATGACCACGTCCTGCAGGCCAAAAAAAATCATACCGTTCCCTGCGGACTGCGCGAGCGGCATCCGGAATGGCTGAACCACGACATTATCCCGGGCCGCTTTTCGGGGGAAACATTCTATGACCGCGATGACCGTTGGTATGGCTGCTGCCTGAGCTCCTTCGGCATCTGTTACAACGAGGACGCTCTTAAGCAGCGCGGAATTGTCACGCCCCCGCGCCAGTGGCGGGACCTGGCCGACTTCCGCTTGTTTAAAAATATCGCCCTGGCCGACCCGACCAAGAGCGGCTCCATCAACAAGGCCTTTGAAATGTTGATCCAGCAGCAGATTTTTCTCCTGCTTGGTGAGCGCGGGATAACCGCCGAAAACGCGCAGCCGGCCGACCTGGCGGAGGGCTGGCGGCGGTCCATGGATCTGATCAGGGAAATCGGCGCGAACGCGAGATATTTCACCGATTCGGCCGGCAAGGTCACGGTTGACGTCGCGCAAGGCAATGCCGTCGCCGGCATGTGCATTGACTTTTACGGAAGGTTTGAAAGCGAGACGGTTGAGCGCAACGAGTCATCCGCCAGGATGAAATACGTCATGCCGGACAATGGGTCTTCAATTTCGGTTGACCCGATCAGCATGTTGCGCGGGGCGCCCAACCGCCTTGTCGCGGAACGGTTCATTGATTTTTGCCTGAGCGTGGACGGGCAGTTGCTCTGGAACACGCGCGTCGGCCGTCCGGGCGGGCCGGTCCGTTACAGTCTCCGCCGCCTGCCCATCCGGCGCGATTTGTACGAGCCGAAATACCTGGAAAACATGTCGGACCCGCAGGCCATGCCTTATCAGAACGCCGGGCAATTCACCTACCGCTCCGCCTGGACCGGACCGTTTTTCAATGTCATCCGTGCCCTGGTCAGGACAATGTGCATTGACCCCCACGGTGAACTGCGCTGCGCCTGGCAGGCGATCAACGAGGCCGGCGGCCCTGAAAAATGTCCGCGGGCCATGCGGGCTTTTTCCGCCCTCCCGCCCGGTGCGGAATACGGCGCGCTTTCCAAGAGCGCCGCGACAATGGGCAGCAAGCTTGAAGAAGCCAGGCTGATGCGCGAGTGGACGATGTTTTTCAGGAACCAGTACCGGCAGGCCGCGGATTTGGCGAAGGATGAAGGAAGGCAGAAGGCACACAGGCACTGAGGCATAAATTGATGAAGAACATAAGAGATAGATGGTCAGTTTTGATATTTTGCCACATTGTTCCTGTCTTAACTTTGTGCCTTATGCCTATGCTTGCCCGCCAAAGCTTCTGAGCGGCGGCGGGTGCCTTGCTTAAATACCATGAAACAATATCAGGCCATAATAATCGCGCTCTTGACGGCGGGTTTCTTCATTTTCTTTTTTTTCTGGCCGCTGGGCTGGGTGCTCCGCGGCGCCGTCGTGTTTGACGGCCATTTCACGTTCGCCATCCTGCGCGAGGCGATGCTTAACCCGGTTTACGCGGAAGGTTTGTTGAACAGCCTGGCGATGGCCTGCGTGACGACCATTATTGTCATGTTGATCGGTCTGCCCCTGGCGGCGCTTTCCGCGCACTGCTCGTTTCCGGGCAAACAGCTTTTCAGCTCGCTCATTCTTGTGCCCCTGATCCTGCCGCCCTTTGTCGGCGCGATCGGCATCCGGCAAATCCTCGGCCAGTACGGCATGTTCAATGCCATCCTGGTGAAAGCCGGCATTTGCGACTGGGCCGGCGCATTTGACTGGCTCGGGTCGGGACGTTTCTTTGCCGTGGCGCTGACGGAAGCCCTGCATTTATATCCCATTTTCTATCTGAACGCCGTGGCCGCCCTTTCCAACGTCGACCCTTCCATGGAGGAGGCCGCGGCCAGCATGGGGCTTTCGGGCTTCAGCCGTTTCCGGCGCATAACTATCCCGCTCATCGCCCCGGGTATATTTGCCGGGAGCGCGCTGGTTTTCATCTGGTCCTTTACCGAGCTCGGCACGCCGCTTATCTTTGATTATAACCGCTTGACCGCCGTGCAGATTTTCGACGGCTTGAAGGATATCGGCTCGAATCCCTTGCCCTACGCGCTGGTGGCCATCATGCTCGTGGCGGTGGCGCTCATCTACTGCGCCGGCAAGCTGCTTTTCAGCCGCTGGCAATACGCCGTGATGCAGAAAGGAACGCAGGTGCGGACCCTCAAGCCGTTGCGGGGCATGGCGCTGGTCGCCGCCGTCTTTATCTTTGCCTTTATTTTTATCCTGGCCGTCCTGCCCCATATCGGCGTCATCCTTACCAGCGTCACCCTGGCCTGGTACAAGACCATCCTGCCGTCAAAAATCACTTTTGATCATTATTTCGGCGCGCTCGGGCATAATCTCATTGTCCCGAGCATCCGCAACAGCCTTGTCTATTCATCGCTGGCCGCGGCCATTGACGTCGCGCTCGGCTTCATGATCGCCATCGTGGTTGAACGGACCAGGCTGCGCTGGCGGGGCTGGCTGGACGCCACCGCGATGCTGCCCCTGGCCGTTCCGGGCATTGTCGTGGCCTTCGGCTATATCGGCATGAGCCAGCCCGGCACGATGTTCGCGGCCCTTAATCCCGCCGGTAATCCGACCCTGCTGCTGATCATCGCCTATGCCGTCCGCCGCCTGCCGTATGTCGTCCGCGCGGCGTCCGCCGGTCTGCAGCAGATGCCGGTCGCGTTTGAGGAGGCGGGCGCCAGCGTCGGCGGCTCGCCGGCGCGCGTGACCTGGAAAATCACTCTGCCGCTGATCGGCGTCAATCTCCTCGCGGGCGGACTCCTGGCATTCAGTTTTGCCATGCTGGAAGTTTCCGATTCGCTCATGCTGGCCCAGAAGCAGGTTCATTACCCGATTACCAAGGCCCTCTATGAGCTGTTCCAGCTTCTCGGTAACGGACGCTACCTGGCGGCGGCCTTCGGCGTCTGGGCCATGACGTTCCTGTTTATCGCCATCCTGGGTATCAACCGCCTGATCGGCCGCCGGCTCGGCAATATTTTCCAGATATGATTTTCAGGAAAATACACCGGCATCATAAAAAATCTTGATTTTGGCGCATGATTCATATTATTGTTGCAACTTCTCAGGTTGATAGGCGGAAGCTGGAAACCGATAATCGGGAGCAAAAATTATGTCGGGAATATTCAAAGCATACGATATACGCGGCATTTACGGCAAGGACCTGACCGAGGATGTCGCCTTCAAAATCGGCCGGGCGTTCGCGAGCTTCCTGAATTGCCGGAAAGTCGTTGTCGGGCAGGATATGCGGCCGCATTCCAAGCTGCTGTTTGACGGGCTTGTCCGAGGCTTGACCATGCAGGGCGCGGATGTTATTTCCGTGGGGCTTTGCTCCACGCCCATGTCCTATTTCGCCAACGGCAAGCTCGGCGCGGACGCGAGCATCATGATCACCGCCTCGCATAATCCGGCCGAATGGAACGGGTTCAAGCTCTGCCGCGCGCAGGCCGTGCCGCTCAGCGGCCAGACCGGGATCGGCGACGTTGAAAAGATTGTCATGAGCGGGCAGTTCAATCCGCCTGCAAAAAAACCGGGGTCGGTCACCCGGTATGATATTCTGCCGGAATACGCCGCCCATATCAAAAAATGCGCGCAACCGGTCCGGAAGGTGAAAATTGCGGCTGACTTCGCCAATTCCGTCGGCGTCATTGAGGCTAAGACGCTGAAAGGCCTTGTTGAGATTGATCCGCTCTATGCCGAGCTGGACGGGTCTTTCCCGAATCACGAGGCCAACCCGCTCAAGACCGAAACCCTCGCGGCGCTCCAGCGGAAAATCAAGGAAGGAAAATATGATTTCGGCGCCGCGTTTGACGGCGATGCCGACCGGGTCGGGTTTGTCGATGAAAAGGGCGATATCGTTCCCATGGACATGATCACCGCCCTGATTGCCCAAAGCGTGTTGAAGAAAGAGAAGGGGACAATCCTTTACGACCTGCGCAGCAGCTGGGCGGTCAGGGAAGTGATTGAGGAAAACGGCGGTACGCCGCAGATGTGCCGGGTCGGGCACGCCTTCATCAAGCAGGAAATGCGCGCGGCCAAGGCGGTTTTCGCCGGCGAGCTTTCCGGGCATTATTATTTCCGCGACAATTATTACACCGAGAGCTCGGCCATGGCCGTGCTCTTCATCGCCAACCTGCTCAGCCAGGGCAACCTGCCGCTTTCCGGCCTGGTCGCGCCGTTGAAGCGCTACTTCAAGAGCCCGGAAATCAATTCGGAAGTGAAGGACCAGGCGGCGGTTTTTGATCGCCTGCGCCGGACTTATCGCGACGGCAAGATATTTGAATTGGACGGCCTCAGCTTTGAATTTTCCGACTGGTGGTTCAACGTGCGCGCCTCAAACACCGAGCCGCTTGTGCGCCTGAACCTTGAGGCGAAAAGCAAGGAACTGCTTGACCGGCGTCAGAAAGAATTGCTCAATCTCATCCGCGGACAATGAAATCCTCATGATAGCGTTTGTCATTCCCATGAAAATGGGAATCCAGTCCGTCAATGGTTG
>CAYYWX010000029.1:22435-45625 GCA_964475405.1 uncultured Verrucomicrobiota bacterium
CGTTTATGCGGGGTAGGGCGGGACAGCCGTGTCCCGCCGTATTTTCGGCCGCACAAGGCTGTGCGGCCCTACCAGTATACAAACGAAGGTGAAGGTCTAGTGGATGAATTCTTCCCTAATTGAACGCGTAATTGCCGGTCACAAATCCCGCTTTGGTTGTGCTCCGGTTTCCGTTGCCTATGCCCCCGGACGCATTGAAGTTCTCGGGAACCATACCGATTATAACGAGGGCTACGTCCTTTCCGCCGCGATTGACGCGGGTGTGTGCGTCGCCGTCTCGGCCGGCGGGGGCAAACACTGTGTTTTGTCGGCCCTTGATCCGGGTGAATTTGCCGAATTTGATTTGCCGGCTGAAAAACCGCTGAAAAGTCCGCACTGGGCGAATTATCTGGTCGGCGTGGCCAATAAACTCGGCGCGGCGGAAAAAATTGAAAAAGGCTTCAACCTGACCTTTGCCGGCGACGTCCCGCCCGGGGCCGGACTTTCCAGCTCGGCCGCTCTTGAGGTATCGGCGGCGTTGGCCCTGGGTTCGCTTTACGGTTTGGAGCTGCCGAAGATACAAATTGCCAAACTGTGCCAGCAGGCCGAAAATGAATTCACCGGCGCGCGCTGCGGACTTCTTGACCAGATTTCAAGCTTGTTCGGCTTTGAGCAGGCCCTGATTTTCACCGATTTCAGGTCGCTGAAAATTGACACGGAAAAAATCGGGGCGGAGGCGTGTTTTCTCCTGGCGAACACCGGGGTCAAGCACAACCTTGTTGAATCGGCCTATAACGAGCGGCGCGCGGCCTGCGAACAGGCGGCGCTTTTTTTTGCCTCGGTCCTTGATCACCCGGTGAAAGCGCTGCGCGATGTGTCGTCGGCGGAATTGACAAAACACGTGGCCGGCCTTGATCCGGTCATTTACAAACGGGCGGCGCATGTCATCGGCGAAAACGAGCGCGGGCTTGCGGCCCGCCGGCTTTTGAAAGCCGGTGAAATGAAAAAATTCGGCAAATTGATGTTTGCGTCGCACCAAAGCTCGCGGGTCAATTTTGAAAATTCTTGCGCCGAGCTCGATTTTATAGTGGATTTTGCCTCCAGCCTGGAAAAAGTTCTCGGCGCGCGGCTTTCCGGCGGCGGTTTCGGCGGGAGTGCCGTCCTGCTGGTCCATCCGGAAGACGCGCCGGAAACAGGTAAAAATATTTCATCCGCCTATGAGAAACATTTCGGGCGTCCTTGCCCTGTGCGGGTGATCAAACCTTCTTCCGGCGCTTGCCTGGCCAAGGTTGATGACATGTAGAAATGGACACACTTTATAAAGTGTGTCCATATGGTGTCCCGGTGTTGAGCTAAATCTTGCCTATCCCAGCACCTTTGGCATCACATAGTGTTCCGGGCCCATGAGAAGCAGTTTCCGGGCGACATCCATCCGTTCAAAACACAGGTGGACGCCCCAGGCCGCGCCATGATTGGTGCCCAGCGCGATGATGGCCTCGTGGTCGCCTTGCGCCGCATTGATGACAGCCTTGCCCTTGTCCGGGGTGGCAGGGTTGGTTCCTTTCGGGTCGTGAAACACCTGCTTGCCGTCCACCCAGGCCTTGAGCGGCCCGTCATAGCCAAGCCGGAGCGCCAGGCGCATCTTTTCAGAACATGAGAAACGGCATGCGAACCAGACCACCTCGTCGCGGCCGCCGTGTTGTCCGATTTCCTCGTGCAAATCGCAGAAATTATCGGCGAAAGTGCGCGTTGCCAGGCCAAGCGCGTCGAGCGAAGCGGGGAGTTGGAGAGCGTCCAGTTTCCCCGCCGAGGGTTGATAGGCGCTCACGCGCAGCTGCCGTACGAATGGCGTGACCGCCCGCGGTATGCCGATCCTGAGAGGACCGAACACGGGCAGCGAGCGGCCGGCCTCGTCCACGATGTTGCAGATTGGATCGGTGCCATGGCCGTAATGAATGAACGCTGCGTTCAACATGTTCGTTGCAATTATGCTGCGCACTCGCACGCGCGAACCTTCGAGCTGGATGTCGAAATGGCTGTTGCATGAGGCGTTGTTCACGATAGTAAATCCGCTTGGTAAACTGCCGGCGCGAAGTTTTCCGGCCACGTTCCCGAACTCGACCACCGCCACGCCCAGTCCGCGCTCGGATTCAAGGGAGATTTTTTTCAGGATGATGGGAGGCGGCCCCGCCTTGCGGTCCCCGCGCAGAGTCTGCATGGCCTGGGCCAGCCGTTTGCCCAGGATCGTGTGGCCTTCGCCGCTGATATGGATCAGGTCGTCGAGCGGCAGATCGATGGCCGGCACCGTGGCCAGGTTCCGGATGGCCAGCGGGAGACGGCGCTCCTGGTCCTGGATAGAATTCCAGGGGGCGATCGAGTCCGGCCCCCAGCCGATGACACGCGCGATTTGAACGATCGCCACCGGGAGAGCCTTGTTGGCGCAGTCGCGCCGTAGAGTGGCCACGAATTCCTTCATGCGTTTGGTGTAGAGCGGGGCATCCCTGGTGTTCGCGTCGCTGCAGCCCTGGTACCAGATCAGGCCGGCCACCCGCCGGCCGTTTTTCACAAGCCGTCGGACCAGCGCGCCATAAAGGCTCTTGCCGCCCTCGTCCTTGCGCTTGGGATCCCATTGGGTCATGGAAGTGCCGCCGTGCGCGCAGGCGATCAGGCCTTGCGGCACGCCCGTGCGTCGGTGCATCTCCAGGCCGAAGGCGGGGCCGGGACAGGCGCCCCAGTTCGCCGGAGGTTTGCCGGGCCGGACCCCGCCGCAAAGGTCAATGTGGACCTGGTCAACGCAGGCCCACATGTTGTGGATGGGGTCTTTTGCAGTTGCCCAGCGGTCATCCATGAAGAATGCGCGCACCAGCGGGTCAACGGGCAGCCGTTTCCTGGGAAGTAGGCCGTAACCCTGCATGTTGGATTGTCCGCCCAGCAGCCAGACGTCGCCCACCAGCACGTCCTTGACGGTGAGTTTCTCGTTACCGATCCGCAGTTCGATGGTATACGGGCCGCCGGCCGGCAACCCCTTAAGACAGCCCTTGATCCGGCCGCGCGCCGCCTTGCCGACGGGAACGGACGCAAAGCCCTTGATCATGATCTTGCCGCGCCGTACCGTGGCCAGCACGGGGCCGGATGCGGCGCACGTGCCGGAAAAATCAGCTTCGCTGACGTTGTTGCGGTTACGTTGAACGACCATGTGATGGAAAAGACCGGATTCGATTTTCATTTGCGTGATTCCTTGGTTGATTGTCAAAGTCTTTTGATGCAATGCGGAAAATATACCGAACTGTCGGTTTAAATCAATTATTGTCCGGAAAAAAAGCAGTTGACGCCGATTTGCGGCTTGATACCATGATGGCCAGTCCTGCAACACGGTCATTTTTCAGGGCGCGATAGCCAAGTGGTTAGGCACGGGTCTGCAAAACCTGTTACACCGGTTCAATTCCGGTTCGCGCCTCCCCTTTAAAATCAATGCTGTCCGTGCTTTTCCCTGTGTTTATTGAGTTTTATTGAAAAGGCAGGAAAGGGCAAGAAAAGGCACCTTGAAGCGCTAAATACTGTGGCAAATGTGTGGCAGGAAAAATGCCCGTTTTTCAACCTGTACCTAAGATTGCTGATGCCAAGCTAAACTGGACATTGCAGGTCACGAATTAGACCGTTAGTCGAAGAATATTATGTCTCATCTCCGGCGGCTTTTAAGGTGAATCGTCTCAGACAGCGATCCAAATCAGCTGTCCGAAATAACGTTATTCTGTGACCGACTTGCACAACCGGTATTACCTGCCGTCGCTGCCAGTTAGTTAAAGTGCGCAAACTGATGCCCAGATACTTGGCGGCCTCCTTACGTCGTATAAAACCACCGTTCTTGATACGGATGTTTTCATCACCGCCAGGTTTAATCTGATTCTTGGCGCCCAAACTCTTCCGCTTCGTGCTTGTCTGTGTAATTGTTTTCCCGGAAATTTCCTTTAAAAATATAAAACAGCCGTCACCGCCATGCCCTTTAATATCCGTGGCCGGATTCTCTACCTTGACGAGCTCAAAATCATTTCCGAACATGATTCGATTATAATTTTCAGTGTTTTTATCTGCCTTCATTTTAAATTAATTCCTATCAGCTTATTTATAGCAACCAATATGCTTGTGCCTTATATTGGTAAAACACCCTTGCTTCCAAGCATCTTTTTGTACACGCCGTTACTGACCGATACTATAGCCGTATTCGCCTGTAATGTCAGTTATTTATGGATGAAGCTTAAATTAAGTAGAGCGGGGGCGGGAGAGCTATCCGTGCAATTACGCTAAATGATGGACGATTATCATTGTATCGAAATAGGATATTTGGCATAATACATTTGTTTTAATACGAATACGAACATGGTCGGCTTTTATCTCCACTAGTCGATCTACCAAACACGAAACCGAACACGCAAGAACTGTGTTTTAACTTTGCGTAAAGGGTTTCGCTGTGAATCAAAATTCCTTATGTGCATTGGATGCTGTTGACGGACGATTATTATCAAAGGCAATAACTGCCATTGATGTAATTGAAAAATCACCCGTCAAGTTTCGCCTTGCGCGTCAGCGTAACAGGTGCGGCTATCAATACTGGTCCTTACGTGCAGTGCAGCCCAGGGATTGTAAAGGAAGGCAGAAGACGATTGCCATGTATATCGGCAACCCTCCGGAAACAATTCTCGCCATGATTAGAGCCAAGGTGAGGCAGCGCTGGCTCAAGCAATATAAATCACAACTAATCGAAAACGAAGATCATATAAAATGGCTTAAGCGCCAACGTGCTTTGGCTAAAAACTTAACAGAAAATATAGCTTATAAATGCGGCTATTATTTTCGAGGATATAAATTATTAAAGAAGGACAGATTATGAAAACGTGTAAAGAGTTTGAAGATCCAGTATTTCAATTACGCCTGCGTATGTTTCGTGAGTTTCTGGCAAGATCGGTCATGCTGCATAAGCCCATAGACCCAATAATCATTAACGAGATCATTATTAATCACATGTGGCGAATGTGGGACTATAAAAGGTTAATGGACTTTTTAGAACAGGAATTGGAATATTCACGGGAACAAGCAGCCAAGAAGACAACATGGGCCATCGTTCACCAATTTGAGGATGAAAAATTATATGATCTCGATAAACAACCCGCCGGAACAGCAAATGCCAATTGATGGTGACAATGAATTTTGCGCTGCATTGGATCGTATCTGCCGTCAGGCTCAGGATGATCCCTTGCAGGGATTGCACGATATTATTAAACTGATGCAGGCCCTTAATCTTGAACTGCTAAAAGCTTATGTCCCGCCACTTGTTGGGGCCGCACATGCAAATGCCGCGCTTACTCGTCATGAAACGAAGGCTATTGCCTGTTTGGTTAATCTACAAGAAGCCATAACTAAGCTCGGCGCGGCTAACGTTAAGATAAAAGACGCGATAAAGCGCAGGGCTTTAAAGGCGGAAATACCATGCAAATAGGCAGTGAAATTATTATAACGCCCACTGATAATCCTGTCGGTTATATGCCGGACTGGCGGTGCCGCATCGCACGAGTTTTAACCACTGCACATCTAATACGTCCGGAAGAATTAGCAACTGATCCATTTCTCAAGGCTTGAGGCGAATGATATCAAGCGCCAGCAGATAATGATTTTAACAAAAACACCGGAAGATAATAACCATGAAGATATGTCTTCCTTTGTAGTCGAGTTATTGCAGGCGATGGCTCCGCAAATGCTTAAGACCACTCTGACAGATGAAGAAATTGCAAAACAAAACGAGGCGTTGAAGAATAAATTACAGACTCAAGCAGAAATAAATAAAACTCAAATCGTGGATAATGGCGTAAAAGTTGGTATTAGTATCGTCAATGATGAAATTTCCAAACGCTTTTCTTGCGGTTAACCCGTGATTTCCGACATTGACATCTGCCGGGACGGGTATAGGCTTTATTTAAGAATGTATTGTCCGAATAACAACAAGAATCACCGTATCATGCAGACGTCGTGGCGGTCATAAAACCGCTTGCCGCAGACAATGAGCTTGTGGTTCCTCGGAACATGAAGAAGCCCAGCCGAGCTGCTTCGCCAGCGCGATGTTGCAGGAGGCAATATGCTGACTTACGTCTACGAATGCGAGAAGTGCCAGAAAACGTACGATATTGCCCAGCCAGTGACAGAAGCCCATCTGGCGAAATGTCCAGTGTGCAGATCAGCGAAGTTCCACCGGATATTCACCACTCCCATGGTAAAGACCCAAAGGAGGGCATCCCGACGTACATCGCTTGGGAGCGTGGGAGATTTTGGGCCTGAACTTTAAGATGGATCCGGCAACTGACGCTAAATTAAATTTTAAGCCCATTCCCGGTTGTATTCGTTATATTTCCGATTTGACCCTCTTACAGGGGCGGGTATAGGTTTGAATCCAAGAATGTATTATCCGGGGCAACGGGGGGAAGCCGACAGGAAGTTGCAGTAAAGCATTTGCTCGAGTGCTGGTCGAGCGTCCTACAACCCGATCTATTAATAATAACATATGAAGTGCGTTGATGTCATAGTTGTTGAAACGTGGAAAAACTAAAGGTTAGCCAACTGTTATGAAAGAGAAAAGAAAGCCGACATTCCTTCTTAGCTTCCTTCTTAGCCATCTGATCACCGGCGGCACCCTCAATCTCATCGCCTTTGTCTTTGTGATTAGTCTTGGTATCTATATGGAAGGCAAACACGGGAATGTGCCCGATGGCTATCCACTTCTGCTTGTTGTAAGCGTTCTCTTTAACGCCTTCCTTAGTTTCTGCACATTCATGGTGACATGCCTTGTCAATCCACTCATCCTTCGACTACAGTTCTCCGTCACCTCAGTATTTGCCGTCCCACTTGGTGTAGCATTCATCCCCTCATTACTAACGATTGGTGGAGTGGAACCGATTGAGGAACTCTATGCGGCCTACTACATCTGTGGCTTCTTTATCGTCTACTGGTTTGCGTTCCTCTCGATTGAGATGGCATTGCTCAACAAAAGAAATAGGTCAGAATCCAGTGGGTGTAATTGTTGTTGCCGTCCGAATTAACATCATAGATTTCCCCGAATTGGCATCGAAACGATTTTGCGTCTCTGGCCGATTTCCCATCGAGTTTAGTGGCCGCATAGCCGCGCTCTGATCGTAGGGTTATGACGGTAGCGGCCGGATGACGCGAACGATTTCGACTGTTTTGTTTCATGGCTTTGTCAGTTCTTTCATGGCGTCGTGGAACGACGCGCCGAGCACTTTCACGTAGAAGTCAATGGCATTGCCGGCCAGTTCGCGCTCAGGCCATCTCCAGTACGACGCCTTGACGAGGATGCCCTTGTATTGTTCTATCTCCAGGTTGCCGGTTGAATTCGCATTTGTCACTTGCCATTCTAATCCATCTTGCCTATTGTTTTTCCCGGTATGAAGTTGTTTTATTTGATTCTTGGGGTGGGGCTTATATTGGCAGGCTTCTGTGGCGCGGCAATGGGAGAGGTTGCCATCTTGCATGGTCCGCGACTGGTCTGCGATCAGCCCGTTTATAATTTCGGCACGAACAATACCGAAAAGCCCATCTCCCATACCTTTATCTTGCGCAATGCCGGCGATGAACCACTGACAATCCGCAAGACTCATGCGGCTTGCGGTTGCGCCAAGATGGGCCTGACCACAAACACCATCTTGCCGGGAAAGACCGCAGAATTATCCATTGTCCTTTCCCTGCATGGTCGCAGCGGCCCGGCCCGCAAAGCCATCACTCTGGAATCCAACGACCCTCAGAAGCCATTGTCCAAGGTGGAGTTTGTTGGCACATTCATTGTTGATGTGGAGGTAATCCCGCAAATCATCAGTTTCGGTACTCGCGCGCCGGGGGAGAGCGCCGAACGATATGCCGATATTACTACCTCTTCCAATGTGACCTTCCAAGTAACCGGTCTAAAGCTTGATTCCCCGCAGTTCACGGCCTCCATTGAGACCAATGCGGTGGGCAGGCAATACCGCCTGCGCGTTCGGGTCAATCCGGACACACCCGGCGGCAAGTTTGAGACTGTGGCCCATGTGCTAACCGATCATCCCCGCTATCCTGATATTCCCATTCCCTTGGTCCAATTTGTCAGTGAGGATATTGTGGCCGTGCCGCGAACGCTGAAATTCTCCCAGCCTGTAGGTGGATCTTCGCCTCCCCGCTACGTCACCTTGATCTCGCGCGCAAATAAGCCGTTTTCCATCACGGAAGTGACTCCGCCCTGTCCCGACATGCGCTTCCAAGTCCAGACAAATGGTCCTGCCCGTTACCGGATTGAGTTTTCAGGAGGAATGATCTCGTCAAATCTGAATGGGGCCGCTAATACCAGGCCCTGATACGGCAGATAATAACATCATACCGGCTGAGTTGATGGCTCTGTCGCAGTGGATTTGCTGGAGGGCGGTACCAAAGAATAATGATCCGGCCAAGATGGATAAACAACCGGTTAACCCGCATACAGGGCAACTGGCAAAAACAAACGACCCTGCGACATGGGGTACTTTTGATGAGGCTGTAGCCGGCATTAGCCAATATAGTCTTACCGGTCTCGGGTTAGTATTCAGCGCCACTGATGGATTAACCGGATTTGACTTTGACGATTGTATTGACGATCAGGGAAATATTCATCCTGAAGTTGGCGCCATGCTGAAACGGCTTGGATCATATGCGGAAATAAGCCCATCTGGCAAAGGCATCAAGGTATGGGTAAAAGCTAAGTTTGCGCTGGATCGTGGGCACAAGGTTAAAAAAGACGGCTATGAAATTGAAGTTTATAAAGACGGACGGTATTTCACGGTAATGCTAACTAATCCTCGGTTCCCCGTGGTGTTCAGTGCCAGAGTCCAACAGAAACAGGAGATGCCCCAACCAGGACCTGATGGCGACCGTCTAAAGCCGGTGCCATAGGTTCGACGTTGGCCGAGCCCCTATGAGAAATCTCAGTATGCCGCAGGTGTGCGGTGTTCTAATCATGGTCGTTGGGATTCTGATGCGATCCACCGACGTTTGTGCCCGTGAGGACACGGTGGATTGGTGGGCGGCACAACGCGATGTCGCCGCTGTGCTGACGCAATCGGGGACGAATCTTGCCGCACTGGTGAAACAGGTCTGCCAATCCGCGCCGACGAACGGCCAGGCGGCCATGTTCAAGCTGTGCGTGCTCACACGAACGGGGATGGGCAAGGAATCGATTCAGGCGCTGTCTGATCTCAATGCGCTTCAAAGGGGACAAGCGCCGTTTGTTCTTTCATGACAATCTCCAAAACCCGATACAATCCTTTAGCGGCTGACGGCTGGCAAACTCCGCCAAGTCAAGTTGCTGTCTTTTGCGGCGGCTGATTTTCGGATGCAGAATTTTCCGCAATTTCCGCCGGAGCGCCAGACTTTTCCAGAGGCGTTCTTCGGCGTTGAATTCGTCCACCATCCGTTGAATGAATTGCTGGCCGGCAGGCAAATTGCATCGCCGCACAAGTGGAGAAGCCTTTTCAGCCAGGGGAGGATCCGCCTCGGGTGGAGATATGGAGCGATTCATGTATTCCTCAATTTATTGATAAATAGTTTATACCAGAGCAAAACCACTGAAAAGAAATGCACGGCTCAGCCGATAACGGCAAGTAATTCCGCCTTTGGTTATATTCAGACTGATAGTTCAGGCCGGCCGCGTCTGGCGCAACTCATCATATTATTATTTTGGCTTTAACAGTTCCCATTTCCCGCCTTTGTCAGGGCCGATGCGGCGCAGCAGGCCTTTCACTTGTAATATCTTCAGATTGCGCTCAATCGTGCGAGTTACAACGCCAAGTTTCGCGGCTAAATCTGCTATAGATGACTCAGGTTTTATCGCCAGAATGGCCAGAATGCGGCCGGCGGTTTTCTCCGACATTATCTCCGACATTTTCTCCGACATTATCTCCGACATTTTCTCCCTAGTTATCTCCCTAGTTTTCTCCGAACTTTCTCCGGCCTTGCCTTTAAAGAAAGTAACCGACAAACCGCCGAATTCCTCCCGGAATTCCGGCTCCTGCAACCCCGCTTTTTTACAGGCATCGACTATTTTGGTTGTCCCGCGTCCCCATGCTTCTATCATGCCGGCCTTGAAAAAAACATCCGCAAGAAACTCATTCCTTGGTTTGGAAGAATGGAGTCTTTTTAAATCTTCTATCCGGATGTTGGCCGGTAAGCCGCCGTTGTTCCATAGGTTCAAGGTGTCAGGATAAATCTTTAATTGGGTATGCGTGCCTATGTAACTCCGGTGGATGACGGCATTGACAAGCGCCTCGCGTAACGCGTCTTCGGGATATTCCAGCGTGTCCTTGCGGTATATGCCTTCATAAGTGATATTTGAAACGAGGTATTTTATCCTTATGATATCCATGGCTTTTTCTATCTGTTGAAACAGGTTGCCTTCAATATCGTCCGTGCTGATCACGTCGGTATCGTTGAGAAATTTGCCTATTTTAATATACGCGGTTATGTAAAATCGTTTCGGGTTTTTGCCAAAAAGCAGAATTGCCGCGCGCCTTAAACGTCCGTTTTCAAGAAGGTTCAACTTTTTAAGAATAACCGCCGGATTTTTCTCGCCTTGTATAAAGGGGATTCTTTTGGCGGCAAGTCTCTTGAAGGTCCTGATCGTAGGCATGTCTATGTCTTTCAGAGTGGCGCCTTCCTCGAAAAAACAATCCCATGTTTTGCCTGATTTTGCCATTAATAATTCCGAAAGCTCATGACCCTTGAGCTCGGATATTGCGCTTCCGCTCCTTGTGTAAAATCGGCCATGGTATGAAATTGGAGCCGCTGAATAATCAACCTTGATTTCAAGAATTTCTTTGCCGTGGCGTTTTTTGGCGGAAACCAGCGGCGTAACTCCCAGGATGTCTCTTATCATGTTGGGGATATCCACCAGCAATTTCCCGGCTTTGTTTATGCCGACAATTTCCCCGTTGTCCTCGATGCCCAGATATATTTTCCCTCCGCTGGAATTTGCAAAGGCGCAAACTGTTTTGAAACAATTCTCGTTCCACGCCCGCTTAAACTCTATATTCTGGTTTTCCGCTTTTTTCATAGTGTAGCTCATGTCCGTCGCCGGCCAGCCTGCAAAATCAGCACGTTTCCCTGCGTTTTAACTAACCATACGTCGTTATGTTGACATTTAGTGACATTATATGCAATCCCATCTGCGTGTTTTTATGCGAGTGCGTTGAGGGCCGCAAACCCGGTGACAATCATGACGACAATAACTAGAACCCATCCTTTAATTTTATTCTTTGCGCCGGATGCAACCGGTTTCTCCGTCTTGAACTGACCATCCCGCAGGAACGACAGGGTCAGGTTGATGACTTCCCGGTTCCGCATCAGGAACGGGTGCGCGGCGGCGACCGCGATGAAATCAGTCATGCCCTTGATTTTCGTCCGTTCAACGGATACTTTTCCGTCATTCGTTCCGGGGATCAGCATGGAAAGAAACGGATTGATGGATTTTGTGCCGGCAATCACTCCCGTTTCAACCGGAAGGGCGGGCAATTGGTTCGGCAGCGAGTGGCCGGATGTGCCGAGTTGTTGGCCGGCCGGACCGTTGATCCAGCCAAACAGGGAGAAACGCCCGCGGCGGTCCACGACTTCGCTGCCCTGGTTCGGGGGACCGAGCATGACGATTCGGCCGGCATTTTCCAGTTTATGGGTTGCCAAATAATACCGCAGGACAATGTTCCCGAGCGAATGAGCCACAAAGTGGATCTTTGCCGGCTTTGCGGCCCGGCACTGTTCAATCAACGGCGCCAGGTGTTCATCGGCAAGTTGCTGGACGGTTTTCTCCGTGGAGGGATACTTCATTGAATAACAGGTGTAACCCGCCGCGGTCAAAGCCTTCTCCATCGGTTTCATGCTGCGGCTGGTGCGCGCCAGGCCGTGCATGAGCACCACAATCTCCCGGCCGGATGCCCCGCCGGACGGAACACCCGCGGTTCCCAGCAACATGCCCGCAAGAATGAATGGCAGCCGCTTCTTCATTTTGTCTTCACGGCTTCACGGAGATTTTTACGGATCGTTTCCAGGCCCTGGATCATGGCCTTGATCCCGGTTTTTGGGCATCCTTTGAAAAGCCGGTTCACTTCCGCAAAATATTCTTTTTCCACTTTAAGGAGTATTTCTTTGCCCCGGCGGGTGATTTTGATCAGGTTGATTCTCCGGTCATTTCCATCCCTCAGCCGTTCCGCAAGCGCTTTTTTCTCAAGCCGGTTAATCAGCCCGGTCATGTCAGCCTTGTTCACGACGAGCCTTTTGCTCAAGGCCACCTGCGACAATCCTTCCGAAAGGGTGTATTTGAGAAGCATCAGGACGTTGAATTGTGTTTCCGTGATGCCAAAGCGGCTGAAATAGCGGTAGGCCGATTTGTTGATCATCGAACCCGTATAGACGATGTTCAACAGGCACTCGTGTTCCATTGTTTTAATCGCTTGATCAAGTCCCAGTTCGTCTTTCAGGTTCATGGATGGATACCACAGGAACGCGGCAACTGCCTGCCCGAGCGTCGGCCAGGGAGTGCCGCGGCTACAATAGAACCTGTAGCCTCACTCCGTTGAGGCGTCAGAATTTTATGTTTTAATTACCCTTCTCAGTCAGCGTCAGCATCTCTTTCAAACGGACATAATCGATCTTGCCGCTCCCGAGTTTCGGCATTTCGGCGAATTGCCGCACTTCGCGCGGACAGGCAAGTTCCGAGAATCCCCGGGATTTCAAGGTTGCCCGGACGGTTTTGATATCCAGGACTTTCATGTCGGTCGCGACGACCAGTTTTTCCCCCTTGACGTCGTCCGGCACACCCATGACCGCGATTTCCTTCCGGCCGGTTGTCAGCGGCGCGAGGGCCTCTTCCAGTGCGGTCAGGGAAATCATCTCGCCGCTGATCTTTGAAAAGCGTTTCATCCGGCCGCATATTTTAAGATAACCCTCATGAGTCAGCTCCACGATGTCGCCCGTGTCATACCAGCCCTGGTCCTCAACCAGGAATTTATGATTGGCCCGGTCGTTTTTCAGGTAGCCTTTCATGATGTTTTTGCCCTTTACGAACAATCTGCCGGCCCGTCCGCCCTGGTGGTCGATCCCCTCGGCCGGCAGTATCTTGTATTCAACGCCGGGCAGGAATCTTCCCGCCGTGCCGTGCTGATTTTCGAGCTGGTTGTTGATCGTCAGGACGGGGGAGCATTCCGTGGCCCCGTAGCCGGACAGCACCCGTATGCCGTAGGTTTTGGAGTAGGTTTCAAATACCGCGTCGCTCAGGGCCTCCGCGCCGCAAAAAATGTAACGCATTGAATAAAAATCGTAAGGATTGGCCCTTTTCGCGAAGCCGCGCAGGAAGGTGTTGGTGCCGAGCATGACCGTGCAGTTCTGGTCGTAGGCAATTTCCGGCACGATGCGGTAGTGAAGCGGGCTGATATAAAGGAAAACCTTGGCGTTGGCGAAGATCGGCATCAGGGTCCCGACCGTCAGCCCGAAACTGTGGAACATGGGCAGCGCGTTCAGCAGGAAGTCGTTTTCGCGGACGTCTATTTTCGCCAGGCACTGGTGGATGTTTGAAATGATATTTTCATGGGTCAGGCAGACGCCCTTGGGAACGCCCTCCGAGCCGGATGTAAAGAGAATAACCGCCGTTTCCAGGTGCTCGTCCCTGCCTTTGGCGGCGAAAGACCCGGGAAACAGGCGGCGGGAAACGCCTTTGACCTTGTCCCATAACCGGATCCGGTCCTGCAAGTCCTCGATATAGAGCAGGGTCTTCCCCTTGAAATTCTCCTCCCCGATTTTGATTCTCTCCAGGAACTGGCGGGAGGTGATCACGACCTTTATCTCCGCCAATTCCATGGCCTGGTTCATGCCGCCGATGCCGCTGGCATAATTGAGGAAGGCCGGTATTTTGCGGAACAGCTGCAGTCCCATGAATAACATGGCCGTTACCGAAAGGTTGGGGAGCAGCAACCCGAAAACGCGGTCCGGGTATTTGCGGAAAATGTCCCCGAGAATAAAGGCGCCCAGAAGCGCCTTGCGATAACTGATTTCCCTGCCGGTGACGTCCTTGAATATGATTTTCCCCCTGTTTTCCCCGCAAATCCTGATGAATTCCTGCCCGAGCGTCGCGGGCTTGTTGCGGGTCAGGTAACAAAGCTCGCACAAGGCTTGATAGATGATTTTTACGGCTTCTTTTTTTCTTTCTTTCGGCGGGAAGGAATCCAAATCCATGGGATTTTGCAGTTTCCCGATCGTCATCGTTATCGGGGCGAAAATTTTCTTTTTGCCCTGTTTCCTGGAAGTTAGCGTGTTGTAGGCGTCCAGGTAGATGGGCAGTATTTGCGCCCGGGTCTTGAAGGTGATGAATCCCGTTCCTTCATAAATCTTCATGAGGCTGCCGGTCAAGCTTCGCCGGCCTTCCGGGAAAACAAGCAAAGGCGTTCCTTTTTCCACCTCCTTGATCGCGTCCTTGAGGGAGTAGGGGTTCATGGAATTGATCCGGATCGTGTGGCGGTTGTTCATGAAAAGCCTCAGGAACGGTCTCCGGGAGGTGGCCGTGTCAACCAGGATTTTAAGGTCCAGCTTTAAATAAGCATAGATGATCAGGCCATCCAGCAAACTGGCGTGGTTGGCTATGATGACGAGGCGCCCGGGCCGGAGCGGCGCGTTTTCCAGGCCGGTAATTTTAATCCGGTGAAAAATGCGGAAGTAAAGCCGTAAAAAAAACTTCAGGCTTTTTTCAATAAAGGCTTCAGCCAGAAAATGCTGATAAGGCATAAGAATCCTCCTATGATTAAGAAGGTCGTCGTGGAATCCATGGCCAGTTTGCTGAAAAGCCAGAATACGCCGGAGCTGAGGAGCATGGAGCCGTTTTCGTAGAAGTTCTGGATGGAAACCACTTTCCCAATGTTTTCCGTGCTGGAGCGGGCCTGCACCTCGGCGTTCAGCGGGATTATAAAAAGGCCGCCGAGCATGCCGATCAGGAAAAGTTCCGTCACGGCAAGCCCGTAGTGGATGTAAAACAGGGCCATGAGGCATGTCACGAGCCCGGTCAAAAGCCCGAATTTCCACGAGGCCTTTATCGCGCCGGTTTTTAAATATTTACCCGCCAGGAGGCTGCCGAGGATGATGCCGAAACTGAGCCAGAGCACCAGCATGGATATGTCCGTCGCCGTTGTTAATTTCAGGACGGATTGGCCCCATGTTTGCAGGTTGAGCTTGGTAAAAGCGGCGAATGCCCAGAAAATGGCCGTGCCGAACACGGAAACCAGGAGGCGTTTGTCGGTCATGATTGCCCGTGACGCGAGCTTAAAATCCGACAAGGCCCGCGCAAGGGCCAGGGCGCGGTTGCTGATGCCTGAGCGGTCCATGGTGTGGTTGATAAGGGCGGCCAGGCCGTAAACGGCGGTTAATATGAGGAAACATTTTTCCGGGGGCAGATTGTCGATAAGCAGGCTGCCGCCGATAATGCCCGTTAAAATTGACACAATCGTGGTCATTTCTATGGCGGCGTTGGCCTTGACCAGTTCCGACTCGTTTTTCAACTCGGGGATGATGCCGTACTTGGAAGGCGAATATACCGCCGCGCCCAGGCCGATGACCAGATAGGAAAGCATGAAAAGGTCGACTCCGGAAAGGACGCCGGCGAAGCCGATTGCCGCGCCGGAGGCTTTGATGAGATTTGCGCTGAACAAAACGCTGCGCTTCTCAAAATGGTCCGAAATCCAGCCGAGCACCGGGGCAAGTAGAAAATAGGGGAGGAAAAGGCAGTTGGCATAAATGGCGGAAGCGATGCCGAATTCGGCCAGGGTGAGTTTTCCGGCGACGGAGGACTGGAGCAATATTCCCACAATCACGGAATATACGGCATTGTCCCCGAAGGCGCTCAGAGACTGAGCCGCCAGCAGGAGATTGAATGTCCTTTTATGGCGCATTGCGGTCAATTGTTCCCCGGCCGTCTAGCCGCCTGGCAGGCAAGGCGTTTAAGTGTTGATGGGAATAAGGTATACTAGTTAACCATTTATTGTCAACTATTTTAAAAAGAATATTCACAAGCATCGGGCGGCTGGCTGGATTAGCGCGGGCGGTGAAAACCGGTCAGGCCCGGTTGCATTGGCCGAGCGCCTTTTCCACTTCCTCAAAGGTCTGGTAGCGTTCGGAAGGTTCCTGGCGCATCATGGTGTTGACCGCTTGAATCGTCGGCTCGGAAATGCCCGGCAGGAGGGAGGAATTAACCGCCATGCGCACCAGGCCCACGTGCCGCTTGGCCGCCCCCGCCGCGGATTTTGCATTGATATAGGCGCCGCCGCAGAGCATGTAAAACATCAGCATCCCCAGGCTGTAAATAACGCTGCAGGCATCTTCGCCGCCCTGGCAGACTCTTTCCGGCGGAATGTATTGGCTGGTCCCCCAGATGCCGTCTTTCTGGCTGCCGTCCCGGGCCTGTTCCATGGGTATCGTCAGGCCGAAATCAATGAGCTTTACCGTGCCGTCCTTGCGGACGATGACGTTGCCGGCGTTCAGGTCGCGGTAAAGGAAGCCGCTTTGGTAAATGTGTTTCAAGGCGGCAACTATCTGGGCGACGAGCGCGAGCGTTTCCGCCTCGGTGATTTTTCCTTTTTGCTCGAGCCGGCGCTCAAGCCGTTCGCCTTCCACGAATTCAACGGCATAAAAATACTCATCATCCTCGCGGCCGGAGTCGATATATTTGACAATATTGGGATGGGGGGGGATCTGTTTGTGCACATTTCCCTCCATGAGAAATTTATCGATGATTGCCTGGTTTTTCTTTTTTTCCTGCTTGATAATCTTGACCGCCAGGAGCTTGCCGCCCATCGTGCGGTGATATGCCTTGTAAACGCTGGCAAAACCGCCGGCCCCGATCGGCTGAAACAGCAACAGGTCGCCGATGGGTAACGGAACGAAGACTTTATCGTTGCATTTGGGACAGGTCGTGAAGGTAAAGGCGGAGAGCCCCTCGATCGGCATGGCATAACTGCACTGGTCGCAGAGCAAAAGCCCGTCTTCGAAAAAAGTCCGCGGGTAACTTTTCGCCATCCAGCGCTTTAAGGTGTTAAACATGCTGTTATATGGCATTAATAGCGGGCAGCTCCGCCTTAATCAAGCAATTTATGTGCCGCCGGTAAAAGAGGGGCCATTACAGCGTGGGTAGAGGCACGTCAGCCAAACAATGCCCTCAGGACAGCAAGCGCGGCGGCCACCAGAAGGGCTTCAACAAGCATTAATTATTGTTCCCATCTGGAAGCGACGGGAATGGGCACGTCGGCATATTTGGAGTTGGGGCCCATATTGACGAAATAATTCGTCTTAATCATGGCGTTAACCAGCTCAATCAATGTTTCCCGCGACATTTTTGATTCGGGATAAACGACAATCGTAATGTATTGGCTGGATCTTTTCTTGGCCAATTGCTTGGGGACGTCGGCAATTTTTAATTTTTTGCCGTCCATGACAATCTTCTGGTCCGGCGTGACGGTGGCGTCAAGCGCTTCCGCGAATTGCAGGTCGCCCCTGCCCGGCGCGCTCGCGCTCGGGTCTGTTGACTGACAACCGCTCATTCCCGTCATGATCGCCGCCGCCAGAACCGCCACTACGTGCATTCTTTGCATTGATTGCATCCTTTCAGTTTTAGAACGAATTGCCATTAATTTAAATCGGCCTGATTCTGTTCGGGCGGCAGCCATTTGTCAAGAATTTTTTGAAGAGTTCCGTCGCTTTTCCATTTGGCGAGAACGCGATTGACGGAAAGGAGCAATTCCGCGTCATCCTTGCGCAAACCCCAGGCGATTTCGTCCTTGGTAAGCGGCTTGCGGATGGCCTGGAGATCGGCCTCGTGTTCCGCCGCAATCCAGATCACGCCGGGGCCGTCGTGCAGGTAGACGTCAATCCGGCGGTTGACCAGGAAGAAATAAGCGTCGGTCGGCAGGACATAGGTGATGGAACTTGACCGGCAGTTGCGGTTGGCGAAGACGTCCGCCGTGGACCCTTTCTTGACTCCGATCCGGGCGTCGCCGTTGAAGATGCTTTCAGCCGAGGAATATTTTTTTGCCTCGCGCGCGCGCACCAGCGGCATGATTCCCAGTTGCAGGTAAGGATCGCTGAAGGCGATGCGCACCTTGCGCGCGTCCGTGATGGTCATGCCCGACATGATGATATCCGTGCGGCCCTGGAGGAGCGCGTCAATCTGGTCTTCCCATCTGATTTCCAGGAATCGGACCGTCCGGCCGAGCGCCTTGCCGAGCTCCGCGGCCAGGTCAACTTCCGCGCCTAAAATTTTGTCGTTTTGCCGGAACATGAGCGGGGGATAATCGGGACAGACGCCGACCATCAGGTCGGTCTTTTTTTGTCCGGAAGATGTGCCGGTGGTCTGGCAGGCCGACAGGAGCGCCAGGGAGGAAACCAGGCAAAACCCGCATAAAAAACGAAGGAAAATATTCATGATTTTTGATTCCTTTCCTGGGAGGATTTTGTCAGTCCGTTCATCGCATTGTTTCCGGGAGGATTAAACGCAAAATTTGACGATAAATCAAACATAATTTGCGATAATTTGCCGGGCAGCGGCGTTACAATTTTCTGGACTAATTATTGTTTTTCAGATAGGAAACAAACACATACAATTTAACCCGGCCGGCAGGAAAGATTATTATAACGTGAACATTATGTCCGTGGTTCTAATCTGGTCAAGCGGTTTGGCGCCGGACGTGTCGTGAAAAAACTTATTTTATTCCAGGCATCCATTTTGAACGCCCTGCGCAACAACGCGGCGGCGGCGATGTTCTGCCTCGGCCTGAGCGCCATGCTCGCGCAGATTGTCATGACGCGCGAACTGATGGTGGCCTATTACGGCAACGAGCTCGCGATCGGGATTATTTTCGCGGTCTGGCTCCTGATGGTCAGCGCCGGCTCGCTGCTTATCCGGCCGTTTTTGTCACGCCTGGGCGAAAACGGCATCAAATCCATGATGGCGCTCCTGCTGGTCATATTGGCGGCGGCGCTTCCCGCGCTCATATTCGCGGCGCGCGGCTTGAGAATGATTTTCGGCGTGCCGCCGGGCGAATATATGCCGTTCGGCCCGATGGTGGCCGGCGCATTCCTGGTCTTGGCGCCGGTCTGTCTCATCATCGGGATCGTGTTCCCGAGCGCCTGCCGCCTGAGGGTGTTTGGAGGGAAAAACGTTGCCCGGATATATGCCGCCGAATCGGCCGGCAGCATGCTGGCCGGCATGCTCTTTTCGTTCATATTCGTTTTCCTCCTGCCACCGACCGGCATTGCCGTCCTTGCTGCAATCAGCACCTTTTGCGGAGCGGGATTGATCGCGCCGCGCGCCCCGGCGCGCGCTGTCTGCCGGCTGGCCGCAGTTTTGCTGGCCATCCTCCTGTTTATTCCCAGCCCGGTCAATGCGCTGGAGGGCAGGGGGCTGAGATTGAGGTGGGAATCGTTCGGGATCCTCGCCCATGGCGGGCAAGCTTCCGGCGGCGCCGCGCGCTTGATCGAGGCGCACGACAGCCGTTACCAGAACCTGGCGCTGATGGAAGCGGAAGGTCAAAAAGCCGTTTATGGCAACGGGCAGGTCATGTTCGTTTTCCCCGATAAAATCGTTGCCGAACAGAAAATTAATTTTATCATGGCCCAGAAACCCTCCGCCCGTAAAATTCTCTTTATCGGCGGCAATCCGGTCAACGACATCCCGGAACTCTTAAAATATCCGCTGGAAAAGCTGGTCCACGTGGAATTGGACGCGCTCATCGGGCAGATGCTCGGCGCGCATGCCGGCGCCGAGTATCAAAAGGCCGTGCGCGATCCGCGCTTGGAACAATGCCTGATGGACGGCCCGCGCTTTGTCCGGTTGGCCGCGGCAAAAAATGAAAAGTTCGACGTCGTGATCGTGGAGGGGCCGGAGCCGACCACGATCGCCATGAACCGGTTTTACACGGTTGAATTTTACCGCGCGGTCGGGCAGCTGCTTGCCCCGGGCGGATTTTTCTACACGGCCGTGGAATCTTCCGAGCTTCTCCAGGATGAATCCGCCAGCCTCTCCGCCTCCATTTTCAAGGCGTTGCAGGCCGTATTCCCGCAAGTCCTGGTGACGGCCGGGACGCGCAACCAGTTTTTTTCCGGCGGGAAAGACGCGCCGCTGACGTTTGACGGAAAAATCCTTTCTGAAAGATGGCGCGCGGCGGGAGTGCGGACCATATATTTCCGTCCGGAATATTTCCTCAATGCCGATGAAATCAGCGCCGAAAAAACCGGGTTTGTCCGCGGGCGCATTGCATCCCTCCCGGTCCCGGCCAATACGGCCTTCAAGCCAATTTCGGCGTTTTATAACCTGATGCTCTGGAGCAGGTACAGTTCCTCGCGCCTTGAGCGCCCGTTGAATTGGCTGAAAGGGCTGAAGATCGAATGGCTCGCCGCCGGGCTCTGGGTGATTTTGATTTCCATCCTGGTTTTCATGCGCGGAATGCCGCGGACGGAAAAAACGCGGGAGCGGTCGGCGCGGCTGGTCCTGGCGGCCGTGATTGCCGCGACCGGTTTTTCGGGGATGGCGCTGGAGCTGATCCTGATATTCATGTTCCAGACATTCCTGGGATATATTTACGCCGGCATCGGCGTTATTATCGCGATGTACATGCTGGGAATGACCCTCGGCGCTTATGCCGTCAGGAAATTTTCAGGAGACGAAATTGCCGGTCTTAAAAAAAACTGGCGACTTTTGCTTGAGCTGGATGCTTTTTTGATATTTATCGCGCTTGGCCTGCCTGTCCTGATGAAGGGCAACTGGGGATATTCGGCGGAATGGCCCCTGGCCGGCCTCATTTATATCCTGACTCTGCTGGCCGGCTGGGCCGGCGGGGCGCAATTCATCCTGGCCGTTAATTTGCTGGACAGGAATTTCAAAACGGGTAGGGCGGGACAGCTCGCCTCGGCGAAGCCTTCAAACGAAGCCGGGCCTGTCCCGCCGTCATGTCCGGTCGGACAATCTTCGAATCACACCGCCCGCAGCGCGGCTTTATTGAACGCGGTTGACCTGGCGGGCGCGGCGCTGGGCGGGATAAGCATCGGCATCATCTTCCTGCCGTTGTTCGGTTTCGCCGGAACCTGTTATCTGCTGGCGGCGTTGAAAACCGGAACATTTTCGCTCCTCGCCGCCTTGCTTTATTTCAATGAATAGGAATTTCAAAAGGTAGGGCGAGGCGTCCCTGGCGAGCCGTCCGATATAAAAGCGGCTCACCCGGAGGGTTCGCCCTACCTGTTAGAAGCGGAACAATGCCCGTCATTGCCATGAGGTGGGCGGGCAGTAGGCGCGTTTTGCTCGTTAAGACCGGCTGGTAATCTCAACCAGGTGGAAACCGAACTGGGTCTTGATCGGACCGTGGACCTTGCCGACTTCTTCCTTGAAGACAACCCGGTCAAATTCCGGCACCATCTGGCCCGGCGTGAATTCGCCCAGGTCGCCGCCTTCCTTGCCGGAAGGGCAGAGCGAATGCGCCTTGGCCATAGCGGCAAAATCCGAGCCGCCTTCAATCGCCTTCTTGATTTTATCGCATTCTTCGTGAGTTTTGACGAGGATATGCCGCGCCGATGCCTTTGCCATGTTATTTTTCTCCTGTTGCCGATTTTATAAGCCGGTCAATTTAGCGAGCGACTGTCAAGATAACAGAATCGGCGCGATGTTTTCAGCAAAAATCGCACTGGATTTTTCCGGGCGGGATCAAGATTTTATTATTCCCAGACGCCGGGGATGGATTTGCTGCATTTTTTGCAGAGTCCGCCGGAAATATTGTTTTCCAGGATACTGAGCCCGTAGCGGCGGATGAGCACCGCCTTGCATGAAGGACATACCGTGTTCTGGCTTTCTTCCCCGGGCATGTTGCCGATGTAAACAAAATTGATCCCCTCGTTCACGGCCGTCTGCCTGGCCATTCTCAGGGTCTCCGCGGGCGTGGGGGCGAGGTTGCGCAATTTATACATCGGGTGAAAGCGCGAAAAATGCACCGGAACGTTCGGTCCCAGCTCCTTCATGATCCAGG
Organism: uncultured Verrucomicrobiota bacterium; assembly: GCA_964475405.1. GTDB lineage: Bacteria > Verrucomicrobiota > Kiritimatiellia > JAAZAB01 > JAAZAB01 > JAQUQV01. Next base: position 44,512 of record CAYYWX010000029.1, read on the forward strand.
CGCTCATTCTTTTTAATTCGTCCTGGCTGTCATTCAGGGAGGGGACGATCAGGACGACGATCTCATACCAGACGCCGGACTTGGAAAGGCGTTGGAGCGTGTCAAGGACCGGCTGGAGCTGGCCCGAGCAGATGTCGGAATAAAACGACTCGCTGAATGATTTTAAATCGATCTTGACGGCCTTCAAGACGGGCAGGACGGATTGCAGGGCGTTGTTGGTGATGTAGCCGTTGCTGACCATGACGCTTTCCATGCCGACTTTTTTTCCGGCGCTGGCGCAGTCATGCACGTATTCATTGAAAATGACCGGTTCGGTGTAAGTATAGGCGATGGTGCGCGCGCCCGATTTTTTGGCGCCGTCGGCTATTTCCTCGGGCCCCTGGTAAGGCGGATTAACGTCTTCGGGGCTGGCCTGGGAAATATCGTAGTTCTGGCAGAACTTGCAGGTGAAATTGCATCCGACGGTCGCGATCGAAAACGATTTGGTCCCGGGATAAACGTGAAAAAAAGGCTTCTTTTCGATCGGGTCAAGACGGGGGGCGGCGCAGGGCCGGCCGTAGACGAGCGAGTAAAGTTTTCCACCGCGGTTTTCGCGCACCCGGCAGAATCCGCGTCCTTTATCGGCCATCACGCAGCCGTGCGGACATAACTTGCAGCGGACCCTTTCCCCGGGCAGTTGCTCGTAAAACTTCGCCTCGTGCAATTGATCGTCGGGCAGATTGGCCGCGAAGGCCAGTTTACCCAGGCAGCAGGCCGTCGCGCCCAATCCGACCGTGGCGATGAATTTCCGCCGCGTGATATTGGATTCAATATCAATCATAAATCCACATGTGGATAGTATATAAATTTATCTTTTTTGGAGCAATGAAAATATTGTTATCTAAGTGATCCACGAAGCAAGGGGCAATTAAGGATTGGACCGAATGAGGTGGCAAATCCTGCCTGACGAGCATATCTCAAAGGCCATTCAATACCGGAACCTGGATCGGCAGTTCTGGATTTGAGAACATCCGAACATTTCTGCCAGCGTAATTCCGGACCCTATCGCACGGGGGTCCAGCCTGTTCCGCCCAAGGTGCCTTCATTGTTGAGGATGATTCCACTTGCCAACGAG
>CAYYWX010000030.1:0-44062 GCA_964475405.1 uncultured Verrucomicrobiota bacterium
CCAAGCCGGCCGACCGGCCGTCCCGCGACAAGCGCGCGCGCCGCGGCGGCGCCCCGGCAAGGGGCCGGCCGGCTGAAAGCAAGGAGCCGAAAGCGGTCGAGAAAAAGGCGGAAGAAAAAGAAGAAAAGAAAGAGCCTTCCCTGCCCGACACGGCAACTCCGGCGCCGGAGGCGGGATCAGCCCAGTAGAACACCAAAAAAAGAAAAGGAAATTTAATCCATGACAGAAATATCCGCCGCATTAGTAAAGGCATTGCGCGATGAAACCAACGTCGGGATGATGGAATGTAAAAAGGCGCTGACCGAGGCCAACGGCGACAAGGCCAAGGCGCTCAAGCTGCTGCGCGAACGGGGAGTTGCCATCGCCGAAAAAAAATCCTCCCGCACCGCCAACCAGGGAGTGATCGCCGCCTTCATCGACGCCTCCGGCCGTTCCGGAAGCCTGATTGAAGTCAACTGCGAGACCGATTTCGCGGCCAAGAACGCGGGCTTCCTCGCGTTCGCCAATAAACTGGCCGAGAAGGCCGCGGCGATTGAAGGCAGCCTGGCGGAAGCGGCCAAGGCCGATGTCACCGCCAAGGTCGCGGAAGTGGGCGAGAACATCGTCGTGCGGCGCAACATCCGCTATGTTCTCCAGAAGCCCGGCCTGGCCGCGGCCTATATCCATCACGGCAGCGCGATCGGCGTCCTGCTGGAAATAAACTGCGCCAAGAACGACACGGCCGCCAAGCCGGGGATCAAGGACCTGGCCAAGGACATCTGCCTGCACATCGCCGCTTCCAAGCCGCGTTTCCTGGACCGGGCTTCCGTGCCGGCGGACGTCATCGCCGCCGAGCGGGAAATTTTCGCCAAGCAGGTCACGGGCAAGCCGCCGCAGATCATCGGTAAAATCGTGGACGGCAAAATGGGAAAATTTTACGAGCAGAACTGCCTGGTGGAACAGCCGTTCGTGAAGGACCCGGACAAGAGCATAACGGCCCTCCTGGCCGAAAAGGGAAAAGAACTGGAAGACGAGATCAAAATCGCGCGGTTTGAGCGGTTCCAGGTGGGAGAGGCGATATAACCATGCTCTGGAAGTTCCTTAAAAAAAGCGGCGCGGCCCTGCGGGGCAACGCCGAAAAAAAGGGACGCGAAGACCTGCCGGCGGAACAGGAACGCCGCGGGAACTCCCGGCCGGATAAAATACGGTCGGACAAAATGATCCTGAGCGAGCGCCTGCAGATTGAGCGCAAACAGTTCTTCTTTGACTTCAAGGAAAACGCGAGCGGCCGCTTCCTGCGGATCACCGAGGAAGTCGGCAGCCACCGCGCGGCCATTATCGTCCCCGCCACCGGCCTGCAGGACTTCCGCGCCAGCCTGGACAATATCATCGCGGCCGGCTCCAAGGCATGAACAGCGCTTGGAAGATCAACAGCCCGCTCTTGGCGAGGCTTCTTCTGAACTTTGGCGCCGAAAAGAGCAAGGCGAGCGTGGAGCGTATAGACAAAGACAGGAAAAGTATCCGCTCAACGCCATTCGCTATCCGCTGGCGTGATTTCAGTTTTTCCTGAAAAGGGCGAAGAAGCGGTCCTCGTATTCCTCAAACAACCCGTATCTGCGCAGCTGGTTCCCGAGCGGGGCCGCCAAGGACTTATCGCGGCTGGCGGCGAGGAAACCGCGCTCGATTTCCTCGCGGACGGCGCGCGGCGTGCCGTTCACGTCCTCGAGGAGCTTATGCCGGCCGAGCTCGTTGAAGTTGTGGGGGGCGGAATTGCGGATGACGTCCACCATGAATTTCAGCAGGCAAACGTCCCACGGATCGTCCACCCCGTAAATAACCGCCGCCAACGGGTCTTTTTTTTCAGCAATCTGGTTTTTCACCCGTTCGATTATTTCCTTCACATTGCCGGAGACGACGTGTTCGCTTGAATCCGTTTTCTGGATCTTGAACCCGTACTGGAGAACGCGCATGTCCTTGGCGTGGTTCTTCAACCAGTCGATGTATTGGTTGGCCTCGTTGCCGAAGCCTTCCAGAATTTCGCTCGAATAGTAGTTCGAGGTGATAATCTGCGGGCGCTGCGACTGGATGGCGCCCTCCCTGATCCGGATCCGGTCAACGGTGTCCATCAGCTCGCTGACCATGTGGTAACGCAGGTTGGTCGTGCCGAAAGTTTCCAGGTGGCTTTTCGGCATGACGATCACCTCGGTGTTGTTGACCGCGTACCAGAAATTATCGCTTTTGATGTCGCTCATGCCTTATTCGTACCAAACGGGAGGGAAAAGTCAAGACAGTCGCGGGACGCAGGGCAATCAATCAACGGCCAGGATAGTCCCGGCGATATAACGCGCCCCGTCGTTCCGGTTGAAAACGACGATGTCTTCAACCTTGCGCATAAAATTATCCTTACTTATTTACTTTCTTCCGGATGGGACGGCAGGGATTTGTCCGCGCCCGGATCGCCGGTCTTTGAAAGGCCGGTGAGCTGTTCGACCTTCATTTCAAAACGGTCAAAGCGCTTGGCGGCGTCGGCGTATTTTTTCAACGAATTGTTAAGGTGCGTCCCGACCAGCTCGAAATCCTCGGCGAACACTTCCAGGTCCTTTTCCAGGCGCAGGATGCCGTCCATTATCTCGCGGGCGTTTTCCTCCACGCGCATGCCGCGCAGCCCGAGCAGGATTGTCTGGAGGTAGGCGTAAAACGAATTCGGCGAAACCGGGATGACGCGCTTTCCAAGGGCGTATTGCAGGAGCTGCTCGCCCGGGTTCCATTCATTCCGGACGATTATTTCGTAAAAAACCGATTCGGAGGGGATATACATCAGGGCAAAGTCAAAGGTGCCCTCGTCGGTGCGGATGTATTTCTGGGCGATGGCGTCAATATGCTTCTTGACGTCGCGCGCGAACGCCTTGCCGGCGGCGGTCCGGGCTTCCTCGCTTTCCCCGGCGCTCAGGATGCGCTTGAAATTCTCGAGCGGGAACTTGGCGTCAATCGGGATTATGCCGGAGGAGAGCCTGATAACCGTGTCCACTATTTCACCGCTTTTGAACCGGTACTGGTTTTCATAGCTCTTGGGCGGCATGATCTGGGCAAGGAGCTCATTGAGCAGGTATTCGCCCATCGACCCGCGCAGCTTGGGGGCCTGGAGTGTCTGCTGCAGCTCGGAAATTTCGCGGCCCACTTCAAAAATGCGCTTGGAAGCCTCGTCCATCTGGCCGAGCTGCTGGCGGACGTCGCTGATGACCTTGGCGGCGTTGTCCAGGCGCTCGCCGACGTTCTTGCCGGTATCGGTCAGGCGGCGTTCGACAATTTCATTCAGGCGGTTCAGGTCCTCCTGCACTCCGCGCTGAAGGGCGTCAAATTTCCGCGCCGTCTCGGTCGTGCCGGCGCTTATCTGGCCGGCGAGCAGATTCATCGCCTGGCCGGCCGAATCGGCCTGGCTGCCGCCGCGCGAAAAAGACAGCCTGACCAGGAGGACCACGATGACAAGGCCGATTAAAATGAGGGCCGAGAGTAAATATTCCATTGGCGACAAATATACCCGCCGGCGCAGGGAGGGCAAGCGCAAATAAAACCAGAACATTGCGCATTTCTTGGGTGTCATCCGCGCGAACTTTTGTTATGGTAGGCGCACCTGATGAATAAAACAAAAAATCATATTCATGTCCTGCCGGACAACGTCATCAACAAAATCGCCGCGGGCGAAGTGGTGGAGCGGCCGGCCTCGGTCGTGAAGGAGCTGGTGGAGAACGCGCTCGACGCGCGGGCGACCGAGATCGAGGTTGAAATCGTGGCCGGCGGACGGACGCTGATCGCGGTGCGCGACAACGGGAGCGGCATGGAGCGCGACGACGCGCTCCTGGCGGTCGAGCGGCACGCCACCAGCAAAATAAGCGACGTGGACGACATCGAGCGGATCAACACGCTCGGCTTCCGGGGCGAGGCCCTCGCGGCCATATCCTCCGTTTCGCGCTTCACCTTGCGCACCCGGCCGGCCGATGCGCTCGCCGGCACGGAGCTGGTCATGGCCGGCGGGAAGATGCAGGACGTGCGCGAGGCCGGGTGCCCGCCCGGGACTTCGGTGGAAGTCCGCCATCTTTTTTTCAACGTGCCGGCCCGCCGGAAATTCCTGCGCTCGGAGCAGACCGAAAGCGCGCATGTCCGGCAGGCTTTCATGACCTACGCCCTGGCCAACCCGAAAGTCGGCATGAAGCTGAAAATTGACGGCCGGTTCCTGCATTCCCTCCCGGCCAACGCGACGATTGAGGACCGGCTGGGCGACCTGTTCGTTTCCATCCCGAAAAATAATCTCCGGCCGGTTGATTATTCATCGGGAAGCTTGCGGATACACGGTCATATCGCCCTGCCCTCCCTGACCCGCTCCGACCGCTCCGAGCAATATTTATTCATCAACCGGCGTCCGGCCGGGGCGGCCTTGCTTTCCGGCGCGATCCGCGAGGGCTACCAGGCACTCATCCCGAAAAACAGGAATCCGATTGTTTTCCTTTTCCTGGATATTGACCCGACCACGATTGACGTCAATGTCCATCCCGCCAAGAAGGAGGTCCGCTTCCGCAATCCGGGGGAAACCAGGCAGGCGCTCACCGAGGCAATCCGGAGCGCGCTTAAAAACACCGGGGGGCTCCATAGTTCCCTGGACGACGGAGAACGGGCCGCCGACTCGCCGGCGAATGGCACGCCTGATTCAGCCGCCAACGCAGGACTTGGCCGCCAATCGCCGGCAACCTCCATCTCGTTCGACTATTCGCGACTGCGGAAACAAAACACCGGCGAAGCTTCCCCGGCCGCAACCTCATTGCCGTTCACCGGGTCAACTTCACCGGGTTTAAAAGACCGTGCGGCGCCGGCCGGGGAAACGCATGACCGGCCCTGGGCCTGGTGCCGGATCGTGGGCCAGATCGGGAACCTCTACGTGATCATGGAAACCGAGGACGGCCTGGTCTTGATGGACCCGCACGCCGCCCACGAGCGCGTGCTGTTTGAAAAATTCATGCGCGAAGTCGCAAAGCGCGCCGTCGAGAGCCAGATCCTTCTCATGGCGGAAACAGTCGTGCTTTCCCCGTCCGACGCCCTTGCCCTCCGGCGCTCGCTGGAAGAGCTGAAGCAGGTCGGTTTCGGCCTGGCTGAATTCGGCCAGGATACATTCCTGGTGGACTCGGTCCCGGCGTGTTTCGGCGACGTTTCGGCGCGGCAGCTGATCGCGGATATAGCGGCGGCCCTGGCGGAGTCGGCCGGCAAGGAAAAGGACGCGCTGGACGAAATAATCGCGCGGGGCGCCTGCCACGCCTCGGTCAAGGCCCACAGCCGCCTGTCGGAAAGCGAAATGGAACAACTGATCGGCGAGCTGGAGAAGGCGGAAATGCCGTACACCTGCCCCCACGGGCGGCCGGTCATCATTCACTTTTCATTTCAGGAGTTAGCCAGGAAATTTGGAAGGAACGCTCCACGCGGGGATACTGGCGGGAGCGCGTGAACTGGGCGCGAAGCCCATCGTAGGCAAGCTTATAGCGCGCGCGGTCCTCATCGGTCATGCTCTCCAGCAAGGCCTCCTGGAGGTCTTTAAACGGTTCCCGCGAAACCTTGAAAAGATGGGCGGTGTCCGCCAGCATCTGTTCCCCGCTGCACGCGAAATTAACCTCCTGGGTGGTCTTGCCGCGCCGGTGCAGGAACTGCCAGAGCGTGCTCTTGCTGTCGCCGAGTTGCAGTTCGTTGTCCAGCAGGACCCGCGCCGAATAAATGCTGACCATCACCATCCGGATAAATGCCAGGACAGATTCCTCCAACGGCTTGCTTTTGGTTGACTTCGCCGCGAGCATTGAATGCTCCAGGGCCGATTGCAGGTAATACAAACTGGCGTCAATCAGCTGGGCCCGGCGCTTTTGCGGCACCTTGCCGATGCACTCCTGGAAAAGCGCGCGGGCCTTTTCAAGGAAGGCATTGCTCCGCGCCAGGTGCACCGGCCGGTTCAGGTCATAAACTGGATTGCCCTTTTTTTTTGCCATTTTCGTCCTGAAGAAGAACACCTATGTTCTTGCACTTGATTATTATTAATGCCATAGTGTCTGACAATAGGCAAGGGAAAATGCTGATTTATTCAATAAACAACGGAAGTCGGTTGTCTATTCTGTCATTCCCATGAAAATGGGAATCCAGTATATTTAAATCCAAGTCTGGATTCCCTGGCCGACGCTCGGGCAGGCGGACAGGCCCGCTTACCCGGCTTCGCCGAGGCGAGCGCGAGAATGACAGAACAGAATGACAAAATATCCTTAATAAATCCGAATTGGAGATAAAACCAAATGCTGGACATCAGGTTAATCCGCGAAAATGAACAGGAAGTAAGAACTGCCCTCGGACGCCGCGGGTCGGAGGTGAACCTGGACGAACTATGCCGCGCGGACCGCGACCGCCGGCAGCTCGTGACCGAGGTGGAGGCGCTGAAACAGCAGCGCAACACGGCCTCCGAGGAAATCGGCCGGATGAAAAAGGAAGGCCGGGACACGGCCGCCCAGCAAGCCGCGGTGAAAGTCCTCGGCGGCAAAATCGCCGAGCTTGACCGGCTGTTGCGCGCCAAGGACGAACAGCTTGAAAAAATGCTCCTCTATATCCCCAACACACCCCACTCTTCCGCCCCGGACGGAAAAACCTCGCAGGACAACGTCGTCGTGCGCACCGAGGGCGCGCCGCGTCCATGCTCTTTTAAGCCGCGCACCCACCTGGAAATCTGCGAAAATCTCGGCATTGTTGACTTTGCCCGGGCCGGCCGCCTGAGCAAGGCCGGCTTCCCGCTCTATGTCGGCCAGGGCGCGCGTTTGGAACGGGCCCTGATCCGCTTCATGATTGACATGCACGTGAAGGAGCACGGCTACCTGGAAGTGTCGCCGCCCTTCGTCTGCAACTCCGCCGCCATGACCGGGACCGGCCAGCTCCCGAAAATGGCCGAGGACATGTATGCCATCCCGGCCGACGATCTTTACCTCATCCCCACGGCGGAGGTGCCGGTCACCAACATCTACCGCGAGGAAATCATTGAGCGTCCCCTGCCCGTCAAGCTCGTGGCATATTCGCCCTGCTTCCGCCGCGAGGCGGGCGCGGCCGGCAAGGAAACGCGCGGGCTGATCCGGGTCCACCAGTTTGACAAGGTTGAAATGGTGAAGTTCGTAGAGCCGGAAACATCCTATGACGAGCTTGAAAAGCTGGTCGGGAACGCGGAGGACGTCCTGCGCGCGCTCGGGCTTGTTTACCGCGTCGTGAAACTTTGCGCGGGCGACCTGAGCTTCGCCGCGGCAAAATGCTACGACATTGAATTATGGGCGCCCGGCCAGAACGCCTGGCTTGAGGTTTCCTCCTGCAGTAATTTCGAGTCGTTCCAGGCGCGCCGGGCCGGCATCCGTTACCGCAACAAAAAGAAAAAGGTGGAGTTTGTCCACACCCTGAACGGCTCCGGGGTCGCCCTCGCCAGGCTGGTGGTGGCAATCCTGGAAAATTACCAGCTGGCCGACGGATCGGTGGAACTGCCGGAGGCGATCGTGCCCTACATGGACGGTGTCCGCCGCCTCGAAAAGGCCGACCTTGCCGCGCGGCTGTAATCGCTTCGTGGCACATCAATAATGGCAACAGATACGAACGCGTCAATCCAGGCTATGCCCGTGAACGTGGTCATCAATGCTTAGAAATCGGTCAATTCTGTTTGTGAAGGGCCATGTTTTGCCTGCCTCGCCGAAGCGTTCCTGCGCAGGCGGGTCGTGGCATTTCTGTAGATTGGAATATTATGGCCTTAACGCGTGAATATAAAACAAGAGTTATGGAACGGATCAAACGCGACCCGCGTTTTGCCAAGGCCCTGTATATCGAAGCTGTTAATGCCATTTTGGACGGCGAAACCGGGGAAGGACTTTCCATGCTCCGCGACCTGGTTCATGCCGAAATCACGTTCCCGGAATTGGCCCGACAGACCGGATTCAACGAGAAATCCCTGCACCGGATGTTAAGCCGCCGCGGCAATCCGACAACCCGAACTCTTGCCGTTATTATCCGGGCCATGTCCCAGGACTTAAAGATCGCGCCAAAAGTAAAGCTTGCCGTTGCGTGATTTAAGTTCCAAAAATGCAATCGGTAACGCATCACGAGTGTGCCCGGACGATTCTGTTAATCAATGGACCTTGCAAAAATGGCGGGAACTGATAGATTGCGAGGCATAAGGACAAACGCTGATGTCACTTACGTTTGAATGGGATCAAGAAAAGGCCGAATCAAACCTGCGCAAGCATGGCGTTTCATTTGAAGAAGCGAGCACGGTGTTCAAAGACACGCTCGCGAGCACGATTGGCGATCCTTTACATTCGTCATTCCGCGAGCAGCGGTTTGTGACAATTGGCGCAAGCGGTCGGAGTCAGTTGCTCGTGGTGGCGCATTGCGACCGAGGTGAAAAAATCAGGATCATAAGCGCCCGACGCGCGACACGCCGGGAAAGACAAAATTATGAAAACGAGTAAAAGGACCGACAACGTGGATATGCTGGAGGAGTATGACTTCTCGCACGGCGTGCGGGGCAAATATGCCAAGGAGTATGCCAAAGGAACGAACATTGCCATCCTCGATCCGGAGGTGGCAAAAGTTTTTCACAACTCCCGCAGTGTGAATGAAGCTCTTCGATCCCTTCTTCCAATCATCCGAAATCATGCCACGGCACGTTGAAGGCGGACAGGAAAACAGGACTGCCCCAGACGGGCCGGGCGGAATGATTGGAAAGCATGGATGACGAAGAATTTCCTGATATTAATACTTCTTTTCACCGGCGGATGTTTGCCAGTAAAACACTCAGACAATACCCTGTCTTATCTGGAGTTGTGGGATGTGGGAAATGTTTTTGTCCAACCCAAACAGACTCTCATTTTCAGTCTGAGGAGCGACGGAAGAATAGTATCCCGCGTGGACGATTCGGGGAAACCCAATATTGACTTATCTTTAACGCAGGTTCCAAAAGCCAAGATCATGATTGGACAGATCGACGCAAGACAGACGGCCACTGTTCTGCGTCAGATTGAGAAAGCCGGAGTCCTGAAAGCAAACAAGCATTCGGGATTCATCACGGTTGATGGTCCGAGTATCCGACTCGTTCTCCAGCACGGGCACACAACCAACGAGATTCAACATATTGCCACGGATGACACCAAGTATCACGAGCGAATGAGCACTCCCGAAGCTGAGGCATTTAAGACCATGTGGGACAAGGTTGTTTCCGAACTTCGCACAATTCACGGGAACAACTGGCGCGTACTTGTGGCTGAAGATGGGGTACTTACTGAAATTCCATGGAAGCGAGAGAAAGTAAAATGACTTTCCATCCACAGATTGGCTGTTATTGTCGCGCCCGTGCCAGATATTTATATGCTGAACAATCTTGAACAGAAAGTGAAGCAGTTTATCCATGACAATGCGCTCCTGCAACCGGGAACGCGGGTGCTGGTTGCCGTCTCCGGCGGGGCCGACTCGGTCGCCCTGCTGAATATCCTGCATGAATTGTCGCGCCCCCTGCGCCTGCGCCTGACCGTCGCCCATTTAAACCATAAAATCCGCGGGAAATCGGCGGACGAAGATTCCCGATTTGTAAAACAACTGGCGCGCCGGCTGCGTCTTGAGTTTGCTCCCGGTGTTGCCGACATCCCGCGCCTGGCGAAACGCCGGGGCGTCTCGCTGGAGATGGCCGGAAGGCGGGCGCGTTACGATTTTTTTGAAAAAACGGCCTTAAGCCGCGGCTGTGACGCCGTCGCCACGGCGCACACCGCCAATGACAGCGTGGAATCAATCCTGCTCATGCTCCTGCGCGGCTGCGGCTTGCAAGGCCTGACCGGCATTTCACCGCGTTCGAGGGCCGGAAAAATGACGGTGATCCGTCCATTGCTGGGAACGGACCGGCGGACGATTGAAGAATACCTGCGCGAACACAACCAGGCCTGGCATGAGGACATTTCCAACGCCGACCCGGCTTTCCTGCGCAACCGCGTCCGGCACGAGTTGCTGCCGCTGCTGGAGGCAAGATATAATAAGGGGATCAAGGAAACATTGAATCGAATGAGCATGGTTTTGAGGGAAGAAAATGATTTTATCGAACGCTTCGCCAAAAAAGCGAATGCCGAGGCTTGTTCAAAACCTTTAATGGATATGAAAGCAACACATGTTCTGGATTCCCGTTTTCACGGGAATGACAGATTGGATACGTGTGTTTGTCATTCCCGACTTGATCGGGAATCCAGTATTCGCCTTGGGCGATTTGCCTTAAACTGTCAGAATTTAGCTAAACATCATATTGCCGTTCGTCGCAGGGTGTTGCGCCACTGGCTGAGGGCAAACAACATCAACCCGGAAACAATTGATTACCAATCCATCAACCGGATTGACGGCCTGCTCGCCCGGCCCGGCCGAAACCGCGCCATCAGCCTGGCCGATGGAATAGTCATCCGCCGCAATTATCAACGGCTTGAAATCGGAAAACAAAAGACACCGCCGCAGGGAGACTATTGCCGCAAAATAATGATTCCGGGCCGGACACTATTGCCGGAAGCGGGGTTGGTTGTCATGGCAAAACGCGGACCGGGCGTTGACCGCGAACGGGCGGTATTCGGCAAATTCCCGGTTTGCGCTTCCTTGTCGTTAAGGAAACTCGGGAAAAGAAAGATCCTGGCCAGGCCGTGGCAGCCGGGCGACCGTATGAATCCCTACGGCCTCAAGGGCTCAAAAAAAATCCAGGATATTTTTGCCGACGCCAAGGCGCCGGTTGCCCTGCGCCACCGCCTGCCGATCTTCACCTGCGGCCGCGAAATCGTCTGGATTCCCGGCTACCGGATCGCCGAGGGATGGCAGGTGCCGGCCGATGCCCATGACGCCTTGCAATTGACGGTTGCCAGTGAATTCTCTCATTCCAGGAGATAATTTGTCTCAGCGCATTTTCGCCGGATTCCTGTTTTCCGGCAGGACGAATGATTTGAAAATCCGGTTACGTTCCGCCTGGACCCGCCTGGTCTGCGACGACCAGAAGTCGATGAAATCAGCCTGAAGCTGCTTCAGGTCAACATTCTCAAGGGCTTTGGCGGTCGCCTTGTCCGCATCCCGCGACTGGACCAGGGCATCGCAATAGGCGTTAATAATGCCCGAATAGGGAAAAGGTTTCCCGGGGATCGCGCCCTTGCGCAAATAATAGATCAAGGCCCAGGCCATGGCGTAATTGGCGTGAACGGCCTCCTTGTTGCCGTAATAAAACACATTGTGCGACATGGCAAACAATTCCTTGAGATTAACTTGTCCGGCCCCGATCATGGCGAGGACAACGCGCACGTGGTCAGCGTTCTCGCCGACGTCAATCCGGTCCGGGTAGATTTTGACCGCGCCATACAAATCCGCGTGCCCCTCGTCAAACCAGGTTGAACCTGAAATCCCGCCCAGGGCGTAGAAAAGGTACTGATGAAACGCCTCGTGGTAGACCACGCGCAAGACGGAATCCTTTTCCGCGATATTCTCGCCCAGTTCTGCCGGCCGGATGACAAGTTCCTTCTTGCCCGGCATCCAGCAGCCGCTCGTCCATTCCATCCCCTCGCCGACATACTGGAGATACTCGCCGGGGGTCGCGAACATGCGCATCACGCTCACCGCGCTGATCGGCACCCGGGGCGGGATGAACTGCTCAAAGGCGGCGTGCAGGATTTCAATATTGGCCAGGAGATGCCTGAGCAGGGATGATTTCCGCGATTTCATGTTGGAAAGAATGATGTAATTCGGGGTCTCGACAAACCACCAGTCCTTCATGTTGCGGATGCCCGCGGCAACCTGTTGCCGGCTGGCCAGGAATTCAGGCGACTGGTTGGTGGCGACTCCGTCCGTCCCGGGGCGCGCCGCATCCGGGAGAGCCGGCCGGGCAACCCGCGGCTTGCCGGAAACCGTCAGGGATTTTATAAAATCAAAGGCCATGGCGGAACGCGATTTTTCCACGTCCATGCCGTCGCCCAGCTGAAGCACCGCGCAAAACCAATTTGAGGGCGCCCCGAACTGGCCCGGCATGCCGGGATTGAGCCGGAAGGCGTAAGCGATGCAGCCCGCGTTCCGCTCCCCGGTCTCAAACCGGACCAGGTTCGCCAAACGCGCCGGATAATTTATGGCCGCTTTGCCGGAAACGCCGTCAATGCCGCTGAAATCGGCAAACCAGCGCGCCAGGCTTTCCTCGGTCCATTGCATGCGCTCGCCGAGCCCGGCTTGTTTTTTATCATATTCATCCCGGGTAACGTGTTCGCGCGGATAATCTTTGCCAAGCATCCTGGTCACGGTGGCCAGCGTGAACGTATTGCCATATTTATCAAGCCAACGGCTTGCCGTCTGGTCGGACCGCCAGAGTTCAGCCGGCAGGAACATTTCGATTTTTTTACCCTCCCCGGCGCCTTTCATCTCATAGATGTAAACCGCCGGCGGAGGCAGGGGCGATTCGTAGGAGTCCGGCATGATTTTCAACGAGAGGTTCAAGTTGTAAAGCTCCACCGGCCTGGAAAATTTTATCTCCGGCTTGCCGGGCGCGTTGCCGGCCGCCAGGGTGAAAACCACGCCGAAAATCAAAAACGATTTGCGATTCAACGCCATGCCAATGCCTTCCTTCACGCCGCCGGGCCGCCCCGGCTCTTTCCAATCCGAATTTAACGCAACAATTGACGTTCATATTATGATTTCTTTTTTTAAAAGTAAAGCACGACGACGAAGGCCGGCAATTTTTTTCATGCAGAAAGCTGGTTGTATATTTAATCACGCCATGATAGAATTACGCTTAATTTTGGAAGCTGAATAGAAAGATGCAAAACCCGGATCAAAATGCCAGGCCCCAGCGCAACGACGATGACCGCTCATCCCTCTCGCTGCGCACGGTAAGCCTCTGGTTCCTTTTCGCCCTCTTCCTGCTTTTCTCCTTCAATCTCCTGCGCAACGGCCGGGACCCGGTTGAGGAAATGCAATACAATCCCCATTTTGTCCAGATGGTCGAAACAGGCAAAATACGCAAATGCGAAATAGTCACGGAAACCTCCGGCGCGCAGTATATCCGGGGCGAAATGACGGCCGTGGAACAGAAAACCGGCCGGCCGCGCAAATTCCGGGTTGACATTGTCGTGACCGACGGCCTTCCTTCCTGGCTTCAAAAAAACGGGGTCCCGTTTTCATTCAGCCGGCCCAAGCTCGATTTCTGGCAGCTGGTGCAGGGCGCCCTGCCCTTCCTGCTGGTGCTCGGCCTGCTTTATTTCTTTTTCATGCGCCAGATGCGCTCGGTCGGTTCCGGCGCGTTGAGCTTCGGGAAAAGCCGGGCGCGCCTCCTGACCCGCGACCGCAACAAGATCACCTTCCAGGAAGTGGCCGGCATCAACGAGGCCAAGGAGGAAGTCGAGGAAATCGTCGAATTTCTGAAAGACCCGAAGAAATTCCAGTCGCTCGGCGGCCAGATGCCGAAGGGCGTCCTCTTAATGGGCCCGCCCGGGACCGGGAAAACCCTCCTGGCGAGGGCCATTGCCGGGCAGGCGGATGTTCCCTTTTTCAGCATCAGCGGGTCAGATTTCGTGGAAATGTTCGTGGGCGTGGGCGCCTCGCGCGTGCGGGACATGTTTGAGCAGGGCAAGAAGAACGCGCCCTGCATTATTTTTATCGACGAAATCGACGCGGTCGGCCGCAGCCGGTTCAGCGGGATCGGCGGCGGGCACGACGAGCGCGAACAGACCCTGAACGCGCTCCTCGTGGAAATGGACGGGTTTGAAAGCCGCGAGGGCGTGATCATCATCGCCGCCACGAACCGTCCCGACGTGCTTGACCCGGCCCTACTGCGCCCGGGCCGCTTTGACCGGCAGATCGTCATTGACCTGCCGGTGCTGGAAGGGCGCGAGGATATCCTGAAAATTCACGCGAAAAAATTCACGCTTACCCCGCAGGCCGATTTGAAACGGCTGGCGCGCGGCACTTCCGGCTGTTCCGGGGCCGACCTGGCGAACCTCCTGAACGAGGCCGCCCTGCTGGCCTCCCGGCAGGGAAAGAAGGGGGTTGACAACAATGACCTTGATGAAGCGCGCGACAAAGTCCGCTGGGGACGCGAGCGCCGCGGCCGCCTGCTGGACGAGGATGAGAAACGCCTGACGGCCTACCATGAGTCGGGCCACGCCCTTGTCCTGCAGATGGTGGAAAAGAAGGAGCCGCTGCACAAGATAACGATCATTCCGCGCGGCACAGCTTATCTCGGCGCAACCATGCAGCTGCCCGAAAAGGACCGCTACACGGAAAGCCTGGTCAAGCTGAAGGGGACCCTGACCGGCCTGATGGGCGGACGGGCGGCGGAAGAACTTGTGATCGGCGACATCACGACCGGGGCGGGCAACGACCTGAAGCAGGCGACGCACCTGGCCAGGCTGATGGTCTGCAACTGGGGCATGAGCTCCGTCATGGGCCCGCAGACTTTCGGCGCCCAGGAAGAATTGCTCTTCCTCGGCCGGGAAGTGGCCCGCAACCAGGATTTCAGCGAGGACACCGCGCGGCGGATTGACGCGGAAGTGAACAAGCTCCTCACCGACTGCCACGAGAAAGCCGCTTCCATCCTGCGCGAGAACCGCGAAAAACTCGACATCATCGCGCGCCTCCTGATTGAAAAGGAAACGCTCGACGGGCGCGACGTTGAAGAAATTGTCAAGCACGGGCGCCTGCTATCCGAGGACGAACGGGCGCAACTGGAGCCGAAAAACGAGGATAATAAGACCGATTCGGTCCCTTCGGAAGTTTCGGCAATAAAAGCGTGAACAAAAATGCATCCGATATGGCAATGCCGGGACAGGACAATAGATTTTAAATCCGGCGCTTTACTGATGGGCATTTTGAACGTGACCCCCGACTCGTTTTCCGACGGCGGGAGATACGCCGACAAGGACAAGGCCGTGGAACACGCGCTGCAAATGATCTCCGACGGCGCGGACATTGTCGACGTCGGCGGGGAATCATCGCGGCCGGGCTCCCGGCCGGTTGACGCCGCGACCGAGCTGGGGCGCGTGGTGCCCGTTATTGAAGAATTGATATCGCGGACGGACGCGCTGATATCGGTCGACACCCGGAAGAGCGCGGTGGCGGAAGCGGCCTTGAAGGCGGGCGCGCATATTGTCAACGACATATCCGCGCTTGAGTTTGACGCTCGCATGCCGGAAACGGCAAGCCGTTACAAGGCCGGGGTGATCCTCATGCACAAAAAGGGCGAACCGCGCGACATGCAGGAAGACCCGCGTTACGACGACGTGGTCGCCGAAGTCAGCGCTTATTTGAAGGCGCGCGTTGATTTCCTGGCCGGGCAAGGGATCGCGCCGGAGGCCATTGCGCTTGACCCCGGCCTGGGCTTCGGCAAGACCGCCGGGCATAACGTGCAGCTTTTGGCCCGGATTGAAAAGCTGGTCGAGTGCGGCCGGCCGGTGGTGATCGGTTTGTCACGCAAGCGGTTCTTGGGGCAGATCACGGGCAGCGCGGTAAACGAGCGGCTGGCGGCCAGCCTCGGCGCGCTGGCCTACTGCCTGCTCAACGGCGCGAGCGTCTTGAGGGTTCATGACGTCAGGGAATCGCGGGATGTTTTCTCGGTATTAAAAACTATTTCAGGGGAGAGACGGTCAAATGCCGACTACCGGAATATTGCCTGATTTTAACGGCCTGGTTGAGATCCTGTGCCTGGCGATCGTGTTTTACTACGTGTTCTATTTTCTCCAGGGCACGCGCGGCGCGCCGATGATGGCCGGGCTGATCACCATTTTCATCATCCTCAGCACGGCCACCCGTTTCTTCCGCCTCGAAGCCCTGATCTGGCTCCTGGAAAGATTGTCGGTCTACCTGGCGGTGGCCCTGCTGATCATTTTCCAGCCGGAAATACGCCATGCCCTGGCCGAGATCGGCAAGCGGCATTTTTTCAACAACCTGCCCGTCACGCCCTCGCTCGTCGACCAGGTTATCCAGGCGGTCAACCTGCTCGCCAACCGGCGGATCGGGGCCCTGATCGCGATCGAACAATCCATCGGCACCCGCCCCATCCAGGCGACCGGGATCAAGATGGACAGCAACGTGACGCCGGAGCTGCTTGCCTCAATCTTTTATCCCCATACGCCCCTGCATGACGGCGGTGTGATTATTTCCGGCGACCGGATCGTCGCGGCGCGCTGCACCTTCCCCCTCTCCCAGCAGCCGGATTTAAGCCTGGCGGTCGGCACCCGCCACCGGGCGGCGGCCGGCATGTCCGAGGAAACCGACGCGATCGTGGTGGTCGTCTCCGAGGAAACCGGTTTCATCTCGGTCGGGCACAAGGGCCATCTGGTCCAGCACCTTGACGACGACCACCTGCGCCGGTTTTTGTCGGGCATATTGCTGATCCCGCCGAAAAAAACCAGCCGGTTGACAACGTTTACCGACTGGCTCAGCCGCGTCATGAAAGTGAACAAATATGTTAAAAGCTCATAAGGAAAGCCGGCCCGCCGGCCATCGGGTGTTTACGGAAAGAAATTGATATGCGCGAAGCCCTCTTGAATAATATCCGGCTGAAACTGCTCGCCCTGGCGCTGGCGGTCGCGTCCTGGTATGCAATCCACGAGACAATCAGCTTTGAAGTCGTCATCCCGAATATTCCCGTGGAAATCAAGATTGCCGACGGCTGGGCCGTCCTGCGCCAGTCTTCCGACTCGGTCCGGGTGACCTTCCGCGGCTCGCAGGACAATATCCGCCTGATTGACAACAAGCAGATCAAGGCCCTGGTTGATTTGCGGACAAATTCGGCGGCCGGTTCCGTGCCCGTCCCGCTCCAGCTTGACAACATCAAGGGCGCCGGCGGCGTGCGCGCGGTCAGGATCGAGCCGGAAATAATTGAAATCAGCACCGACCGCGAGTCGGAGAAAACAGTGCCGGTCAAAAGCCGCATTACCGGCAAGCCGTTCGCGGGCGAGGTGGAAAAGACAACCTGCGAGCCGGCGCTGGTGCTATTGCGCGGGCCGGCCCAGCAGCTGGCGCAGACCGAGTGGGTCTACGCGGAACCGGTGGACGTCGAGGGCCGGATTGAATCGTTCATCAAGCGCTGCCGGGTGCTTCCGCCAAGCAACACCTGGACGCCGGTCATTGAGCCGGCCGAGGTGAAAGTAAACGTGCAGATCACCGTGAAAAATGATACGCTTGAGCTGCGCAATATCCCCGTGGAAGTTGTCGTCCGGCCGACATCGGCCTTCAAAGTTGAAACCATACCGGACGAGGTCAACCTTGTCCTGACCGGCCGGGCCGAGGATCTTGAAGAAATGAAAAAATCCGCGCCAAAAGTTTTTGTCGACTGTGTTGACCTTGACTCATCGCTCACGTATGATCTGCCGGTTCTCGTTTTCCTGCCGGGGGGCAAGAAAGTGACGGCCGTGGTTGACCCGCCTTTCGCGCGGGTGGTTTTTAAAAAATGAAAGCAAACGATAATGACAAGATCAGCGGGAAGGCCGGGGTGCGCGAGCTCTGGGGACTGGCCCTGCTGACCTTAAGCGTCTTGATGGTCCTGGCCATAGTTTCCTATAACGGCAACGACATATCCTCCCTCAAGGTGCCGCCCAATAATCCGCCGCTCAATTATATCGGGCCGGTCGGCGCCTGGTCGGTATTCATCATCCTGATGCTGTTCGGCATTTCCACCCTCCTGCTGCCCGCCATTTGCGCCGGCCTGGGACTTCTGCTTCTTTTGCGGCAGGAAGAGCCGGTCCGGCACTGGCTGGTATGGAGCGCGGCGGCCATCGTCGCGGCCAGCGCGCTTTTCGCGATCAACGCCCCCGCCTGGAAAACGATCTCGGCGCGTTTCAACCTGACCGATTTCAGCGGCGGGTTGATCGGCTGGCTCCTGGGCGACCAGTTTTTATCCGCCCTCTTCGGCAATACCGGGGCCGCGGTCATTTTGATCGCCCTGCTAGTGACGGCTTTTGTCATGTGCCTCGGCCTGGCGCGCCTCCGGCGCCTTGCCGACCGGGCGGCCGGTCTTTTCCTGCTGGCCAGGGAGCACCTGACGGACATGCTTGACGCCCGCCGCGGCCGGCTGGAAAAAATCGTGGTTGAAGAACGCGAGATCGCCAAGAAGCGCGCGGCGCTGGAAAAAGCGGTCCGGCGCGAGAAACTGGTCCTGCCGGAGGAACCGCCCCTTCCCGAGCCGGAAATTGTCATCGCTCCGGAAAAGACCGCGCCCGTCCCGGAAAAGAAACCGGCCCCCCCGCCCGCCGCGGAAAAACGGCCGAAGGAACAGGCGCTCCCGGTCGAGACCAGGCCGGCGGCCGTTCAGAGAAAAACCTCCCTGCCGGCGCAAGAAACCGGGTACC
The DNA here is from genome assembly GCA_964475405.1 of uncultured Verrucomicrobiota bacterium. Lineage (GTDB taxonomy): Bacteria > Verrucomicrobiota > Kiritimatiellia > JAAZAB01 > JAAZAB01 > JAQUQV01. Next base: position 18,357 of record CAYYWX010000030.1, read on the forward strand.
AGTTGCCGCCGCTTGATTTGCTGCAGCCCCTGCCGGCCGACCAGGACCGCAAATTATTCGGCGACAACCAGACCACCGCCAAGATCTTGCAGGAAACTCTCGCGGAATTCGGGATCGCCTGCGAGGTCAAGCACGTTGAACAGGGACCGGTGGTCACGCGTTACGAGCTCCTGCCCGCGCCGGGCGTGCGCGTGGAAAAAATCGGCGCGCTTTCCAACAACCTCGCCCTGACCCTGAAGGCCACCAGCATCCGCGTCCAGGCGCCGATTCCCGGCAAGGGCGTGGTCGGGATTGAAGTGCCGAATTCATCGGCCACGAAGGTCTATTTGCGCGAGATCCTCGAAGGCGAACAATGGAAGAACTGCCGGGCGGAAGTCCCGATTGTCCTGGGCAAGGACGTGGGCGGGAAAGATGTTATCCCCGATCTCTCGGCCATGCCGCACCTCCTGATCGCCGGTGCCACCGGCTCGGGCAAGACGGTCTGCATGAACTCCATCCTGGCCGGCCTGCTCATGTCCCGCTCCCCCGCCCAGCTGCGCCTCATGCTGATTGACCCGAAGCTGATTGAATTCGCGGCTTACAACGAATTGCCGCACCTGATCGTCCCGGTGATCACCGACCCGAAGAAGGTGGCGTTCGGCCTGCGCTGGGCCATCAACGAGATGGAAAAGCGTTACAAGCTCTTCGCCCGGACCGGCGTGCGGAACATCCAGGGCTTCAACACCCGCCCGATCGAACAGGAGATCCTGCCCCTGCCCCAGTCCGGCGAGGCGCCGGAAGCCATCCCGGACCGCCTGCCTTACATCGTCATCGTGATTGACGAATTGGCCGACCTGATGATGGTCGCCCAGGCCGACGTTGAAAACCATATCGCCCGCCTGGCGCAGTTATCGCGCGCGGTCGGCATCCACATGATCCTCGCAACCCAGCGTCCCTCGGTAAACATCATCACCGGGACGATCAAGGCCAATTTCCCGGCGCGCCTCTCGTTCCAGGTGGCGCAAAAGGTGGACAGCCGCACCATCCTTGACACGGTCGGCGCCGACAAGCTGCTCGGCCGCGGCGACATGCTTTTCCTGCAGCCGACTTCCAGCAAGCTGGTGCGCGCACAGGGCGCCCTGACCGGCGACGAAGACATCACCGCGATCGTCAATTTTATCAAGAAAAGATGCCCGCCCAACTACGAGCTGGCGATGAAGCAGCGCATTGAGAAGGCGGGCGATGCCGAGTCGTTTGACGATGACGGCGTTGACGACGACCTGCTCCAGGCGGCCGTGCAGATCATCCGCGAAACGCGCCGCGCCTCCGTGTCGCTGCTCCAGCGCCGGATGAAAATCGGCTATAACCGCGCCGGCCGCCTGATGGACAAGCTTGAGGAACAGGGCATTGTCGGCCCGGTGCACGGCGCGGACCCGCGCGAGATTTTGATTGACCTTGACGCGCAAACTCCCTCAAATGTTGAGGAACAAAAACAGGAAGAGATATAACCGGCTCTCAGGTCCTGGTCCGGTCCGCCCTGCGGCGGATTGAACGATGAACCGTGAACTGGATTAACATTGAGAATCAAATGGAAACAATAGGCTCCAAGTTAAAAACGGCTCGCGAAAAACGAAACATGAGCCACGCCGACATCGCCAAGGCCGTGCGCATAAGCACGCACTATGTCGAGGCGATTGAGAACAATGAATTCCACAAGCTGATCGCCCCGATTTACGCGAAGGGCTTTATCAAGCTCTACTGCGAGTGCGTCCAGCTTGACCCGGCGCCGTTCATGCGCCAGTTCAGCGCCCTGGCGGTGATGGTGGCGCCGGCACCCTCCGGACATAAACCGCCCCTTAAAAAGGAAGTTACCGTTCAAAAAAGGGGCCGTGACCTGAAGGCCTATCTATCCGCGGCGCTTGACTTCATCAGGAGAATTAAATTGCCGGAAATGAGGCGGCTCAATATTCCCGGTTTAATCCCCCTGGAGGCGCCCGCCAAGAAATGGCTCGGGATCATCGTCGTCGCGGCCGTGGCCGCCGCCATCATCCTGCCGGTCATCGTTAAAAAGACGGCGGCAATCGGCGCCAAGTTGCGCGTGCCGGCGGCCTGCCGCCTGATCGCCGAGCCGCCCGAGCCGTACCTGAATGTGCCGGCGCGGAAAATGTCCACCGGCCGCTGAGCGGCATATTTAATCTATTGCCGCGAACTGGATCAATCCGCCGGGACGGCTTAGGGGCAATTTTATGACGCCTGGTCTTGAATTGGGAAAACTGGCCGCGACCGGTTCCGCCGATTTCGGGGCGTTGCTGCCGTGCTGGAGCGCCTTGCCGTTCGCAGGCCTTTTACTCTCCCTGGCCCTGTTCCCGCTTTTCGCGCCCAAATTCTGGCAACGCAATTATCATGCCGTGGTCATGTCCTGGGCGCTGGCCCTGGCCGCGCCCCTCCTCTGGTTCTTCGGCCGGCCGGCCATGACTGAAATCTGCCATTTGATTCTGCTGGATTATATTCCCTTCATGATCCTGCTCATGTCGCTTTTCACGGTGGCGGGCGGGATTTACATCAAGGGGGCGCTGAAGGGAACGCCCTTGACCAACCTGTTGCTGCTGATGATCGGCACGATAATCGCCTCGTGGATCGGCACGACCGGCGCCTCGATGCTCCTTATCCGCCCGGTGATCCGTTCCAACGCGCACCGCAAAACCAAGGCACATATCATCGTGTTTTTTATTTTCCTGGTCAGCAACATCGGCGGCTCGCTCACGCCGCTCGGCGACCCGCCCCTCTTCCTGGGCTTCCTGCGCGGCATTCCATTTTTCTGGACCTTTCACCTCCTGCCCGTGACGCTCTTTATCGGCCTTTCCGCCCTGGCTGTTTTTTTCCTGCTGGATATGTTCTATTACGTGCGCGACAAGCACCATCTCCCGGAGGGCGCGCAAAACATCCAGGCCCCCCTGAGCCTGCGCGGCGGGCATAATTTCATATACCTGGCGCTAATCATCGCGGCCGTGCTTTTCAGCGGCATGGTTGACCTCGGCCAGACGGTCGTTTTCAACACCGCGCTCAAGATCCAGGACATCATCCGCGACGTTTTGCTGCTCATATTTTGCGTGCTTTCGCTGCAAACCACGGCCAAACACATCCGCGACGAGAATCATTTCCACTGGGGGCCGATGAAGGAAGTGGCGGTCGTCTTTGCCGCGATATTCATCACCATCCTGCCGGCGCTGGCGATGCTGCGCGCCGGGGCGAACGGACAGCTGGCCTTTATCACCGCCTCCGCCCGGGAGCCGTGGCATTATTTCTGGATAACGGGGTTGTTATCCAGTTTCCTTGACAACGCCCCCACTTACCTGACCTTTTTAACGACCGCCCTCGGCAATTTTTTTAACGGCCTGCCGGAACAGGCGGCGGTCGCCAGGCTGCTGGCCGAGCAGCCGGTCATTTTGCAGGCCATATCGGCCGGGGCGGTCTTCATGGGGGCGAACACCTATATCGGCAACGCGCCGAACTTCATGGTGCGCGCGATCGCCGAGGAAAACGGCGTGAAAATGCCGAGTTTCTTCGGATACATGGCTTACGCGCTCGTGGTCCTTGTCCCGATTTTTATCATCGCAACCTGGATATTCTTTGTCTGAAAATTAAAAGAGTATGAAAATGCTGGACGCAAAGGAATTTGCAATCATGCCCTGGGGCCGGACGCCAGGCGAGCGGGCCGTGCTCAAGGAAATCAGGGAATGCGGTTTTAACCTCGCCGGGTTCGTGGCTCCGGAACACCTGGACATGGTGCACGAGGCCGGCCTGAAGGGCATTGTCTTCGAGAAGAACGCGCACGTAACCAACGCCGCGGCGCAACTCGGCAAAAAGGAAATTTCCCGGCGGGTGGACGCTCTGGCGCGGCGCGTGAAAACTCACCCGGCCGCTTTCGGCTACTATCTGCGCGATGAGCCCGGGGCCGGCATCTATCCTGGTCTGAAAAAATGGGTTGCGCAATACCGCAAGTCCGCGCCGGAAGCGTTGGCTTACATCAACCTCTTCCCGGACTATGCCAGCCCGGCCCAGATGAATGCGCCGACCTACGCCGAATATCTTGAGTCGTACCTGCAGATTGTCCGGCCGAAATTCATCAGTTACGATCATTACGCGCTGATGGGCGACGGATCGTTGCGGGGCAGTTACTTCAAGAACCTTGAGGCCGTGCGCACCGCGGCGCGGCGCCACAAGGTTCCTTTCTGGAACATAGTGCTCTCCAACGCCCATTTCAATTACGCCGAGCCCACGGAAGCCGGCCTGCGGTTCCAGCTTTACACCACCCTGGCCTATGGCGCCCGGGGCATAAGTTATTTCACCTATTTCGCGCCGTCCACCGGCAACTACCGCCTGGCCCCGGTTGACCAGTTCGGGAATAAAACGCCGACCTGGGACATGCTTCGCAGCGTCAACCTCCAGCTGCACCGCCTCGGGCCGGTTTACGTCGGGCTGAAGAGCCTGAACGTTTTCCACCATCCGGACGTGCCGGAGGGCTGTTCCGGGATGCAGACGAGCCGGCTCTTATCGAAGTTAAGCGGGGGCAGCCTGCTGGTCGGCGAATTTGAGGGTCCCGGCGCCCGGAACTTCGTGCTGGTGATGAACAAGAGCCTGCAAAGCTCCACGACTTTCAACCTGCAATTCAAGAAACCGGGCGAAGTTCTGCAGGTCAACGCCTATACGGCCCGGATTGAACCCTGCGCGGGAGAAAATGTCTGGCTGGCGCCGGGCCAGGGCATGCTCCTGATGCGCAAATAATTTTCCAGGCGAAAATCAATTCACCAGGTCCAATCCGTTCCTTGTTCCTCATGACAAGTTTACCAGATTGGAAAGAAAGCCCCGCTTCCCATGAGCAGATCGGCCGAGGTATAACAGCGATTGGAGAGCAACGCAATCCCGATGCCGGCGACCGGACTGTAAACGGTGAAATCGGCCAGATCATCTCCGTCGTAGTCGCCGGTTATGGGCAGGAATCCCGGCCAGCCGCAGAATCGCGTCTCCGGCGCATAGTTGTTCCCCGAGCAGAAGACAGTCCAGGAACCATCGGCGGAATTGTAGATCGCCGGGTCGGTCTTGCGGTCGCCGTCATAATCCGCCGGCGCCGGTCGGCCGGCATTGCCCAAAGCAATCGTGCATACGACATGATCTTGCGAAGACAGCATGGCCTGCCACATTCCCGATGCATCGTTATATATGCACGGATCGGCCAGGCCGTCGCCGTCAAAGTCGCCGGCCTGCTGTGTCCAGCCCGGCCCGCCAAATATGAACGCCGCCCGGCCGTAATCCGACGCCGAGAACCAGATTGACCACAGACCGTCGGCGGCGCGATACGCGGCAAGATCCGATTTGCCGTCGCCGTCAAAATCGCCGCGCACAGGCTGGAAGTCCACAATGCCGCAGGCGGTTTGCGCAAAAGAATATCCTCCGCCGCTAAGCAACGCGGCCCACGTTCCCGAAGGGGTTTGAACCACGCAGGGGTCCGCCTTGCCGTCGCCGTCAAAATCGCCGGCCACGGGAGTCCAGCCCGGGCCGCCGAAATTGATTGTCAGGCATTGATATCCGTGTCCCGAGAGGCGCACGGCCCAGTCGCCGGACTGGCCGTCATAGAGCGCCAGGTCGGTTTTTCCGTCGCCGTCATAGTCGCCGGGCTGGCGCGATAAATATAAGCCCGTTATCCCGGAAGCATGCCCGGGCGTCACCCAGGCGGTCTGGGCGGATGGCGTGCGAAAGCCCGGCAAGTCTGAAAAAGAGACGCGGTAACCGCCGACCTGCGCCCCGGCAACTGAAAAAAGCCCGGTCCCGCAAAGCGGACCGGCATAGCCGGCCGGGGGAGCATGAACGGTCCATGCGCCGTTGCTTGGCGATGTTCCAATGTTCAGCGTTCCCAATGATGAGGGACCGGGAATGCGCGCGAAAGACACATAGGAAAGACTTGCAACGCCGCCGGCGGGAGTCTGATCAATCCAGTCCGCGCCGCCGGCCGGTATGTGATAAATAAACCCGCCCGCCCAATTTTCAGAAACGGCCCATGCGTTCCGGCCATCCGGCGCGCAAATCCCCATGGTGGCATATGCGGTTGACCTGTTGCCGATCTCCTCCCATGACCGGCCGCCGTCCATGGTTTTGATCACAAATGAATCAAGGGCCACATAGACCTGGGCGGTGTTGACCACATATAATTCATTGGCGTGATAAGTGGCATTATATAAAGTTTCCCACGTCTCCCCGCCATTGGTCGTGCCAATCACCATCCCTTCATAAGTTCCGTGGAAGCCCGCCGCCCATAAATGCAGCGCATCGCCCGCGCCGATGCTCAGGATATTTGCAATATTGGTTGCGGCACCGCCGGACTGGCGCGCCCAGGACAGTCCGCCGTTGGTCGTGCGGAGAATCGGGGCATAACCGTCCTGGATATGCCCGGCCGCCCAGGCATTGTCGGCATCCAAGGCGGTTATCCCCTGAAAGTAATTGGAGTAACCCTCCGGACTCCGATTTTGCCACGTTTGCCCGCCGTCGGTCGTGCGCAAGACCGCGCCGGCATCGCCGCTGACCCAGGCCACGTCACGGCTGCACGCGCTGATTTTTGAAAGGTCAAAGTTGCCGACCGTGTCCGGATTGCCCTGGCGGGACCAGGTCGCTCCGGCGTTGGTAGTGTGATAAATCGTGGAATATCCCCGCGCGCTCGATCCCACGGTCCAGGCCGTATTGGAATCGACGGCGGCGACGCAACCCAGCTGGATATTTTCGATATCATCCGCGCTTCCTTGTCTGTCCCACGCGGCGCCGCCATTGGTGGTATGCAAAATGGTCGCATAGCCGTCGCGCGGACCGCCGACCGCCCAGCCGGAAAGACCCTCGGCTTGAACGAGAGCACAGCTGGCCGCTCCAAGCAGTAAAATCAAAATTAACGGAACAGTTTTATTTGCATTCATAACCGGCCAGATGACAAACCGCCCGACAATTCAAATGACGAAAAAAAATATTGGAAACCAGCATTGAAAAAATAACCCATGCCGCCATGGGGATGCAAGTTTTTTCTTCACGACAAGATGGAAATTGAGTTGAAATGCAAATAATTTACGGCACGGATTATTTCACTTATTGCGTATTGACAAAGGGAGGCATTCTTTTTATTGATTCAACCAAGTTGATTGTTGTTTAATAAATCAAAACACGGGAATGGACAGCCAAACAATGAGGAATCGGTTTTAAAATGGCCTGGCGAATTACTGACAGCGTGGTGCGGGGGGAAATTGACAACCGGCAAAAAGGCCGCGTAACCGGGCGCGTCTGGCTGGCCGGGGGCAAGGAACCGCTTGAACTGGATTTGCAGGGCAATGCCCTTCGCGATCTGGCCGGACGCCGGTTGACGTTTGAGAATCCCAGCCCGAAGACCGGTCAACCGCCTGATCTTAATCCACAACAACGCGGTGTTGCCGGCGATATGACCGCCTCGCGTAAAGTTCGCGTGCCGGACGTGCCGGTTGAAGAGGCGCTCGCCATGATCAAAATCGGCATAAAACCGCCGGAACACCTGGCCAATTCCCTTTATCTGGAGTGGTACAGCGATTTTAACGGACGGGTTGTGATAGAGAGCGCCGACTTCCGGCTTTCAATTGCCGAGCCAACCTGGAAAATGACCGCGCAGGAGCAGGAAGAACAACGCCGGGCAAATGCGTCCGCCATTAATAACTGGATGGCGAAACTTGCAAATATTGCCGGAACGCCTCCTCGCCGGAAACACGACGAAGCGGAAGAACAACATATATGGTCGCCCGAAGACGACGCGAAAATGGATGAATTCGCATGGGAAAAATTTCTCAAGGAATCGGATGCCCGCACCGACCGTTACATGAAACTGCTTGAACAATTCAAGGACCTGGATGAAGAAAGCCGGGAGCGGCTGGTCGCGCGGGCAATGGGCTGGACGCAAATCGAAGCCTATCTTGATGAGCGTGACAACGGCGAAGGCGACGAAGACCCGTCCGCTCCCGATTATATTGATGATATTCCGGAACTGGAACCCAACCCGCTGACCGAAGGCATTGACTGGATCAGGACCGCGGACGGGGATATCCGGCATCCGCTCGCACACCGGGCCTTTGAGACCGCCATTGCCATGTCGCACGACTGCAAGATGACGGACTTGAGCGATGAGCCGCAGGACAAGGCCGTGCTGGATATGGTTTTTTCAGCGCAAATGCTGGGCGCCAAGCTCGCGGGAGCGCTGAACTCTCTGGCCTATGACCATGAGACCGAGGACGGTTTCCTGGTGGCCTATCTCAAGCGCGCGCTGAAATATCTCCACGAAACTTTAAAACACTCCGAGATTGTGCGGCAACAACGGCTTGTCGCGCCGGAGCGCCTGGACCGATTCAAACGCGACCTGTTTTCCATCCGGGAAGAAATCCTGCGGATCATGGAACAACATCGCAAAACATAAAATGAATCAAATTGCTTTTCCGGCGCAAAGCCAGCACTATTACCGCGTGCCAACATTACAGAAAGTTAAAACGCCATATGAATGAAGCGCTTAAAACGCGGCCGATCGTGGCCATAATCGGGCGGCCGAACGTCGGCAAATCGTCAATCTTCAACCGGCTGGCCGGCCGGCGCATATCAATCGTGCACGAGGAGCCGGGCGTCACCCGCGACCGGGTCATCTGCACCATCCGCGTCAAAAACACCTGCTTTGATCTCGTTGACACCGGCGGGCTGGAAGACGCCGAGGCCCATTGGGACAGCAACGCCGTCCTGAACAAGCCTATGGAAGCCGCCGTGGGCCGGCAGGTCAACCTGGCCCTGGACGGGGCCGACGCGGTCATATTCGTGGTTGACGCCCGGGCCGGCGCGACGGCCGCGGATGAAAAGACGGCCGCCCTGCTTCACAAGAGCGGCCTGCCGGTCCTGCTGGCGGCCAACAAGATTGACAGCGCGGAGCTTGAATTTCACGCCCATGATTTCGCCCGGTTCGGCTTTCCGGTTTTCCCGGTATCCGCCCTGGGCAACCGCGGGTTTGACGACTTGAGCGGGAAACTGGACGGCATCCTTCCGCCCGGGGCCCACGACGACATCCCGCGCCTGCGCGTCGCCATCGTCGGGCGGCCGAACGTCGGCAAATCGCTGCTCGTCAACCGGCTCACGCGCAGCGAGCGGGTCATAGTTTCCGACGAGCCGGGGACGACCCGCGACAGCATTGACATCCCGCTGACCACGAAGTCGGGAGAGCAAACCTCGGGATACATCCTGACGGACACCGCCGGCCTGCGCCACGCGAAAAAAATTAAATTCGCCGTCGACAGCTTCAGCCAGATGCGCACCCGGGAGAGCATCAATTCCGCGGACGTCGTGGCGCTCGTCATCGACGCGACGACCGGGCCGACCTCCTACGACAAGACGATCGCGGCCTACATCCTGGAAAAAAACAAATGCTGCCTGCTGGTCGTCAACAAATGGGACTTGATCCCGTCCGGCTCGCAGCCGGACTGCCGGGCGGCCCTCTACCAGGATTTGCCGTTCATGGATTTCGCGCCGGTGGTCTGCGCCTCGGCCGCGACCGGGTTCAACATCCGGCAAATAACGGAAACCGTGAATTACGTCGCCGGGCAAAGCCGGAAAAAAATCGCGACCGGCATTCTCAACCGCGGGCTGGAAATCGCCGAGGCGCGTTTCCAGCCGCCGCTCGTGCGCGGCCGGCGCCTGAAAATATTTTACGCCACCCAGACCGCGGTCCAGCCGATTACTTTCTTGCTTTTTGTAAATGATCCGGATAGACTTTCGGCAACATATGAAAAATATCTCAAGGGGGCGCTGCGCAAGTCGTTCGGGTTTGAAGGCGCGCCGATTGTTTTTACGTTTAAAAAAAGAAGCCAGAAACCAGGCCCCTGGAGCAAGGATCAGGCCGGGAATTAACGATATGTTCAACATTTTTTTTCAGGCGGCCGGCAGTCTTTTTTCCCCTGTTTTTCCATTGTTTTTTAAGGCTGAATCCGGCCTTTTCAGGCCTTGTCCGGGTGGCGGCAAAGATGGACTCTTGAGGGCCTGATTCCGGGGTTAAAAAAATATTATTTTTTTACTTGCGTATACTACAGATTGTGGTATTCAGTTCGTTTAAACAAAACTATAGCAATATATGGTGGTGTATAAATGGCTTATAAAAATGGCGTAAGTCGTTATATTCCCTGTGTTTAGGAGGCAAGATTATGCTGAAAACTCACGATTCACTCGGTCTGGATTTTGCGGTGGAAGGACAGAAAGAAAGCGAGCGGTTACCGGTCAAAAAAAACGGCGGGCGCAAGAAAACCAATCGCGCCGAAAATGATGTCCCGGCAAGGCAAAAAAACGCGGGCGGGCTTCATATCCACCCCCTCTTCAGCAAAAGCGGGATCCACCCGTTTGACGAGCTGGAATGGGAACAGCGCAGGGCCGTCATCAAGAACGACAAGGGCGCGGTTGTTTTTGAAGAGGACGGAGTTGAAGTTCCGAAATCCTGGTCGGCCCTGGCAACCAACATCGTCGCCTCGAAATATTTTTACGGCGCGAAGGGCGCCGAGATCCACGAGAAATCCGTCCGCCAGCTGATTCACCGCGTCGCGCGCACGATTGCCGACTGGGGACTGAAGGACGGCTACTTCGCCTCCGCCGATGACGCGGAAACTTTTTACCGCGAGCTTGCCTATATTTGCGCCAACCAGTACGGGGCCTTCAACAGCCCGGTCTGGTTCAACGTCGGCCTGCACCAGGTCTACGGTCTTTCTTCAACCAGCAAGACCTGCTACTTTTTCAACCCGGATACCGGCAAAATAGAATCGGCCACCGATTCCTACAAGCATCCGCAGGGCTCGGCCTGCTTTATCCAGTCGGTCGCCGACAGCATGGAAGACATCATGCGCCTGACGGCGGCCGAGGCGATGCTCTTCAAGTACGGCTCGGGCACCGGCACCGACCTGAGCACCTTGCGCAGCAGCCGCGAAAAATTGTCCGGCGGCGGCACGCCCTCCGGCCCGCTCAGCTTCATGCGCGTTTTCGACCAGGTGGCGGCGGTTGTCAAATCGGGCGGCAAGACCAGGCGCGCGGCAAAAATGCAGAGCCTGAAAGTCGACCACCCGGACATCATGGATTTCATCAACTGCAAGGTTAACGAGGAGAAAAAGGCGCGGGCCCTGGTCAAGGCCGGCTACGACGGATCATTCAACGGCGAGGCCTATTCGTCGGTCATGTTCCAGAACTCCAACCTTTCCGTCCGGGTAACGGACGACTTCATGCAGGCCGTGGAAGCCGGCACGGTCTGGCACACCCGGGCGGTGACCACCGGCGACATTGTTGAAGTGCAGGACGCGCGGAACATGATGCAGAACATCGCCGACGCCGCCCACTTCTGCGGCGACCCGGGCGTCCAGTATCACACCACCGTCAACCGCTGGCATACCTGCCCGAACAGCGGCAACATCAACGCCAGCAACCCCTGCTCGGAATACATGTTTGTCGACAACAGCGCCTGCAACCTGGCCTCGATCAATCTCATGAAGTTCTCCGGCGAGCGCCAGACTTTCGACATAAAGCGTTTCCAGCACACGGTCCGGATGCTGATCATCGCCCAGGATATCCTCGTGGACAGCTGCAGCTACCCGACCTTCGAGATAACCGAGAACTCGCACCGCTTCCGGCCGCTCGGCCTGGGTTATGCCAACCTCGGCGCGCTCATCATGCGCCTCGGCAAACCCTACGACAGCGACGAGGGGCGCTCATTCGCCGGGGCCGTCACGGCGCTCATGACCGGCACGGCTTACCTGACTTCCGCCGAAATGGCCTCCGGCAAGGGAAGCTTTGAAGCCTTCGCGCAGAACCGCGAGCCGATGCTCAACGTCATCGGGATGCACCGCGGCGCCATGGAACACATCCAGGCCGACGCCGATAATTCCGCCATGCTTGACGAGGCGCGCAAAACATGGGGACACGCCGCCGAGCTGGGTCAGAGCCACGGCTACCGCAACGCCCAGGTCTCGGTCCTCGCGCCGACCGGCACGATCGGCTTCATGATGGACTGCGACACCACCGGCGTGGAGCCCGACATCGCGCTCGTGAAATATAAACAGCTCGCCGACGGCGGCATGCTGAAACTTGTCAACCAGTCGCTCACCGCCGCCTTGAACCGGCTCGGGTACGGCAAGGAGCAGGTCAGCGCGATCATCAAGCATATTGACGAGAAGGACACCATTGAGAACGCGCCCGGCTTGCGGCCCGAGCACCTGCCGATCTTTGACTGCGCCTTCAAGCCGAAAAACGGCACGCGCTTCATTGACTACCACGCCCACCTTAAAATGATGGCCGCCGTCCAGCCGTTCCTGTCGGGCGCCATCAGCAAGACGATCAACATGCCGGCGACGGCCTCCGTGCCGGACGTCATGCAGGTTTTCATGGACGGCTGGAAACTCGGGCTGAAGGCGGTCGCCATATACCGCGACGGCTCAAAGGGCATCCAGCCCGTTTCAACGGCGAAAGCCTCCTCCGGCCAGGGCGCGGTTACGGAAATTGTTCCCGCCAAGCCGTTCCGCCGGCGGATGGCATCAACGCGCCGGTCCATCACCCACAAATTCGAGGTCGCCGGCCACCAGGGCTACCTGACGGTCGGCCTGTATGAGGACGGATCGCCGGGCGAACTTTTCATCACCATGGCGAAGGAAGGCAGCACGGTCGGGGGAATCATGGACGCCTTCGGGACGGCGATTTCGATGTGCCTCCAATACGGCGTGCCGGCCTCCACCCTGATGGAAAAATTCACCCACAGCCGGTTTGAGCCGAGCGGCTTCACCAAGAATCCCGAGATTCCCTATGCCAAGTCGCTTGTTGATTACATCTTCCGCTGGCTGTCCATGACGTTCCCCAACGGCAAGGGCCACGCGCCGCAGGAATGGCCGCAGGCTGACAAACTCGTTCCGAAGCATCAGGGCGAGCAAAACGCGAAAACGCAGGATGATGCCGACCAGCCCAAGGCCAAGGCCATTGAGCCAAAGGCCGCCAATCCCCAGGAAATGCTCTACAAGCAAGGCCAGATGGTCAACCAGGACGACGCCCCGGTCTGCGACCAGTGCGGCGCGATCACCGTCCGGAACGGCTCCTGCTACCGCTGTTTTGTCTGCGGCAGCTCGATGGGATGCTCCTGACGGGCGCGATGCGGCAGTCGTTCACGCTGAACCGGTGAAACGAGCGGAACGAAGCGGATTAACAAGGATATTCCTTTATGAACCCTGCGAGGCACGCTTCGCTCTTCCCCAACCTGGCCCGGACCGGCGCGCGGCGCGCGATGTTTGTTGCCGCAACCGGGTTCGGCCTGGGGTTCAGTCCGTATGCTTCCGGCACCGCGGGAACCCTCCTGGGCATCCCGCTCATGTTTTGTCTCGCGCCGGTCTGGGGCGGGGCGATCGCCTGGCAGATATTTTTCTGCGTCCTGCTGACCGCCGCCGCAATCCCGCTCTGTGACGTTGCCGAGAAGCATTTCAAGCGGAAGGACGACGGGCGCATCGTGGCCGACGAATATTTAACCTTCCCGATCTGCATGATCGGCCTGCCGATCTGCCTCCCGGCGCTGGCGATCGCCTTTGTCACCAACCGGATCCTGGACATCATCAAGCCGCCGCCGGCGAACTGGGCTCAAAAACTGCCCGGCGGGTACGGCATCGTGGCCGACGACGCCATCTCGGCGCTCTACAGCCTGGCGCTCAACCATGTTCTCTTCAGCCTTTTCATGACGCGCGGGTCGCCATAACGGCAACAAAACACATGAAACTCAGCATAGTCATCCCGGTCTTCAACGAGCTCAAGACCGTTTCTTCCCTGGTTAACACGATCGTCAACGTGGAAATCGACATGGAAAAGGAGCTGGTATTTGTCGACGATTTTTCCACGGATGGCACGCGCGACCTTCTCCGGGAGCTTCAAAAGAAGCACCCGCACTGGAAGTTCGTCTTCCACGAGGTCAATCGCGGCAAGGGGGCCGCCCTGCGCGGCGGGTTCAAGGTGGCGACCGGCGACATCGTGCTGATCCAGGACGCCGACCTGGAATACGACCCGCACGATTATCCGGCCCTCCTGGCGCCGATCCTGGACGGACATGCCGACGTGGTTTTCGGCTCGCGCTTTATCGGCAGCGGGGCGCACCGCGTCCTTTTTTACTGGCATTTCGTCGGCAACAGCTTCCTCACCATGTTTTCCAACATGATGACCGACTTGAACCTTTCCGACATAGAAGTCGGCTACAAGGTCTTCAAAAAGGAAGTGCTGGATTCCATCGAGCTGCGGGAGGAACGCTTCGGCTTCGAGGTGGAAATAACGGCGAAAGTCGCGCGCAAGAAATTCAAAATATACGAAGTGCCGATTTCATATTACGGGCGCGACTACGCGGAGGGGAAAAAGATCACCTGGAAGGACGGCGTGCGCGCCCTCTGGTGCATTTTGAAATACCGGTTCACGGCCTCCTGAAAATCAAGCGCGGTTCCTCTGCTCCAGCTTGCGGACCACCAGGGATACCAGCGGGACCATGAGGAAAAAGAAGGCCGCCGCCGCGAAGAAAATGGCGCGCACTCCCGCCTGCCAGGCCACGATCCCGCTGATCAGGGGCGCAAACATCCAGCCGACCGCGCGCACCGTGCCCGCCCAGCCGAAAACGAAGCCGCGGTCCTTTTCAGGTGTGACCTTCGAAAGCCAGATCTGGAACACCGGGTCAAGCCCGCCCGCGCAAAAAGCGCCGCAGAAACGGGCCGCAAACAGCAGCGCGAAATTACCCGCGACCGCCATGACCATGCTCATGAACCCGGCGCCGATGGAGGAAATGCGCGCGATCATCGGCGGCGTCACCCGGTCCGCCAGGCGCCCGATGATCGGGCCGGCCAGCAAGCCGGCAAACCCGGCGACCGCCGAGAGCGACCCGGTCCAGAACGATGCCCCGCGCAAGCCGCCGTGAATCTCCTGGACGAGCAGCGGCTGCCAGCCGCCGTCAAAACTCATCACGAAACCGATGGCGGCGATCAGCAGGAGAATGGATCCGGCCGCCCCGAGATTCCTGGGAATGAACCGCAGCCCGGGCAAACTTTCGCTTTCGTCCTTGCGTTTCGGCACATATTCCTCGATTCCGAACACAACCAGCAACCCGGCCAGCAGCATGATGCCGCTCGCGGCAAGAAAGGCCGCCCGGTAACCGAACAAATCGGCGAACATGCCCCCCAGGAAAGCGCCGCACATGTTGCCGGAGCTGATCGCGGCGCTGAGGATGCCCAGGGCGAAGCCGCTGCGCCTGTCCGGGGCGTGCACCGAGACGAGGGTCACCGCCGCGGTGACCGTGCCGGTGATGACGCCCTGGAGCAGGCGCAGGCCGACGAGCGTGGTTGGATTCGTGGCAACCCCCATCAACAAAAGCAAAATCACGCCGCCGAAATTGGCGCGCAGGAGCATCAGCCTGCGGCCGTAGCGGTCGCCCAGCGCCCCCCAGATGGGCGAAAAGACGGCGAGCGTGAGCGGGGCGGCGGTATTGAAGAGCACGATCCACATCTTCAGCTCATGCGGGTCGCGCACGCCCATTTCCTGGAAATAAAAGGGCACGAACGGCATGGCAAAGGAAAATGCCAGCATTGAAACAAACTGGGAGGAGACGATAAAAACTATGTTGCGCTGCCACGAAATCATGATTGATATCCCCGGCCGTCAGGCCGCACTCCCGCCATGCGCGAAATCCGGGCCGGGAAACGCGTTCAACCCCGCTGGAAATCACCGTTTACCAGGGCTCAGCCGCTTGACTGGTCGGCGCCGATATAGACCGAATCGCCGAAGGCGAGGATCGGGTAAAATATAATCGGCAGGAAAATCAATCCGGCCGCGAACCAGCCGCCCCGCCCGAAATTCTTGGCGATATCAATCGTCACGACAATCTGGACCACGATGTTGATCACCGGGATAAGCAGGAAAAAGATCCACCAGCCAGGCTTGCCCGCGATTCTCAGCATCAAGATAACGTTGTAAATCGGAATCAGGACGCCCCACCCCGGCTGGCCGGCCTTGGTGAATATGCGCCACATGACAACCAGGAAAAAAACCGAGATCAGCAATGAAATCAGGAACACCGCTCCGCCGGCACCAGCTCCGTTTTGCATGAACACGCCCTCCTTTATTTGGATGGCAACGGCGGATTGACGCTCCGCTCAAAACCACCCTGTTGTTTCGGATTTAATCGCAAACCGCCGCCAAATGCAAATAAATATTTTTTAATCCATTTTGATCCGGACACTAATTGACTCTCCGGGCGCTATTTGTTATACACGCCAAAAACAATGCCATGAATGGCGTCACGACCGTGAACCAGGATTATGTTCCCCGGGCAAGGGCCGGCCGGAATAATCAAGGATAAAGGGAAAAAAAGGATAAAAATGAAAAAGAGCAAAAAGGAAGTGCGGCTGGGAATCGTCGGCCTCGGCGGAATGGGAAGCGCCCACGCGCGCAACATCCTCGAAGGCAAGGTCAAGAGATGCCGCCTCGCGGCGGTTTGCGACGTTTCCGAACCGGCCCTCGCGCGTTTTGACGCTTCCATCCGCAAATTCACGGACATCCGGAAGATGTTTTCTTCCGGCGAGATTGACGCGGTCCTGGTTGCCACGCCGCATTATGACCACGTGGTCTCGGGCATGGCCGCGCTCAAGGCCGGACTGCACGCGCTGATCGAAAAGCCGATGGCGGTTCAAAAATCACAGTGCCGGAAAATCATCGCCGCGCACCGGCAAGGGAAACAGATTTTCGCGATGATGTTCAACCAGCGCACCGATCCCGCCTACCGCACGGTGCGGGAAATGATGCGCGCCGGCCAGCTGGGCCGCCTGGCCAGGGTCAGCTGGACGATAACCGACTGGTTCCGGACCAACGCCTATTACCGCAGCGGCGGCTGGCGCGCCACGTGGGCGGGCGAAGGCGGCGGCGTGCTGGTGAACCAGTGCCCCCACCAGCTTGACCTCCTGCAGTGGATTTGCGGGATGCCGGTCAAAGTGAGGGCCTTTGCCGGGATCGGCCGGCGCCATAAAATCGAGGTTGAGGACGAGGTTACCGCCTGCCTTGAATACTCTAACGGCGCCACGGGCGTGTTTGTCACCTCGACCGGCGAAGCGCCGGGCACCAACCGGCTGGAAATTGCCGGCGACATGGGCAAGGTGGTCGTGGAAGACAGGACCATCAAAATCTGGAAGAATGAAATTTCATCGGAAAAATTCCTAAAGACCTCAAAGGAATGCTGGGCCACGCCCGCCAGCAAGTACCGCGAGATAAAAATTGAAGGCGCGGGCGGACAGCATGTGGCGATCGTTCAGAATTTCACGGACGCGATCCTGGACGGCGCGCCGCTGATCGCGCCCGCGGCCGACGGAATCAGGTCGGTCGAACTGGCCAACGCCATGCTTTATTCGGCCCTCAAGGATGTCACGGTGGAACTGCCCATGGCCGGGGCTGATTTTGACGGATTGCTCAAAAACCTGGTGGCCAAAAGCCGGTCCGGCGGAAAGATAACGTAACCCGCATTTCCCGCATCTTGTGCGAGATATGCGGGTTAATCGGGATAGTTTTGAAGCGCGGCTCAAGGGGGAACCAAATCATGAAGTATTCATTCATGTCGTTCTCGTGTCCCGAATTCACCCTGGAAGAATTGCTGAAAGCGGCCAAAAGGCACGGCTACGACGGCATTGAACCGCGGATTCTCGCCCGGCATAAACACGGTATTGAGCCGGATACCGCGCCGATCCGGCGGGCGGAAATAAAAAAACAAGTCGCGGAAAGCGGCCTGGCTCTCTCCTGCATCGCCACCTCCTGCGTGTATGCCAACCCTGAAACCGCCCGGCAAAATGTTGCCGACACCTTGCGCTGCATCGACCTGGCGGCGGACGTGGGCGCGCCGGCGATCCGCGTGTTTGGCGGCCCGATCGGCAAGGATCTAAGCCGCGCGGACGCCATCCGGCTTGTGGCCGAGTCGCTCCGGGCGGTCGCCGGGCACGCCGGGGAAATGAACGTGACGGTCTGCATGGAGACCCATGACGACTGGTGCGATCCCCGCCATGTGGCCGCCGTGATGCGCGAGGCAAATCATCCGAACATTGCCGTGAATTGGGACATCATGCACCCGGTGCGGATGAAACAGGCCACGGTGGAACAAACATTCGAGATGTTGAAGCCGTGGATCCGGCATGTGCATGTGCATGACGGCCTTGTTGAAGGAGAGTTGACTTTCCTGCCTGTCGGCCGGGGAGCGATTGACCACAAACCGGCCATTGAGCGTCTCCTTTCCATCAACTATTCCGGCTTTCTCAGCGGGGAATGGATCGGCTGGAGCGACGCTCCGGACCTCTATTTGCCGCGCGAGCTGGCCACAATGAAGCGCTATGAGAAGGAAGCCGGGCAGGCGATATGAAGGAATGACATAGACATGATGAAAATAAAAACAGCCATTCTTGGATACGGGAGAAGCGGAAGCACTCTTCACGCCGATCCCATTGAAAAATTACCGGACTTTGATCTCGCCGCCGTTTGCGACATTGATCCGAAAGCCGGGGAACAGGCCTATAACCGTTTTAAATGCAGGATATACGACAATTACCTGGAAATGCTTCAAAAAGAAAGCCTTGACCTGGTCGTTATCGTCACCCGGAACGACCAGCATTGCCGGATGACCTGCGACTGCCTTAAAAGCGGCAAAAACGTGCTGGTCACCAAGCCCTGGGCGATAAACGCGGGCGAGGCGGAGGAAATGATCAAAACCGCGAAGGAGACCGGAAAGAAACTCCTGCCCTGGCTGCCGGCGCGCTGGGGAAGCGACCTGATGCGGCTCGGGGAATTGATCAAATCCGGGGTTGTCGGGAAAGTATTTCAAGTGCGGCGGAGCGAGTTTTCTTTCGGCATAAGGCACGACTGGCAAACATTGAAACAATTCCACGGCGGCTATCTTCTCAACTGGGGGCCGCATCTTGTCGATCAACCGGTGCAGCTTGTCGGGAAACCCGTAAAATCGGTTTATGGCGAGCTGAAGCAGATAATTAACCCCGGCGATGTTGAGGACGTGTTTTTCGCGGTAATGAAAACGGAAGACGATGTTACCATCGTATCGGAATACAACATCGGATCGGACAAGCTGCCGAACTGGATTATCCAGGGAGACCGGGGCACAATTTATGTAAAGGCGACTGAAATTGAAATACACACCGCTTCCTTCCCCGCCGCCATTGACCCGGCAGCTTACGGCAACGGGACGGAAATTAAAGTCGTCAATGACAGCATCCAGGGCACCAACATGATAACCATGAGCAACCGGTACGGCGACGCCATGGTTATTTATCCGCACATCGCCCGCGCGATACGGGGCGAGGAGGAATACATGGTTTCCCCGGAAAGCGCCCTGGGCCTGACAAGGCTCCTTGACGCCATCAGGAAGTCGCACGAGACCGGCGCGGTGATTAATTTAACTGATCAATAAGCAAGGCGCCCGGTTCGCCAATTCCAGCGCGGCCGGAAGCGTTTCCCCGGGCCTGAACAAATTGACTTGCTGCCGGTGATTTGTTATAAGATGGCCCAAACAACCAATACTTAGGAGATAAAACATGTATTTCACCGGATTCGCGGATGAGGCGGCCGACTCAATTGACGGCCAGATCAAGGCGACCAAGGAACTCGGCTGGCGGGATATTGAATCCCGCAATGTCCAGGCGGATGGATTCCCGAAGGGCATGATCCATGACATCCCCGACAAGGCGTTTGACCTCGTCGTGAAAAAACTGGAAGCCTCCGGCGTGCGCATCAATTGCTTCGGGTCCGCGATCGCCAACTGGGGCAAGAGCATAGACGAACCGGTGGAATCCTCCCTCGCGGAAACCCGGCGCAGCATCCCGCGCATGCAGCGCCTGGGCGTCAAGCTGGTGCGGATCATGAGTTTCGCCGTCCGCGCGGGCGAGGACCAGATGGAGCAGGAGCGTTTCCGGCGCCTCAACATCATCAACCGGATGTTTGCCGACGCCGGCCTGACCGCCGTCCATGAAAACTGCATGAACTACGGCGGCATGGGCTGGACCTTTACCATGAAAATGATTGAAAACGTCCCCGGCTTGAAACTGGTCTTTGACACCGGCAACCCGATCTTCAGCGAGGACCGCTCAAAACCGGCGCCGTACGGGAAACAATCCGCGTGGGAATTTTATTCGCACGTCAGGGAGCACGTCGCCTACGTTCACGTCAAGGACGGGATCTGGGACGCGAAGACCGACAAGCATATTTTCACTTATCCCGGCGAGGGCCAGGGAGACGTGCGCCGGATTCTCAAGGACCTGATGGGCCGCGGCTATGACGGCGGCCTTTCGATCGAACCGCACATGGGCAAAGTGTTCCATGACAGCGCGTCCGGCCACAGCCTGGACGCCGCGCAAATATATGTTGAATACGGCCGGCGGTTGATGAAAATGGTGGAAAGCATCCGGGCTGAATTGAAGTAGATAAGTCATTAAAAAGAATGATAACTACTCACCACGGATGGCACGGATAACAGAAGGACCGTCATACGGTCGGACAGTCAGACGGTCTGAACAATATCAGTTTAATCAGTGATATCCGTGGTAAAAATATCCGTCGGATCTGAGTAAACGCGGCGACCTGGGCAGACACGCAAACAATGACAAACTTCATCGGGAAGATAGGCGAAAACGCAGTCAGCAGGGCGAAAGCCACCGCCCATTTTTTTGCCTTATCCTGGAGCATTATCCTGCTGGCGTTCAAGAAATCTTCCTGGCCGCGCACCACGCGCAACGTCCTCCGGCGGCAAATACTCTTCACCGGGTTTGAGGCGATGAAATTCGTCTCGCTCGTGGCGGTCATCACCGGCCTTTCGGTGGTCATCCAGGCCCAGATCCTGCTCGGCAAAACGGGCCAGTCGCAGATGCTGGGAACGATCCTGGTCACGGTCATTGTCCGGGAACTGGCGCCCCTCCTGGTCAACTTCATCATCATCGGCCGGAGCGGCACGGCGATTGCGGTGGAGCTGGCCAACATGAAAGTGCTCGGGGAAATCCATCTCCTCGAAAGCCAGGGCATCGACCCCCTGCTCTACCTGATCCTCCCGCGCGCCCTGGCCATGTCGGTCTGCGTCTTCTGCCTGACAATCCTGTTTATCCTGGTGTCGTTCGGCGGCGGTTATCTTTACGGCATACTGGCCGGGGTCGGGGCCGGCGCGCCGAATTTATTCATCGCAAACGTCCTGCGCGCGGTCCATCTGCCCGACGTCATCAGCCTATTGACCAAGACATTCATCCCCGGGTTTTTCACGGCAATAATCTGCGCCGCGGAAGGAATAAGCGTCGGCACGGCGATCACCGAGGTGCCGCAGGCCGCGACGCGCGGGGTTGTCAACTCAATCGCGGCCCTGTTTATTGTGTCGGTCATCATTTCGATCCTTACTTATGCGTGATTCTAAAAAACTGGAGCCGGTACGCCTTACGTATGTCATTCCCGCGAAAGCGGGAATCCAGAAACGGAAAAAAACAAATATCTGGATTCCCAGTCAAGCTGGGAATGACGGCATAATATAGCGTTTAATTTATGACAGAAACAAACATCCTTGAATTTTCAAACGCCGCCTTGGCGGGCGCCGCGCACGGACAGTCTGAACTGCGCGCGCTGACCTTCAAGCTGCCGCCCGGGCGCCTCCTGCTGGTCAAGGTTGAGGCCGGGAATGAACACCTGCCGCTGGCCGACGCGGCCGAAGGGCTCATTGCCCCGAAGGCCGGGCATGTCCGCTGGCGGGGGAAAGCCTGGGATTCATTTGAGCCGCTCGCCGAGCTGGCGGCCCGGGCGCAAATCGGGCGGGTGTTTGAAAAAAACAGCTGGATCAGCAATCTTAACGTGAATGAAAACGTTACCCTGGGCCAGCGCCACCATACCGAAAGGCCGGAGAGCGATATCGTCACGGAGGCGGACGCGCTCGCCGGATATTTCGGCCTGCCGGAGGTGCCGCGCCAGCGCCCG
Organism: uncultured Verrucomicrobiota bacterium; assembly: GCA_964475405.1. GTDB lineage: Bacteria > Verrucomicrobiota > Kiritimatiellia > JAAZAB01 > JAAZAB01 > JAQUQV01. The sequence goes on from CAYYWX010000030.1 coordinate 40,389, forward strand.
GCGTTCGTCTCCAGGCGCGAGCTCAGGATGGCGGAATGGATCCGGGCGCTGATCGGCAAACCGCTGCTCCTGCTGCTTGAGCGGCCGGAGGCGGGCGTGCCGGACGACAACCTGCCGAAATTGATTGACGCGGTCCAGACCGCGCTCCGGCGCGGCGCGGCGGCGATCTGGCTGACCGACCGGGACGCGGCCTGGGGCACTTCAATCTGGACAAATGAAATTCGCTATCGCATGCGGGGCGACGAAATGCTATTGGTGGAGGATAAACAACCATGAACCAGCCGTTTAAATTCAGGTTTGTGAACGAAATCACGGGCGCGTTTGTTTTGGGCGCCATCGTGTTATTGATCGCGGCGATTTTCCTGGCCGGGCGCGCGCAGGGATTTTTCGAGCCGAAGTTCACGCTCCATACCGAGTTCACCACGGAGGAAGGATCGTTCGGCCTGCAAAAAGGATCGGACGTGCGCATCCGCAGCTTCGTGGCCGGGACGGTCGCTTCCATCACGCCTTCCAGCAGCGGCATCCTGACGGCCACCCTGGTCATCAAGGAGTCTTTTCATCCGTTCGTGCGGATCAATTCCAGGGCCGTCGCCAAAAAGGCCCTGATCATTACCGGGGACACATACATTGACATATCCTCCGGCAAGATGACCGACCCGATCATGCCGAACGGCAGCTTGATCAACTGCGTCAAGGACACCCAAATTATCGAGGAGGCCACGCGCTTAATTGACGATTTGCACACCAACACGATTCCCATCCTGAAACAGACAAAAGTGGTCCTGGACGAGATCGGCCCGCTCGCCGTGCAGGCAAGAAAAACCATGTACGAAGGCGAACTTGTCCTGCGCAATAATGTGCCCGGCGTCCTTCTCCAGGCGCAGGACACGATGCACGCGGCCCAGGTGACCCTGGAAGCCCTCCAGCGCTCCTGGTTCTTGCGCAGCTACGTTGAACCGCCCGACACCAGCCCTATCGTTTCACCCTCTTCAATTGTCCTGCCCGAAAAACGGGAAGCAAACCCGGGGGAGAAAAAATGAGCAACTTTACAAGGCATCAGTGGCGATTGTGTCCTATGGTAGGGCGTGACAGCCTGTCACGCCGTCTTTTCGGCCGCACAAGGCTGTGCGGCCCTACCTTATTGAAATTCATATGCGCATATTCAATGCTTATATCCTTTGTTATATTCTTTACCGCCGGCTGCGGATCGCCGCGCGTGGCCGGCGCCCCCCACCCCGATCCCGAACTGGAGCGGAACGCTGTCGCCGCCAGGAGCGCCTATGCCGCCGGATCGGTGGAAAGCGCTTCCGTTTTCTACGCGAAGGCCCTGGACCGCGCCAGGCTTGCCGACCAGCCGGGCGAGATTTCCCGGCTGGCCTACAACCTGGCCGCCTGCCGGGCCCGGGCGCAGCAATATTCCGAGGCATTGGAGCTCCTGGATGAGGCGGAATTTGAAGCGGCCAAGGCCGGTTTTACTTTTCCGGAAGTTATCCTGCTGCGGGCCGAGATTTTGCGCCAGCTCGGCAAAACCGGCGAAGCGCTCGCGGCGGCCAAGTCAGGCCTGGGCTCCATTGACATTAAAAAAGGCGGCTTAGTCCGCCTTCAACTGCAAATCTTCCTCGCGGAGCTGGCCTGCGACGGGAATGACGGCAAACTCGCATTGAAGGAGCTTGACGCGATTGATCCAGGGCTGCTGAAATCTTCCGATCCGGCCGTGCAGGCCGGGGCGGCGCACGCGCGCGGCCGGGCTTTGCTGATTGAAAAGCGGTTCGCCGAGGCGGCCGCCTGCCTTGACAACGCCGCCGGTTTTTATCAAACGGCCAGGCGTTACGCCGACATGGCCGTCGCCCTGCAGGCGGCCGGCAGTGCCTATGAATCAGCCGGCAAGCGGCCGGAGGCGATTTACAGTTATTACCGCTCGGCGCGCAGTCTTGCCCTCTCCGGCGAAATCACAAGGGCGCAGGAATCGTTCAACAAGGCGGACAAGCTGGCGAATGAATCCAATGACCAGCAGATGCTGCGCGCGCTCGCGCGATTAAAACCGGAAATTTTCCGCTCCCCCGCAAGCAATGCCGTCCCCGTAACAGTGCAAGGCAAATAGTCTGCAGCTTGTTATGAACAGCTAAAGCCTCGGCGTCCCTGACGCCGATTATTTATTTCTTCTTCTTTTCAACGACGATCTGCCGACCGGCATTGATAAGCACCTCGGCGCCGATCTCACGCCGGTCATTTTGTCCGGTGACCAGCCTGAGGCGCGCGGCCCGCGGGAGGGCGTTGGTATCCTTGCCGGTCCCCCACCCGTTCGTCCAGTCCGAGCCGTCAAAAAAATCAATGTCCAGTTCGCTTATTCCCCGCCACTGCTCGCGGCCGGACGACAACGAATTACGGCCCGGGACGCGGAAAGGGACGCATTCCCGCACCAGGAAAAAATCGCCCGTTCCCCCGGCGCTTCGCAGGGAATAAATGACGTTCCCCATTGAATAGCCATGCGGTTCGTTTGAAGACCCGGTCGGGAAAGCGCTGTAGAAGCTCAGCCTGTAAACTTCTCCCGTCTTTTCGGCGGATGAAGCGCTGAAACTCCGGTTGGTCACGCCGAAAGGCATGGCGGCGCAGGCCAGGTCACGGACGAGGAAATCAAGCGCCTCGGCGCCCGGCATGACCTTCTCCCGCCAGCGGTTTTGAAGCGCGACCGTGTTCAATATGGAGCCGTAAACCCCGAAGACCACGGCCAGCAGCAACCCGGCAATCGCCGCCGCGATCAGGAGTTCAATCAGGACAAACCCGGCCCCGGTTTTTTGAAAATATTTCACGGCTCCTTGATATCCTGAAAGATTGCGCCGGACGTTGAAAGCAAGACAGGCGTGGCGGATTTTGCGAATGAGTCATGATGCCGGAAAGCGATGATTGCGCGCGCGGGGCGTTCCCAAACCTTGGACATCAGGACAAACATCGCTTATTTCAAGTGCATCAACACGACAAAGAAATACACTATGCCGACCAGGGCGATAATCCCGAATACCAGGACCAGGGTCAGCCATAATCCCTTGCGGCTTTTATTGCGCGCGCCGAACGGCGACACGCTGGAGAACGATTTCGGCACGGTCACCGAGGGCGCATTGTCAACGAGAACATCGGTCATCGGGCTCATTGACACGGTAACGTCGCTTTCAGATTCGCTTTCAAACAGCAGTTCCGCGGAACCGATTTGAAGGACCTGCTTGCTCTGCAAGGGGGCCTCGGTTTTAACCGGCTGTAAATTAAGCGTGGTGCCGTTGGTGGAATTGAGATCATGCAGAACAAACCGGTCGGCCCGCCGCGATATGTAACAATGCTGGGAAGAAACCGACTCGTCCGGGATGATGATGTCATTGTTGACCGCGCGCCCGATGGTCGTCCGATCCCTGTTCAGATCGAACTTCTTCCCCTTTATTGCGCCGGACATGCCAATTAAAAAAGCCATTTTTTCTGCCTTTTCCAGCTAATGATACAAGAACCTATCTCAAAATTCGCTTGGGCATGGCAGAGACGATTTTTGCGCCTGGCCAGGCGGGCGCGCTGGCGGGAATACCTGAAAGGTATTTCTCCTGCGCGCTCAACGCCGGCAGGCACGAAAAGCGCCCTGTTCCAATGGAATGCGGCGGCGCATCTGGCAGAGCGGCGTTCTGCAAGCGGGG
>CAYYWX010000031.1:0-33433 GCA_964475405.1 uncultured Verrucomicrobiota bacterium
CCTTTTCCAGCTAATGTTACAAATCTGCAAAATTAATTTACTACGCCTGCCGGATGGTGGCAAGCAAGAAGTTCATTTCATCCTTCATCCTTGACATCCCTTCCCCGCTTTGTCACTTTCCCGCCATGAAAAAGCTTCGTCAGGCGCAGATGCCCGGGCGATTTCTTATCAATTTATCAGCATTTATTTTCGCGGCCGGTTATATGACCACTGCCGCCATTGCGGGAGGGAGCAATATGATTCCATGGGACGTTCCGGCGCTATCAACGGCGCCTAAATTCATTGAGGATCCCAAGCTCGGCACCAACGGCATCAAGGCGATATTTTACGAAAGTTTACCCTGGAAAGGCAAGCCAACCCGGGTATTCGCCTATTACGGCCTGCCCGCGTTGGAAAAGGGCAAAAAAGCGCCGGCAATGGTCCTGGTCCACGGCGGGGGCGGCTCGGCGTTCATCCCCTGGGTAAAGCTCTGGGTTGATCGCGGTTACGCGGCCATCTCCATGGACACCTGCGGGTGCGTCAGCGGCGGCGGGCATATCAATCACCAGCGCCATCCCGCGGGCGGTCCGGCCGGCTGGGGCGGGGTTAACCAGGTTGACGAAGAAATCGGGGACCAGTGGACCTATCACGCCGTGGCGGACGTCATCCTCGCCCATTCGCTGATCAGGTCATTGCCCGGGGTGGATCCGGAGCGCGTAGGCATTACCGGCATTTCCTGGGGAGGTTATCTCACCTGCATCGTCGCGGGCGTGGATCCGCGCTTCCGGTTTGCGGCCCCGGTCTACGGGTGCGGATTCCTCGGCGACAACTCAACCTGGCTAAACGAATTCAAAAAAATGGGACCGGAAAAGGCGGCCAAATGGCTCAAATTGTGGGATCCCTCGGTCTATCTTCCACTGGCGCGGATGCCAATGTTATGGGTTGATGGTTCCAATGACTTTGCCTACCCGATGGACTCCGTGCAAAAATCATACCGCCTGCCAGACGCGCCGCGGACGCTCTGCACGCGCGTCCGCATGCCGCACGGCCATGGCGGGCCGGGCGAAAACCCGGCGGAAATATTCGCGTTTGCCGAGTCGTTATTCAACAAAGGCGTGCCGCTGGCAAAAATCACCGGACAGGGACGCGAGGGCCTTAACGCTTTCGCAACATTTACCAATCAGGCGCCAATCAGCCGGGCGGAATTGAACTACACAACCGACTCTGGCCCGTGGCAGGAACGCAAATGGCAAACCATCCCGGCCGCGCTGGACCTGCAAGCCCGTAAAATTTCCGGGGTCCTGCCGCCGGCCACCACCGTCTACTATTTCAACCTGATTGACGAACGGAACCTGGTCGTCAGCACCGAGCACGAGGAAATCAAGGACTGAAGAATTTACAACGCTAATTTCGTGGTTAACTTTGCAGAATTTTCACTGGGTCATTGTGTATTCTTTAAAATTGAATGGTTCGAGAGCGTGGTTGGCCGATTACATTTGAGTCACTGTTTCAACATCACCGACCCAAACAACTTTCCAATCCCGTATTCTGATCACAAAATAACGCCAGGTGTCATTCTTGTGGTACACAGTGTATTTCAAGTCCGCATGCTGACTTGTGCCCGGCTCACTGTCCCATATCTCCGGGCGGCCGATTAACTTCGTCAGCTCCGAGGTGTGCATCCCCATTCTCTTCCGGAGTTCGACAATGGTCGGCTCGGCCAATCCTGCCCGATCACTGGGATCTGCCTGACGGAAGAGGGAAAACGATTCATTCTTACCAACGCTCCCCGGCTGAGTGTGCAGACAGCCTGCCCCAAGAATAAGCATGGTACCTGTGATGAATATGGCATTTCTGATCATCATGTTTTTTCGCCAACGCTTCGCCTCAAACTGCAGGCGGGAGTAAACTAGCTTGCAACCGGTGGTTGGCGATTTTCCATTTTCCCTGACTGTTTCGGTACTCCGAGAAGCATTCGCAAACTTAACCCAAAGAACGCAACCAATGAGCCAATAAAGATACGCGCAAAACTCTCCGCCAGAAGACGATTAAAGATCTCGGGTGGCAGCGCGACGTCACCAAGTTTCGCGAACGCATCCATCAGATGGCCGGCAGAAACAGTCATACCCGCGACAAAAATCCAAACAGAAAGGGACATTATCCACCACGAAAAAGAAAAAGCGTCTCGTTTCCGGAATCTTGCATTAATCCCCACGATGAAGAGGAGAAGAAGAACCAGAAATGTCACCACAGAAAGAACACACATGGGCATGCCAATCACTTGCCAGATCGTGATTGTTTTTTCAGTATACATTTATTCCTCAATCAGTTTGCCAAATACTATATGACAAGTTTACATTTGCTGGTTATTGGACTGTTCCCTGACCAACGGAAAGTGGCTCAATAACCGCCACCATGTCTTTATGATGCCGCGATCCTAAACGCCGATCAAGATCAAAACGCTATATCGAGGACGCGTCCCCGAGCTTATGTTCCGAACGTCCGTGCTCAGGCACATAATGATCTTAACTGCATCGCTCCACATACACAACTTTTCCAGTTTCGTAGTCCAGCACGTATGTCACAACATGGTCGACGCCAACGGTGCCCGATCCCGAGTCCTTGACTATAGGCAAGGAGTAATTCTCCCATTTCATGTGTATGACCCAGACTTTGTTCCCATTCTTATCGCGGCACCGGAGAATCAGTTGTGGCAGGAACATGGTTTTGCTTGCCCATTGATCATAGGGAAGGATCTCGCTGAAGAACTTGTTGAGTCCGACAACAGACTCTCCTGACGCCTTGGCGGATCTAATGGCCTGCCCAACATCATGCGCGTAGTCATGGATATAGTTGTATTTCTGGACCTGCCGATCGGGAATGAAGGGTTTGATTTCGTTCAAGACGTGGAATCCGCCGACAGTTAACTTCGGCGGACCGAGGGTGAACTGCTTCTCCGTTTGTACAAATATGGTTGGAGCGTCGGTATGCGAGGCGCGAGGAATGCTCGTGCAACCAGCAACGACCACCAACGCAGCGATTAAGCACTTTTTCATATCTTTTCAATTTTCCAGCGCGCCAACATCCAGGCTGAGGCGCGGCACTATTGCGACGTCACCCCGATGGCTTGTTGGGTGGATGCTTGACTTTTCCTTTAGTGTGCTTTCCGTAAAAGTTGTTTGAGAATCCCGAAAACTAAGGCTGCAAACGCACCGAAAAGCATGGCATATATCAACCAGAGCATACTGGAGAACACGCACATTCCAATCCTGCCGTCACGCAGAGCCGTCCACGCAGTTGGGTTATCGTCCTTGTAGTTCACGGCGACCGCCAAAAACAAATACAGGAAGCATGCCATGCTGATCGCCAACCAACATTTCCATGGGAACTCGAAAGGTTGACTCAGTCGCGTCATATTATACGTCCGTTCAACTTTACTATATGACAAGTTTACATTTGCTGGTTATTGGACTGTTCCCTGACCAACGGAAAGTGGCTCAATAACCGCCACCATGTCTTTATGATGCCGCGCCCCTAAACGCCGATCAAGATCAAAACGCTTTATCAGGAATGCGTCCCCGACCTTCTGATGAGTATTCCCGATCAGACCACGATGCGGCGGCGCAGCCTGGCGGATGCTTTGGTTATAACGTTTTTCAGAGAATACCCCGTTGCCAACCGGGTTTTGGGGCTGCTAATGTCATGAATACCTATTCCCATTATGTTTCCGTGAGAAATCTCGATATTCAGCTTAACCCCTGATTTGTTGATGGCTTTTCTGACGCCGCACCTTTGAGTGTTAATGTCATGAAACAAAAGAAATTGTTTAGCCAAAGGCATATAATTGGCAATGTCGTTACGGACGGCATCATAAGAATGATCGCCATCAATCAGCACAAAATGATAGCAACCGCCGGATGCTTCCCGGACTATGGACTTGTCTGAACTGTTGCCGTCTATAAGCCTGAAAGATAATTTTTCTGCTGAATAATAATCCCGCACCTTCAGCAATGATTTATTCTCCGGGTTATGCGCGAGCCAGGTCACGGTTGTGTAAAAAGGCCGCTTGTTGTTTTGTTCGCACATGACCTTGAAGGCTATGGCCCACAGCCCCTTGAATGCCCCGATTTCGAGAAAAGCAACGTCGGCAGTATCTATTTCAGAAATCCACTGGTTCAGATAACACAAACAATCAAGAAACTCCTTTCTGTTTTGGCTTCCGTCATAATCCGCGATGTTTCCGCCAACTATTTCCCTGTAAAGCTCATCTATTCTTTCCAAGTTCATGTTGTATGTTTTCAACCCTTCACTTGGGCATTTCGGCGGTCATGGTGCCGCTGCGGCGACCCCCAACTTCCTTGTAACTGCACTTGGCAATGCCGTTGGTGCCGTATTCGCCGGAGAACTCAAAGGTGCCATTGGCCCTTCCGCCACTCGCCTTGCCGGTGCCGCTGATCTCCGTTTTCAGGTCGGTCTTGATCGTTCCGACATAGTTCAGGGGCTGGCCGCCCCAACTGGAAACATAGACCGCGCTATAAGTGTCATCCCCCTTCGCCGTGAGTTTCGCCGACCAGGTGCTCTCCGTGCCGCCGAAAGTGCACTTGCCCTTGATCGAAGTGATTTTGGCGGGCCTGCCCGCAGTCGCGGCCGGCGCGGCAAAGCCTGTCGAAACAGCCAACCACGATACCAGGCATGCTCCACCCAGGAGTAACGCTGAAAGACAACGCACGACAGTTTTCCGGTTCATCAGAATTTTCCTCATTTTCATTTCTTATTCCTTTCTGTTTTATGCCGAACGTGTCTCAATTTACAACATTCGCCGTTCGCGCCATCAATTCGCTTCTATTTTTGCGCTTGTCCTCGCCAGGTAAAGGGATTGGTGGGCCCGGTAGGACTTGAACCTACGACCAGAGGATTATGAGTCCCCTGCTCTGACCAACTGAGCTACGGGCCCGATGGACGCAAAGATACTACAACTCCCCTTTTGAGACAATATCTCTCGCAGAATATTATCCCGGCGTCTGGACCGGAGTGACCTTCGGCAGGACTTGCGAGGCGAGCACAAGAATTGCGCCGATGACGGCGTGACCGCAAAACACCAGGACAAATCCGCCGGCAAACAACGCCGTCCATAAGCCGAACTGGATTTTCTGGAAAGGGACCAGCCATTGCGCGCGGTCGCGCCGCCAGACCCGCGCCATCCGCCACGCGAAAAACAGCATGAACCCGCCCACCCCGAAATAGAAAAGATAGCCGTAGTAAACGAATAGCGGCGCATGGCCGCCCGTCCTGATCTGCATCCCCGGCGCGGTCTGCTGCGCCAGCAGGAATAGCAGGCACGCCTCCCCTAAATACGGGGCATGGACCGGGTCGGAAAGAAGCCTTGTGCCCAGCAGACTCTTGTCCGGCAAGGGCCAGGTCGCCGTCAGCACCTGGCTCGCCAGCGTATAGGCATGATCCAGGCGCCCATTGACCTTGGCCGCCGCCAGGCCGAAGGCGTTGGCGGCCGGACTGAACCCGGCAATGATCGGCCCGGCGTCAATATCATAAGTGAATTCATTGCCCGGAAGGTCATTGGGAAATTCCCGGAAACCGGCGGCCCAACCGCGGTCCTGCCAGAAATATTTATCATAAATGTCATACCATTTCTTCGCCAGGTCGGGCCACAGTTCATGCGCGAAGATCAGGACGTAAGAATTCACCACGCCGCGGGATGGTTGCGAATGGGTCCCGGCCTGGTAGTCGTCCACGAACCACGGGATCAATCCGCGCTCGTCAAGCATCCTGCCCTGAAAACCGCGCAGCGCCCTGGCAAGGAGCGCGCCGTGATCCGTCCCCAGAACCTTGTCCGCCCGCTTAATGATGGCATAGGCGGCAAAGACATCAATCGGATAACACTCGCCCGGGTAGTCCTCCAGGACGCCCTTCGGTGAAACGTCCAGCTCGGCCGCCAGGGTGTCCACCTGGTCGCGCAACATTGGCAGGTGCTTGCCGTCATGGATCAGATTTTCACGGCTGGTGATTGCCGCGATGATCAGCGTCCGGAAAAACACGTTCTGGGTATACAGGTACTTGGCGCCCCAATGCTCCCTGACCCATGTATGATGGACCGGGTCCAGCACCAGGTCCACCGCCGCCTCAATGGCTCCCCTGGCATAGACGCGCGGCGGCTGGGGCGAGAGTGAATGGTCTTTTTCCCAGGCCGCCTGCAGGGATTCCGTGGCCCAGAGATAATAGACCGAGCCGAAGATCGGCCACTCGGTGGCCGGGACATTAAAACGATTCAGCTTTCCGGCGATGCCCGAGGCCACCCGGGCGCGCGCATATTTTTCATACCGGGGCGTCAGGTCGCGATGGATCCGCCAGGCGATTTTCGGGATCCCGGGTCCACGCAGCGCTGTGTCCGCCTGATCGTGCATGACAATGAACCCGGGTATGATGAAGAAATACAAGCCAATCCCCGCGACGAGAAGGGCGTTGAGGTATATGCTGAAGTTGACCAGCGCCGGGCGCGTGAGGAAACGGTGATTCTTCACAATGCTTGACGTCACGGGCGTCTTTTCTCCTTGCTGTAAAATGAAATCAGCGATGACGGCGCACTCCAAGCCGAACGGCAGGTAGCCCGCGTAGCCGAGGATTGGCATTTCAAAAACATGGAATTTTCCAACAAACGGCACGGAATATTTCCATTTGGCCAGGCTGTAAAAATTCCACATTTCCCAGAAGAACCCGCAAATGAGCCCCGCCAGGGCCAGCAGCCATATCCGGCGCCAGTCGCCGGAAGAAATGCCGGAAAATATCGTCGGTTTTCCATGCAAGGCCTGGTAGGAGGTGATAATGAACAATGGCGAAAGCCAGAGCACCGGGAAAAGCAGGTCCGGCCAAACCCCGATACCCATCAGCGCAAGACAGGCAAAAACAAACACCAGGAATGCCACCGGCCGGGGACGTCCCACCCGAAGCTTGATGAATTCCTTGAAGCAACCGCTCAGCCGCGGAAAAGTCTCCAGCAATTCGCAGACGCTCATCACGGCCGGCAGGACGGTTGAGAAAGGCAAGGTGGCGAACAAAAAGTATTCAAGGGCGGTGATCTGATCAATGCCCTGGTAGTACCAGTTCTGGACAAACCGGTTGAGGTATTCAAAGAACCACCAGAAGGCGGCGCTGACCAGGAATAGCGCCGCGAATTTCCACGGCCGCTTGAGCATGATGCATTCCCCCTTGCGGCGGAAGGTCAAGGCATTCACAACGACAATGAAGCCGAACCATAACGGACTGAACGTGAATATCTGACATGACGCAAACCATGAAAAGCGGCTCCAGGCCAGAACCCAAGTTCCGGCCAGAAAGACGAGCCCAACCCAACCCCACCACGGAAAAACATTTTGGGGCTGTGGATTGACGGCCGGAATGTTTTTCCGGGATTTGAAGAGTTTTATCAAAAACGGGATGATGACGCCCGCGATGAGAAGGGCCATGACGCCAAACACCAGCCATGAAAATTTCGCGTGCCTGACGTACTGCGTCAGGGGCGGAAATTCCAGGTAATCCGCGACTATCGGTTTCCCGGCAAAAACCAACCCCAACAGCGGCAGGATCGGCAACACGAGCAAAATATCAATCTTATCCCGAACGTCGTTATGTTGCTTCATGGCATCATTAGATTATGATCTTGCCTCTGTGATGCCGCGGCGAAGCAAAGGCAAATCATTTACGCTTCCGGCGGCCGCACAATTTCACGAGCAGTTTTTCCAGCAATATTTCCGACAGGCCGGTGGAAGAGACGAGTTTGAGGCGGGTTTCAAGAATCGCTTCCCGGGCTGACTCCAATTCGCGGGGCGAAAACAACCGCGCCTGCTCCATGAGTTTTTCCAGGTAATACCCCTGCGGGGCGCGCCCCTTTTCAGTGGCCAGCAGGGGCTCCAGGGCGCGTTTTTCGTCCGGCGACATTTTCTCGGAAGTCATCGCGCGCAAAATCAACAGGTAACGGAAACGCGATTCCAGCCCCATGACCAGGCCGATTTCATTCTCCTTCTGGAAGAGCAACTGACGCAGGACCGCGATCGCCCTGGGAAGATTGCGGGTGCCGACCGCGTCGGCCAGATTGAACGCGTTGTTTTCCCGCGCGGACGAAACGATCGCGCGAACATCCTCCTCGCTCACCTTCTGACCGGGATGGACATAAACCGCCAGCTTGCCGATCTCCTGCGCCAATTGCCGGCTGTCCGTCCCGGCCAGGTTCACGATGGCCGTGATGACGTCCGGCGAGGCCTGCAGTTTGTTCTTCTGCAACAACTCGCGCGCAAAGCTCATGGCGGTCTTTTCCTTCTGCCATGGTTTCTGCTCCTCCTGCTGGCGGATTTCTCCCCTGGCATTGCAGGCCTTGAAAAAGCCGGCGGCCTTGTCAACCGCGTTGGCGGTGACGACGAGGATGTTGCCCTGCGGCATGCCGGTCTTGACCAGCGCGGTAAGCGATTCAAGAACTTCGCCGACGACCTTGGAGCGGGCAAGGATGCCGCGGTCGAGGAAGTTGGCGCCGCGCATCCAGACCACCTTGCGCGCCCCCATGAAACCGGGCGTCCGGAGGGCTTCAACGCACCTGGTAATGGCGGTGGCGGCATCGTCCACCAGCCTGGCCTTGGCCTCGATGATTTCCAGGCCGAGCGTCTGCTCCGCCGGCGGCATCAGCTTGTTGACAAGGTCCCTGGCGTCCTGCAGGAAAAGATACTCATCCTCCCCGCTGAAAATATAAACCTGGACCGACTTGTCTTTAACAGGCGCGTTCATGTGTTGTGGTGATTATCTTACGGAAATAAAGTCATCACGCAAGCCTGCTCTTGGCTACTGATGACCGATGGCAATATTTCTTGCACAATTAAACCGGGCATAGTATATCTTCTCCCCGACAAACATTCAACGGCGGTGGAGCAAACATGAAAAGAATATGGGCGCCCTGGCGCATGGAGTATATCTTGAAATCGCGGAAAAAAGGCTGTTTCTTGTGCGATATCGGCCGGGATAACAAGGATAAGCGGAATTTTGTCCTCCGGCGCGGCAAGTTCAACTACCTCCTCCTGAACATTTACCCCTACAATAACGGCCACCTGATGGTCGCCCCCTACCGGCACGCCGACAAGCTCGAATCATTGCGCCCCGCGGAAATGGCCGAGATGATGCAGATGGCCGCCGATGCCTGCAAGACGCTGCGCAAAAGCATGAAGCCCGACGGGTTCAATATCGGCCTGAATATCGGCGCGGCGGCCGGCGCCGGGGTGAAGGACCATCTTCACCTGCATATTGTCCCGCGCTGGGCGGGGGACACGAATTTCATGCCGGTACTGGGCAAGGTGAAGATCATCCCCCAGCCCCTGGACAAACTCTGGCGGCAGCTCCGGGATGCATTAATTTAAGAAAGAAACAAAATCCATGAGAAAAATGAGAAATAAAATATTCAATCCCAAGACAGCGCTCCTGCAATACGGCATCCGCGAAGTGGTCGAGTTGGCCCAGAAAATCGGCGAAGCCGACCCGGGCTTCAAGTTTATCGGCGAGAACATCGGCGACCCGGTCGCGAAGGGATGGATCGTCCCCTCTTTCATCAAGGAAATCCTGGCGGACCTGATAACCGGCAACAACGGCATTTTCGGCTACGCGCATTCCAGGGGCATACTGAAAAGCCGGCAATGGGTCGCCGAGTGTTCGCGGAAACTGGCCCATTCCAGCAAGCTCAACTGCGAACAGGTTTTCTTTACCAACGGACTTGGCGCGGCGATCAGCCTGCTATACCGGACCCTGAAGCCGGGCGCGCGCATCATCCAGCCGCACCCGGGCTACCCCGCCCACATATCCAACGAAAAATTCGCCGCCGGCAAGGAATCAATCGGTTACCGCTCAGACCCGAACACGGGCTGGGCGCCCGACCTGGACCACCTGGAAAGCCAGATCAAGAAACACCGCGATATCACCGGCATCCTCCTGATCAATCCCAACAATCCGACCGGGGCGGTTTATGATCAAAAAACGCTTGAAAGCGTCGTGCGCCTGGCCGAGCGCTACGGCCTGATGATCATCTCGGACGAGGTCTATTTCCGGATGGTCTTCAACAAGGCCAAATACACGCACATGACCGAGCTGGCGGCGGGCCGCGTCCCGCTGGTCGTCATGCGCGGAATGTCAAAGGACATTCCCTGGCCGGGCGGACGCTGCGGCTGGCTTGAATTCCACAACATTGACCTGGACGCGGAATTCGGCCGCTATTTTGAGAGCCTGAAGAAGCCCCTCATGCTGGAAGTCTGCGCGGCGGCCCTGCCCCAGGCCGCCGCCCCGTTGATTTACGACAACCCGCAATACGCCCGCTGGCTGAAAGAATACACGGCGGAGCTGGAACAGATCAGCAATGAAACCGCCGCCATCCTCGGCACGGTCCCCGGCCTCAAGATCCGCCCGATCCAGGGGGCCTTCTACATGATGGCTCTCTTCGAGAAGGGAGTCCTGAACAGGCGGCAGCGCCTGCCGATCGCCAACGCGCGCGCGGCCGAAATCATCCGCTCCGCGACCGCCGACCCGAAATTTCCGCTGGACAAGAGATTTGCCTATCACACGCTCGCCTCCACCGGAATCTGCGTCGTGCCGGCGAGCGATTTCTCGTCGCCCTACCCCGGGTTCCGCATAACGACCCTTGACCGCGACCCGGCGCACAGGAAAAACACCTACCAAACCCTCGCGCGGACAATCAGCAAATATCTTGCGTCGGCATGAAGATGACAATTATTTCTGTCTGTCATTCCCATGAAAATGGGAATTGAATTAGGCCACCAAAGGCGGCAACTTTTTCGGACGCCTCAGCTGAGTGAGGCGGCTACATTTTCCGTTGTAGCCGCGGCACTCTGTTGCCGCGTCGCTTTGAAATTCCTATACGTCCAGTTACGCATTTTTACTAATCATGGATTCCCGCCTTCCGCCGTCGTCTTGCTGCTGAGGACTATGGCGGACAAGCCGCGGGAATGACAAAGATGGATGTCATTGGAAAAATGAAAAAATGATAATTCATATCATCAACCGCCAGAACATCCGCAGGCCGGATGTTAAAAAAATAAAAGCGGCCCTGGATTTTTTCATGAACAAGGCGGCCTCGGGCATCGGAAGCGCCGCCCTGGCGGACGTGGTCACGCTCTTGCTCACGGATGACGCCGGGATCCGGCCCCTCAAGCGGCAATTTTTTGACCTTGATTGCATAACCGATGTGATCAGTTTTTCATCCCGTCCCCAGCCGGACGGCGGAAAGCGCCGGACGGCGGACCTGGCGGTGAACGTGGAACGGGCCTGCCTGGAAGGCAAGAAGCGGCGCGGCGTTGAGCATGAATTCGCGCTTTATCTCGCCCATGGCTGCGACCACCTGGCCGGACATGACGACCGCACGGCCGGGGAAAGGCGAAAGATGCGCCGGCGCGAACTGCGCTGGCTGAACGAGGCGGCAGAATTGAATCTGCTGCGGGGACTGTTCGGGTCAACAAGATGATCATAAAAACCCAGGCGATTGCGTTGAACATCCGGCCTTTTTCCGAATCGTCCCACATTGTCTCCTGGCTGACGGCCGATCACGGCAAGATTACCACGATCATCAAGGGCGCGCAGCGGCCGCGCAATATTTTCCTGGGCCAATACGACCTCTTTTATACCTGCGAGATCCTGTTTTACATGCGCTTGTTCCAGGGACTGCATATCGTCAAGGAATGCACTCCCCTGAAATCCCGTTCCGCGTTCCGCTCTTTCTGGCCGGGCACGGCCTGCGCCTCGTATTTCACCGGCCTGACTGAAAAAACCGCCCTTTTGTACGCCCCGCAAAAGAATCTTTACGTTTTGCTTGAGGCGGCCCTGGATTTTTTTTCGGGCGAAAAAGCCCTTGAAACGGGACTGTTCTGGTTTGAGCTGAAACTGCTCGACGCGCTCGGCTATGCCCCGCACATGGACGCCTGCCTGCAGTGTCATCAGCCATTGACCGGCGCCTCTTCGCCGGGGCGAGATCCGCGCCTGGTTTCCATCGTGTTTTCGGCGGCGCGCGGCGGAGTGCTTTGCGGCAAATGCGCCGGGCAGGACCGGGAAAGATCAGGGCGCATCGCGCCGGACAGCCTGGCCCTGCTCAGGTTCTGGCAGGCATCCCGGAACATCCACTCCATCCGGAATATCGTCTGCAGTGAACGGCAGATCAAGGACGTCGGGATTATTCTCGGAAGCTTTCTCCAGCATCATCTTGAGACGGCCAACACCGGCCGCGACGCCGCGTTTTCAACCTTGCGTCAATGGCGGAAGAGTCGCGTGAACGCCAAGGCAGGCTGACAGGTTAGTTTTATCACTTTGTGCCTTCTGCCTATGTGCCTTTGTGCCTGCTTTATCATCCCTTGAAAATAACATATTTGCGGACGACAAAATTGACCATGGCCGCCGCCACAATCTCCGCGCCGAAAGCAAGGGCCGTGCTCGACCCGATATATTTTATGAGCAACCACATCACCCCGCTCCCGATAAAAATGCTGATGGCGGAAACTGCGTAAAACATTGTCAGTTCCACCCAGCGGTTGTGACGGCCGGACTCAAACACCCACAAAATATTCAGGATATAAGCCGCGAAATTGGAAAAGATAAACGCCAGCCAGTTGTCAATGAAAGCGTTGCGCGCCCGGACGGCGTCGCTTATCGTGGTCACCGAAAGATTAAAAATCCTGACGATAATTTCATCTTCCTTGAGGGCCGGCACAATCAGCCAGGCAAAAATAAAAAACGCGACGCTATGCACCGCAACCGCGACCACGCCGGAAAGCGAGTACTTGACGAACTGGACCGGCAGGGAGGACTTGCGCCGGGTCAGCTCGGTTATAAATGTTTTTATGTCCATGACCGAAAAACGAACTGTGTTTTATTTCAAAGCCGCGGCAAGTGTCCCCTACGCGCGCGTCACAGTCAAGCCTTCTTATCCTTCTTCTCTTGGCAAAACAACGACGTCGCGCGGGTCCGCCCGGACGCGAACTTCTTTTCCCGGTCCAACATCGGGCGACAAACCGGCCTGCAAGGCGGTGATGACGAGCCCGCCTTTCAATTCCACCCGGCATTCCACCGCCGCGCCGAGGTAAATTGATTCCTTCAAACGGCCTGAAAAAACATTCGGCGCATCTGCCGGCCAGTCGCCCAAACGCACTTTTTCCGGCCTGACCGCCACGGCCACTTTTGCGTCCTCCTTCGCCTGGACAGGATCCTCCGTCGCCCTTTGGGCTATGGAGGACAAGCCGCCGGATGCTTCGCTGATCCAGTTGCCGGCCGGGGAGGAAAGGCGCACTGAGCCGGAATCCCTGGAAACAACGCGCGCGTCGAACAGATTGGTGTAACCCATGAAATCGGCGATGAACCGGCTGGCGGGTTGCTCATAAAGCTCGCGCGGAGTTCCGACCTGCTCAAGCCTCCCGGCGCGCATGATCGCGCAGCGATCGGCCATGGCCAGCGCCTCGGCCTGGTCGTGGGTGACATATACGGCCGTAATGCCGAGTTTCTTGATAAGGTGCCTTATTTCCAGCCGCATTTCCATGCGCAGTTTGGCGTCAAGGTTGGAAAGCGGCTCATCCAGCAGGAGGCAGGCCGGCTTGACGATCAGCGCGCGCGCCAGCGCCACGCGCTGTTGCTGGCCGCCCGAGAGTTGGCCGGGCATCCTTTTTTCCGTGCCCTCCAGGCGCAACAAGGCGACCATCTCCCGCACGCGCTCAATCCGCTCGGTTTTCGGCACGCGGTGCGCCTTGACCGTCAGGCCGAAGGCGATATTTTCCTCAACCGACAAATGCGGCCAGAGCGCGTAGTTCTGGAATACCATGCCGGCGTTACGCAGGTGCGCGGCCAGGCCGTTGACTTTTATCCGGTCAAAAAGAATCGTCCCGGAATCGGGCGCGCAGAAACCGGCGATCATCCGTAAAACTGTGGTCTTTCCGCAACCGGAGGGACCCAGCAGGAAAAAGCATTCGCCGTCGCCGGCTTCAAGCGACACGGCGTCAACCGCCTTGAAGGCGCCGAAAGACTTGGAAATATTCTGTAAGGCAATTTTCACTTTTCCCTTTTTATTTCAGGTTTTATCCCTGTTTCTGCGACAACGGTTCTGTTCCTTCTGTCAGAACCCTCAGGTAGCGATCGTAACTAAACAATCTGTTGCGTTTCTGTCCGGTAATTTCTTTCACGATGCCGGCTCTTTGCAGGGCGCTCATTGCCTTTGTCACCGTGTTCGGAACCAATCCGGTTTTACGGCAGGCAAATGGAATGGAAAGCAATGGACGTTCGGCCATCAGATCAAATACACGATGGGCGGAACCTGATATGCGGCCCAACGCCTGCACGGTATTTCGATCCTTTTGGATAATTTCCGAAAGACGATTTGCCGTCGAAACCGCCAGTCTTGCGGTATCCCGGATGGCATCAACGAAAAAGACCATCCACGATTCCCAACTGCCATCCGTCCGGACATTCTGAAGAAGATCATAATAGGCCTGGCGATTCTGTTTGAAGTAAAGACTCAGATACAGCAATGGTTCCCGTATCATTTTCTCATGGCACAGCAACAGGGTAATGAGCAGTCGTCCCAAACGCCCATTGCCGTCCAGAAAGGGATGGATGGTTTCAAACTGCACATGCGCCAGAGCCGCCTTGATCAAGGCGGGCGTCCGTTCCGGCTCGTTATTGAGGAATTTTTCAAAGGCGGTCAGGCAATCAGGTAGCTTATCCGGGGGTGGCGGCACAAAATGGGCATTGCCGGGCCGCGTCCCGCCAACCCAGTTCTGACTGGTCCTGAATTCGCCCGGTTGCTTGTCTGCCCCGCGCCCCTTGGACAGCAGTTTATCGTGGATCTCGCAAATCAGGCGGTTGCACAGCGGGAAACCTTCGTGCAGCCGTTTGAGACCGTACTCCATCGCGACCACATAGTTGGATACCTCGCGCACATCATTGAGGGGAACACCCGGCGCCCCCTCCATCTCAAACAACAGCAGGTCAGACAGAGAAGATTGTGTGCCTTCAATTTGAGACGAGAGGATTGCCTCCTTGCGAATGTACATATAGAGGAATAACGACCTATTTGGCAAAATGCTTGTGATACTATCTAACCTTCCCAATTCGAGATGCGCATGATCCATCGCATCGCGCAATGAAACCGAGATTTCCAAGGCAGGTTTCGGCGGCAATGGATAGGGCACGAAAGCCTTGACCTCCTGCCCGACCGTTGAAATTATCAGATATTCGCCTGTTTCACGTTGTGCCATATAACCTTATTTCGTTTAATGCAATAGCCCAAAATACTATTGCACGATAACGCTCTATCGTGCAATAAGCAAGATAAATTGGGAAAGTTCGGGGATATCGAGAATATAATTCCATCTTGTTTGGTAATTTGATCCTTTGCCAAGCCTCAATATCTATCCAGCTAGTGGAGTGTATCACGCAGACGTGTATTTATAGGTTGTCATGCTGAGCGTAGCGAAGCATCTCCATCATAACGAGATTCCTCGCACGCTCGGAATGACAATCCCGTGATTTTTCTAGCGTTTTTCAGTCTTATAAATTCATTTAATTCAGTTACATTACACTAGCTTCTCCGTCGGCATTCAGGATAAGCGCACGCTCACCGTCATAGTTTTCCGGCGGAGAGTAGGCTACAACTGCATCAGGGGTAAAACCGTCAAAAGTCGTGGAAACGTTTTGGCAGGAGCTTTTTCGCCGGGACGGGGGAAAACGTTCCCGCGTGAAACCAATTATTTCTTCACAGGAACAGGAACGGACGCTTTTCTCTTCTTTTGGATGAGCTGCTGGACGATGACAATGCACTGGTTGGCCGACCAGTAGAGCACGAGCGCCGAGGGCATCATGTAAAACATGACCATCATCATGACCGGCATGAAAAACAGCATCATTTTCTGCTGATTCGGGTCGCCGGCCGGCATCAGGATCTGCTGCCAGGCCTGGGTGGCGGCCATGAAAATCGGCAGGATATTCAAGGGGATCGGCAGGATATCCGCAAAGAGCCGTTCCGGGGCGCTCAAGTCATTGATCCAGAGGAACGGCGCGAAACGCAATTCAATCGCACTGCGCAGGACGATAAAAAGGGCGATGAAAACAGGAATCTGGATCAGCATCGGCAGGCATCCGCTCACCGGGTTGACCTTGTGCTTGCGATAGAGCGCCATGGTTTCTTCCTGCATCTTGCGCGGGTTATCCTTGTGCTTGGCCTTGAGCTCGTTCATGAGCGGCTGCAATTCCTGCATTCTCTTCATGCTTTCCGTGCTCTTGTGCGTCAGGGGCCAGAAGATGATCCTGATCAAAATCGTCAGGAGAATGATCGCCACGCCGTAATTGGGAATGACGCTGTAAATCAGATTAAGAACCGTCAGGAGGAATTTCGAGATGGGCTCCATCAACAACGGCACAAACCCGCCGAATTCCATGACCTTCTCCTGGCGCAGGCCAAGGGTCCGCAAGACCGAATATTTCTTGGGGCCGAGATAGAGCTTGAAAGACTGGCAAAAAGCCTCCCCGCCGTTCAACGTCCTCCCGGCCATGACGACCGCGGCCGCCACGCTTCTGATGTCGGCGCTTTTCGGTTTCAGGGCCGGATTCTGGTCCTCGCCCTCAACCGTGACGCGTTCCGCCGTCAGGCGGTAAGCGTCCGCCCCGCCCTCGGGCACGAGGATCTGGGTGAAGAATTTATTTTTAACGGCAATCCAGTCAACGGGCTTATTCTCGTCCTTGTCAAGGACCACGGGCAGGAATGGCGCCTGTTTCTCCTTCATGTAAGTCTTGAAAAGTCCCGCCAGCTGGCCGCCCCAGTAAATCACATCCTCCCCGCCGACCGAGGGCAGGACGTCAATGCCGAGGTAATTTATTCCGCTCATGCGGTAATCATCCGCCGGCTGCTGCATGGCCCCGAGCTGAACGGAGTGTTTCGGGATGGTGCAAGCCTGGCTGGCGGTGTTCGTGAACAGATCGCTCACCATGACCTGGTTTTTATCGTTCAGCACCATTGTCCGGACAAGCTTCAAGCCGTTGGAACTTGCCGCCTCAAGGACCAGTCCGCCGTCCTTGCTGCTCACGATGGAAAAATGGTCAAACGCCGAGAAACCGCTTAAGCCCCTGTAAGCCATGGAAGACCGGTTGGTGAAAGCCATCACCGCCGGGCCGCTGTCCTTTGCGACCGACTTGCGGTAACTGCCGAATTCAACCTTGACGATGCCGCCGCCCCGGGAAGAGACAACGATTGACGCCCCGGCGTTGGTTATCGTCGCGAATTCTTCCGGGACATTGGCAACGGGCCGTTCTTCCTCCGGCGCGGCAACCGCTTTCGGAGCAGAGACCGACTCCGGCCTTTTCTCCGCCGGCTCCGCGGCCGCCACGGGCGGCGCGGAAGTTACCGTTCCAACAGCCGGGGGAAGGGCCGCATTGGTCGGCGCCTGGTTATAAACCGGAGGGGCCACCCTGGGCTCAATCCATTGCTTATAAACAAAGGGCCATGCCATCAGGAGGCCGAACAACACGGCGATGATGATTAAATCCTGTTTTTTCATTTGTGTTTGCGGAGAATATAATCAGTGACGGAAAAATTCAATGCGGTTCGCGCCCGGGCACGGGATCAATACCTCCGGGATGAAACGGGTGGCATTTGCACAGCCGCCGGACGCCAAGCAGCGTTCCCCTCGCCGCTCCCCATTGCCGGACCGCCTCCTCAAAATATGACGAGCAGGAAGGATAAAACCGGCAGGCGTTTCCCAAAAAGGGCGAAAGGGTCAGTTGATAAACCCGGACCAAAAAAATTAATAATTTACTCATGCCAACTTCATTATTTCCATAAATGTCATTCCCGATCCGCCACAGGCGGAATCGGGAATCCAGCGTCAGAAAAGGCGAATTTCCGGATTCCCGCTTTCGCGGGAATGACAGTTTAAGCAAATTCAACAACATGGCCAAAATACATTTACTCCCTACCGTTCCTTTACCAAAATACCGGCCCGACCGGCCAGTTGAATCAGTTCCGATTGAACATCGTCCCAGCGCGCCGCGTTAAGTTTGTCGCGGGCCATGAGGACAACGTCGCATTTTCCCATCAGGCGATGGCGGTTCAGCCGGAAAGCTTCCTTCAGGCGCCTCTTGGCGCGATTGCGCTGGACCGCGCCGCCGATCGTCCGGCCCGCCGCAACCCCCATCCGCATTGAGGCGTCATCGCCCTCCCTGAGCCACAGGACCATCAGGCGTCCCGCGAAGCTCCGGCCCCGGTCGAAAGTCTCCCTCATCAATTTTGAAGACTTCAAACGCCGTTGCCTGGGCAACCCGTAATCCGGATGGTTGGGCTGATGCGGGACCAAATGGAAACTCCTCCCCTCAACTCGCCTTCGTCCACAGCGATAGACTCCCTGCTTCGTCAGGGCAAGCCGGCGGATATCTGCCTGCGCGCAAGCGCGGCTCAAACCGTGAGCTTGACTCGTCCCTTCCTGCGGCGCCGGGCCAGGACCTTGCGGCCGTCGGCCGTTGCCATGCGCGCCCGAAACCCGTGTTTGCGTTTTCTTTTTTTAACCGATGGATGATATGTTCTTTTCATAATTGTTCCGATTTACATGGAGCAGTATAGATAACAGCTTCCGCTTGTCAACGAAAACCAGTTTTTACTTCCTTTTTATTTCAGATCCCTTCCGCTCCGGCGGCGCCGCCCGGCAAACCGGTATCGTCCGTTTTCCGGGACGCTGTCCGGATTTTTTTTCCCGCGCGTGTAATTTACTTGACTATATTGTCATTATCGGCATATTTTCCCCACAAATCAATCCCTTGGAGATATATAAAAATATGACAAAAAAAACGACGGACTTGCCGCCAGTCGCGGAAGAGCAGAAACCGGCCGCCAGCATCGTGCTTGAACTTGAATACATGCTGTTTCCCGGGCGGCAGTTGACCTACGAAGCTTTCAGCAGTGTCTTGAAAAGCAGCCAGGTCGCCCTGGACCAGGCCGCATTTTCCCGCTACTGTCTCCAGCGTTCAATCGAAAAATGCCTGCCGGTTCTGCTCGCCGCCATGGGGAAAAAAGGCCTGGCGCCGGAAACGCTCGCCGCCAAAATAAAAAGGAAAATCGAGGCCTCGCTGAATGACGTCGCCTGCCGCCCGGTCCCCGGGCTGATGGCCCTTTTGAAAAAGGCCTCCGAAAATAACTTCAAGATCGGGCTGCTCTCGTTCCTGCCGGAAGAAAGCGCCAGGCAGCTCATGGAACGCGTGCCGCTGAACCAGGCCGCCTGCCTGCATGTCATGAAAAAGGAAGCCGATGACCTGCCCACGCCCGACAGCTGGCTCTCACTGTTGAAAACCATGGACGTCACACCGCGCTGCGCAATCGCGCTGGTTGACGGCGCGACCGCCTGCAAATCCGCGATCGCGGTCGGGATGTGCTGCGGCGTCATCCCCGATTCTTTCACCTCCTGGCAGGACTTCAGCGGGGCGGATTTCGTCGCGGAAAACGTCGCCGATTTGAAACTGAACGACATTTCCTCCCTGATGACCACTGCGCATTTCAGAAAGCGCGCGAAATGAACACCCAGTTTGATGAAGCCCGCGCGGGCCGTATCACGCCGGCCATGAAAGCGACCGCCGCCGCCGAGAAATGCCATCCCGGACTCGTGCGTTCCGAAATCGCGAAGGGACGCGCCGTCCTGCCGGCCAATCCCGACCACAAGAACCTGCGCCCGGCCGTGGTCGGCCGCGCCTTCCGCACGAAAGTCAACGCCAACATCGGCCTCTCGACCGAGCAATCCGATTGCCCGCGCGAATTAAGAAAGCTCTCCATCGCCCTCGAGGCCGGTGCGGATTACATCATGGACCTGAGCGTCGGCAAAAACGTGGGCGCCCTGCGCCGGAAAATGATCGCCGCCTGCCCCGCGCCGTTCGGCACGGTCCCGATTTACGAGGCGGTCTGCCGCACCGGCGGGACAGCGGAATCATTCGACCCTGATGTCCTGATAAAGGTAATCGCCGACCAGGCCGCGCAGGGAGTTGACTTCATGACGCTGCACGCCGGGTTATTGATGGAGCACATTCCCCTGGCGATGAAAAGGCGCGCGGGGATTGTCAGCCGCGGCGGGGCAATCCTGGCCTCATGGATGAACCGGAACCGGATCCAAAACCCCCTTTACACGCGCTGGGAAGAAGTGCTCGAAATCTGCAAGGCGCACGACGTAACGGTTTCCCTCGGCGACGGCCTGCGGCCGGGATGCCTGGCCGACGCCAGCGACAAGGCCCAGTTCGCCGAACTGGCGACGATCGGCAAACTGGTCCGGCAATGCCGGAAGCGCGGCGTACAGGTCCTGGTGGAAGGTCCGGGGCATGTGCCCTTCAACCAGATCCGGATGAACATGGAACGCGAACGGAAAGTCTGCAACGGCGCGCCTTTTTATGTCCTCGGCCCGGTGGTGACCGACGTTGCCCCCGGCTATGACCACATTACCGCCAGCATCGGCGCCTGCGCCGCGGCGACTTACGGCGCCGCCCTGCTCTGCTACGTCACCCCGGCCGAACACCTGGGACTGCCGACCGAGGATGAAGTCCGCGAGGGCGTGATCGCCTTCCGGATCGCGGCGCACGCCGCCGACGTGGCCCGCGGCCTCCCGAAAGCGCGCGACTGGGATGACGCCATGACCTCCGCCCGGATTTCATTTGACTGGGACAGGCAGTTTAAACTCGCCTTGGACGGCCGGAAAGCCAGGGCGCGCTTTCATAAAATCGCCGGCGAAAAGGGCGTGAAACCAAAATCCCTTGATCATTGCTCAATGTGCGGAGCGGAATTCTGCGCCATGCGCATATCGCAGAAGATCGGCAAAGCAAGAAAGACGACCGCGCAATAATTAAATCCGAAGAGATAATTTCTTGCCTATTTTTTCAGTCATGAAAACTACCCCGATCGACCGCCTTATAAAAATCATGGCAAAAATGCGCGCGAAGGGCGGATGCCCCTGGGACCGCGAACAGACCCTCGCAACCCTCAAGCAATACTTGATCGAGGAATCTTACGAGGTGATTGACGCGATTGACTCGGGCGATGTTGATAAGCACGCCGAGGAGCTCGGCGACCTCCTCCTGCAGGTGGTTTTCCAGGCCCAGATCAGGAAAGAAAAAGGCCAATTCAATTTCAACGACGTCGTCAGGATTGTCTGCGAAAAACTGATCCGGCGCCATCCGCATGTGTTCGGCAAACTGCGGGCCGCCAACCAGGAAGAAGTCCTGCGCAACTGGGAAAAGATAAAGGTCCAGGAAAAACGCGACAAACAAGCCGCCGGGAAAACCGGCGCGCCGGCCGGAAAAAGACCGTCAATCATTGACGGCCTGCCGCGGCATTTGCCTTCGCTCCACAAGGCCCATCAATTCCAGCAGCGCCTGGCGCGGGTGGGATTTGACTGGGCCAATGTCCATGACGTCATGCTGAAAATCGAGGAGGAGCTCGGCGAAGTCAAGGAAGCGCTCGCCCGGGGCAACGAAAAGCAGATCCGCGCCGAAATCGGCGATTTGCTCTTTGCGGTCGTCAACCTCTGCCGTTTCCGTAAAATGCACGCGGAGGAAGTGCTCCAGGACGCGATCGTTAAATTCACCAAAAGATTCCAGGCGGTCGAAAAACGCATCCATGCCGAGGGCCGCGAGATCACCCAATGCAGCCTGGCGGAACTGGACAAGCACTGGGAAGCGGTGAAGAAGGAAGAGGTCAGAAGACAGAGGTCAGCGGTCAGAGATCAGCCTGTCCCACCGAAGCACTCGGGCGAAGGGGGAAGGTCAGGAGGAAGAGGGCAGCGGTCAGAGGTCAGAAGGCAGAGGTCAGAAGTCAGAGATCAGAGGTCAGTAGGAAGAATTTTACGGAAGCGGCTGAAAAGTTTCTGAGAAAATCGGAAAAGAACAAAACGGAGGACAACATGAACATGGACCTGTCAAAACGCGTCGCCATTGTAACGGGAGGCTCCAAGGGCTACGGAGCGGGCATCGCCGAAGCTTTAAAACGGCACGGCGCGAATGTCTGGATAACCGGACGGAATGAAAAGCCGTTGAAGGAAATGGCTGAAAAACTTGGCGTCAATGCCATCAAGGCAGACGTCACAAAATCCAAGGATTGGGACCGGGTGTTTGACAAAGTGCTTAAATCCGGCGGCGGAAAACTTGACTTCCTGATCAATAATGCCGGGGCCGGCATCCTGGTCGCCCCCACGGCCCAGCAGACCGACACGGCGATTGAGGAAAGCATCGCCGTTAATCTTACCGGCGCGTTGCTGGGATGCCGGCGGGCGGCGGTGGTGATGCGCAAGCAAAAGTCGGGCACGATCATCAATATTTCCAGCGTCTGCGCGCGGGAAGCCTGGCCGGGATTTGCCGTTTATTCGGCGGCCAAGGCCGGCATGGTCCAGTTTTCCAAGTGCCTTTACACGGAACTGCGCGCGTCCGGAGTACGGGTGACCTCGGTCATTCCCTCCTGGGGCGCGACGGAATTCGGCCACGCGGCGCACCTGCCGGACATGGACGCCGCGACCAGGGCAAAATGCATCCAGCCCGTTGAACTCGGGGACCAGATCGTTCAGATTTGCGCCTTGCCGCCGCATTTGGAAATTCAAGACATCACCATCTGGCCCCTGGTCCAGGAAGTGATGCCGCTATGACACCCCGGGATTGATTGTGGATCGCGAGCGATATAACCTGGCCGTTTTCGGCGCCGGCAGCGGCGGAATCGGCGCTGCCCTGGCGGCATTGAGATTCAATCTCTCCGTGGCGCTGGTTGAAGACTCGGATTGCATCGGCGGCGCTGCTGTCCGCGGCGGAGTCCACGTATGGGAACCGTGCGCCGGAAGCACCGGCATCCCCTTTGACATCTATCGCCGCCTCAAACAAATCCCCCTGGCCGCCGGAATTTATTCCTATGGCCGGCACCAGGCCTGGCATAAAGACGGCAGCCGGCCGGCTTTTCCCGGCGGCGAACAAGTCATGGACGCGGCGCAACGTTACCGCGACACCCTCCAAAAACACGGCGCATCCAGCGTGGTCGGATGCGAAGCGTTCGCCCGGAAACATTTCCATGGCGTGGTTTTTAATCCGGGAGTTTACGCGCGCGTCGTGGAAGAAATGTTGAACTCTTACCGGACATTTCGGCTCTTCAGACAAACCGGGTTCACGCAAGTCAATGCCGTGCCCGGCGGGATCCAATCCGTCACGTTGACCGATGGACGAATCCTCCGGGCGGACATCTTTGTGGATGCCACCGGGGATGGAAAATTGTGCCTGGCGTGCGGATGCGAAGCTTTGACCGGCCGGGACAGCAAGGAAAAGTTTAACGAACCGGACGCGCCGGAACATCCGGACCCGTTTATCAATTCCGTCACGCTGATCTACCGGGTCAGCCCCGCGCCTCACCAGGAAATCGCGCCCCTCCCGCCGGATGTTCCGGAAAACTGCTGGTGGCGCAGCGCTTTCCCGGGCGTCTCGGCCACGCAATGCCAATGGGGTGACTTTCACATGAACATGCTGCCGACCATGGAGGGCCGCGAATTCATGGAGCTGGGATATGAACGAGCCCACGCGGAATGCCGGCGGCGCATCCTGGCGCACTGGCACCATTGCCAGGCGACATTCCCGGAATTCCGCGGTTACCGTCTATCCTGGATCGCGCCGGCGCTGGGGATCCGCGAATCGCACCGGATCGTCTGCGAGCATATGCTCACCGAGAACGACATCCTCGCCGGCATTCATCGTCAATCTGATCCCGACATCATTGCCTTATGCGACCACGCATTGGACCGGCATGGCGATGCCGGCGGATATCTCGGGTTAAAAACGCCTTACGGCGTCCCCTATCGCTGCCTGGTCCCAAAAGGCATGCAGAACCTGTTGATCGCCTGCCGGGCGGCCGGGTTCAGTTCCCTGGCGGCATCAAGCTGCCGCCTTTCCAGGACCATGCTCCAGCTCGGACAGGCGGCAGGCACTGCGGCCGCATTGGCGGTGCAACGCTCGCTCCCCGCGGCCCGGGTTCCGACCGATGAATTACGGCGCATGTTGCGCGAACAACATGTCCAGCTTGACTGGCCCATGCCGAGCGATCTTGAAACTTACCTGCGCAAATAATCCAGGAGTTTTGTCATGTCCTCCGGCAGGGGCGCGTTGAACTCCATCGTTTCGCCCGTGACCGGGTGGAGGAAAGAAATTTTACCGGCATGCAGCATCTGGCGCCCGATTTCAACCGGCAGGCCGACTGCAGGAGAGCCGCCATACTTCGCATCGCCGAGCACGGGGTGACGCAGGTAAGCCAGGTGAACCCTGATCTGGTGCATCCGGCCGGTCTCGGGCGAAAGGCGCACGAGGGAAAACTTTCCAAACGTTTCAATTGTTTCGTAGCGCGTGACGGACAACCTTCCTTTCCCGGACAGCACGGTCATTTTTTTCCGGTCGGTCGCGTGCCGTCCGATCATGGTCCTGACCGCGCCGCGCGGCGGCGAGAGGACCCCGCAAACGACGGCCAGGTACTCCTTGTGTATTTCGCGGCGCTTGAACTGTCCGGCGAGGGAAGTGAGGGCGGCGCCAGTCTTGGCGACGATAATGACCCCGCTCGTATCCCTGTCAAGCCGGTGAACTATGCCCGGCCGCAATTCGCCGCCGATCCCGCCCAGGCGGGGACAATGATGAAGAACGGCGTTGACCAGCGTGCCGGAATTATGGCCGCGGGCGGGATGGACGACCATGCCGGAGGGCTTGTCAATCACCAGGAGAGATTCGTCCTCAAAAAGAATGTTGAGCGGAATTTCTTCGGCCTTCAGCGCAACCGTCCGCGCGGGCGGAACATTCACCTCAACCCGCTCGCCCGTTTTTATTTTACGGCTGTCCTTGGCTGCTTGCACGTTGACCGTTATCAGCCCGGCGCGGATCAACTGCTGGATTCTTGAGCGGGACATTTCCGGCAAGCGGCGCGCCAGCCAGATATCAAGACGCAGGCCGGCCTGTCCGTCTTCCACAATGATGATCTTATTGTTCATGCAACGTTTCAGATAATTAAATGAATAGGAATTTCAAAGATACGCGGCAACAGAGTGCCGCGGCTACAACGGAAAATGTAGCCGCCTCACTCAGCTGAGGCGTCTTAAACAGTTGCCGCCTTTGGCGGCCTAATTAAATTCAGAACAGGAAACGTTCAATGGCGCGAAACGCGCCACAAGCACTCGTCCCGCCAAAGGCGGGATTCAACGTTCAATACTTTAATAATACCGGACGTTGAATGACATTCAACAAACTTCATTGAATTCACAACAATGATCATCATGTCATAACCGAACAAGCTGGAAATCCAGAAACACTCATTGCCGGCGAGCGCGTTTTGACGCCACAAGCCAAATAACTAATCCCACGGCCATCAACGCGATGCTGATAATCTTGGCGTAAGAAAAACCATGCCAGCCGAGGCGCTCGTCGCCGCGGAAAAACTCAAGCACGAAACGCCCGAGAGGATAAACAATGCAATACATTGCCAATATTTGTCCGTTCCATTTCCGGCGTTGATAAACGGGGATCATCAAGGCGTAAAGGGCCAGGTTGAACAAGGCCTCATAAAGCTGGACGGGATGGCGCACGGCGCCCTGCTGCGAAACGCCCCAGGGCACCGATGTGACCGCGCCGTAACAACAGGCGTTTAAAAAGCACCCCATCCGGCCGAAGGCGTGCCCGAGCGGCAGGGCCGAGACGGAGAAGTCGGCCAATTCGAGAATGCTCATTTTTTTAACCCGGGCGAAAACAACCCCGGCAATGA
This sequence comes from uncultured Verrucomicrobiota bacterium, assembly GCA_964475405.1. Lineage (GTDB taxonomy): Bacteria > Verrucomicrobiota > Kiritimatiellia > JAAZAB01 > JAAZAB01 > JAQUQV01. The sequence goes on from CAYYWX010000031.1 coordinate 25,793, forward strand.
AAGCGCCGATGAACCCGCCGTAATAAATCAGCCCGCCCTGGTCCACGCGGATGATGGCCACGGGATCATGGAGGTAATAGTCAAAATTGGCAACGACATAGGCGATGCGCCCCCCGATTATGCCGAAGAGCATAAGCCAGAAGGCGAAGTCGGAGCCGAAATTCAATCCGCGCTTCTCGCGGACGCCAAGGACCGTCAGGTGCGCCACGCAGGCCAGGAACCCCAGGGCCACCATGATGCCGTACCAGTACACCGCGCGATTACCGACATAAAAACAAACCGGATCCATGGATCAACTCCCCTCCCCGGCAACGTCCAGGACAGTTTTCCTGACGCCCGGGATCAGCTTGGCGCTCACGCTAACCCGGTCAACGCCGATTCCCATCATTTTTTTAACATAGGCCGGATCGCCGGCCAACTCCCCGCAAACAGACAAAGTTTTTTTCAAATCCACGGCGGTCCGCGCCAGGCCTTGCAACAAATCCCAGAAAACCGGATGATCGGGAGAATAATCGGACGAGACCCGTTCATTATTTCGGTCAACGGCAAAAAGATATTGAATGAGGTCATTGGTGCCCACGCTGCCAAAATCAGCGGCGGACAAAAGCTCCCGGGGTTGCAGGCACGCGGAGGGAACTTCAAACATCACTCCGTGAAAAATCGGCCCGCAAGGCAATCCCTTGATCGCCTCCATGAAAATGTTCTTCAGCGCCAGGAACTGTTGCAGGTCAATGATCATCGGATAAAGAACATGAACGGGGCCGTGCAAGGACGATTTAGCCAACGCGCGCGCCTGGACGCCCAGCAGGTCGGGACGGCTTAACAGGAAACGTCCGCCGCGCAGGCCAAGATAAGGATTCTGCTCGCTTTCTATTCCCAAAAACGGCTCGGTCTTGTCGCCGCCGACGTCCAGCAGGCGGATCGTAACGATTTTCCCCGGCATCTGCTTGATGACAGATGTGTAGCGCTCCGCCTGTTCATCTTCGGTCAGCAGACGGTTCGCCGCGAAAAATTCAAATTCGGTGCGATAAAGCCCTATGCCTTCGGCATTATTCAAGACCGCCTGCCCGATATCGCGCGCCAGCGAGATGTTTGCCATGACTTTGAACCCGGGCACCGCTTGCGAAACTTTTTCGGACCCGGACAATGAGGGCTTATCCACCGGCATGGCCAAGCGCGTTGCTTCGGACGGCCAGACAATAACCTCGCCGGTATTGCCGTTGATCAACAGCTCGGTCCCGCAATTCAACGCGCCGTGAATGCCGGCCACGCCGGTAACAGCCGGGATGCCGAGGGCCCGCGCGAGAATGGCGGCATGCGAGGTCTTCCCGCCGCGCTCCGTCACGAAACCCATGGTTTGCTTCACATCCAGTTCCACCGTCAAGGTCGGCGTCAGTTCCTCCGCGACGATAATGCGGCCGTGTCCCTTCTGGCAATAGGGCTGGCCGGCGCATTGCAGCGAAGGATTCAGATTGGCAAGGATATCGAGCAGTCGCCGCTTGAGCTCGCCGATGTCCGTGGCGCGGTCCCTTATGTACTCGTTGTCAACTTTCAGCAACCTGGCCTCATACGAGTCCATGACCGCGACAATCGCCGCCTCGGCGTTAACCGCATTCTTTTGGATCAAATCCACGATCTCGCCGCTCATTTTTTTATCGTTCAGGATGTCAGCCTGCGCGGTGAATATTGCCGCCTCAGCGGCGCCGATCCGGCTGGAAACATCCTTATGCAGCGCTTCAAGCTGCTGAACAGCCAGGAGGAGCGCGCGTTCAAATCTTCTTTTTTCGCGGTTTTGCTTGTCCGGACCGATATGATAAATGGCCAGGTTGGCATGGCGGTTTTCGTTGAAAAGACAGATCTTGGCGCATACAACGCCCGGGCTGACGGCAATCCCCTGGAACCTGGTTTCCTTTTGAAACTCAATTTTCATTCCGCGTTTACCCTGTTTTATTTCCATCGCATTGCAAGATATAGTTTTAATCGCGCTTTGGCCAGTTTTTTTACGCCGATCCCTGCCCAAATTTTAGGTTGAATATGACCAAAGGCGGGTTATTATGGCGGTTTGCATTATTTCCCAAACACCTGATTTGCATTCGAGAAAAAGGAAGCGCAAGAATGAACAACAAAACCGGATATTTTTTGCTTATTATCGCCCTGGCCTTGACCATCGTCAGTCCGGCGAGTGCCGCATCTTTTATTCAAACGAATTCATATTCACTCGCGGATGGCGCCCTACTGGCTGACGAGCTCTGGCTTTCGGCCAACACAATTGAAATCAAGGGGCAGGCGCAAAACGACCTGTTCCTGCTTGCCTCCGGACAATCGTTGAATGCCAAGGATGAAAAGGACGGGGCGGTCCTGCTGTCCGGGCAATTGGAAAACGACGCCTGGGTGCTCGGCAACACGATTGCCCTGACGGGCGTCATCCGCGACCACGCGCGTCTGCTCGCCAGGATCATCACGGTCAACGGATCGGTCTCCAACAATTCCATTTTTGCCGGCAACTCGATTCACCTGACCCAAACTTCCCGGATGGGACGCGACCTCCTGGTGCTGGGCGAAAGCGTGATCATTGAAGGCAACGTGGACGGCAATCTTACAATCTTCTGCAAGAGCGCGACCCTCTCCGGCAAATGCGCCGGGAACATCAGGATAACGGCCGAGGACATCGTGATCCTGCCCCAGGCCAGGATTGGCGGCGATCTTATTTATAATTCCCCGGACGAACTGGTATTGGACAAGGGGGTTGTCCTTGGCGGCCATCTCACCCGCCAGGCGGAGGAAACGCCAAAAGCGGAGCACCGTCCGCTGATATCGTGGCCCTCGTTTCTCATGCAATCATGGCTCCTGGCCGGCGCGCTCGGCGCCGGGGCTCTGCTGCTGTTCCTTTTCCCGGTTTTCCTGGATGAGTCCGCCGTCCAGCTCCAAAACTCTTTCTGGAAATGCATGGCGGTCGGTTTCATAGCCGTCTGCCTGGTTACCGTGGCCTGCTTCTTCCTGGTCATCTCGCTTGTCGGCCTGCCGCTGGCTGTCTTGGTCGCGACGGTCTTCATGGTGCTGGCCTACCTGGCTAAAATCATCGTGGCACTGTTCGTCGGGGCCCTTATTACCCGGCGCAAGTTCCGGGGGCCGAAGATGTTCCCGATCATGGGCCTGGGTTTGGTTCTATTATATGCCGCCGCCGGCTCGGGATTGGCGGGAAGCATTGTTTCTTTCCTGGTTGCCTGCCTCGGGCTGGGCGGGATGATCCTCGCCTCCATCGCCCGGCGAAAAACAGTCACGCCGTGACGCAACCCAATTATGTCTCTACCCCGGCAGTGTGCCGAATTTGGTTGTTCGTCATGGCGCCGCGGCCGGTTTCGGACCGCCGGCGGGACCGCCGACGGCATCCGGACGGCGGCGGGGATTTTCCGGGACGAGGGTGTAAAACACGGAAGAAAATGACGGCAGATTCTCGCTGCTGAGTTCGTGCCGGATAAGGACCAGCACGTTGGTTCCCCTTTCAATTTTAACCGGCTCAGATTTCACCCGACAGATGGCGTTGCTCGCGAGCAGCTGGATTAATTGCGCCTCGGTTTCCGCGCGGCGGGTCACGGAAAAAATGCGCTGGGTTTCAAACCGGAAAAGCTGGAGCGCGCGCGCTTTCTGCTCGATTTTCAGGGAAATTATCTGGGATTCCAGGACAACCGACACAGTCATGGCCACGATCACCAGGGCGACAAGGATTTCAATCAGCGTGAATCCGGTGGAAAGGCAGGAGGCAGAAGGCAGAAGGCAGAAGCTCTGTCCGCCTGAGGCGGAGGCGTCAATGATGGAAGGATTTTGATTCTTCATTCTGCATTTTTCTACAAATCCGAGCTGGAAATATCGGCCGCGTCGCCGGTCCCGCCAGGTTCGCCGTCGGCGCCATAGGTGATGATCTCATACGGCTCCTGGTTGCGGCCGGGAACAAGATAAATATAGTCATGGTTCCAGGGGTCCTTCGGCAGCTTCCTGCTTTCCAGGTAGCCTTCGGCAGGATATTTCTCCGGCACGGGCGCGACGGTCGGCTTGACGCACAGGGCATTGAGCCCCTGTTCCTGGGTCGGATAATGATTCTGCTCCATGCGGTAAAGCTGGAGCGCGCCCTTGAAAGTCTTCAATTGCAGCTTGGCCGCGGTTATTTTCGCCTCGCCGGGATGGCGCAGGACGTTCAACCCCACGATCCCGGCCAGGATGGAAATGATCAGGACAACGACCAGGATTTCAATCAATGTAAAACCGCTTTTGTTCATTATATTGCCTTTTATTCGCGCCAAACCGAATCACTGCCGATATAAAAATATAATGCATTCCGAATGCCATGGCAATATCAATCGGCGATTGTCAGTGCCGCCCATCCTTCTTCAGTCCGATAGGCACGTTCCGACGGACGGACGCCGGTGGCGTCTTGGCAGGTTGGTCGCGTTGGGTTTTGCGGCGGTCTGCCCTGAGCGTCATTTCGCGCCGGATAAATTTTTCTATTAATCAGTTAAGTTCTATTTCGAGGGCCCTGATCCGTATAATTACACTTATTCTTCCTCATTTTTCTAGACCCTTGTTTATCTCGCAACGAACAGCATCAAGAGCATTAGTCCCTATATCAATCATTACTGGCGACCTCTGCCTGAGCAAGCCATACCAGAAATTTACTACTATTATCCTCCCTTGTGGTGGAAAAACAACATAGCCACGTCCATTATCATCAACCACCTCTTGCATAGGCAAGCCGCTATATATTTGAGATATTCCAAGGTTCACTCTCTTTCCAATATATTGCGAGTTGCAATGGGGTCTCATACTTAGGGACAGCAAAACATGAGCAGCGACGTATTGATTATTATTGGTTAGAGCAAGTACAAGGTAAGGAACCGCTCTCTGGCCTGCTTGATTAATCAATCTTGCTCTGTTCGAAATAATCATTGGTATGAATCCTAAAGACGAGTCCATCCAGCAAATATCTTCATTCGACAATTGGGCAATATTTGCTTTTAAATCGGTCAGCGATGGACCTTTTGCACAACCTTGAACAGATATAATTAATACAAGACCACACACTGCGACATAAATGTTTTTCATTGATACGCTCTATAATTGCATACGATTGGGGCCCTCGAAATAGAACTTAGCGTCATCTCGAATCCTCCATGCCTCCTTGCGGCTTGCTCATGGTTTGACGGAATTCTTCTCAACCGGAACTTCGAAAACCTCAGCCAAAATGGAAAGTATCTTATCGGCAGACAAAGTATCGCTGATCCGCCGAAAAGCCGCATCTTCCGGGAGATGGCCTTCGATCGCACCGCGACAGGAAACGGTTTTCATTCATCCTTGTCTTCCTTTTCGGAAGAAAGGCCCTCACCTGACTGGAGCCGTTTGTAAAGCGCTTCCAGTTTGGCGGTGTAATAATTGATGTTTTCATCGCGCTGGTCGGGGTTCCAGTCGCCGACCAGCCGGGCGGCCTCGTGCATCGCCACGGTCTTTTTGGTCCCGGTGATGTAATACGACACCTGGTCGCCGGCCTCATAGGCGCGGCCCGAGCGCAAGGCGAGTTCATAGGCGGCGTTGCGTCCCCTGCCCCCCCGGGCGATTTTGGCCGAATAGGTCGCGGGCGCGTCCTTCAGGTTTTCGGTCTTGGCCAACTGGGCGATTGGCAATGACCCGGCGGCGATTTTTTCCGCGTACCGTTTTTGCAACGCGGGGATATCGTCGTCCTTCGACTCCAGCTTGAGCTTGAGATATTCGCGCAGGAAGGAGCGCAGGTAGGGCTCAAGCCCGCGCGACTTGAGCGCGGCGCCCTTGATGATGATCTCGCCGCTATTGGCAAGCAGGGCGTAATTTTTCATCTTATAGCTGAACATGGCCGCGTATTCGCCGTCAAACTCAACATCAATCCCTTCCGGCATGGCCGCGCCGAGTTTCGCGCGGAACGTTTCGGTCTCGCCGGCGTTTTTGAACTTCGGCGGCACGAAATAAATGCCGTCGGTGTCGGCCTCGACCGGACTGGCGCCGTGCTTTTCAAGCCAGCGCAGGATATTCTTGACGATCGCGCGCCCCTCGGCAGTCACGAGTTCGGCCGCGTTAAAATCATTGAAACGCGCCTGGGCGCAGCCGAGGTAGCCGTAGAACGAGTTAATCAGGATTTTAAAGGCGCTCTGCAATGAATCAAAATAATGCCGGTCGGCCGCGGACTTGCTCTGCCGCATTTTCTGCTTCGCGTCCAGCCGGTACTCGCGGAAATAGGCGAGCATTTGCAGGAACACTCCGAGCTCGTCATTGGCCGGCGCTATTTTTTTCACGAGCATGATCGAGGGATAGAGCGAGCTTACGTCGCAATGATGGACATCGTGGATGACCCCCTCCCGGAAGATATCGGTGTAGCCGCCCTCGAATTTGCGCGCCCGGTCCGGACAAGGCAGGGCGGTCGCCCGGCGCAGATACTCGCGCAAAAAGAGCGCGTCGATCTTGGCGGCGTTGCCACGCAGGCAGACGTTCTGGTAACTGAACGGCAGGACCTGGGCCTGGACGAACCAGACGCGCGAGAGCAAATCGGCCAGGGCGGCAGTCTCGCGAATGTCATCCTGCGCGTACCTGGCCACCAGGTCCGGGTCGCGCTCAAATTCGCCGGAAATCTTTTCCCCCTCGATATAGACCCGGTCCTTGACCGCCAGGCCGAAATGGCGCGCCGCTTCCTTCAGCCCCAGGCTTTCCAGCTCGCGATGGGCCAGGTCATGCGCCTGGAGGAGAAAATAGGTGTCAACAATGTGCCGGCCGAAAATCTCATACTTGACGAAGGAAACCATCCGCTCGCCGAGCACAAACCGGCTCGGATGCGAATGCATTGTCCCGCCGTCACGCCCGAGGGCAAGCTCCACCCCGTGGCGCCCGGCCCGGGCCGCGAGGTATGGCAGGTCAAACTTGAAAATGTTGTGCCCTTCGATCACGTCCGGATCGCGCTCGCGGACAAGCGCGACAAAGCGCCGCAAGAGCGCCTTCTCGTCGCCTTTTTTATCAACCAGGATTTCGCGCCAGCCGGTATTGTCGCCCAGGGCGATGATAATGACGCGGTCGCCCTCCCGGGCGGGATTGCAGAATTCGAAGCCCGGCGTGGTGCGGGTTTCGATGTCAACCTGCATCCGGCGCAAATCGTCGAATTTCATGCCCTTGAAGAGCGTGCGCCCCGAGGCGAGCAGGTACTGATGCACGGGATCGTTCAGGATTATGAAAGGCGCGTTGGAAGAGCCGACCGACATGCCGGTTTTATCCAGGAGCCATTTTTTGGCCCGTTCCCACTCCTGCCAGGAATCGAACGAAACCAGGCTTTTGAGCGGCCCCTTCCCTTCGAGCGGCCGGAACGAATGTTTTCCGGCCAGGCCGTCGAGCAGGCGCTTGTCTTCGATCACCATGAAAGGCTGGAATGATTCCTCGCGCCGGGTGACGCCCCGGTCATGGCGGGAATAGATCGCGACCCGGCCGGCGACCGGCTCCACGGCGACAATTCCTTCTTCCGGGTCATGGCCAAAAACCGTCAAGTCATTCATGATAACCCCGATCCAAGACGAACGCGGGCTATACCCGCAACCCAAATAAAATCAGATTGACCACCGAGGTCACGGAGACACAGAG
>CAYYWX010000031.1:33443-38478 GCA_964475405.1 uncultured Verrucomicrobiota bacterium
CCCCGATTTCACATCACGAACGGCGGCGGAGGCCCGCCGCCCTCCATAAAACACAAGCGTTTCATCCTGGAGGGCGGGCGGCCTCGACCGCCGCAAGTTTATCTTGGCGCCATTCCAGACTGACCTTGCTTTTTCATCCACCGCATGCGGACTCGTGCTCCCGCCTTCGCGAAGCCCTCGCTTCGGTGGGCGAAGGAAGGTCGTAGCGAAGCTTACTTCGCAGAGTAGCATCCGCCCGTGGCGGAAAACCGCCTTCCTGGTTACAGGCCCACGTCAACCCTGACCTTCGGGAATGCCGTAAACCAGAATTGGACCCAGAAGGTAAACTCATCGTCCACCTGTTGTTCAAAGCCGATCTTGGCGGTGATGCATTCCATTTTTTTCTGGATTGTGAGCCCGTAGGCCTCCATGCGCTGGTCGTAAAAATCATAGCGCACATAAAGGCTATAGGTCCAGTTGGGCCGCGGCGTAAGCGTGAGCGAATTGTTCAGGAGGCTGTTGCTGCTTTCAAGGTAGCGGTGTTCGACGTCATAGCGCCAGCGCGGATCGCTGTAAAGCGCGAGGCGCGTGTTGACGGAATGGAACTTATTCTCGTACTGGTCGAACTCGCCGTCCAGGTACAACTCCACGCCGTCCAGGACCGTAGAGCGGATATCGTAACTTATGTTGGTGAATACATTCTGGGTCGGGTCGGGCGAGACGTGATAAGTCGTCCATAAATCCACATAAAGCAAATCGGTGACGGTGTAACTCCGCGAGGTCGGCTCCAGCTTGTTGAAACGCTGGGTCTGGATCTTGTTCCGCATCCCGAACTTGACTTCATTCGCCTTGCCGAGCTTGTCAACATCGTCAAACTGGTAAAGATCGGAGCTGAGGACTTTCGGCTCGGGGATCAACGTGTAATTGGCGTAGGGCTCGGCAATATGCCGGATGTTGTTGATGACGGTGCCCGGGTAGGTCTCCCAGACCTTGAACGCCTTGAAGGACGTTTCCAAGCCGATTTGCGGCAAGGAGCGCAGCTTGCCGTCGGTGGAGCGGGATAAAACATTCGTGGTCATCGCCGTCTGGGCCACGCCGTTGGTGTCAACGAACGGGTTCGCGGTGATGTTGGTGTAAGTCTCGACGCCGGCCGAATAAAGGGTCCCCTGCCATCCGACGCGCGGGATGATGTTCAAAAAGCCGAATTGCTTCGTGGGATAATAAAACATATTGGGGGTGTCAAAGCGGAAAGAGGAGAAGTTGCTGTTGGAGGCGGCAACGTTTTTTTCCCACTCTTTTGAAAGATAGCCGGCGGTGTGCTTGCCCTCATAGAAAAACGGGCTGTCCCATATCTGCTGGCGGGTGAAATCCAGCGTCGCCTCCGGCAGGCGGTCAACCGCCGTGTAAAAGTCGTTAAAGCGCTTCCGGAACAGGAGGCTGGCCGCGTAATACTGGCCGCGCCGGCCGAGCACCATGTAATTATCCGGCTCGGGATCGGTCTTGTATTCCTCGCGGAAATATTGCTCGATGACATAAGGGTCGCTGAGGTAATTGAGCTGGGCCATGAAATAATCGCGCTCGTCAATGGTCTGGTTATGCGTCAAGCGCAAGCGGTAACGGTCGGCGGGAACCGGGTAGGCATGCGACTCCCCCTCGTCCGGCCAGAGATCATAGCCGTAATAAGTGATCAAATCGCCGGACCATTTGTCCTCCTCCTCTTCTTCCGCTTTTTCCCAGCGCTTGGCCGACCGCATCCCGAAGACCCACGGCTGGTCGTCCAGGGCGCCCGAATATTTTTCGGTGGAAAGCCCCTTGGCGTTGCCGCTGGATGACCAGAGAAAATCCTGGCCGACGGCCAGGCCGCGCCGGACGCGCACGTCCAGGTGCGACTTTGACTCGACATAACGGTTGATCCGGTTATTGAAGGTGGTCAGCATGAAAGCGTACATGCGGCTGTTATAGCCGGGCACGATGCTCATAAAGTTCGGATCGCCGATATTCTGGTTCCAATAAGGGCTGTACATGACCGGCACGCCGCCGACATAGAGCACGATGTGCTTGGCGCGGACATGGTGCCCAGGCTCAATCCTGACGGTTTTCGCGCGGAAATAGGCCTGCGGATGCTCGCCCTCGCCGGGCGAGAGCACGACGTCATTGAGCAGGTATTCGTTTTCGCCGATCCGCTTGGAGGATTCGGCATGGACGTAAAAGGGCTCCATGTAGGCCGAGAAAACACCGAAGTCGCCCTGTTTTGACCGGAAATTATAGCGCAGTTGCTTGCCGAACCAGACATCGCTGCCGCGCTCGAACTGCACGTTACCCTCGGCAAGAACGTCGTATGAGTCCATGTTGACAATTGCGTTGTCACCGCGGAGTATTTCACCGCCCTTTTGGAGACGGACGCGGCCGGAGGCGGTTATCATATTGCTGACGTTGTCAAACTCGAGGCTGTCGGCCTTGATATCAATCGGCGGCTCGGCTTCAACACCGGCGAAGTAATCAGGATAGGCGTCCTCGATGATGTAACGGTTGAGTTTTACCATCTCCAATCCGGTCGGTTTCAGGTCAATCAGGGCCTTGGAGCGCGAGGAAAGTTTAACCGATAAAAAACGCTCCTTATCGTAAAACCCGTCGTTCTGCAGGATGATATTCAGGCTGTTGACCAGGTTCTCGCGGAAGTCGGCGCGGGGGGCGTTCTTGGGGTTGTATTCGCGGATCTGCCGCTTGACGGTCTCGGTGCAATGATCAAAAAGGTAGCGGGAAACGGCGTCCTTGGGCTCGCGCAGTTTCCCCACCAGGGCCGGCAGTTTAAGCACGTCGGTTGGTTTCAGCAGGAAGGCTTCTTCCGGGCGCCCGGCGATCTCATTGGAGAAAACCTCATCCAGCCGCAGGCGGTTGAGGCGCATGCGCTCATAGTCGCCGGTTTTCTGAGCGGCAGAATCTTTTTTTAACTTGGCGGAAAACGCGCCTTTGCTGGATATTTCATCCCGGTACCAGCTTGAATACTCAATGATCCGGTTCAGGTCGGCGATGAGGGATTTGCGCAATTCGGCGTCAAGGGGTTCCTCGCCGTCGTAGTCGACGAGCCGCAGCTCGGTTGTTTCCGAGCAATAGTCGCGGAGATAGGCGGCATAAGGATCGTAGTTTTCGCTGAATTTCGCGGCCAGCGACTGGGCATCGGTCAAATCGGCGTCCTTCAACAGCCAGATATTGTCCTTGACCGGCTCGGGCTCCGCGGCCCGGGCCGTGAAGACCGCCAGGCAGAAGCCGATAATTACTGTGCAATGTTTTACCCGCTGCATATCAACGCGCCCAAAAACCATTTAAAAACCAAACCACGACCCGGCCCATGCCGGCCGCAGGCCGCCAAAAAGACCACCAGTTTATTATCATGTCAGGCTGATTTTACCAAGCATAATTCGGGATCAGCGCGAGCGGTTGTTGTATAATTCCTCGTTGGTTTCCGCGTTGACGATCGTTAGCTCCTCCATGTGGCAGTTCGGGTCGGACCGGAAATTGAGCCGGCCGTTGAACTGTTCCTGCATTTTCAGGAGCAGCGCCTCATCCTCCTCGCGCAAGCGGTTCAAAATCGAGGGGTTGACCGTGATCAGCAGGGCGAGGTGCTCCTTGTCCTTGCGCTGGTACTGGCGCATGAGGGCCAGGATCCTCCTCTGGATTTCGACGCTCATGTTGAAAGGCGACTTGACGCTTCCCCGCCCGCGGCAATAGGGACAATCCATGTACATGGTTGACTCGATGCTTTCGTCAACGCGCTGGCGGGTCATTTCCAGCAGTCCGAGCTGCGAGATGGGCAGGACGTGCGTCCGGGCCTTGTCCTTCTTCAGCGCGTCCTTCAGCGCCTGGTAGACGATATTACGGTGGCGCTTATGCCGCATGTCGATCAGGTCAATCACGATCAGCCCGCCCATGTTGCGCAGGCGGAAATGGCGCGAGATTTCCTGCACGGCCTCGGTATTGACCTGCAAGATGGTCTCGTCCTGCGATTCGCCGCCCTTATGCTGGCCGGTGTTGACGTCCACCGCGATCAAGGCCTCGGTTTCGTCAAAGATGATGTAACCGCCCGACTTAAGGACCACCTTGCGGCGGAACGCTTCTTCCAGTTGCTGCTCGACGCCGTAATGCTCGAAGATCGGGCGGACCCCGTCGTAGTGCTTGACAATTCCCCGCGCGCGGCGCGAAATGGCCGAGAGAATGGTCTTGATGCGCTCGTATTCCGCGAGGGAATCCACGATGATGCTGTCTATATCGTCCGTGACCGAGTCGCGCACGACGCGTTCAACCAGGTCGGGTTCCTGGTACAGGCAGGCCGGGGCGCGCTTGCTGGCCGACGCCTCCTGGATCCCCTGCCAGGTCTCGAGCAACGAACGCATATCCCGCACAAAACTCGACCCGGCCGCCCCGAACCCGGCCGTGCGGATTATCAGCCCGCATCCTTCCGGCATCGGCAGGCGGGAAAGCACTTTTTTCAGGCGCTTGCGCTCCTTGTCGTCCTCAATCTTGCGGGAGATGCCCCGCAGCGAGCTGCCCGGCATGAGCACGAAGAACCGGCTCGGGATGCTGAGGTTGGCGGTAACGCGCGGGCCCTTGGTGCCGATCGGTCCCTTGTTGATCTGGACGATTATTTCCGAGCCGACCGGGTAATGCTTGGCGACCTCGTCCTTGGTATAGTGCCGGCGCCGCTGGGGCGCGTGGGAATCCCCGCCTTCCATCGCTTCCAGCCGCGCGATATCCTCCGGGAACATGTCCCAGTAATGGATAAAGGCGTTTTTCTTCATGCCGATGTCAATGAAGGCCGCCTGCAAGCCGTCTTCCAGGTTTTGCACCTTGCCCTTGTAGATTCCGCCGACAATCCTTTCCTCGTTCGGGTGCTCTATTTTATAATCCTCCAGCTCCCCGTTTTCAAGCATCGCGACCCTGAGCTCAAGTTCCTCAACGCTGATAATGATCTCCTTGCGGTTCAGATTTTTTCTTTTGCGAAAACCAAACATAATTCCCAGCCTTTCTATTGATGATATCATGTGTTTATTTCCAGTCT
>CAYYWX010000031.1:38488-43784 GCA_964475405.1 uncultured Verrucomicrobiota bacterium
CCTGATGTGAACGCTCTGCACGATGCCAAGGGCGGACATGGTGCATACCATGAACGTCCCGCCATAACTGATGAGCGGCAGAGGAATGCCGGTAATCGGCACCAGCCCAACCGTCATGGCAATATTGATGAAAACATGGCAAAACAGGGCGGTCATAAGCCCGACGCAAAGCAGCCGGCCCATCTTGTCACCGGCGCCCGCCGCCGCCCACAGCCCGCCATAAAGCAAAACGCCAAACAGCGCCAGGGTCGTCAGCGTGCCGAGGAAACCCGTTTCCTCGGCGATGACCGAAAAAACAAAGTCGGTCGGCGCCACGGTCCGCGGCAGGAAGCCGAGGATATTCTGGGTGCCCTGCATGAAACCCTTGCCGAGCAAACCGCCGGAGCCCACCGCGATCTGCGACTGCGCCTTGTTCCAGCCCGACCCGAGCGGATCGCGCCGGCTGTCAAAAAACACCAGGATCCGTTCCCGCTGGTACGGGCTTATGCCGACCCGCATCATGAGCTCCTTGTGCGTCTGCTCCGGCATGCCGGCGCGCGGCGGCAGGATAATCGCGGAAACAAACAGGAGCAAGGCCGCCACGCCGGCCACCAGGAACAACAAGACGGTTTTCCGCGAAACCCCGGCGGCAAACATCACCGCCAGCAGGACCGGAAAAAAAATAATGGCCGTGCCCAGGTCGGGCTGTTTCAGGATCAACGCCGCCGACAAGAAAGCCGCAATCAGCCCGATGGCCGAATAGCGCCAGCGGCGCATGCTCCGTCCCGGATAACCAAACAGCCTGGCCATCAGGATCACGAAGGCGATTTTCATCATTTCCGCCGGCTGGAAAATTCCCAGGCCGGCGATATGGATCCAGCGCCGGGCGCCATACATTTTCAAGCCGACGTGCGGCACGAAGACCAGGACGAGGAGAACCAGGCCGACGATATAGAGCAGCCAGGCGTAACGGGTCAGGTGATGGTAATCCGTCATGGCGAAAAAGAGGAAAAAGACAAAGCCCAGCGCGGCCCATCCGATTTGTTTTTCATACAGCCGGCTGCCGGAGGCCCCGGACATGCCGTAAGCCGCGCTGTAGATGAAAACAATCCCTATGCCGAGCAGCGCCAGCATGGCCGCCAGGATCGGGATGTTCAAACGCCGCACTTGTTGAATTATGTCATTCATATCAGGAACGAAACTGGAAATCTGGATGATTTTTTGCCCCAATTTCCATGGCAGCGTTTAGCCGTAACCAAATTTCTTTTATCGCCCTTCGTTGTTCATCACGCTTCTCCGGGCGTGATAAATAGCAGTGCGAATTTCGTTTGAAAAAGGCTGCGGCGATCTCAGGCCGCCTGCGGGTTTTCCGCGCTCGCATAGAATCGAGTCTGATGCTTCGCGCGGAGCACGCCGCATCCGGCCCAAGCTGGCCTTGCTTTTTCAAATCCCGCTTTGCGGGAAGCGAAATTCGCCCTGCGGACCATGCCGCCCAACCGAGGCGGTTGTGCGGAGTAAGAATTCGTGTAGCATTACTACATATTCCAACTTCTCCGCAAAAGTGTGTCATATTTAAATGGAATGATCTAATTTTCATTTTCGGTGTTCAGTCTTCCGCTTTTCTAACTTCTTCACTTCTGCCTTTGTGCCTATGTGCCTTCTGCCTTCCTAATCACCCTTCCGCGCCGGTCGCGGCAAAAATGTCCGCCATCATTTTCCGCAGGCGCGGCCCGACCGTCGCGCCGCCGCTGACGCTTTCGTCAACAACCATGGCAACCGCGAACTTCGGATTGTCGTACGGCGCGAACAGGATCATCCATCCGCGCTGTTGCCCCGATCCCTTCCGCCCGAATTCGGCCGTGCCCGTTTTCCCGGCCATGACCACATCCGGCAGGGCGGCGAGATGCCCCGTGCCGGAAGACTCGCAGATTACCCGGCGCATGCCTTCCCTTACCATCGCCAGGTCCGCCGCCGGCCAATGCAAGTCGCGCTCAAGCACGGGCGGGACCGGTTCAAACTCGTTTTGATTATGCGCCCGGCGGCCGACAACGAGGCGGGGACGGAGCAAGCGCCCGCCGTTCGCGATCGCCGCGGTGAACACCGCCATCTGGAGGGGCGTAACCAGCAGGGCGCCCTGGCCGATGGATACATTGCAGGTATCGCCGTCGCGCCAGCTCTCGCCCCGGGCCTGACGTTTCCATGCCTTTGAAGGCAGCAGGCCGGCCGATTCGCCGTCAAGGTCAAGGCCTGTTTTCTCGCCGAAGCCGGCGGCCAGGGCCATGTGATAAAGCGCGTCGTAGCCGCACTGCAGGCCGAGACTGCAGAAATAAACGTTGCAGGAAATTTCCAGCGCCCTGACAAGGTCAACCTTGCCATGGGCGTCGCCCATGTGGCATGAAAAAACCTGGCCGCCGAGTTCAAAACTGCCGTTGCAGACGAAAGGCGCGTCGGCGGCGGCCTTGCCTTGCGCGAGCGCGGCGATGGCAACCAGCGGTTTGAAAGTGCTCCCGGGCGGATAGAGACCGGAGACCGCCCGGTTAAAAAACGGCTTGTGCTCATTTGCAACCAGTGTCTGCAAGGAGGCAACGGATATGCCGGAACAGAAAAGGTTGAGATCATAGCCCGGGGAGCTGGCCATGGCGAGGACGTCGCCGTTGCCGGGGTCAAGCACGACCACCGCCCCGCGCGTATCGGCGATGGCCTGTTCCGCGATCATTTGCAGGCGCAGGTCCACCCCGAGGCGCAGGTCGCCGCCGGGCACAGGCTCGCGGATGGCGGTCTCATCATGTTTGAAACCCGACACGTCAATCTGCACCAGGCGCCCGCCGGCGCTCCCGGCCAGCCATTTATTATAAATTTTTTCAAGCCCCGTTTTGCCTTCCATGTCGGGCAGGTAATAATGATACTGCTCGTCATCCTCGTCCGCCTCGCGCGCTTCGGCCGTCCCCACGTAGCCGATAATATGCGCGGCCCGCGCCCCGCCGGGATAGAAACGCCTTGAGTCATACATCAAGTCCGCGGCGGGAAAATGCATCCCGATCTCGGCGAAGCGCGCCATGGTTTTGTTGTCAACATGGCGCCAGATTGTCATCGGCAACGGCTTGCGGTTATAAAGGTGGTCGTTGATCTGTTTCATGGTGATCTGCGGCTCAATATCCAGCGCCCTGGAAAGTCGCTGGACAAATTCCCATACTTTTTGGGGGGTTTGCCGTTTTTTGTCGGAACGCCGCAATTCCTCAAGGTACATGCAAATGCCGTAATCGGGCTGGTTATCCGCCAGGCAGACCCCGTTCCGGTCAACGATGATGCCGCGCACCGCCGGCAGGCGGACGCGGCGGACCGACTGCTGCTCCTGGCTGTCGCGATAAAGGCTGCCCTGCCCGAGCTGGATAAACCACACCGCAAACGCCAGCAGTCCCAGGCCGGCGAACATGATCAAGGCAAGGATAAGCAGCCGGGCTTTATCTCTCTCTGTTATTTGAATTATCGTCATCTGAAAATCGTCCTGTCATCCCGGCGCCGGTCATGTTTTCAAGCCTTTCGAGGAAGGCGTAGACCAGCGGGAAACAAACCGCGCCGTAAATCGTTGTCCCGATTATTTTTGGAAATATTACCAGGGGTTGAAAGCTGTAAGGCGTCCGGTCCAGGAGCAATAACAGCATGAAGATTATCAATGTCGCGCCCAGGCCGACCAGGGCGCCGAACACAAGATTTGTCACCATTTTCCCGCTGAAAACAATATCGCGGGAGTAATGCAGGACAACCCCGATCACGGCCAGGGCCAGCGGCGTGACGCCCGGCGGCAAGGAGCCGATGCAATCGCTCAAAATTCCGCCGAACAGCGCGACCGCAAGCATCAGCGGCGCGGAGTGATTAAGGGCGTAATAGGCCACGACCAGCGCCAGGACCGGCGGCCGGGCAAAGCCCGTAAAAGCCGACGAGGGCACGGCCTGTTCAAGGATCATGCCGACGCCGATTGCAAGAATCATGATCGCCATGCTCATTGCGTTTCCTTTTTCCTGTCCGTTATTTTGACCGCGTCGCCGGTCTTTTCCGGGAAGACCACAAAAACCAGGTCCAGCAGCCGGAAATCGGCCGCCGGGATTATATCGGCATATTGAAACAGCCCGGAGGGATCAAGGTGGACTTCCTCGACATAACCTATCACGAGGCCCGCCGGATAAACGCCGCCCAGGCCGGAAGTGACCACTTCGTCCGCGCGGTTGATGTCCGCGCCTTTCACGATAAAATCCATGCGGCACTTGGCGTCGCCTTCCCACGACACCCCCTGGCCGCGCACAATACCGAAAATTTCGGACCGGGCCAGGCGGGCGGCGATCTTGACCTTTGGGTTGGTCAGGAACAACACGTCGGACGAATTGCGGGAAATGCCGGAGATCTGGCCCACGAGCCCTTCCGGGCTGATGACCGACAGGTCGGCCTGGATGCCGTCGTCCGCGCCCTTGTCAAGGCGGGCCATTTGCCACCAGCCGTTGACGTCCCGCGCCAGCAATTGCGCGGCAACAAGCCCGTATTTGGAAGTTGTCTTGAGTTTAAGCAGGTCGCGCAGGCCCTGGTTTTCGTCCTGCAGGTTCTTGTTTTTCCTGATCTCGTCGCTCAATTCCGCGATCTTGACGCGCAGAAGTTTGTTTTCGGCCAACAGTTCCGCCTTGTCGCGGCCCAGCGACCGGACCCATTCATTTGCCTGGCGCAAACCGACCTGCGGCGCGGCAAAAACGTCCCGGACCGCGTTAGACAAAGGAGCGGTCACCTTCCCGGGCAGGATCAGCAAAACACCGACTAAAATGAAAAAAAGGACAAATAGAATAATATTGCGTTTCATACAAAAAATCCCGAATAGAGGAAATGAAGCTCCCCGCCGTAAGCGTCCTCCCGGGCAGGCCGGCGAAGACGAATAAACGGCGTAAACGGCAGAGGATGTCCGCGGGTAAATAATCGGCGAAAAGAGGGTCCGGATTGCCTATGACTCAAGCCGGACGAATACTAGAAGCCGGAACTGGCCACCTTGCGCAGGAACTTAAGCTCATGCAGGACCATGCCCGTTCCCTCGGCCACCGCGCTGAGCGGGTCGTCGGCAATATGGACCGGCAGTCCGGTTTGTTCGGCAATAAGCTTGTCTATACCGCGCAATAAAGCCCCTCCGCCCGCCACGACAATCCCACGGTCGACCAGGTCGGCCGCGAGCTCGGGCGGACAGCGTTCCAACGTAAAACGAATCGCTTCTATGATCGTCATGATCGGGTCGTGCAGCGCCTCCCGGACTTCCTCCGAAGTAAGGGTAAGCGTTTTCGGCAAT
>CAYYWX010000031.1:43794-44054 GCA_964475405.1 uncultured Verrucomicrobiota bacterium
GATCCTACGGTGATTTTTATCTGCTCGGCGCTTCTTTCCCCGATCATAAGGTTATATACTCTCTTCATGTACTGGATGATGGCTTCATCCATTTCGTCGCCGCCCACGCGGACACTGCGGCTGAATACAATTCCCGCCAACGAGATCAAGGCCACCTCGGTCGTGCCGCCGCCGATATCAACAATCATGTTGCCGGCCGGTTCCTGGACCGGAAGCCCCACCCCGATCGCCGCCGCCATCGGTTCCTCAATTAAATATAC
>CAYYWX010000032.1:0-41684 GCA_964475405.1 uncultured Verrucomicrobiota bacterium
TGGCGGTTTATTTCGCGGTCCTCAACCCCGGCGACCATATCCTCGCGATGGACACCGCCCATGGCGGCCATCTGACCCATGGCATGAAAACCAACCTTTCCGGCCGGCTGTTCAACGTCCTGCATTACGGCGTCAACCGCGAAACGGAACAGCTTGACTATGACGAAATCGCCGCGCTGGCCCGCCGGCACCGCCCGAAACTGATCGTGGCCGGCGCCAGCGCCTATCCGCGCGTCATTGATTTCAAGAAATTCCGCGCGATCGCCGACAGCGTTTCCGCCTGCCTGATGGTTGACATGGCGCACATCGCCGGCCTGGTGGCCGCGGGCTGCCATCCCAGCCCGGTGCCCTTCGCCGAGTTTGTGACTTCCACCACGCACAAGACTCTCCGCGGCCCGCGCAGCGGCCTGATCCTCTGTCAAAAGAAATTCGCGCAGGAAATTGACCACCAGATTTTTCCCGGCATGCAGGGCGGGCCCTTGATGCACATTATCGCCGCGAAGGCGGTTTGTTTCCACGAAGCCCTGCAACCCGCTTTCCGCCAGTACCAGGAACAGGTTCTGCGCAACGCGCGCGCGCTGGCGGAAGCCCTGCAAAAGGAAGGATTGCGCATTGTTTCCGGCGGCACCGAGAATCACCTGATGCTCGTGGACCTGACGCCGCTGAATATTTCCGGCAAGGAAGCCGCGACCGTCTTGGACAAAGCCGGCATAACCGTCAATAAAAACATGATTCCCTTTGACACCCGCAGCCCCTTCGTCACTTCCGGGATACGCATCGGCACCCCGGCCGTGACCACGCGCGGGATGAAAGAGGACGAGATGCGGCGGATTGCCGCCTGTATCATGAAGGTCCTGCGGAATATCAAAGAAGATTCCGTGGCGGCCGAAGTCCGGCGCGAGGTGCTGGCCCTGACCTCCGGATTCCCGATTCCCTGATCCAGGTCAGGCGGGAATGAAATTTTCTTTCCCCGACATGGCCGCGATTGTTTCGGCGATCAGCGTCACGGTCGCGTCCAGGTCCTTGAGCGCGACCACCTCCACCGAAGAATGCATGTAACGGTTCGGGATGCTGACCAGCGCCGCGGCGCTGCCGCCCCGCGCCAGCTGCATGGCATTCGCGTCCGTGCCGGTCCCCCGCGGCTCGGCCTGCATCTGGTATTTGATCCCCTTTTTCCGGGCGGTATCGCAAAGCATCCGGCCGAGGACCGGGTTGATATTCGCGCCCGCGTGCAGGATCGGGCCCTTGTTGAGCGATATATCGCCGGTTTTTTTCGGCTCGCCCGACGGGCAATCGGAGGTAAACCCAACGTCCACCGCAATCCCCGCCGCGGGTTTTATGCTGTAGGCGCTGGTTATCGCCCCCCGCAGGCCGATCTCCTCCTGGACGGTTGACACGGCATACACGCCGACCTTGATATTTTTCTTCGCCAGCGCGCCGAGGACCTCGGTCACCGCCCAGGCCCCCACCCGGTCGTCAAAGGCGCGCGAGGACACCAAGCCGTTGCGCAGTTCAAAAAAATCAGGCACGATCACGACCGGGTCGCCGACCGCCGCGGCCTTCAGCGCGTCTTTTTTGTCCCTGGCGCCGATATCTATCCAGAGGTCTTCCATCTTTATTTCTTTTCCGCGCTCCGCCGCTTCCATCATGTGGATCGGCTTGCGGCCGACCACCCCGCGCACCGCGCCCCGGGCGGAGAGGATATTCACCCGCTGGCTGATCAAGACGGCCGCGTCCCATCCGCCGATCGCCACGAAATACAAAAAGCCGTTATTGTCAATGTGGGTAATCATCAGGCCGATCTCGTCAACATGCCCGGCCAGCATGACTTTCAGCGCGGCCTTTTCATTCAATACCCCGACGACGTTCCCGTGCACATCGGTCGTAACCTTATCGGCAAAAGATTTCATCCGCTGCCGGATGATTTTCTGGGCCGGGACTTCAAAGCCCGAAGGCGACGGCTGCAGCATGAGGGTTTTTAAAAAATCAAGCGCGTCTTTTTTCATTGGCTGTGTCCTTTCGCAGTATAATCAATCAATTCTTTGCAATTGAATAATATTAGCCGGGTGATGTCAAGCGGATGCGGCGATCCATGCCGGCCGGCCCGGGAGAAAAACGGTCAAAAAAGAGCCAGATTGTCGGTGGCCGCGCTTGTATTCGGAAATCTGCGGCGGGCGTTTTTTACGATGGCGTCAATCTCGTCATCGCCTCTTTTATAATCATGGTGGGTTAAGATGAGCTCGCCGACCTTGGCCCGGGCGGCAATCTTCACGCCTTCCTCCCAGCTGCTGTGTCCCCAGCCCCGGCGGGTTTTCAGTTCCTCCGGCGTGTATTGCGCGTCATATACGAGAAAATCGGCCCGGGCGCAAAACCGCAACAGGATTTCATCAAGCCGCGCGTCGCCGCATTCATGATCGGTGACAACGGCCACCGACCGGCCGGCCGTTTCCAGCCGGTAGGCCAGGCAGCCCTGCGGATGCCAAACCGGGCACCAGGCAACCCGCACGCCGTATAGTTCAATGCCGGCGGCGCCGGACGGCAGGTCCTTGAATTCAAGGCCGGCGGCCGTGCTCGTTATCGTCACCGGCCAATAAGGCGGCGTAAAAAGATTTGTCAGCGATGAACGCCAGTCCGGTTTCCGGGCCGGATCCGCCATCAATGTCAGCGCTGAACCGGCATTGTAAATCCGGCTGAAAAAAGGGAGGGCCATGATATGGTCAAGGTGGAAGTGAGTGAAGAAAAGCGTCGCCGGCCGTGATTGCTCTTCCTTGGTTTCCTTAACCAGCGACAAACCCGTGCCCGCGTCAATGATAATCAGACCCTGGCCGGTTTGAAGGGAAAAACAGGTCGTGTGGCCGCCGTATTTTTCGAAATTGCCGCCAGCGACCGGCAGGGTGCCGCGGGCGCCCAATATGACGAAAGATTCTTTCATAAATTCAAGATGGCTCTCACCCGCTCGCAGGCTCGCTAGAGATCACAGAGAACACTGACTGCTCGAATGGCGGCTAAGAAAAATTTTTCGCCTCTGTGAACTCTGTGTGCTCTGTGAGAAAATCTTCTTTTTCCCTTTTGAGAGAACTATTCATTTTTCATTTCGCCGACCCGCCGTTCCAGCGCGTCAATCCGCTCAAGCAGGTCAAAAATGAGCGCCATTGAATCAAAGCTGATCTGCAGCTGGCGCCGCAGCCGCAGTATTTTGCGGACCTGCCCGACGGCTTCCACCCGGAATAAAGGCGTTTCTGACCCCGCGCCGGGGGCGATCAGATCCAGGTCAACCAGCTGGGCAATTACCTCGCCGGTCGTGCCGGCAAGGAAAGCCAGTTCCTGGAGCGTCAGGACGCTTTCCATGAAATCCCCGCCCGGCTCTCTGAATCCGGCGTCCGGGGCATATTGTTCTTTGGTGCTCATACCGGTAAAAATTAATCGCGCGGCCGGAAAGTTGATGTTTTCGCTAATTCTTCAAACAATTTTTTTTCCTCTGCCGATAATCTGCCTGGAACGGCGATTTGAGCCGTGACAATCAAATCGCCCGGGGTATGCCCGGGAAAACCCTTGCCCCGCAGGCGGAACTTCTGGCCGGATTGAGTCCCGGGCCCGATCGCCAAGGCCGCCTTGCCTTCCATGGTCGGCACGTTGATTTTCGCTCCCAGGACGGCCTCCCAGGGAGCGACCGGGACGGTGATTTCCAGGTTTTTACCGGTCCACTTGAATACCGGATGGGGAGCGATGGAAACATGCAGGTAGAGATCGCCGGCGGACTCGCTGGTATGGCCCGCCCCGCCCTGCCCGGCCAGCCTGATTTTCATGCCGTCCATGGTGCCCGGCGGGATCCGGACATTATAACTTTTGGTCTGGCGCTGGACGCGGCCATGCTCGTCAAGCCGGGCGGTCTGCAATGAAATTTGCTTCTTCACGCCATGGAAGGCTTCCTCAAGACCGATGGTAAGGCCGGCCTCATGATCCTGCCCGCGGTCCCGCCGCGCTGAGCCGGCGGCCGCGCCGCCAGGCGAGTCGGCAAAGCCGGCATGGTGGAACGAGGAACCCATGTCGTGGCCGCCGAAGAGAGTTTCAAAAAAATCACTGAAACCGCCGAGATCTTCGCTCGTGAAACCCGATGAGGACGGCCCGCCGTAAAACTGATAGGAAGCGTCTTCGGCCCCGGGCGGCGCGTGGAACTCGTCGCCCGAGTGATAATTCATGCCGTATTCATCGTACTTCTTGCGCTTTTGCGGGTCGCCGAGCACTTCATAGGCCTCGGCAATGTCCTTGAATTTACTTTCGGCGTCATGGCTCTTGTTCACGTCCGGGTGAAATTTGCGCGCCAGACGGCGATAGGTTTTGCGGATATCATCATGGGATGCGTTCCGGGCGACGCCGAGCGTCTCATAATAATCCTTGAACCTTACCGGCATTCTTCCCCTCTTTTGCCTACTGCCTGCCGCCTTCTGTCTTGTTGCCTTCCGGTTTCCGGCTTATTGCCTGGGTCCTGATCAAGTCCGCCGCATTCTTATGCCCCTTGAGTTCGGCCCATTGCAGCGGCGTCTGCCCGTAATTGTCCCCCACGGCGGCCGAGGCGCCGGACGATAAAAGCAATTCGACTATTTTATCGTTTCCTTTCATCGCGGCCAAATGCAGGGGCGTCAGGCCCAGGTCGTTCTTGATGTTAAGCGCCGCGCTCTTGCGCACCAGCAGTTCAGCCGCGTTATTCTGGTCAAACTGGATGGCGAGGCTCAACGCCGGGTTGCCGTTGTTGTCGCGTTCGTTCAAATTGACGTTGTTTTTGGCGAGCAGTTCAATCACCTTGCACCGGCCATACATGGCCGCGGCATGCAAGGGCGTCATCCCCATGTTATCGCGCGCGTTCAGGTCTGATTTCGCGCGCACCAGTTTCGCGGCAATTTCATCGAATCCCTTGCCGGCGGCGTTATGCAAAGGAATCCTCAGCCGCACATTCCGGATATTGACATCCGCGCCCTTGGCAATGAGCGCTTCCACAACCTTGAGATGGCCGTTAAATGCCGCTAGGTGCAGGGGCGTGGCGCCGGCATCATCGCGCGCGTTTACATCGGCGCCGCGCGCCAAAAGCAATTCAACCGTCCTGGTTTGCCCCGCGCCGGAGGCCCAATGCAGGGGTGAATAGCCGGCGCCGCCCCGGGCCTTGGCCAGGGCCGGATCCTTTTCCAGAAGCATCTTGACCAGTTTCAGGTCGCCCTGCTCGGCCGCCTGGAAAATGGGATTGACGAGCGTCTCCGCGGCGCGCGCCGCCAACCAGGCGCCTGACATCAAACCTATCAACACAACAAGAATCAATCGCATGTTTGCCTCCAATCGTTGTATAAAGAATACGGCACTTTATCAGATCCGGATCAAACTAACAAGAACCTATCTCAAAATTGGCACGGAACATGGTGCGAGCGTCGCGATACCGTTCCGGCGGATGCTCAGGGGGCGAGCGGCGGCGCGGGCCGGGGCGCCTCGGCAATCACTTTCATCTCCTGCAAAAGCGCGGCCAGTTCGTTCATGTGACTATTCAGGTAATCAAGCATGACACGGTCGTGGCGGGACTTCCAGCCGTAACGCCCCAACTCGGCATATGCGGTGGCCGGCTGCTGCTGTTCAACCAGCAGGCGGTAGGACGCGATTACCCCGCCCGTGCGCTGGACACCGGCGGCGCAATGGACCAATACCGGCTTGTTTTCCTTTTTGGCCTGTTCGATCGCGGAAATGGCCCTCGCGTAATTGGTGATATTGCCGGTGCCGTCGCCGCATAACTCAAAATTATATCGGGTTATGCCGAGCTCCTCGACCGCCTTCTGTTCCGCCTGCCAGGAAGCGTCGCGCTGGTCGGCCCCGGTCAGGTCAACGACGACCTTTATCCCGTATTTCCGCAGGGTCTTGCGGAGCAAATGCGGCGCGATGCGCCCGCTCCGGAACACTTTGCCCTGTTCAACAATCCCCAATCTTTTCGGCACAATCTGGTACTTGGCTATTTCCCAGCCGCCGAAGAAAACGAGCAGCGCCAGGACCGCCGAAAATGGAACCAGGATGTTTTTATAAATTATTTTGCCCATATCCGTTCCCGAATAAAATTTCCATCATCATTTCCTGACGGACTTCGGCTTCCCGGCCTTCGGCTTGAACACCGCGGGCTGCTTTTTCACCGCCGGATCAATTGCCACCAGGCGGAACGAGTCCGATTTCCTCCCGCACTGGTCCGCCTTTTTTATCCGGAAGGATTTCCCTTTCAGCTGAGCGAGCACCAGGCGCAATTCTTTCACCGGCACGACAATGCCAAGCGGCTCGTTTTCCGCGCGCAAAAAACCGTCAATGGAAGCGCGATTGGCGAACGAAACGGTTTCCAGCCGGGAATCGAGGTAAAACATGAAGGCGCCCAGGTCGCGCTCCGAATCGTCCGAAAACGCCACGCGCCGCCCGGTCTTGATTTCTTCCTGAACAAACCGGGCAAAATCAAGATATGTCCGGTTAAAATCAACCGCCGGCACGAAAGCCGAGGCGCCGACAATTCCCACAACCGCCACGACAACCGGCATGGCCAGCAAGGCCGCGCGCTGCCGCCCGTTTTTAAACGCATCCCAAACCTTGTGCCCCAGCAGGCCCCCGGCCGCGACGGCCAGCAGGGCAATCAGGAAACATATCCAGCCGGTCACCGGGCAAGGTGTCCGCACCGCCTGCACTCCGAAAAGAAACGCGCCCAGATAGGCGACCGGCGCGGCGATGATCGCAAAACCGAGCAGGCCGAATGTTGCCATGATCAGCGGGCGTTCAATCCGCGCCCATTTCGTGGTTTCCTCGGCCTGCCAGGCCGAAGCGACATCCTCCAGCCAGACGGCGGTCATCAGGAATATAATCGGAAAAAGCGGCAGGGCGTAACAGGCCGCCTTGGCCGAAGAAACGTGAAGTAAAAAAACCATGGCCAGCAGGCAGGTCTTGAGAAAGACCTCCAGGTCGCTTTTCAAAGGAGTTCCGCGCCGGAACCAGTAATAGAGCGCTGGCACGGCCAGCAGGGTCCACGGCAGGAGGCGCACGGGCAGACTCCGTAGATAAAAATAAACCGGCTCCTTGTGGATCAGGTAGGGATCAAGCGGCAACGTGCGGTCGCTGAAATAAAGGAATCTTCCGAACTGGTTTTCCCAGAAAACCGTGTAAAGATAGGCGCCGCCGCCGGTTTTCCAGAGCGCGAAAACCCAGGGCGCCAGGACAAACACAAACACAAACGCGAAAACGGGAACCAGGACCAGCAGGAGCCGGAACCGCCTTTGATAAACAAGCCAGGCCGTCACCGAAAGCCAGATCATCCCCGGCCCGATCAGGCCCTTGGCGTAAAAGGAAAAAGCCGACACGAATAAAAAGAGCAAATAACGCCCGACAAACCATTTTTCCGCCGTTTGCGCCCGCCAGAAAAGCCAGAGCGACAGGACCACCATGAAGGTCAGGGCGGAATCCGTCAGGACAATCCGCGCGTATTCAAAGAATAGCGCCGAGGTGGCGCACATGAACGCCGCCGCAAACCCGGCCTGCTCGCGCCCCAGGGCGCGCGCCCAGGAGACGACAATCAGGAGCGATAAAAAGGCGTAGAAGGCGGCGGGCAGGCGCACGAGCCCCTCGTTCACCGAGCCGAACAGGCGGCAGAAAACGACGCCGGTCCAGTGCAGGAGCGGCGGCTTTTCAAGATAATGAGCCCCGTTGAAAACCGGCGTCACCCAGCAGCGCGCGCGAACCATCTCGCCGATCATCGCGCCTTCGCGCGAGTCGTTCGTGGACCAGAGTGAATGGTCAAAGACCCCGCACAGGCTGATGACGGCCAGCAAGACCACCATCATCGTCCGGGCGCGCGTTGTCATTTCGTTTGAACTCATGGGTCAAGTTTCAGCCGCAAATCGCCATGTTTCCCCGGGCGGTTTCCGCGCTTTCACGGTTGATTTATCCTCGGCACTATATCCCATGCTGATCATAATATCAACCTTCGCGTTCCGGTCCAGACCGAGCGTGTTCTTGACGGCTTTCTCGTCAAACCAGCCGAGCAGGCAGGTCCCCACGCCCTCCGCCTCCGCCGCCAGCGAAATAAAGGCGCAGGCAATCCCGACGTCAACCAGGTTGTATTGGACGCCGCGGAATTTTCCGGCAAGGGCCGCCATGAATTTTGAGCGCTCGGTGACAACCGCGATCAGGACCGGGGCCTTCGCCGCGAAGGCGTTCATGCCGTAAGCGCCCGAAAAGGACGCCTGCGCCAGTTTCCCGCGCAAAGGCTCAATGTCGGCCACCACGAAAGACCACGGTTGGGAATTGCAGGCCGAGGGGGCGAGGTGCGCCGCCTCCAGGCAGCGCTCAATCACTTCCCGCGGAATTTTTTCCGGCTTGTATTTGCGCGTGCTGCGCCGGGTATTGATCAAGTCAAATATGTTCCTGTTCATCTTTTCCTTTCATCCCGGGAAAATTGCAAACTGGCAGGAGTATAATAAGCAAAACTCCTTCCGGCAAGCCGGCCTTTGTGTCAATTTTCCGCAATGATTCGCGAATAAGGCTTGAAATTTCGTCTTTTCTTTTTTCGATCATCCCGTGTTTTGACCCAATCTGCGTCATTGCCCTGATATGTGGATTTGACGAAAAACGCGGCGATCGGCGACCCGCAACCCCGCGCTGACAATCATAAAATTTTTAGATGTTGTTCTTGCATTACAATAAAATTTGTAGTAATTTTACAACAGAAACAAAAATGGGAGGACGGATTTTATGACAACCACCACACATGCGGCGGCGTTCGGGTCATTGATGAAAGGCCTAAGGGCGCAAAAGCGGATCACGTTGCGGGAGTTCTGCAAACGCGCCAATGCGGATCCGGGCAACTTGAGCCGGATCGAGAGAGGCGTATGGCCGCCCCCAAAGGATCATGACATCCTGGAACGATATGCAAAAGCGCTTGACATCAAGGAAGCCAGTGACGACTGGTACCGTTTCTTCGACTCCGCGGCGGCCGACAGCGGCATTGTGCCCAAAGACATTATGAGCGAAGAAGACGTCGTGAAAATATTGCCGGTGTTGTTCAGGACTATCCGCAGAACCAAACCGACAGAAGAAGATCTCAACCGATTAGTCGAGAAATTGCGGAGGTCATGATCCATGATTTCCTTTCCGCCCCGCCCGGTGTTGGATTGGAAGACCATCGCGGAGAAAGCCAGGGTTTTTGCCGCGGAACACCGGTTTGCGGAGAAACCATTCCCGCTTGATGTTGAAGAAATCGCCGAATTCGATTTAAACATGGAAATACGCCTGGTTCCCGGCCTGCTGGAGGAAATCGATTCGCCCGCCCAGATCGCGCCCGGCGACGGTCACCCGATAATTACCGTTGACGCCGACCAGTATCGCCAGCAGACTTCCTTCTACCGATATTCGATTGCTCATGAGATCGGCCACTACGTTTTACATCGGGAATGGCTGGCCCAAGTGTGGCATATCGTTGATTCAACCCAATCGTGGAAAATGGCCGTCCTGAACAGGTCGGAAGACGATTACAAATGGATTGAAGGCCAGGCTGAAGAGTTCGCCTCCTATCTCCTGGCTCCTGAAACCGTGTTTGAACCGTTCATTTCAGAACAGATTGCATCCCTGGCTCAGATCGCGATTTCCCTGCAGTCAGAAGACGTTCTTCCATATTTGGCAATCCCCGTTGCGGAATATTTCGGGGTAAGCAATGCCGCGGCCCAAGCAAGAATTAGAAAGAGTCCTCAATGGAAATCTTTGGCAAATCGGCTAAATAATGCCAAATAAAATATAATGAAAACAATCAAGGATATGCCGAAGCACAGCCGGACTTGCGAGGTTTTCGCCGACGTCATCTCCGACCGGGCCGCGTCCGTGATCTTCGTCCATAACCACCCCTCCGGCAAACTTGACCCCAGCGAAGCGGATAAACAAACGCATGCGCAACTCAGCGAGGCCGCGAAAATTCTCGGCCTGCGCATCCTGGACCATATCATCGTTTCGCGCAAAGGTTACTTCAGCTTTCAGAAATCCGGCCTCATCACAAGTTGATTTCATCATCCAACCGGGAAAAAAAACATGAAAACACGCAAACTCGGATCAACCGGAGTTGAACTTACCGTGATCGGCCTGGGAACATGGGCGCACGGCGGCGCGGTTGAAGGCTGGGCTTACAGCTGGGGCAAACAGGATGACGACGAATCCATCGCCACGACCCTGGCCGCGATCGAATCGGGCATCAACTGGATTGACACGGCCGCGGTCTACGGCCTCGGCCATTCCGAGGAAGTCCTGGGCCGCGCCCTCAAAAAGCTCAAGCCAAGGCCGTTCGTCGCCACCAAGTGCTGCCGGACATGGGACGCCGACGGAAACGTCGGCGGCAATCTGCGCGCCAAAAGCGTCCGCGCGGAATGTGAGGCCAGCCTGCGCCGGCTCCAGCTGGACGTGATTGACCTTTACCAGATCCACTGGCCTGATCCCGACGAGCAACTTGAAGAGGGTTGGGGCGCCATCGCCGGACTTATCAAGGAGGGGAAAGTGCGTTACGGCGGCGTGTCAAATTGTTCCGTTGCCCAGCTGAAACGCATCATGCCCATCCACCCGGTCGCCTCGCTCCAGCCGCCCTACAGCATGCTGAAGAGGAACATTGAAGCCGACCTGCTCGCCTTCTGCGCGGAAAACAAGATCGGCGTCATCTCCTACAGCCCGCTCCAGAAGGGATTGCTGACCGGCAAGATCACGGCCGACTACGTGGCCAAAATGGGTAAGGAAGACCATCGCCGCCGCGACCCGATTTTCAACGAGCCGGCCTTTTCCGGCATTGCCAAAAAAATAGATGCCCTGGCAAAAATTGCCCTGAAAAACAAGATCACCCCGGCCCAGCTGGCGATCGCCTGGATCCTGCGCCGGCCGGAATTGACCGCCGCCATCGTCGGCGCGCGGCGTCCGGACCAGATCAAGCAGACCGCGCCAGCCGCGAATGTCGTTCTTTCCGCCGAAGACTTGGAAAAGATCGAAAAAATACTCGCGGATTGAGTCCTACGGGAACAAGGTTGTCGCGGTCATTTTTGTTCCATCCCGGCCGGGCGTGAACACAATCCCCTGCCCCGGCCCCAGAAAAACATCGCGGCCAGCCGGCGTTTCGGACCAATCGCGCGGCGGCCATTGGCTTTCTTCAACCGTCGGGCGCATGATCACCCGCAAGCATGCCTGCGTTTTGGCAACAACCCCGGCATCGGGCCGGATGAAAGAAAACGGCTGTTCTTCAATCCGGATTACCGGCGGCGGCTTTCCGGTATTCATTGTAATTTCAACCACTGCCTGGGTGGCGGCGCTCGCGCCGGACGACAAGTCAAACTCATTACCGTGATAAAAAACTTCACCGGCCTTGATTTCCCTGATTGGAATGTTTTCCCCTCTGGCGGCCTTCGTCAAATTACCCGCGAACCTTGACTTGTTTTCGCCGAGATAGATTTCACCGATTGGCAGGGCGGCAATCATATCCACGGCCGCGCCGGCATGGTTGGCGTCCAATGCCGGGCAAACCATAATTTTCAGACGGTTCACCCCCATTTTGCGCAGGTATTTCAGGACATCGCGCGCCTGGTAACGCGCTCCGGCATTGACCAGGATATTTTCCGCCCTGTCCGTGTTGACCAGGCAGACCGCCCCATGACCGGTGTTGAGCGCGTGGATTTCCCATTTGTTTCCGCTGAACTGCCGGGCCGACACTCCGGCTATGACCAGGACCAGGACCGCGGCCAGCCAGACTTTCTTTCGCCTGTAATTTATCAGGCCATGCGCGTGAGCGACACGCCAGGCAACCAAAACGCCAAGCCAGAGATATACGGACCAGAGCGGCGGCGAGCGGACGAAAATATGCCCGAAGGGAATTTTCGCCATAATCCCGGTCAGGCCGGCCATGAGCGAGACGAAGACCACGTTGACAAAATTAAACGCCTCCGCGGCCAGCGGCCAGAACCAGCCGGACAGGATTGAAAGGCAACCCGCAAGCAGGACAAGCGTCGCCAATGGAATTACCAGCAGGTTCGCGAGGAGCGCCACCGGGGAGACCAGGTTGAACCAATGCGCGATCAGGGGTGTTGAGACCAGCCAGGAAGCGAACGAAGCGATCAACATAAAGAGAACCCAGCGAATTATCTTTCGCGCGTTCCGTGCCGGCCAGTTTTCCGGCTCAAGCCGGTACGGGTCCGGCGCGAGGAGCCGTTCGCTCATTTCAACCAGGGGCGGGCACAAAATAATCAGCCCCGCAACGATCCCGAAAGAAAGCAGGAATCCGGCCTGGAACAACTGCAATGGATCGGAAAAAACAATCAACAATGCGGCCAGGGCCATCGCGGAAGCAATGTCGGGTTTGCGCTTGAACATCGGCCCGAGGAAGCACATGAGCGCCATGATACACCCGCGCACCGCGCTCGCGCTCATGCCGGTCATGACGGTAAAGACCACCAGGACCGGCGCGAGCCAATAAAACCAGCCCAGCCGGCCGACTCCGTAAATCTGCAGGACAAAGACGATGAAGAGCGCGATAATGGCGACATGCTGGCCGGAGATGGCGAAGATATGGTAGGTGCCGGTGGCAACGAACGCCTCGCGCATCGGCAGCGACAGCTCATACTGGCGGCCGAGGACGAGCGCCTGCAGGATGGCAACCACGTCCGGCCGGTGCTCAATTCCGCGCGACAGGGAAACGGAGCATTTTTCCCTGATGAAAAAGCACCAATACCGGAAACTCCAGCGCGAAGCCTTTTCCAACAGGACCGGCGCGGATTGGCTGTCCGCGTAAAATACAAATCTTTGCGGCCGGAACTGCGCGTCCGCCGCTTGTCCCGACAAATCCGCAAGGCGGTAATTGTCAATCAACACGCCCGTCAAACGCCAGCGCTCGCCGTAACGTGGCTGGATTTCCGTTTGCGGCAGCCTGACCTGGATTTCGCCCCGCGCTTCCTGGAACACGCCCACCCGGGAAATCGCCTCCAGGTCCACGGCAAATGACCAGTATTTTTTGTCATCGCGCCGGCCGGCGCGCAGCTCCGGGTCATCGGTCACCATCCCGATCAACTCCACGCCTTCGCGCGGCTTGTCCATCAGGACCGCAATCTCCCTGACCGAGGGACTGCGCAGCCGCAAATCAACCGCCAGCCAGCCGGCCAGGAACACGGCCAGGCAAACGAATATGTTTGCCGATAAAGCGAACAGTTTGTCCCTGTCCCGGAAATACGCGGCGGCAACGGTGAGGATGAAGGCCAAAAGCAGGTTGAGAACCGCCAGGATCAAGCCGGCGGGAAAATCAGGCCCGGCCAGCCGGACCCCGGCGACCGTGCCGGCCAGGTAACAGAAAACAATCCCCAGAAGAGGACGCCGCATCGGCCCGGTCCGGCTGGAAATATAATCATCGGGCATGGAGGCATTCTACACCTTCAACCCGTAAAATTAAAGCGCAAGAAAATGCTCTTCGGTAACCGCCTTCCGTGGGCAACTCGCAACATAAATTCGCCAACTGACCGCCGATTGCGCGGACCTTGACTGTCTAATATGTCCCCACCGTTGGAACAAAGGATTCGAGTCCCGCTTTTGTGCGTGTGTTTTTCTTGCAACCGCTTTGAGAACCGGGCATATTTAATTGCAAGCATGGTTTGCCGGCGGCTCTGGCAGCACGTCGCGGCAGAATCGTTGGGCATAGTTCATGGAAACCATAAGGACAATCGCAGGTTGGCTGGAATACTATCGGCTGCCGGCAATTCGGGTTACGCTCTATGCAACCAGATCAAGCTAATCGCGCGATTCAGGACTTTGCCGTAAAATTGAGACTGATTCTGTTGGCCAGAAGGATCATCCTGCTTGCGGTCATCTGGCTTTTTTCAGCGGGGACCATTGCGTTGATCATTCGTCTGACCACCCATCTGTCGCGCGATTACTTGAGCGCCATCATTGCTGGAACCCTTGCGCCAATATTTCTTGCGGCTTGGCTGGCCGACCGAAAGCGCATGCCGACACGTCAGATTCTCCGCGCATTATTTGATTCGTTTAACGACTGCGGCGGATTGTTCATGGCGCCGGACGAGATTCACCTTGATCCCGCCTGGCTGAAATCATTGCCCGGCCTCAATCCGCCACGAATCATTTGGCGCTGGCTACCTGCGGCAGGCCTGTTGTTGTCAGCCGTAGTCTTCACCGCTTTTGCCGTGTTCAGCCCGATCCCGGCGCTCGGGCTGAAATCCTCTTCGCCGTTGGAACTCAAGTCCGCGGTGGAAGACCTTAACACGCGGCTCGAACAGCTCAAGGAACAAACGATCGTCGAATCCAATAAAGCCGTGGAAATCAAGGAGGAATTGACAAGACTGGAGGCAGAAGCGACCGGCGAGGAACCGGCCAAGGCATGGGAGGCGCTGGATGCCGTCAAGGCGTCCGTCGTTGAGGCCGCCAAGGACGCGCTGGAAAAAAACATGGCCGCAGCGCAGACCATTTCCGAAGCAATGTCCATGAACGATATGGCGCTGGATCTTCAGCAATCTAATTCCGATCAGGAACTGCTTACGGACGTGAAGCGGGAGCTCGGCTCCATGATTAACACTCCGGAACTGAGCACGCTTCTTGCCGGACAATTCCCGCCAGGTTTTCTTGATTCCGCCGCGAACGGTCATCTGACAGCAGAGCAACTCAAGATGCTGACGGCAATGCTCAAGACCTGCAATGTGAAATGCCAAAACAACCTTCTTAAACTCGCCAACCTGAAATGGGTTTCAGGCGATTTCAAACTGGGAAACGGTCAATGCTCTGGCTCATGCACCAACGCCCTTCTTGCATTGCTCGCCGCAGGCAACAGCGGTTGTGACTCAACGGGCAATGGCCTGCCCGGCCGGGGCGGAATCAGCCGTGGCCGTGGAGATGCGCCGATAACCTGGCAGAATGAAACATCTGAAGCCGGCGCCGGATTCAAGGAACAGGCGTTGCCTTCGGCATTGTCGCTTGATCCAAAAAATAGTTTGCACATGGGCTTCAGCCGTGCCAGTCCGGCGGCGCCCGTTAACAAGCAACCTGTTTCATCCGGTGCGCTGATTGCCGGAGAAGCAGACGGAGATTCCCGTGAGCAAACCGTGTTACCCCGTCATCGGGGCGCAATTAGAAAATTCTTCGATCGCGCAGACAAGCCGGAATAGAAAATCCGGCGCCAAACAACAGGAGCGAACACATGAGCAATATGCCTGAAGCAGTAATGAAGCCGGATGAAATGAAAAGCGCTACAGAACTGATCGGGAAAGTGCTTGAGCAGCTTGACCGGATTCTACTCGGCCGGGCTGAACTTCACCGGATGCTTCTCACCGGCATCCTTAGCCGCGGACATATCCTGCTGGAAGGCCTTCCCGGTTTGGGCAAAACCGCCCTGGTCAAGGCCATCGGCGATATTATGCGCCTGAATTTCAGGCGAATCCAATTCACTCCAGACCTTATGCCGGCTGATATCCTGGGCGCCCATATTCTCCAGGAAACCTCTCCCGGCAAACGTGAAATGGTTTTTCAGCCAGGCCCGGTGTTTACCAATATTCTTCTTGCCGACGAAATCAACCGGGCATCTCCCAAGACCCAGTCTGCCATGCTGGAAACAATGCAGGAACGATCGGTAACGTTGATGGGAACCACGCGAAAACTCCCCGTCCCCTTCTTTGTGCTTGCCAGTCAGAACCCGATTGAATTGGAAGGCACCTATCCCCTGCCGGAGGCCCAACTGGACCGTTTCCTTTTCCGGCTGATGGTGAAAAACGTGGATGTTGACGTTCTGGACGAGATTATTTCCTCGCGCCGCCGCGGAGAGCCGCCCCAGCCGACGTGGACCATGAGTGGCGACGAACTAAAACTGCTGTTTTCGGCGATGGACAGGATTTTTCTGTCGCGCGCGGTAACGCGCTATATTGCCCGCCTGGTTGCCGCGACCCATGCCGATTCCAAAGAGGCCTCCGACGACATACGCGCCTACGTTACCTATGGCGCTTCGCCGCGCGCGGCCATTGCAATTGCCGAGGCTGCCAGGGCATGGGCGCTGATTAATGCCCGGCCGACAGCGGGTTTCGCCGACGCCAAGATTGTGGCCCCAGCCGTAATGAACCACCGCATCATTCTTAACTATAAGGCGCGCTTCGACCGCAAAGATTCCTCGGCACTTCTCAATGACCTTGTCGCCAAACTTCCTGAAACAGAGTTGAACCTTCCGGATGATGTAACAATAGAAAGGTCCTAGCGTGAAACGCTGCCTGATAACAGTATTCTGCTTTGCGGCTATTTTTTTTACGGCCGGCGCCAGATCATCGGCCGAAACTACTTTCGGCGACATCGCCGTGATCCCCGATCCCGACGAGTCAGGTAAATATTTCTATCACGGATATATAGAGTATCGCTTCCATATCGCCAATCTTTCCCCGACACGCGCGCACGAGGTCGAACTGGTCGTGCCCGATCGATCCTACTACGTGTCCGGCGGCACGATCCGCCGAATCACCCGTCAAGTCAACATTATGCCGGGAACGACGGTTATTGTCTCGTTGTTCCAGCTTCCCATGGAAATAACAGGCACTGATGCGGGGGTTATAGTGGACGGCAGGTCCAGGGGAACCGTCGTAATTCCCGTTGCCCGTTTTAATGCAAACACATATTCGCCGAGCCGGTATCCCCGAATTCTCATGAGCCGGAGCATTGATTCTTCGGCGTTTATGGAGAACATCGCCAGGCATTTCCCCGCCACAAATATGCCCTATCGGGGAACGAGCCATGGCACATATGGAGGTCCCTCTTCAACGATCATCAGCATGGACGAACTGGTTCGCTCGGAACTTGACCCGCCGCAATGGAAGGACAACTGGCTGGCTTACTCGTCATTTGACGGCATCGTGCTGACCGAGTCGGACATGCAACAAATGTCCATTGCCGCGAAACAGGCCATTATCCGATACGTCGAATGCGGCGGTTCCCTGCTGGTGGGAGGCGCTCTTGAAATTCCCCGGCCTTGGAATCAATACCCGTTGCAGGTTGCGGCCGGCCTCAAGGGTTACAACGTCGGGTTTGGCCAATGCATTATCAGCTCCGGCATTTCCCTCAATAACCTGGACAAGAACCAGCTTCAGAGCATTTGGCTGGCGTGGCAAAAAAGCCGCGAGCCGTGGCGCCTGTTCCTGTCGCCTGAACAAGCAAACGCCTCATTCCCGATCGTGGACAAGGTAAGTTTGCCGCTTCGCGCCATCTTTATTCTTATGACCAGCTTTGCCTTGGCCATCGGTCTTAACTTTTTCATCCTGCATCGCATCAAGCGTCCGATCTGGATGCTCTGGACGGTCCCTCTTCTTTCCGGCATCACGGCGGCCGTGGTCATTATCTACGCCTTTGTTTCGGAAGGGGTCACACCCACCCTGCGCATTGAAGGCTTGACGCTTCTGGACCAGTATCAGCATCGCGCAACAACGATCGGGTTGACCGGTTATTACTGCCCGCTCACCTCCGGTTCGGGACTGCACTTCGGGTTCGACTGCGAACTTACCACCCTCTTCAACCGGGAATATGGCGCCAGGAGAAACAGGTCTTCAACGACAATTGATCTGTCGCGCGATCAGCACCTCGCGAGCGGCTGGATTTCAGCCCGCGTCCCCGAATATTTCATGATCCGGAAAAGCGAGTTACGCCGGGAACGGCTCGAAATAAAGCCTGCCGGCAGCAATAGCATGGCGGTTGTCAACGGCTTGGGTGCCGAGATCTCCAAACTATGGGTCGCGGACCGGAATGGTGAAGTTTTTACAGCCGGCGCGCCAATTCCCGCCGGGAAACAGGCACTCCTCGTGCCGGTCGCCGGGAAATATGCTCTCACCAATACGCTCGATCAGTTGGGACGTATTTATGCCGGACAAAACTGGCAAGTTGCGGCCGTCTGTGTCAGCAACCAGCCGGCCGCTCTGCCGATTGCCGGCTCCTACACGGCCTTCATCGACGCAACGCCTTTCATCGAAAAAGGGCTTCCTAACAAGGCGCGTGAAAAGCTGAGATCGGTTGTCGTAGGATTTTGGGGTGAAGAATGAAAGTGCAAATCATTAATCTTGAAAAAAAATTCGGCAAAACAACGGCCGTCAACGATCTTTCTTTTGCTTTCGGCGCCGGGCAAATTATCGGATTCGTCGGCCCGAACGGCGCCGGCAAGACCACCACCATGCGCATCCTGGCAACCCTGGAAGAACCTACTTCCGGCGATATTCTCATTGACGGAGTGTCGGTCGTTCAATATCCCGAAATGGTCCGCCCTCTGATCGGGTTCGTGCCGGATACGCTCCCAATTCACGGCGACATGACCGTTCACGAATATCTCGATTTCTTTGCCCGCGCCTTTCGCCTGCATGGCCGAAAAAGGCGCCATGCCGTGTCCGCCGTGGAGGAGTTCACCAATCTGACCGGCCTGCGCGATAAACTTCTCAAGGCGCTTTCCAAGGGAATGAAACAACGCGTGTCACTTGGCCGCGCCCTGGTGCACGATCCGCCGATCCTGGTGCTTGATGAACCCGCCGCCGCGCTCGATCCACGGGCACGCATTGAACTCAGGGAACTGCTGTTTATCCTGGCCAGGCAGAACAAGGCGATCTTGATCAGTTCGCACATCCTGACCGAATTGACCGAAATCTGCAACGGCGTGCTGATCATTGAGAAAGGACGCCTGCTTGAGAGCGGCTCGATTGCCGAGGTGGCTAAAAGGAGCCGGTCGAAATGCGTGGTCATCATCCGCACGCGGGAACGCCATGGCGATTTGCATCGCGACCTGCTTCAGATGCCGCGGGTGGCATCCGTCAAGGCAGCCGGCCACGAACTCATGGTCGAAATGACCGGCGACGAGGAGACGGCCTGTGATCTGCTGCAAGATTTGATCGCCAGGAATTTCAGAATCGCTGAATTCAGGCATAAGAAAGCCGGGCTTGAAGACATTTTCATGTCCGTGACCAAGGGCGGTGTCCAATGAACTTCAGGCTTCCAAAAATTATGGACCTGGCTTTCAACCCGGTCATGATCAAGGAGCTCCGCCAGGTGACCAGGAGCCGGTTCCTCATCGGTATCATTGCCATTTATATGCTGGTCATGCTGAGCGCCGTCGGAATATTTATCTTCGACCTGACAGTGAGCAATTCCGCAGACTGGGGTAGCGGTCGCCAGCTTTTTAACATTCTCCTGCCCATTCTCAATTTCAGCTGTATTCTGTTCGTGCCGTTCTATACCGGCATCCGGCTGGCAATCGAGCATTCCGACACCAATCTGGACCTGCTCTTCACCACGACCCTGAGTCCCGGGGAAATAATCCGAGGCAAACTTCTGAACGGCATCGTCATGCTTGTCATACTCTACAGCATTTGCACCCCGTTCCTGGTATTCACTTACCTCCTGCGCGGAATAGATATTCCCACCATGTGCATTGTGCTTGTGCCGCTGTTCCTGATCACGATCATCGTCATTCAGGCCGCCATTTTAATAGCCACCCTGCCAACCAGCAAACCATTCAAAATTATGCTTGGAATCGGCGGGCTCGTCGCCAGCATGATCGGGCTCGTCGCCAGCATCTTTCTGATCCCTGAAATCATCTCGTCCGGCATTGCCGCCGACCTGAATACATGGCGATTCTGGGGACCATGCCTGACCTTTCTTGCGATTGGCATCCTGGTGTTTATCCTGATGCATTCCTTCAGCATCGCGCTGATTATGCCGTCCACTGCCAACCGCGCCTTGCCAGTCCGTCTGGCGTGCTTCATAGCTTGGCTTGCGACCGGCATCGGGCTGGCCATCTGGGCAAAAGTCGAGCACCACCCTGAACCGCTGGCCGCCTGGGCCATCCCGACAATCATAGGTTTCATTTCCGTCTTTCTTTTTGCAATAGGCGAAGACGACAAGATCAGGATCAGGGTTCGCCAAAGCATTCCCCGCCCCGTCATCCTGCGACCGCTGGCCTTCATTTTTTACAGCGGCGCGGGCGGCGGCATAGTGTTTTGCTGCCTGGCGATGGCAATCGCCCTGACCGTTTCCTATGCAGCCGCGAACGCCATCCCTCCTGGCGTACATTCTTCCCGGCAAAACGTGCTTAAATTGGTCGAAAACTTACATGGTTTTGCGCTTTTTGCGCTCGCCTACGGTTTTAGCGCCATTGCAATACGGCGTTTTATTCTCCGCAACCGGTTCCCGGCGAAATTCACGGGTGTACTCGCCCTGCTCCTGGTAACAGTCGGCGGCTTGGTGCCAGGCATCATCGGCGTAACACTCGTCTATGAAAATATGAAGGTTGACTCCATCGGAATGTGGCAATTGTTCAATCCCGGCGGCATCCTCGATCCTAAATATCGCGCAACCATCATTGCCTTTGTCAGCAGCTGGGCGGCCGGCATGTTTCTTGTAAACAGTCCTTGGCTTTTCAGGCAGGCCCGGGACTTCATGGGCGCCAAACCATCGGCAATGTGTGTCACCGCGGTTGACGAGATGGCCCCGACTGACTCCCTGGAGAAGATTTTGAAATGAAAGAACTGTTTCGCGATTACCTCGCCGAGGGGGAACAGGCCGGAATGCGCTATGGACTCATTGTTCCCCGAGAATCTGTTTCAGGACGGGTTGGTTTTGACATGGGACGCAAGGCGGGAACATCCCTCGACTTTAAGGATTACCGGGAATACCAGCCGGGCGACAATCTCCGGCATGTTGACTGGCATGCCTACGCCCGGACCGATCGCCTGACAGTCAAACTCTATCGCGAAGAAGTCGCGCCCCATCTTGACATCATCCTGGATGGTTCGCGTTCCATGGCCCTTGAAAACACGATGAAATCCCGGGCAGCACTCGGTCTGGCGGCCGTGTTTGCCATGGCCGCGGCCAATGCCAAGTGCACCCACGGCGCCTGGATTGCCGCACAGAACTTTCGCCGCATTGATGGCGGCCACCAAAGGCCGACGCTCTGGGACGGAATCGATTTCGAGTATGGCGGCAACCCCGGGGAAGCCTTTGGCGCTGCGCCGCGTTGGCGCCGCAATGGCATCCGCGTATTCATCAGCGACCTGCTCTGGCCCGGAGAACCGATAGAGGTTCTCCAGCGCCTCGCTGAAGGCGCTGCAGCGGCGATCGTTATCCAACTCCTTGCCAAAACGGACATCGAACCGCCCCCTCAGGGCAGTACCGGTTTTGTTGACGTGGAAAACGACGAAAGGCTTGATCTGTTTGTCGATGCCGTAACCCGTAACCGGTATGTGCAGGCCCTGGCCGATCACCAGCAGAATTGGCACCGGTTTTGCGCGCAGACCGGCACATGGATGGCGACGGTCGAGGCAGAGCGCATCATAGCAGACTGGAGACTTGACCCGCTGGAAGAAGCGCAGATTCTCGGAATAGCATGATACCATTATTGACTTATCCGCTGGCCTTGATCGCGGCCGTCGCCATTCCGGCGCTGGTAGCGGTTTATTTTTTCCGCAGCCGTTTCCGCAGCCATCAGGTTTCCAGCCTTATGCTCTGGCAGCGCGCGCGCCAGCCGCACGAGGGCGGCGCCCGCCTCCAGCGCTTCACTTTGCCAATCACGTTTATCATCGAGACCATCGTGGTGATCCTCCTGGTTGTGGCCGCGTCCGATCCGCGGCTTGCCGCCGGCCTCAGCCGCAAACCGCTGATCGTTGTCCTCGACGACTCCGCCTCCATGCGCGCCGGCCTAGACGTCGCAACGCCGCAGATGCGGGCAACCGGCGAGCTGCGTAACTTGTGCGCCAGGCCCGATGCCGGAAGCGTTCGTTTCATCATTGCCGGGAAAAATCCCGTGATGCTCGATCCGGTCAAAGCGGATGCGACCTCAATTAATCGCTCTCTCAAGCAATGGAAATGCGCGGCCCCCGAAGCCCGTCTGGGAAAGGCACTGGAACTCGCACAGGAACTTGGCCGGGATCGCAGCCGGATCGTAGTGCTGACGGATCAATCTCCGCCGCCGGAACTCGCAAGCGACAGTTTCCTCTGGGTGGCTTGCGGCCGGCCGGTACCCAACGTGGGCTTTGTCAATGCCGCCAGGAGCGCGGGAGAAAGCAAGGATCGTTGCATGCTGGAGATTGCCAACTTCTCAGAGCGCCCCGCCCAGTCCCTGCTTTCCCTGGAGTTCGGCGCCGGCATTCCACCCGTAAACCAGGTGTTGAACCTGTCAACGGGCGAACTGAAACGATTGACCTTCGACCTGCCGCCGAAGGCCGGGGAGCTGCGCGCCTGCCTCTCGGACGATGCTCTGGCGGCCGACAACAAAATCGTGCTCCTGCCGCAACCGGCCAAAAAGGTGACCATTGCGTTGGACGTTGCCGATCAAAACCTTCGCCGCTTAATACAGAAAGCGATGAATGCGTCAGGGCTGGCGCTCCCCGCCGGCTCTAATCCCCAACTAGTTGTCGTCGATCGGTTCGCCCGGACGGATAACAGTCCCGGCCAGTGGACTTTGCGGATCGATTCCGGCACCAATGCCCTGTCATATACCGGCCCGTTTGTCATTGATACCGGTCATCCCTTGGCAACGGGGCTTGACCTGGAAGGCGTTATCTGGGGCGCCGGAACCAGCAGTCTTACAGCCGGCTCTGCTGTCATCAGCGCAGGCAATATCCCCGTGGTCAACGATCAGGCCTTTCCTTCCGGCAGGCATGATATCCGGATGCATTTCAGGCTGAACGCCTCGACGCTCCAGAACACTCCGAACTGGCCGATTTTCTTCTGGAACCTGCTCAAATGGCGAGCAGAAGAGGCTGACGGACTTTCTGCCATTAATGTGCCTGCCGGTGCGGATGTGGTTCTGCGGCTCGATCAACTTGTTCCCACGGTAACAGTCAGGCGACCCGATGGCACCGTCATGGATATAAAGACTTCCAGGCGGAGCGTCATGCTTGACGCTCCCATTTCCGGCATTTACCACATTGCGGCGGGCGAGGCGCAATATATTTTGGCCTGTAATCTTTTGTCCTCCGAGGAATCCGATTTGCGCGGATCGTGTTCTGGCAGATGGGGCCAGCTCGTGAATAGCGAGTCGTTGAAGAATGATTATGCCAGCTACGCATGGCCCCTGCTCTTGCTGGCGCTCGGACTTTTGATCATTCACCTGATCAGCGTGAGGTCATAGTATGTATTTGCAACAACCGGTATGGCTTATATTAATTATACCGTTGGCCGCGGCATGGATGCTGTGGAAGCTTCCCTCTCGTTTTTTGCGCGTTACAAGGGCCGTTGTTTTCGCACTCCTGGCGCTGGCCCTTTGCCGTCCGGCACTTAAAATCCCGGACCGTACGGGCACGGTCGTCATCTTGGCCGACCGTAGTGCCTCAATGCCTGGTAGTGCTGGCGGAACTGAAAAAGAAATTGTGGATTTGGCCCAGGCTTCAATCCGCGGCAATAATCGCCTGGCCGTTGTTTCCTTCGGCCGCCATGCCGTGGTCGATCATTCACCGCAAAGCGGCAAGTTTTCGGGCTTTGTCGCCGATATCGGCCCCGACCAGTCCGATCTCTCCGCTGCACTGGAAAACGCCCTTGCCTTGTTCGGCGCAAACCACACAGGCAGAATCCTTGTCGTCTCGGATGGCCGCTGGACGGGAAAGGATCCGGCCGCTGCGGCCTTAAAGTATGCCACCCGCGGCATTCCCATAGATTTCCGGCTGCTGCAAAGATCGGCGGCCAACGATCTGTCTTTGTCGGATATTCGCGTACCGGAAACCGTGTTGCCCGGGCAGGCGTTTTTACTGGAGGCAATCGTTCATGCCCCCGTCGGCCAGGAAGTGAGCTATGAAATGAAACGCGGAGCGGAGATCATCGCTGCCGGCCGTAAAAACGTGCCGGCCGGGGTTAGTCGTCTTGTTTTTCGCGACCGGGCCCCACTTTCAGGAGTTTGCCAATATTCGATTGCCGTAATGGGGACCGTCGGCCAGGATCCCGTGCCGGAAAACAACATCGCGAAAGCGCTTGTCGGGATCAAGGCCAGTCGCCCGCTGCTTGTGACTTCCTCCGCCGGGGAAAACTCTGGGTTGGCCAAGGCTTTGAAAGCCAATGGCATGGACATTCGGGCGCAGGCAGCCGCGGCATGCACT
This sequence comes from uncultured Verrucomicrobiota bacterium, assembly GCA_964475405.1. GTDB lineage: Bacteria > Verrucomicrobiota > Kiritimatiellia > JAAZAB01 > JAAZAB01 > JAQUQV01. The sequence goes on from CAYYWX010000032.1 coordinate 24,108, forward strand.
TGGAACCTGGCCGATATTTCCCAATATTCTGCCATTGTTCTGGAGAACACTTTTGCCGACGATATCGGGCATAATGGCCTGGAAAATCTTGCACTATGGGTGGAACATGCCGGCGGCGGCCTGATGCTGAGCGGGGGGCGGAATTCATACGGGACCGGCGGCTATTTCAAGTCGCCGCTCGAAAAAATATTGCCGATATCAATGGAACTCAGAAGTGAACACCGGAAACTTTCACTGGCGATTGTCGTCGCCTTGGACCGCTCAGGCAGCATGGCAATGCCGTGCGGCGGCGGCAAACGGAAGATAGACTTGGCAAATATCGGGACAGTCCAGGTGCTCGATCTCCTGTCACCGCTTGATGAATTCGGCGCCGTAGCCGTGGACAGCAGCTCGCATGTTGTTGTTGACCTCGGGCCGGTCGAAAAAAAAATGGCTTTCCGGAACAAAATCATGCAGATCGATTCGCTCGGCGGCGGCATCTTCATCTACGAAGCGCTTTCCACGGCAACCAAAATGCTCCTCTCCGCCAAGGCAGCAACCCGGCATATCATTCTCTTTGCAGACGCCTCCGACTCCGAGGAGCCCGGCGCTTACAAGGAACTTCTGGCCCAGGCCTCCCAAGCTAATATAACCGTCAGCGTCATTGGGCTCGGAGGTCCGGACGACTGCGATGCGGAACTGCTCCGCGATATTGCGCGCCGTGGCGGCGGGACCTGCACGTTTACCTCCGACGCCACGCAGATTCCCAGGCTATTTGCGCAGGACACTTTTTCGGTTTCACGCAGCAGCTTTATCGAGGAGGAAACTTCCTTCAGGCTTAAAACCGGAATGCAGCAATTATCGCCGTACCGATTCGGGATTCCTCCCGCAGTCGGCGGCTATAACCTGTGTTATGCCAGACCCGGCGCAAACTTGGCGGCATTGACTGAGGACGAATACCAGGCGCCCATCGTTGCCTATTGGTTTGCCGGGAGCGGAAGGGTCCTCTGCCTGACCGCGGAAGCCGACGGTAAATATAGCGGCGCATTCGGCAGATGGCCGGAGGCATCCAAATTCCTCTGTTCGCTTGCGGGATGGACGGCCGGACGTTCGACGCTGGCGCCCGACGATCTTTTGATCACCCAGAACGTGAAAGACGGACTCTATACCCTGGAACTGCACCTGGATCCGGAACGGATCAATAACCCGTTTTCAGGAACGCCCCGCGCAATAATCATTCACGGCGAACCCGGCTCCAAGCCGGCGGTTGTTTCTCCAAATTTTACCTGGAAAAGCGCCGATAACCTAACCGTAGAATTCCCGATGAGCGGGGGAGAAACCCTCCTGGCCACCGTCGAAATAACCGGACGCCAGCCAGTCAGGCTTGTTCCTGTCTGCCTAAAATATTCGGCCGAATTCATGCCTGACCGGGAAGGGCGGGGCGCCGCCACTCTCCAACAACTTGCGGTCATGACCGGTGGTAAGGAACGCATCGATGTGGCCAACATCTGGAAGGAACTGCCCTCCGCATCGCGCAATATCGAGCTGATGTCCCTATTGATTCTCGGCGCACTGCTCGCTTTCCTTATCGAGATATTCGAGCGCCGCACAGGACTTCTGGGCAACAGACATAAAACGGCGGCGCTGCTGGAACGACCTATCGCATCCGTATTAAACGCGCTGAACAAGATCCGTAACAAGCCTGCTCATGGTCCGGAACGTCATCCGCCGCTCAAACATGGGGAGCATACTCCCAAAGTAGAGAGTAATATTGCGAAAAAGCCAGACCAACCTGGAGAAATTACTGACACCATTTCTGCCATGCGCCAAGCCAGGAAAAATGCCTCCAAAAGAACGGATAAGATTTAATCCGAGCCATCTAAACCACGCGCCGCGTTCCACCCTCCGAGGGATAGGATGAATTCCTATCCTTGAATTTATTTCAAGAAGAACTCAATGACCGGCACGGTGACATTCGGCTTCTGAACCGGCAGCTCAAGCACCAGGGTTTTGTTCATTTTACCGACCAGCACTCCGTCGTGCCGGGGCATGTCCACGAACCGGACTTCCGAAGCGTCATTAAGGAGTTGCGCGTATTCCACCCGGCCGGCAAACCCATCCAGATGGAGATGCTTGAACGGCCACGCAAAAACGTGCACATAAAGGCGCTTCGTCACGGGATTGTAGGTCAGGCGGCAGTCCTGCGGGGCTTTGAATTCATCCGGCGCCTGGGTGCAGCCGTAAATGGATCGGTCGTGCCGTTTCATCCATTCGCCGATGCCCGCGAGGCGGTCAAGGGCGCGCTGGTCAAATTCTCCCCGGCCGGTCGGCCCGACGTTGAGGAGCAAATTGCCGCCCTTGCTGACCGTGTCAATCAACATCCGCACGAGCTGCTCCAGGCTTTTCCAGCTGGATTCATCGCGGTGGTAACCCCACGATCCCGAAAAAGTCTGGCATGCTTCCCAGACCACGGGCCTGCCGTTGACCCGCATCCACTCGCGAGGCTGGAACTGCTCCGGGGTTTTAATATCCCAGCCGGAGGGCAGGTTAAGCCGGTCATTCAGCACAATGTGCGGGGCCAGCTTGCGGACCAGGGCGTATAATTTTTCGCTCTGCCAGTCCTTGCGTCCTTTCTCGTTATAACTGAAATCAAACCAGAGGCTGTCAATGCGGCCGTACCTGGTGAGCAGTTCCTTGACCTGGGCGTGGAGATACTTGACGTATTTTTGCTGATCACGGCCGGCGTTCATTTTCTGGCGGTCGGGATGCTCGCGGCAGGGATGCAGGCAGTCAACGACAAATTGCGGGTGATGCCAGTCAATCAGCGAGTGATACAATCCCACGCGCATCTCGCGCTTGCGGAAGGCGTCCACCATCGGCCGCAGGAGGTCGCGCTTCGCCTGGGTGTTAGGGGCCTTGTAATCGGTATATTTTGTGTCCCAGAGGCAGAAACCCTCGTGGTGCTTGGTGGTGATGACGAAATATTTCATCCCGGCGTTCGCGGCGGCCGCGGCCCACAGATCGGGGTTGTAAAGGTCCGGGTTGAAATGCTTGAAATATTTTTCATACTGCTCGTTGGTGATTTTCTCGTTGTGCCGCACCCATTCATGCCGGGCGGGCAGGGCATAAATTCCCCAGTGGATGAACATTCCGAAGCGGTCGTGCGTGAACCATTTCGTATCGCCGGCAGTAGGTTTGACTTTGAGCATTTTCTTTTACTCCTCCTGATCAAGACGTTTATTGCGCGCCGTTTTCCCGAAAGAATTTTTAAACTATTAGCCAGATCCGGCGCCAAGTCAACTTTAATGTATGCGGCCCGAATCGGGTTTGACCAAACAGCAATAATCTGTCAATACTTAAGCCATGGAAGCTGCCAACCAGGCCACAGTCAAGGTCAACATCAACGACCGTCGCACCATTTCAGCGCCGGAGGGCATTTCCCTCCTGCAGGCGTTGAAAAACGAAAATGTTTTCCTTCCTTCCGCCTGCGGCGGACGGGGCATCTGCGGCCTTTGCCGCCTGCGCATCCTGGAGAACGCCCCGGAAAACCTGACGCCCCAGGAACTGACCCACCTCGGGAGCGCGGAACAAAATGATAATTTCCGGCTCGCCTGCCAGGTGAGACTGCAACGCGACCTGCGCGTCCTGATCCCGGAGTCGTTCCTGAGCGCGCGCGAATTCCGGGCGACCGTGTCCGCGATCCGCGACTTGACCGACGACATCCGGGAAGTCCGGCTGGAACTCTCAAACCCGCCGGAAATCTCCTTCAAGAGCGGCCAATACATCCAGCTGCGCATCCCGCCCTACGCCGGCAGCAAGCGCATGATCTACCGCGCCTATTCCATCTCGTCGCCGCCCTCGGAAAAATCAACCGTTGAGCTCGCGATCAGGCGCGTGGCGCGCGGCATCGCGACCACCTATCTCTTTGAACACCTGCGGCAAGGCGACGCCGTGGCATTCAACGGACCGCACGGCGATTTCTTCCTGCGCGAAAACGACCGGCCGATTGTCATGATCGCCGGCGGATCCGGCATGGCGCCGATCAAATCAATGCTCTGCGACATGCGCGACCGCCTGATCAACCGCAAGACGCGTTATTTTTTCGGCGCCCCGGTGCCGGAAAAAATTTTTTACGGCGACCTGATGCGCTCCCTGGAACGGGATTTGCCGGATTTCAAGTTCATTCCTTCCGTCGCCCGGAAAAGTCCGGATGAAAACTGGACGGGCGAAACCGGCCTGGTCCCGGCGGTCGTTGACCGCCAATTGGAGGAGGGATTCCCCGGTGAAGTTTACCTGTGCGGCAGCCCGGCCATGATCGAGGTCTGCCTTGAGGTGTTGCGCCGGAAAAAAATACCGGAAGTTGATATTTATTATGACAAGTTCGCGTAAATGAAGGATACCGGCCATGAAACAAACCAGATCAAACGCGGTTGACATGCAACCCGGGATGATTTCGCGCGACGGATTCCTGGGCGCCGACCGCCGGACGCCGGAGGCAATTATCCGGGCGGACGGGGCGGAATTGAAAAAACTGAATCTTACCGGCAAGGCTATTGCCGGGCGGATGACTTATTTCCGGGAGGCCGGCAAGAAGGGGCTGGGTGAATTCGTGCCGCTCGCGCCCCATTTTGAAGTTCTTTGCGAAGTCGCGCGCGGCCTGCTCCCCTGCCCGTTCGGCGAACCGGGCCGGCACCGGAAAACGATCGTCACCGTGCGCAACCTGCGCCTCAAAAAAGAAATCACTTTCTCCGACCTGAATATCCACCTGATCGCGGAGCACGGATTTTTCGAGGGGCGCGGCTCGCCGTTCCGTCTGGAGCCGACCGAGCTGGCCCAGGTCCTGGAAATTATTTGACCACCGTCTTTACGGCATGCCGCGCACCGGTCAATAATTCCACCTCAAATCCATCTTTCCCCGGGGTAATTTCCCCGACCCCCCGGCAGTCCGGGGCGGCAGGCGCGGCCAGGATGGAATAATCGTGGACAATTTTCCCGCGGGCCGGAAGCCAGGCATAGGAGCGCTGGCCCTGGAATTTTCCCATATCAACCGCCTTGCGCAAACCGACCGGGAAGGGCGTATTGGCGAATTCCATCCCGCGCGTCAGGGTTTTCCCGTTCCAGGGCGACTCCTTGCGCGCGCGATTTTCCTCCCAGACGCCCAGCCAGGGATAATCGGCCCTGCGCCAGACATAGGCCATCATCAGCCCCAGGCGGGGATTGACGGCGCTGAACCAGGCATGGTCGTTTTTCAGGTCCATCAGGTTCGTGTGGAAATCGCCGTTCCGGCCCTTGCCCATGAAACGCAAATTTACCACGCTGCGGGCGCGGTTGACTTTGTGGCCGTCCGCCCCCGGCCCGGCCGGCCACTGGTAATCCGCGTCTATCTTCAGGCGCTGGGGATTGCCGAATTTCGCCGGGAAGGTATGGCCTTTCACGGCGGAGGCGTCAAAAGCCGTCACATCCGGCTCAAGGAACGGCGGACCGAAAGTGACATGCTGGCAGATCGTGAAGGGAACGTCGCGCCGCGCCAGGTTTTGAATTGTCTCGCGGACATGAATGACGTTTGATCCGGCACTCATTGAAACCGAGCGGGCAATTCGCATCTGCGCAACCGGGAGCAGGCAGCCGTATTCAAAAGACACGCGCCGGGCGTTGATGGTCCGGCGGATCGCCGACCAGCGTCCGACCGGAGCTTCATAATGGCAGGCCAACCCGCATTTTGCCTCCTCCGCGGAAGGGTCGCCGAAGGCGCTCAGACACAGGTTGTGGCCGTAAATGGCGGCGAGCAGCTTGGCGCCGTATTTGCCGGCATCGCTTTTTTTATATTGCCACGGCTCAATCGATTTCCAGGGCGGGGCCCAGAACGGATTGACCGCGTCCCGGCTTTTCAGACGCAAATCGGCGATATGCCCGCCGCCGGCCATCAGGAAAAGGGATAAATTGCCGTTGTCCAGGCGCCATCCCCGCCGGTTGTGTTTTACGGTCGCTTCAATTTTCATGATTATTTCGGACGCCTCAGCGGAGTGAGGACTACATTTTTCCCTGTAGCCGCGGCACTCTGTTGCCGCGTATAGTTAAAAATTCCCATCCATTAACTCAGAGCACGGGCGGTTTCGGCAAACCTTCCAATGAACGCAGGGAATCCTGCAATGTTTTTTCCGGCAGGGCGGCGTCGGACAATTTCCCGGCCAGGTAAGCGCCGTAGCCGGTGAGGTCCATCAGCCCGTGCCCAGACCAGTTCAATAAAATTACCTTCTCCTTCCCTTCCTCCTTGGCCTGCTTTGCCTCCTGGGCGGCGGCGGCGATCGCGTGCGCGGTCTCGGGGGCGGGAATGAATCCTTCCGTATGCGCCCACAAGAGCGCCATTTTATAGCATTCCAGCTGCTGCATGGCGCGGGCTTCAATCAGGCCTTCGCGCATGACATGGCTCACGAGGGGCGCCATGCCGTGATAACGCAGGCCGCCGGCATGAATCGGCTGGGGCACGAAATTATGCCCGAGACTGTGCATCGGCAGGAGCGGCGTCATCATTGCCACGTCGCCGGAGTCATAGACGAACGGACCGCGCGTCAGGGTCGGGCAGGCCGCCGGCTCAACCGCCAGGATGCGGACCTTCCGCCCGGCGATCTTGTCGCAGACATACGGGAAGCCTATCCCGGCGAAATTGGAGCCGCCGCCAACGCAGCCGATGACGACATCGGGATATTCCGAGATCATCTTCATCTGCTTCTGCGCTTCCAGCCCGATGATCGTCTGGTGCAGGAGCACGTGGTTCAAGACGCTGCCGAGCGAATAACGGGTGTCCTTGGAAGTGACCGCGTCCTCGATGGCCTCGCTGATGGCGATCGCCAGGCTGCCGGGCGAATCGGGCGTCTTGGCGAGGATGTCGCGGCCGGCCTTGGTCTGGTCGCTCGGGCTGGCGATGCATTCCGCCCCCCAGGTATTCATCATCAGTTTACGCAGCGGCTTCTGCTCGAAACTGATCTTGACCATGTAAACCTTGCAGACCAGGCCGAAAAGCTTGGTCGCGAAAGCCAGCGCGCTGCCCCACTGCCCCGCGCCGGTTTCCGTCGTCAGGCGCTTGATGCCGAACACCTTGTTGTAATAGGCCTGCGGCACGGCGGTATTGGGCTTATGGCTGCCGGCCGGAGACCAGCCTTCGTTTTTATAATAAATCCTGCAGGTGGTCCCGAGGGCCTTCTCAAAGGCGCGCGCTCGGCAGAGCGGCGTCGGCCGCCAGAGCAGCAGTTTTTCCAGGACCGGTTCCGGTATGTCAATCCAGCGCTGGGTGCTCACTTCCTGCTCGATCAGGTTCATCGGGAAAACCGGGGCAAGCGCTTCCGGCCCGATCGGCCGGCCGTCCTTGTCCACCGGCGGAGGGAGGGGATGGGGCAAGTCCGCCTGGATATTATACCATTGCCGCGGCATGTCCTTTTCAGATAAAAAAACCTTGACCTGGTCGCTCATGATCTTATTTTCCTTTCCTTTTTTTCCTGCAACCCGCGACTATTTTGCGGAATGCCGGACTGACCCTCAGCTCCCGGGAGCCGCGGGTTATTTTACACGTGCTTATTCCAAGTTTTTTGGCGATTACCCGCTGCTGCATGCCCTCCGCCAGCAGGCCCACCAACCGCCAGCGCAAGGCGATGCACCCGCGCTCCCACGGCGTCAACAAGGCTTTCATAAAAACCCTTACATCCTCTTTCCGGTCCAACCCGGCCAGGACCGCCGCGACATCGCGATTAAACGCACCTGCATTTTTCATGGTTTGATTTCCTTTCATAGAAACCCGGGCAGTATAGCCCGAAAGCGGGGTTTTCTTCAAGCTGAATTTACCATGGCAAAATAAAACAAAGGCGCCGGGAAACGCCTCAGATCGTCACCGGCCGGACGCGCTGCGCTCTGGCCTTCACCTCGCGCGCGCCGAGCGATTCGCCGCAGGTCCGGCAGCGGTAATCATACAGCTCGGCCCCGGGCAGGACCAGCAGGAGCCGCTCGCGCACCGGCGAAAGCCGCCGGCACTTCGGACAATGCAACTCCGAGGCGGTGAATTTTTCAAACTGGGGTCTTCCCGGCATATTTCCAGCTTTTTAAGATAATTCTTTCATTCTCTTCGCGCTTGCGATAAATTCCATTATATTTAAGATAAATCGCGAACCCGTCAATAGAAAAGGACCGGAATTGAAAATATGCGTTGATATCCAGGCCGCGGTCTCCCAGGGCGCCGGCGTCGGGCGCTACGTGCGCCACCTGGCCGAGCACCTCAACAAGGCCGCCGGCGCCGACGAGTTATCCTTCTTTTATTTTGACTTCATGCGCCGCGGGTTATCCGCCCCGCTCGCCAACGCCCGCGCTGTGCGCTGTTGCCCGGGCCGCGTCGTGCAGGCCTGCTGGAAACGCCTCGGCTGGCCGCCGTTTGAAATGTTCGCCGGGAAAGCCGACCTTTATCACTTCCCCAATTTTATCGTCCCGCCGCTGGGGAACGCGAAGAGCAAATGCGTCGTCTCCATCCACGACGCGAGTTTTCTGCGGTACCCGGAATTCACCGAGAGCGGCAACCTGGCCTACCTGCGCGCGGCGATCGAGAAGACCGTCAAGCGCTCCGACGCCATCATCACCATTTCGCGCTTCAGCGCCGCGGAGCTTGCCTTCTTTTTCCCGGAAGCGCGCGCCAAGACGCACGTTATCTACCCGGGCATCCTGGAACACATGGCGCACTCTTCCGCACAGGCCGGGGCGGAAATACGGCGGACAAAAGTCCTGCACCGCCCGTACGTCCTCACCGTGGGCACCCTTGAGCCGCGCAAGAACATCGAGTTCCTGGTCAAGGTGTTTGAGGCCATGAAGCAATTCCACGGCGAGCTGGTGATTGTCGGCCGGCGCGGATGGAAATACGAGGCGATCCTTGAGCGCCTGCAATCCTCGCCCCGCTCGCGCGATATCCGCCTGGTTGATAATGTTAACGACTCGGAACTGCCGGCGGTTTACGCCGGCGCGGAATTATTTCTTTTCCCGTCTTTCTACGAGGGCTTCGGCTTCCCGCCGCTGGAGGCCATGCAATGCGGCGTGCCGGTCATCTCCTCCACGGGCGGCTCGCTGAAGGAAGTGCTCGGCGACGGCGCGCTCCTGATTGACGATTACAACGTAACACGCTGGGAACGCGCCGCGGAATTGCTGGTCAATGACAAGCAGGTCCGCCAGATGTTCATTGACAAGGGTTACCAGCAGGTTGCCAGGTACAGCTGGACCGAAACGGCGCGCCAGACCATGGCGCTTTACCGGAGAATCGCCGGATGAAGATCGGAATTGACACGCGCTGGATATTCAGGGAATCCTCGGGGATCGGGGTCTATACGAAGGAGCTCATCCGTCACCTGGCGGAAATTGACCGCCGGAACCAGTATGTCCTCTTCTTCCATGACGCGGCCTTGCGGGACGCCGTGCTGGGCGAACTCGCCTCTTTACCGGCCGGTAATTTCACCGCGCGCCTTGTGGATTTCGGCCTTTTTTCCATAAAAAACCAGCTCACCCTGCCAGCCGTCATCCGCGAACTGGACCTGGATGTTTTCCATTCAACCAATTACATGATTCCCCTGCCCGCTTTCCCACGTAACCGAAACGGCAAAACGGCCTGCGTCATCAACATCCACGACTTGATTCCGCTGGTTTTTCCCAAGGCCACGCCGCGCGCGCTCAAGACAAGGTTTTCCCCCATCTACCGCTGGCTGATGAGGGAAGTGACCGCGCGGAGCAATCTGATCATCACCGGCAGCCGGTCCTCGCTCAACGACATCGTCAATTTATTGCATTGCCGGCCGGAACAGGTCGTGGCCATCCCGGACGGCGTATCGGAAAGATTCCGCCCGGCCCGGGCGGATGTTCTCCCCGCCCAGGATCCGCGCCTCTCGCGGCGGGAAAAGATTATCCTCTGGGTCGGGCGCCGCGACCCTTATAAAAACCTGAACGGCCTGGTTGAGGCCTTTGCCATGCTGCGCAAAAACTACCGCGGCCACATCGAGCTGCGCCTGGTCGGGCCGGCCGACTCGCGGTATCAGGAGGCGGCCCGGCGCGCTGCCGACCTCGGGCTGGCGGACGCGGTCACCTGGGTGGGGCACGTCTCCGACAGCGAGCTGGTGCGCGAATACCAGAACGCCAACGTGTTTATCCTGCCTTCAAATTACGAGGGCTTCGGGCTTCCCGTCCTTGAGGCGATGGCCTGCGGCACGCCGGTTATCTGCAGCAACAAAAGTTCCCTGCCGGAAATATGCGGCTCGGCCGCGGTACAGGTTGATCCGAAGGACATCACCGGCATCTGCGACGCCTTGCACCGCGTCCTGACCAATTCGCGCCTGGCCGGCGACCTGGCGGCGCGCGGCCTGCAGCAGGCCGCAAATTTCAGCTGGCGGGAAACCGCGAAACAAACCATGGCGGCGTATGAGAAGACGGGGATGAGGAAGTAGGAAGAAGACAAGGGACAGAAGACAGTAGTCAGAGATCAGAGGTCAGAAGTCAGAGACCAGAAGGAAAGAACGGAAGGCAGAAGACAGAGGTCAGAAGGAAAGAGGCGGAAGGCGGGAATCCAGAAAATAAAAATCTCGTAAAGATAAAATAAGATCGTGCGAAAATGAATGAATTTCCACCTGAATGGAAAAAACTGAACGTCATCCTCGCGCATGACTGGCTGACCGGCCTGCGCGGCGGCGAGCGCGTGCTTGAAATTCTTTGCCGGGCTTTCCCGCGGGCGCCGATTTACACCCTCATCCATAATCCCTCCGCCGTTTCGGAACTGATCAACCTCCACCCCGTCAAAACATCCTGGCTGCAGCATATCCCCGGTATCATGAAATTCTACCGCAACCTTCTGCCCCTTTTCCCTTCCGCGATTGAAAGCCTGCGCCCGGAGCGCGCGGACCTGGTCATCAGCACGAGCCATTGCGTCGCCAAGGGACTGATCGCGCCGCCGGGAACACGGCACTTGTGTTACTGCTTTACGCCCATGCGCTACGCCTGGGTTTTCTACGACGAATATTTCGGAAAGAACCCCCTCAAAAAAGCCGTCCTTTCCCCCATCCTGCGCAACCTGCGCCAATGGGACAAGGAAAGCTCAGCGCGCGTGGATTATTTCGCCACCCTCAGCAGGCACGTCCAGAAACGGATCAAGGATTTTTATGGCCGCGACGCGACGGTTGTCCATCCGCCGGTTGACCTGGAATTCTGGACCCCGGCCGGGGGAATAACCCCGGGCAGCGGCAATTATGACCTGGTCGTCTCCGCCATGGTGCCCTACAAGAGAATTGACCTGGCAATCGGGGCTTACACCAAGCTGGGCTATCCCTTGAAGATCGTCGGCATCGGCACGGAATCAAAAAAATTGCGGACATCGGCCGGGAAGAACATTGAATTCCTCGGACGGGTGGCGGACGAGCCGCTCCGGGAGTTGTATCGCCATTGCCGCGCCCTGATTTTCCCGGGCGAGGAGGATTTCGGCCTGACGCCGCTTGAAGCTTTCGCCTGCGGCCGGCCGGTTGTGGCCTACGGCCGGGGCGGGGTGATGGAGTCGTTGGTCAGGGACCAGACCGGTGTTTTCTTTGAGGAACAGACCGAGGAGGCGTTGATTGACGCTGTCCGGAAATGCGCCGCGCTGAAGTGGGATCCGGTCCTCATCCGCAAAAACGCCGAGCGATTCAGCCGGCAGAATTTCATTGACGGCCTTTCGGCCTGCATCAAGTCCACGATGGAAAAATAGACAGGATGCATTCCGTCCAGGAAATCCGCGACGCGCGCCTTGAGAATCCGGCGAAGGAACAGAAATTTCAGGAAGCCGCATTTTGTGCTCCTAAAATCACCCTATTACCCCGGAAACATTCAACTACAACATTCTAACATTCTGCAGAATGTTAGAATGTTAAAATCCAGCCTTTGAAGTTTTTTATGCAGTATGCTATAAATGCCCTGATCAAAACATTGTGACCATTCTGTAATCGCATTTGAGAGAAAAAAAGGAGTATTGGCAGATGATATTATTCAGCCAGGAAAGCGCCGACAATAAGCCTGATTCCGGTGCCGTCACGCCGGATGAGTGGCGCAGGCTGTATACCGCGGCCGTCAAGGTCCGCGAAATGGAGCCTTGGAAATGGATGGAAGAAACGGATGTTTTCGGGGTCAGGATACCTGGCACAGACACGGTCGGGTTTGTCAGCGTCATGGGGCTATTGGGAGAATACCATGCGATGGCCATTTACCCCGGGGCAAAGGAGCTGTATGCATTCCGGCAATTACAGAATACTTCCGACACAAAATACACAGAAGACATGTTGCTTGATATTTGCCAGCTCCATGCGGCCTTCGGCGGCAAGAAAAACGTGGAAGCACCGGACAAGGAAATCATGAAGCAATTGGGATTGACATTTCAAGGCCCCACCGCCTGGCCTTACTTCAGAAGCTTCCGTCCCGGATATTATCCCTGGTTTGTAGATGCCGGCGAGGCGCGATTCCTCGCATTGGCATTGGAACAACTGCTGGACATCGCCCCTCGTGTCAAAAACGATCGTTCAATCCTTTTTTCAAAATCCAATAATGACAGCTTGCTGCTGCGCGAAACCGCCGGCAATGAAACGAATTCCATTTGGAAGGATGCTTACCGTTCGTTTCCACCGCCGGCAACCACCTTTCGGCTTTCGGCGCCCACGAAATTAATGGAAAGCGTCCGCGCCATGCCGAAGACCGGCATGACATTTGAGGTCGATGTGTTCCGTATGCCCGCAAAAATCGGCAAGAAGGGCGAGAGGCCCGTGTGGCCCTATTGTCTTTTGGTCGTGGATTCGCGGTCATACTTCATTCTGGGAATGGAATTGCTGACGGTGAAAACAATCCTGGAAAACATGTGGGCCGAAGTGCCGGAAAAAGTGTTGTCAATCATCAACAAGAACGGCATGCGCCCGAAAACGATAAAAACAAAAAAACCATGGGTTTATCTGGTGAATGACGCCCCGTGCAAAGAACTTGGAATCCGGCTTGAACTATCCCCGCATCTGGAAGCCCTGGAAGACGCACAGCGCCATCTGGAAGAATTTTCAAACAAAAAGCTGGGATAAACCCAACCTTAAGCCGCCCGCTCTGAATTCATTCAATTACACCGGAAATATTCAACTTCAACATTCCAACATTCTGCAGAATGTTGGAATGTTATACGAATAAATTAACCTGAATAATTCCGCTGCTTATTCTCGTCTTTCGCTTTAGGCCAATATTTGAGGCATTCACAATCACTGTTAGAATCGGCCGGCGTGCCGCAAGTTGACATTCCGACCGCTTTTTTCTACAATTCCAGAGTACAAAAAAATAAATCATGATTGGCGGCACAGGAGAAAGACAAAATGAAAATGATCTCAAAAATCTTATTATCGTTTGTTTTAATCGCCGCCATGGCCGGCACCTTGCGGGCGGAAGACATGCAGGACTCGGTTGACCAGGCCGCGGTCATCCTGAAACGGTTCAAGGAAATGCCGGAAAAATCCATCCCGGAAAAAGTATTGCGGGACGCCCGCGGCCTGGCCGTTTTGACCGTGGTGAAGGCCGGCTTTATTCTGAGCGCGCGCGGCGGCCAGGGCATTGTCGTGGCCCGGACCTCCGGCACCAATTCCTGGTCGGGCCCTTCGGCCATCGCCACGGGCGGCGCCGGTTTCGGTTTCCAGATCGGGGCCCAGGCCACGGAATTTGTCATGGTCTTGAACACTCCGGAGGCGGTGAAAGCCTTCTCAAAGGGCGGGAACGTCTCGCTCGGCACGGACCTGAGCGTCGCGGCCGGGCCGGTCGGGCGCGACTTGGGCGTGGACGTCGCGCCGACGGCGGCGATTTACACCTACAGCAAAAGCCAGGGCCTGTTCGCGGGAGTATCGCTCGAAGGCACGGTCATCGTCACGCGCAACGAGCAAAACATGAAATATTACGGCAAGGAAGTCACGACCGATGAAATCCTAAAGGGGAAAATACCTCCGCCGGCCGGCGCGCAATCACTGATCAAGGAGCTGAAAAAATTCTGAGCAAAGGGCCGGACCACCGGCAGGTTGAGCCGTGAATGGTCCGTAATTCAGACCTGGCGCCGCGACCCTCCCATTGTCGTACGCCAAAGATTTTGGACGTTGACTTCCGCGGGGGCTGGTATAGCCTTTAATCTTAATCAGGAATAATTCAATCCAACGCCATGTTACGAAAAACATCGGCGCGTGAAAATCAGGAAGGGGATAAAAACAAAATGAAAAAAATAATTTATATGACCTCGATCGTGTTCCTGGCGGCGGCGATCCTTGCGCCGGAATGCCGTTCCCAGGCCTGGACCAACCTCGGCAGCGGATTGAGCAACTCCGGCCAGGCGCTGGCGTTTGACCGCTCCGGCAACCTTTATGTCGGCGGCGAGTTTACCAATGCCGGGGGACTGGCGGTAAACCGGATAGCCAAGTGGGACGGCTCAACATGGACCAACCTGCCCGGCGAACGGGCGGGCGGCAACATCTACGAGCTGGCCTTTGACAGCTCCGGCAACCTTTACGCCGCGGGCGGCAACACGATTGAAAAATGGAACGGCTCAACCTGGACCAATATCAGCGCCGGGATGGATTACTTCGTTTACGCCCTGGCCTGCGACAACTCCGGCAACCTTTACGCGGGCGGATCTTTCAGCACGGTCGGCGGCGTGGCGGCAAGCTGCATCGCCAAGTGGAACGGGACGACCTGGTCGAGCCTCGGCGGCGGGATGGACTATTACGTTGAAGCCCTGGTCTGCGACAGCGCCGGCAACCTTTACGCCGGCGGCGAGTTTACCAATGCCGGCGGCGTGGCGGCAAGCTGCATCGCCAAGTGGGACGGAACGACCTGGAGCAACCTCGGCAGCGGCATCCACGGCGGGACAGGCGACTCGGTCAAGGCCCTGGCCATGGACAGGGCCGGCAACCTCTACGCCGGCGGAATGTTTTCAACCGCGGGCGACGTGGACGCGTTCGCGGTCGCCAAATGGAACGGGACGAGCTGGATCAACCTCGGCGGCGGAATGAATTACGAAGTGAACGCCCTGGCCTGCGACGGCTCCAGCACCCTTTATGCCGGCGGGGAATTCAATACGGCCGGCGGCGGGGCGGCCGCGCGAATCGCCAAATGGAACGGGACCGCCTGGTCAAGTCTCGGCAGCGGATTGAACAATTCCCCCGTGGCCGTGGCCTGCGACAGCGCCAGCAATATGTATTGCGCCGGATATTTCAGCGCGGCCGGCGGACTGGCGGCGAACTATATCGCCAAGTGGATTGAGCCGCAACGCACCATCGGGCCGCTGATCAAGGCGAACGGTCAGGTTGGCAGCGTCACGATCAACAGCTCCGACACCCTGTCGCTCACCGTCCAGCTGGATCCGGGCGAAGAATATGCCGGGATTGAAGTTGACTGGTGGGTCGCCGCTCTGGCGGGGACTTCATGGTACTACCTGAACAGCTCGCTGGCGTGGATACCGGAGGACAACCTGCTTAACTGGCGCCCGGTCAGCCAAGGCGCAATGGGCAATGTGCCGGCCACGGAAGTGTTGAACATAAGAGGTTTGGCTTCCGGGTCATACACGTTCTGGTTTGCCCTTGAATACCCGATGGACGGTATTTTAAAAGTGGATGGGCCTATCTTGTTTAACACGGTGAACGTGACCGTGCGCTGACCCGCGGCGCGCGCAATAACCTTTACCGCAGGTTTGCAGGGGCCGAAACCAAATACACCCGGGTAATTCGCCCGGGCCGCTTTTACCAATCATGGATTATTATCAATCAGGCGGTGGATTTTCGCGCGGCATGCTGACGCCGGTCGTCCGGTTCCTGCTCTTTGCCACCAGCATCGCGTTTCTCGGCCAATTGATCGTTGACCCTTCGACCGGAGGAAAATTTACCCTGCTCCTCGGCCTGAACTGGACCGGGATCAAAAACCTGGAACTCTGGCGATTCGTCACTTATATTTTCCTGCACGGCGGCATTTTCCATATTTTCCTGAACATGCTCGGCCTTTTCTTTTTCGGGCCGGACACCGAGCGCGCGATCGGCTCGCCCAGGTTTGCCGCGCTCTACCTGGCCTGCGGGATCCTCGGCGGATTGGGCTGGCTGCTGCTTACCGCCGGCCAGACGGCTGTACCCTGCATCGGAGCCTCGGGTGCGATCTTCGGGATTCTCGGCGCGTTTGCCGCGCTTTTCCCGGAACGTCCAATCTTTTTCTTCGGGTTGCCCATATTAATGAAGGCACGAACAGCAGCAATCGCGCTCGCTATTTTTTCACTATTGGCCACGATCAGCCAGCCGGGCAATATCGCCTATGCCGCCCACCTGGCCGGGGGACTGGCGGGCTATTTGTATATTTTCCTTTTTCATCCCGGCGCGAGCGGGTTCGCCCGCCCCTCCTTCAGGGGATTGATCAACGACCTGCTCTGGCGCTGGCACCGGCGAAAGTTCAAGGTGATGCCCGGCGGCTCAGATCAGTTTGAGGACGATGCCGAACCGCCGACGGCGGCCGAGGTCAACACCGTGCTTGAAAAAGTCAGCAAAAACGGTATAAATAGCCTGACGCAAGGGGAACATGACATTTTAAAACGCGCCAGCCATACCTGGCGCGGCAAAGGGAGATGATAGTTTAAGAATAGACGTCACGTTGTGAGCATCCGGTGTGCTATACACCGAAAGTATGGGAGTCTTTTTTGTCATTCCCGCGAAGGCGGGAATCCATCAATAATTTATTTGTTCTGAATCTGGATTCCCGGTCAAGCCGGGAATGACATATAGGATTAACGGGGCAATATTGATGAACGGAAAATTAACAATAGTAATCTTCGTTGTTCTGGCGGCTTTTGGCGTTTGTCGGGCACAGAACGCAACAAACATCGGCGTCGAATTATCCGGTCAAAAGGAGGAGCAGATGAAAATTATTGAACATTGCAGCGGCGCGTGGAACCCGGGGTTGACCGACAAGGAAAAGAGCACGCTCTTTGCGATCGCCCAGGACACTCTCAAATGGTGCGTCAGCCGGCCGGAAGGCAAATTCCCGATTGAGAAATACGAGCTGACCCCGAAACTGAAAACGCCGACAGCCACTTTCGTGACCCTCAAGATCAAGGGCGAATTGCGCGGATGCATCGGCTCGTTGTCGCCTTCCGAGCCGCTCTATCTTTCCGTGCACCATAACGCCATCAACGCCGCCCAGCAGGACTATCGGTTCCGCCCGGTCGGCAAGGCGGAACTGGCGGTCATCTCGGTGGACGTTTCAATCCTGAGCCCGATCCGTGAAATCCCATCCCTTGACGATTTCAAACTGGGCCAGCAGGGAATCATCCTGGAAAAGGGCATGGCCCGTTCCGTCTTCCTGCCGGAAGTGGCCCTTGAGCAGAAATGGACCAAGGAACAAACCCTGACCCACCTGGCGCAGAAAGCCGGACTGGAACCCGACGCCTGGCGGAAAGGCGCCCGGTTCCACGTTTTTGAAAGCGCGGTTCTTTCGATTCATGAAAAATAAACTTTATTAAAATTAGGCCATTCGGCAACTGACCACTGATTACACTGATGCTGACAGTCCAACTGCCTGACG
>CAYYWX010000033.1:0-41368 GCA_964475405.1 uncultured Verrucomicrobiota bacterium
GTTTCTCGCGGTAGCAATGATGCGCCTCATCATTGAGCACGAGGATGTTTTTCATGCCCATGAGGTCTGGCATGACGCGCTGGATCATCTGCCCCTCGGTTTCCGTGGTGTTCAGTTCATCTCCACCCCGTCCCTGGAGCAACGAACGGCCACCGGCGGAAATTTCAATGCGCTCGCGCAGCTTGAATGCGTGGAAGTTAGTGATGACGATCTTGGCGCGATTCACATCATCGAGCATGTCGCTTGGCACCAATTCGCGGTCTTTGTAATAGCTGTCCGGGTCGTTCGGCTGGAGCACACGGAGCCGATCTTTGATCGTCAGGCCAGGGGTGACGACGAGGAAGCCACGTGTGAAGTGTTTGCTGCTTGGGCGACGCACGGCATTGATTGTCTGCCACGCAATGAGCATAGCCATGACGGTGGTTTTGCCCGCACCGGTGGCCAGCTTCAGCGCAAAGCGCATGAGTTCGGGATTGGCATCTTTGTTGGCGTTCATCAAATGAGTGATCAATTGCTTACCATTTTTGGATTGGGGAGCGACCTCGGTCAGCCAGATGGCGGTTTCGACTGCTTCCAACTGACAGAAGAACGGACGGATGCCGCTGAACTTGTGGTGCCGCCAATGCTGGAGCAAGCGCGTGGTTTCCGGGCTGACCTGCCATTGACTGGGGTTGGTCAAGGCCCGCCACGAATCTACGTTGTTACGCACTTCATTGATGATGGAGGTTGGATCGTATTGTTGCTCCTTGGTTGAGAGTCCCTTCCCTTCATCGAAGATGATTTCCTGCTGCGCGGATGCTGTTTTCCGTTTCTTCGGTTTAGGTATCGGCGTGATGAAGTCCGCGCGCCGGCGTATTTCCAGGACTTTTTGAGTCGGCTGTCCCTGGGCATCCAACTCCCAGTGCCGCCGCGGATAATCGTAGGGCGAGTTTAGGATCGGGTGATCGAAAAAAGGATTGGACATATTCAATTTCTGCTGCATAGCGACTCGAATAGCAAACAAACCTGTTCTGTGCTTGCACGTTCCCAGCGGTTTTGAATGTATCAGGGCATGTCCGGAAAAGCCAGTTGAAAAAGGGAAAAAGACAGGCGTTGCGGTCCTGTCCATTGTCTGTATTTACCATCGTCGCTTAATTTTTCATCAAATCGCGTTATAATAATAGGGGTGTTTTACATCCTCTAAAAAATAAACGCCGCCTCTTACGGCTTAAATAATAAGAGGTGTAAAATGAGTCCAAAAGCAGAAATAATGTTGTTGAACGAAATCATGCCGATCATTAAAGGTACCGTACCGCACACCGTGAAACCTGTAGGCAGTGAAGATCACGAGGAAATTATTCAGGATACCGTGGTAATGGCAGCAAGCATGGTTGATAGCGCCGAGCGTAATGGCCAGAAACTGATTCCGAAGAGCATTGCTTATTTTGCCATTCAGTCAGCCAAGTCAGGACGCCGATCCACCTATGCCGGCAGATCGGATGTCATGAGTGCGGCGGCGCAAAATGACAGCAATGCCTTCATGCAGTCGATGGATGAAGCCCTATATCCCGGCGATGATGCCGATGATATGACTCTCGGCAATATGCTGGCGTGCAAGCGTGATGATCCGGCGACGCTGGGCGCTCGTAACCTGGACTGGGCAGAATTTATGAAAACCCAGAATAAACGTGCGGTTGGTGTGGTTGTCGGCATGGCGCAGGGCAAGATGACCAAGGATATCGCTCGGGAACATCTTGTATCGCCCCCGCGGGTGGTGCAGTTGAAGCGGAAGATTGCGATGGATATTCAACAGAGCTGGGGAGATCAGGTTATGGCTCAAGCGGCAAGCAAGCCCGCCTGGCGGCAAGCGATGGATAACCGAAAATGGTAAATTCAAAGAGGGCGCTGGGTGTCCTCTTTTTTATGTGTCAGAATGGCGTTGAGAGCTTGAACAGCCAGGTTGACGTTGCTAAATTGTAGAGCACAAGGTCGGACTTACCCCATCTCACCGACGATCTGACGGAAGCGGACCAAGATTTCAGAATGGTGGGACTGCAGATGGGACTCTATCTTGGTATTGGCGAGCATCTTGCGCACGTAGAAGACGAGTTTCATGAGGTCGGTGGAGTACTGCCGGTAGAGTTGTGCATAGAAGGCATGCTGCTTCTCGGCGTGCTGCAGACGTGCAAGCATTTGCTGTTTCCGTTCGTCGTCTTCCGCCCAGGCTCTCCGCATCGCTCTCTTTGTCCGCCGACTCGCTGGTGTCTGGATGACGAGCGTGCGGCAGAAAGCCGACGAGTAGTCGCCGACTCGCTTCATATCCGCAAGCATTTCGAGTTGCCTGTCGTGACATACATTGGTGAACTCCAGCGCACACGTGCGCCCGATGAGGTTGTCACGGAATGCGGCCAAGACATGAGGATGCAAGTGTTTGGTCAGGCTAGGCGCAAGCCGGTGGTGGATAGTCGTCATTCCGAAAGTAGCTGCGATGGTCTTTGCGTCCAGTGTCTCCAAGGACTTGCGGAGCATCCGTACCTCCTGGTAACCGTCATGTCTTTCCACGTCATAGAAATAATGTCCAGCACCTGCTCCTTCTTCAGCTCTCGTTTCTTTATCAACGCAATGGCTATATTATCAACGATCTTCCACATTGCGGGGTGTTTCAACAACTGTTCTGTCCAACAAGCGGCTTTTTGTAGTTTTTGGTTTTCAAGGACAGTATTATGAAATATTGATTTTACGAGCAGTGCAGACCGGTAAAAATCACATAGTTTCAAATTCCTTTCTATTCTTATCATTGTACTGAACCATGCCGGATTACTTGTTGTGGCCATAGTTTCTGCACAAAATCCGGCAAGATCACATATCAAGCACCGCATCAAATGTGTTTCAGCCGTGGGCGTATTGGAGGTGAACATATCAACAAGACCATCCTCGTTATCGTCAATGTCAAGATAGCCAACCGAATCTTCATTGGGGCGAACACATACTCGATTAAACCCGAATAAATCGTGACAGACCCACTCAGCGAGTACATGGCCAGCCTCGTGATATGCTGTAGGACGCAAGTCATATTTCTCAAAATCCTTTCGTTCTTTCCGTGTCATTGGCCAGTCGTATTTTCTAAGTGGCATATTTTATTCCTTTCTTAAATTTTGTTTTCTTTGGTTACATCATTCCACGGCATGATTCTGCCGTTACCGTCGTAAGTTAATTTTGCGTCTTTGGACCATCGCGTCATGGGGACGGCGTCACCGCATCGAATAGTCACGTCTGGAACGACCCTCCGCATTTCTTCTACCATAATATTTTTCAGGCCGGCTCCCAACGATTCATAATCCGAGCCTTCAGGCACTTCGATAATAATCTCGTCATGGATGAACGCTACAACGCGGAATCCATTACAAATCAGTTTGTATAGCGCCAGCTTTGCTCCATCGGAGGCAAGTCCCTGAAACGGTGTATTACGGCTCTCGCAATACGTGCAGTTTGCTCGGATTCTGCCAGTCAAAGTGATTGCTGTTTGGCGGGGGATGATTGCTTGTTGAAGCTGTTTTGATCCTTTGCGACCGGCAATATCTTGTGTAAAGCCAGGGAGCTTGGCGGCGTGACTCATGGCGATCTGTCCCCAAGCCCAGTTAAATTCAGGCTGAGTGAAAGCACGCCCTTTTGTAGTCTCTTTTGCACCACCAGCAATTCGCAGAAGGATCATAGCGCCAATTTCCGGAACCATACGAGGGGCCGGATACTCGTCCATATCGAGTGTTGCAGCCAATCGTGCGGCATTGTCAGTATCACCCAGGTAGCGTTGCATCTCCGGGAACAAACTCAACCATCGCTCGCGCCACATTTGTCCTTCAGTCAACGTCATTTTAACGCCATAGGTTTCGCGGGCATAGGCAACAAGTCCTGCCGCACCCATGCCACCCGGAATTCCAAAATTTACTGCTTTTGCTTTTCGTCGCTCTTCGGATGATACTTGCTCTTGCGGCTTGGTGAGAATTTCAGAGGCTGTGAAACGATGCAGGTCTATTCCCTCGTTGATCAAGTCGCGCATACGGGATTCGCCATAGCGTGAAAAAGTAACCTGCGCCAGTGTACACAGCTCAATCGCGGAATAATCACAACCGATGAACACGAACCCTGGTGACGGGATTATGCATTCACGGATACCACCATCGCGGGGAAGTTGTTGAATGTTAGGATCGTGGCATGATGTTCTACCAGTATTAGTGAGCAATCTGTATTTGGGATGGAGTATGCTTCCGGTACTCTTGAGGCGGGTAATAAACGTTTTGTTGAGCTTCTCCAGTTTCTTATACCGTAGGAATGCCTCGACAAACGGTTCATCGGCATAGGGCTTTAAATCACTTTCGGATTGGGTTTTATCTTTACCGGAGGGTGTTGTAGGCATTTTGAGTCCCAAACGAGTTTCAATACTGGCAATAATGCTATTGTATGCGGCATGATTCCCTTTCTGTCCTGGAATGTATCCTTGCTTCTCCAGCAGTCGTTTGGCTGCTTCTATTTCACCCGCGACCTGAATCTCCATTTTCAGTACACGCTCCTGATCGACATGTAACCCGTTCCGCTCGATAGTATGCAGGGCCATGGTGCCGCAGAGTTGGATGTCATGGCTTAGCGGTCCCCATCCACTTGTCAGTGTCGAGATGCCGTTTGTGCCGATAGTGCCGAGGTAAAGGTGGGGGGTATGGAGTAAATCAGAACGGCACGACTTGATCAAAACGGCATCGGAGAGCGATTCCTCACCCTCCGCCAGTGCCGAGATGCCGTTCGTGCCGAGCAAAAGGTGGGGGGTAAACACGGCATCATCACGGCACTCCTCAATCAGAATCTGTCCGGAGAGGTAAGTGGCCACGGCATCCAAGGTGGCATATCGCAGATAATCCTCTGGAATAGTAGTATACTGTACTTTCCCATTATTCAAGAAACGACCAAAATCCAATCTTATGGACTCGTCCTTGTCCAGCTGAACATCAAGAAGATGCTCTGTTATCTTTTTCAAACTATACTTGTGAGGGACTGCGCCTTCCTTCTTCAACCCGTTCAAACAATACAATATGCTGATGTCGATAATCTGACCATTTTCAAGCATGGGATGAAAATCAAAGCAACACGCTTTGGTTGTCACATCAATATCGAAGGCAGCCGTATGCATGATAATCTGGCAGTGTTTATGCGCTTCCCAGAAGAGGTTGAGGTCTTCTTTGCGGATAAAATACACACACAAGTCGTTATACGCGGTCGCTATGATGAAGTCTGGAATCTTATCCGGTTGCTCTATTTTTGTAGTTTCTGTGTCGTAGGAGAAGGTGTTTCCTATTATGCCATGTCTACTTTTCCAGACTTGTGACGGAATATCCTGGTTTTTGAATTTGGTTTTCATAGTATTACCACTCCAGTGAGTTTGCA
Source organism: uncultured Verrucomicrobiota bacterium (assembly GCA_964475405.1). Taxonomy (GTDB): domain Bacteria; phylum Verrucomicrobiota; class Kiritimatiellia; order JAAZAB01; family JAAZAB01; genus JAQUQV01. The sequence goes on from CAYYWX010000033.1 coordinate 5,413, forward strand.
GTGCCGACTGGGCATACCACGGTGGGGGTCACCTTTTGCTCGGCACTAACGGCATACTCGGCACAAACGGCACTCGGCTTGATCCCCACGTCTACAACCTCATCAGTGCCGATCACTTTCTCCGTGGAGGGGGTACCCTTTTGCTCGGCACAAACGGCACGCTCGGCATCTCGGCACTCGTCACCACGGGTTTTGTCTACGGAATCAGAGATGTCTGGAATGATCCCATAGCTTTTGGCAAGATCGTCAAGAATTTGCTTTTCTATGATCCAGCGCTTTCCACCACTTGTTCGCTGACCGCGATGAATCCTGAGCCGTCGTAAAATTGCACCAACTTTTTTAGAGTTGGTGAATATCTCGCCGGAATAATCGAGTTCATCGGCCTGGGCGACACTGTTCATGGCTTCGGCCAGTTTTGAAGGGGATACCTATGCCCTTGGTGGCCGTCAGTGCCTTGATGACTGCCTCGTCGCTTTCGTGCGCAAGCTTTGCAAAGTCGAGTTGCCCCGATGTGATGCGTTTGGCGAGATCGAGAATAGCGGACACCTTCCTTCCAGTTAGGTGCACCGGCCAAAATTGTTCAGGGGTGATTTTAATAAAGTCTTCCGGACGAAAGACCGTGGACGATACCAGCTTCTCGACCCGCCCCAGATATGTTCGCTCGGCGCTTTTCTGTACTTGCTGGCAGATGATTGTCCTGATTATTGTATGAAACGCATTGTGCTGTTCCTTGAATATCGCGCAGGGGCCATACTTGTCAATCAGGCCGGCCATTACAGAATCGTGTTCGCTGAGATATTCCTCTCCTATTCTGATCTTGGCGTCAATTTCAGAAAGTTTCACTTGCTCCTCCACTACTTGTTTTTCGTTCGTGACATCTGCTTCATTCTTGCTCATATTTTTCTCCTTCTATTTATTTTACCGCGTTTTTTACTGCACTGTTTATTTCATCCAACTTGAGAAGCTTCGCTAATTTCCGAAAGACTTCTGGCGATGGTGTAATCCGCCCCGTCTCGATCTTGGAAAGCTTGTTCTCGGATATTCCGAGCAGCTTGGATAAATCCAACTGCGTGATTCGCGCTTTGATTCGAGCTATTTTGATATTGTCTGCATCCATGTTGATCACCTCCTCTCGTTTGTTTCACCGAATTATTATTCCGCCCTTCAAACTGAAGGGTCATGCATCCCTCGGTTTTTCCTCTTTTCTCCATTTTTCTTCATATCCTTGCCTGACTTTCACCAAGTATGTTTCGCAGAATAATTATTCTGTCCTTTGACTGAAGGGGCACGCACTACTGCCTTTTTCCATCTATTTTTGCTTTTCTTCATGGATTGTCCTGACATTCACCGAGTATGTTTGCTGAATATTTATTCCTCCCTCTGAATGAAGGGTCACGCATCCTCTGTTTTTTCCGTTTTCATATTTCTTTATTGCGATGGTCAGGATAAAAGCAGTTGCGTGCCATCACGCTGAAAAATAAACCGCACATCCGGGTTTATTCTGTCCGGGTTTATTCTTGATATTTATAAAACTATTGTCTTGAATGAAGTGCCATGCGCTTGTAATTATTTCCAAGAAAATTAAAAATGATTAACGCTGAAGGAAGGAGTTAAAATGCTGACAGTGGCGCCAAACTTATCTCTTGCATCGGGCAACGTCGAAGCATCAGTGAAGAAGAATATTACTATTACCGCGCCTTCCGTTGAATTAAAGTTGCGCGTATCCCTGATTTCTTTCGGTACAACATCCGGCAAGATTTTAAAGCATGTGCTGCCGATGCAGATGGCTCAATACACGGAAGAGTTGGAAGGCGGGATAAAAAGATTTGATCGCGATAAAAATTATAGGCACTTCTGGCAGGATGTTATGAACTTCTATTCTGCGCGAGTCGAATCAGCAGACAGGCAAAAATTAATTCCACCTCAAGAACAAGAACCCATACTCCGCACACATCTTCTCGGCCTTATCGGAATTGCTTATCCCCAACAGGACAGTGTGCTTATTCGCAGGCATATTTCAGGCAAGACTACTACTGCCATGGAGAAAAATGATCAAAATGAAGTTTATCCGGAAACGGCATTGAATCAAGTGTTGGACGACAAAGAAGATTTTAAAGATAAACAGCTTTATGAACATGCCGCCATGTCGCTGCTTAAGCCCGACACATATAAAAACGACGAGTTGTCTCAGGAATACGACCACTTCGAGCAAGACATTTTCGCTCATGTCCGCAAAATAATATCCACTGGAGGCGAACGGGAGAAAATCTATAGTGCAATTAATGACCACCTGTCGCGAATTCGGAAAAAGGCTGATGAAAAAGAACGCTTGTTGTTGGACTGGCTTCAGGGAGCGTGCGATTCGGCGATGATGCACATGTATTCATATTATGCCGGAGCAGTGATCAATCATGTGGATATCCGGTCAGAATTAGACGAGGATTCTTACTACTACAATAAAGTTGTCCACGCAGTTCAGAATAGGTTCGGAGGCATTGTTCTTGCCTTGCATCCGATATGGGCGTTTTGCTTGGGCTCTCCAACATTTGTTCAGCTTCTTGTGGATATTGCACACTCTCCTTCGTCAAAGGATGTCCTCAATAAATTTAATAAGGCAGTGTTACGCTGGCTGATTTGGTATGAACGGTTGTTTAAATTAGAAAAAAGTGTTGATAATAACTTTGTAAATATTGATGCGCGGGTACCTGTCCTAATTTATAATGGCAAAAGCGATTACAACAAAGACGATGAAAAGATGGGGAAATTAAAAATAGGTGATACATTGAGTCAAAATGATTTAGAAGTAGTGCCCCTTGATACAGATTTAATAAACCATATCAAATCCATCTTTCCAAACGATCAAGATGTTCAAATGGCTTTAGATATAGCGTGTCTTGGAATGTCTGTAAAAGAATGTGCGAAGAAATATACTTGTTCATTTGGCGAGGTGAGCAAGAAAAAACAAAAAGGACTCGCCAAACTGAAGTGCAGTTTGAAGCAAGAGGGCGGTTACTATTTTGGCGGCACAATCCGGTAATGATAATCTACAAGTGATTGATTTATTTCGGCTTCGCCAACGCGCGGAGTTCGTCACGGATCGTTTTCCAGTTCTTTGCGTTCAACTTGTCGGCCAGGGCGAGGATTGGTGCAGCGTCAATCAGCTTAGCGGGCGGCAATGCGAGCACTGACATGTCCCCCATGACTGGGGGCAGACTATTCACCGCAGACGCGGCAGCCAGTTCAGAAGTATGCGTATAGTGCCGCGTCATGGCCGGGTTGCTATGCCCTACAATAGATTCCACCACGGACAAAGGTGCATTGGCCTCCCGACACATTGAAACGAAGGTATGCCGGAGAGAGTGGAAGCCAACTTCTACTACGGCACGCTTTCCCGAATCGATAATTATGACTTTCCCCTTGTCGTCTGTAGTCCTAGTTTTTCCTGTTCCTGGCCGATGGGTCTTCACGTGGCAGGCCTCAAAAAGGTCGTGAATTTGTTTTGACGTTGCGGACGTGTCTCGCAGATACAGCGCGGCAGTTTCGGGTAGAACATACGGACCTCTCTCTCTGACCGGTATTTCATTCAGAATTGTATTCAAGACGGCATGAATTGGAATAATGACCGGGCGCGGATTGCGGCGGGCAACCTTGCCCGGAATCCGACGGATCAATCCACGGCGCAAGTCCACTTCCCCCCAGCGAAGCGTTGTGCAATCCCCCAGCCGCAGACCAGTATAGATTCCGATAGCAAACAGCAGACGCATTTCCCCGGTCGCGGCGGCGCAAACGGTTTTGAGTTCATCGATTGTCAGTTCGCGGCGGGATTCCATGATTGCCCGCTTGCGTTTGATCCCTTCCCACGGATTCACAGTCAGTCGGGCGGGTTCCTTCAAGACGCGAAACAGCAGCTCCATGAAACGGACATGCTTATTGAACGAATTGCTGGACAGTCCCCGTTCAGCGGTCAGGTGCGCGGCATACTCGCCGGTGGTTGCGAATGTCACGGCTCGCAGCGTCGTCGCGTCCGGATGGATTTTCTTCATCCACGCGGCAAAGGCATCAAAGTAGCCTTCATAGTCCCTCAGCGTATGCTCTCCCGAATCCGGGCGACCCGTGGCGGACAGATAGGCATCCCACGCCCTGTCAAACGACAAGGGTGGATTGCGTTCGTCTTCAAGCCGGGTCATTTCCGCCGTGCGGCCTTCTATACGAGCGGCGATATTCTGAAGGGTTGCAACTTCATCCCCAGCAACGAAAGGCTCCATGATCCGGCGGAGTTCCGTCTCAGCTTCCCGGCGGTCACGCTTGCCAGTTGTCTGCATAAACTTCTTGCCGGCCACATTCCATGCCGCATAAAACACCTTGCCCCGGCGGATCAGGTATCCAGTTCGTTTTCTCACGGCTTGCCCCTTCCTGCTATTGCGTTCTTGTTCTGGCGTAAAAATAGTTGTTCGGAGGTGGGATGTCAACTACATAAAGGTAGCAATCACTATTTAACCACTATAAACAAAGCGGCACTTGCGGACTGAAAATCCGCGTGTGGTCGGTTCGATTCCGACTCTCGCCACCTTTTCTTATGTTCTATTTTTACGTTTTGAAAAGTGTAAAAACCGGACTTTTATATAAAGGTCATGCTAAAGACCTCGACGCGCGTGTCAAACAACATAATTCCGGAAAAACACGATCAACAAAAACTGGCATTCCATGGCAATTAATATACAACGAATTCTTTGAGACCCGTGAAGAAGCAATTGCACGTGAGCAATATTTTAAATCTCTTGAAGGCGGCAAAGAACTAAAGTTTTTGCTTTCTTGAAAATCCGCGCGTGGTCGGTTCGCCTGCCCGAGCGTCGGCCAGGGATTCCGACTCTCGCCACCCTCCTTCGCTCTCACTACGTTCGTAGCTACGGAGGGCACGCCCTCCACAGCTCTCTGGCGCCGGAGGGCACGCCCTCCACAGCTCTCTGGCGTCGAAGGGGCAGGCCCTCCTTTTAAGCATAATTCATATAAGTTCGATCCCGCTGTAAGCAGGACAAGTTCCGACCCTGCCACGCGTTCGGCGTGGTCTCGCCACCCTCCTTTTAAGCATAATTCATATAAGTTCGATCCCGCCGTAAGCGGGACAAGTCGGAGGGCTCGCCCTCCATAGCTCTCCGGCGACGGAGGGCAGGCCCTCTTCTTTGTGGTACCTTCGCTTGCATATCAAATTTGCATTCCGCGTGTCGTCGGCTCACCGGGCAACCGGGAAACGGCGCCTATTTTAAAAATGACGCGGTGATATAGCGCGCCAGCTCCTGTGCCACCCAGGCATGGCCTTCCGGGCTCAGGTGACCGCCATCCAGCCAGAGCGTATCAAAATCGTCGACCCGCTGAATCAATGCCGGCGTAAGGTTCAGGCAGGGAACGCGCTCGGTGCTGCAAAAGCGTTCGATGGCCAGATCCGTTCGATCGGTCTCCGCCGGTAGTCTTTGTCGGTACTGGCGCACATCTTTGCGGAAAGGAATGATCAACAGGAGAGAACTGGCGCCGCTTTGCTGCACTTCCTCGTTCCAGGCCTTTAAAATGGCAAGAGTCAACCGGTGGCGCGGATCTTCTTCACGGGGAGCGCTGGCGGCTGGATAAGCCGCGGCCGGATCATTATAAATCCGGTCGGTAATCAGAAGGGCCAGCTGGATCCGCAACCAGTTGGCCAGATGGGAGTGCGCCATGGCAAAAGAATAAACGGGCAAGTTCTGGGCCCGGGCCTGGGTCTGGTAGTATTTAAATTTCCTGGAACTTTCCGGCGTGGGCCGCTGTTGAATAAGCTTCCCTTGTTCGACTTTGAAAAGTTGTCCGTTCCAGTTGTCATCAAAATCGTTTTGCGTGAAAAAAGCAAGGATAACCAGATCGGGGGTAAACCTTTTGCCCAATCGCCGGTATAACAAAAATGACTGGTCGTTGCCATAACCGCGGATGGCCGCGTTGATGGTTTCGACATGGCGGGACTCCCGGTTCAGCAACCGTTCAAGCCTCTTCAAGTAGATATCGTCGATTTCAACGCCCTCTCCCATGCTGGTTGAGTCGCCCAGCAGGAGAATACGATAGACACCGGGCGCTTTGTTAAACAGTATTTCACGATCACGCAGGCCGAGGGTGTTGGTTTTCAGGTGAAACTTGCGCGTGTCGGTGCCTTTGAGAAAGGCTTCATGACTGGGCGTCAGTGTATAGATGAGTTCAGGATCAAGCCGGATTGCCATGGCCCGGATCAGATCCTGCGGCGCGAAAATGCGCAAGCAGACTTCAAGAACCAGAATCACCAGGACCAGGCTTGCGCCAAAGGTCAACAGCGGAAAAATGATTCTGGACGGCCTGCAAGCCATGGGTTATTTTTTTAAAATAGTGACGCCGGCTTTGAAAAAATTACACCATCCATAAAACACAAGCGTTTCATTCCTTTATTCCTGCACTCAACAACTCTTATTTTTTCCCGGCTTTGGCCTTGTCCGCCGCCGGCCCACGCGTCCAGACACGGACATCGCGGTCGGTCAAAAGCGCGTCCAGGACATCGGCCACCATTTCGTGGCCGAGATGATTAAGATGCACTCCGTCCGCGTAAAGCGAGCCGACAAACACCATCCCCCGGCAGATAAACGCCCCTTCCATGTCGGCCAGGGCAACCTTCTGTTCCGCGGCAATGCGGCGGGTTTCCTTGTTAACGTCCGCCACCCGTTCCGAATGGCTCTTGTTCGCCATCCAGTTGACCGGTATGACTCCGGGCGTGGGAGTGACGGTGTGCAGAATTACCTCAACGCCTTCGGCTTTCAGCCTGACCACGGCATTGGATGTGCCCGCGGCGTACTTTGCCGGCGCTCCGAAAGTGGCGTCGTTGGCGCCATATTCCCAGATCACCAGGTCCGGTTTTTCGGCCAGTATCTGGTCAATGTTGGCAAATCCAAAATCGGCGCACATTCCCCCCTGCACGATTCCCACGAAGTTCAAATCCGCGGCCGGACGCGCCGGCGGAGTCTCCTTCCACTGCTTCTGGGCATCAAGCGAGCGCGTGATATACGCAATGTTCGTGTAGCCGTAGAATTCACCGAGCCGTTCTCCCAGGACATGCCAGTAAATGCGCTTGTCGGCCTTGTCACCGGCATACCACAATTGCGCGCCGGCGGCGATGGAATCGCCGGCAACAACAATTTTTACGGGTTTCTTGCGTTTAAGCTTGGCCAGGGTTTTCTTGATGCTCTCCTGCCCGGAAATAAAAGCCTTCGCCGGGATCAAGCCCGGCGGATCGTTGTCCGGCGTGGGCTTGATCTCCTCTGTTTTTTCTTCCTTGTAAAGGTGTATCCGGTCAACGATATACCAGTTGGGCCTGGTTTTGTCGCTGCGTTCCATCCGGAAATTGATAAACCAGAACCCTCCCGCGGGGATCCCCCACTTTTCCCAGGGAATGAAAACCTTGTGCCACTCGGTATTCTTCATCGGAATCTTGAACTGTGGACCGGCGCCGGCATAATCCGTGGCAATGATCGCCGTGGCATCGGAGCCGTCCCCCTTGAACCAGAGACAAAGCCCGGTGGTATTGGTCCTGCTGGGAATTTTAGGGTCGGCCCTTACCGAGGTATCATAAGCGCACATGGCGTTGACTTCTCCCCCGGCCGGGACATAAACAATCATCCCCGCCCCGTCGCCGACCGACTGGGAGGTGCCGTAGACCCACATGTCGCCCTTGCATCCCATTGACCAGATGCGCCAACCGGGAATCAGCGCCCGTTCCAGGGCGTAAAATTGCGACTCACCCTCGGGAACAGTCGGCGCCAAGGTCGGCATGGGCGCCGGCTTTGGCAATTCATATCCTCCGGCCGAAGTAAACGGAAACAAACCCGCGGAGATAATCGTCATCAAGAAAATAATCAAACTTCTGCTTCTGACCATGTGAACCTCCTCTTTTCAGTAATCTTATTCCTTGCCGTTTCCGTCAAATTGATTTTCAGCGAATGCCGCAAATAGTACCGCCCGGATGTGCTCATGGGCGCCCATGTCAACGAACCATACCGGACACGCTGTCTGAGATCCATATCATAAGGATAAGACGTAGTCCAACTGGCGCTAAGATAAACTCGCGACGGTCGTGGCCGCCCGCCCTCCAGGCGGAAAATACTTGTTTTTTGGAGGGCGGCGGGCCTCCGCCGCCGTTTGGGACATGAAAACACGCTTTAACTTAGCGCCATTCAGACGTAGTCCAACTCCCGTTCGTCCCCTGCCCGGTCCCGCTGGTCGCCCAACCGCCGGGGCGGGCTGGAGCAAATTAACCAATAGAAACGCCGCCATGCATGTTCTCCGCCTCATAATGCCGGAGATTATCATTTTGTGCTAATCGTCTCCACTATTTTTCCCCAGGTTCCCCGATGCAGTAAAGATACTTCTGCGCCCGGTAGAATATTTTACTCCCGTCAAAGAACGGGTTGCTTACCGTCCCCTCCAGCATGTTGGTCTTGTAGTTGTAATCAAAACGCTGGTCAATCGTGTTGCGGCTGACTTCCCTGTATTCCCGCCCCGGCTCTATGACCAGCGTCGTGCCGAAATTGCCCGTGATAAATATTTTTCCTCCAGCCAGGGCCGGCGAAGCGCTGATGCCGCAGCCGTACGGCCGGTCGGCGCGTTTTTGATCTTCGCCGAAATCAAGATCTTTACGATAGACTATTTTTTCCGCGACGACATCAATGGCGTACAAAACCGGCTTTTCAATCATGACATAAAGCAATCCCTCATGATAAAGAGGCGAAGATACGAAAATGTATGCGTCATCGAGGTGGAGACTGCCCCCCTTGACTACCGGCTTGAACAAAGCGTCAATCTTTTCCGGAAACTTATAATACCGCACTGTCCTGGCGTTCTGCTGCAAACAGAAAACGAATCCGCCTCCCGTGACCGGCGATGAAGACCGGTCATAATAACAGCCCGCGGCCAACTGCTTGCCGTCAGCAACACGGATCAGTCCGCCGTCGCTGGTGACCATCATTTTTTCACCACCGATCACCGTGCTGACCGGGGAAGCCATGGACCAGGGACCCGATGATCCCTGGATCGGCATCCAATCCGCCCTCCAGGTCGCTGCTCCGGTTTTTTTGTCCAACGCCAGGTACTGCTGGCCGAGGTGGATTATTACCAGGCCACCGGCCAGAAGCGGCGAGGCGTAGTGGCCATGCTCCCGCGGCGCGAGCTGGTCAAAACGGATCCACTTTCGTTTGCCGTCAAGATCAAAACAGGCTGTCACTCCCAGGGCGTTCCAGGCATAGACCCGCTTGCCGTCAGTAGCGGGCGTGCTGGCCATGTACCCGCCATCGCTCCACTCGCCCATGCCCGTGCTTTTGTATTTTGTCCTGTCAGTTTCGCGAAGTAACTTTTGAATCTCCTCGCTGTTTTTCTGTATTCCCTGCGCCAGTTTCCCGATCCCGTTGGTTCCCGGGGCCGGCATTTGCGCCAGGAGCTCGTCGCGCGCGAGCGCCAGCTTGTCCATTTTTTCAAAGGCATCCTTGTTCGCCGCGCGGTCTTCCTTGGTCGCGGCGTCATACGGACTCACCGTCCGCACCCATAATGTTTTGCCGGTGCGCTTGTCCAGGCAAAACAAATAATACGGGTTGCCGGTGACAAACAGTTTTTCACCCGCAACAATGACGGAACTTGGCGAAGGAAAAGGTACTGCAAGTTGCCAGATGATGTTGCTTCCCTTGCCGTCCTTGTAACTCCAGTTCAAGGGCGGGGTGGCGCCGGGGAAGTGCCCCGAGCCGTCCCCGCGCCAGCCGACGGGATGCTCGGCGGACGGACGGAAGTCCGGAGACCCCATAGACGCATCTTTTGCCCAGGCTGTTGCCGGAACGCCGAACATTAAGACCGCCAGCACAAGTCCGGCGGCAAAAGTCATTATCTTCATCACGTTTGTTTTGACCTTCACTGTTCTCCTGTTATTTTCAACGGCAACCATAGATAGTGCCGCTCCGGATATTTTCAAAGGCGCCCATGTCTACGAAAAAATAATATTCCTTTGTCTTCGCGTCAATGAAATTCACCCGAGTGCCGGATAAATAATATTGACACGCCGAAAAACAACAATAACATTCAAAAAATCATCCTTCTTCGCCAGTCCAGCCTTCGTAGCCAGAGCTACTATGGCGTAGGAGGCTGCCACAGGGATGAATGGTGTCCTTGGCTTCGCAGGGTTCCGCGAAGATGCCCCGCGGCTTGCCGCGGGGTGCTTCACTGATTAAGTCGTAACAGAAGTCACTCAAAATCACCGGAGATTAAGCAATGAAGATCAACTGGGGAAAAACGAAAATATCAATCCTGGCAACCGGTCTGGCGCTGAACCTTGCCACGGTTCCGGCCATGGCCGCGGAGCCGCTGATAATCGCCGACTTTGAAAACGGATCTATAAAGCCGTTCCAGCAGAGCGACGCCGCGGTTGTTGAAGAACACGCCACGCACGGCGCAAAGGCCGCCAAGATTGCGAAAGGCGGCCTCTGGTTCAACGCCAACGATTCCACCGGCCTGCCAGGCGACTGGTCGGGTTACGACGTCTTCAAGATGGATGTATTCAACCCCACCGACAAACCCATTCGCATGACGATCCAACTCCGCGATACCCAGAACCGCGGCTACTGGTCCTGGCATAACCGCTACACCGCCCTGGCCCCCGGCCAGAACACGGTTGAATTTTCAGTATCGGACATATGGCGCGGCGAGGTTCTGCGGCACGACATCCCCGGCGACCTGGATCCCAAGAAAATCCGCGCGCTTAACATCACCACCGCCGAAGGACCTTATTTCATAGACTATGTGCGCCTGGAGAAACTCCAGACATCCAAGGTAGAGGTGCCCGGTCTTAAGGCATTCAAGGTGGCTAAATCCGGGATGCCCGGCTTCACCGGTTTTACGACCCTTACCGAAAAGGACCTTTATTCAAAGGAAAAAGGCTGGGGCTGGACAAAAACCGGGTTCGGCCGCATGGATGACCGGCTGCATCCAGACCTCCTTTTCCGTTCATGGATCTCCTGCACCGACGCCGCGCTGGCCGTGGACCTGCCGAACGGCAAATACCGCGTTCATCTCCAGATTGAGGACCCAGGTTACTGGGAATTCATGCAGAACTACCACAGGCGCACCGTTACGGCCGAGGGCGCCACTGTCATTGACGAAAGCATGGACGGCAACGAGTTCAAGAAACGCTACTTCCGCAACCAGGACGCCGAAGATTTTCCGGGCGACGATCCTTTTGAAAAATACGTGGAAACCCGGCAGCCCTGGCATGCCTTTGACGTGGAGGTGAAGGACGGTCAGTTGAACCTGGATTTCAAGTCCGCCGACACCTACGGCAACACCCTCTCCGCCATAATCATTTACCCGTCCGAACAGGCCGAGGCCGGGACAAAGTTCATCGCCTATGTGAAGGAATTGCGGCGCTCCAACTGGGCCCAGAGCTGGAAAAACGTTTCCAAGCCGCCCGAGCCCCCCAAGTTTGAAAAAGCGCTTGGCGAGGAAGCCGCCAAGAACGGGTTCGCGCTCTTCAAGCTTGTACCCACCGCGCCCATGCCTTACGACTACTCTCCAAAGGACACGGAGGCTTTGACCGAACTGTCCATCGCCGCCGCCCGGGGCGAAGTGGAGCCAGGCGTCTTCGGCCTGCGCCCGGCCGCCGAGCTGGGCAAGGTCACGGTAAACGTATCGGCCCTCAAGGGCCCGGCCGGCGAGATTCCGGCGGAGAACGTGGCGGTCCGCGTAGGCCGTTACCGTTTCGCCCGTTACCAAGGCCATATCTCCGGACTCTACAACGTGGCCGAGCGCCAATTATCGCTCTTCAACCAGGCTGAGGCCGACACACTGCGCTGCAACAACACCATGGCGCGGCGATTCTGGATCATCGTCCGCGTCCCCGAGGCGGCGGCCCCCGGCGACTACAACGCGCTTGTCACAGTCAGTTCCGAGAAGGGCGGCAAACGCGAGATTCCATTAAAGGTCAAGGTGCTGCCTTTCACGCTGCCGCAGGCCGATCACCTTTTCACGCTCTATGGCGTCTGCGTCCTGCCGTTGCCTTACTATCCGGAAATAGCGGCGGACTACCCGCGCCAGACCGAGCGCACCTACCAGGACTTGCGCGATCACGGCATAAACTATATTGATGAACTTAAGGTCAATATCAAATGGGACGGCAAAAAGGCCACGGTCGCGAATGTGGACAAGGTCAACGGCGACCTGGCCCTGCGCAAGAAGATCGGCTTCAAGGAGGCGGCGGTGAGTTGCGAACCAGGCTGCACGCTGAAAGAGTTGTCCACCCCCGGCTCCAGCATCCGCGGTTTGCCGCAGGACAAGTTCATTGAAGGCTGGCACAAGGCATTGACCGATTTCTACAAGGCCCAGAACTGGCCGCACCCTTACTTCTGCTACGGCGATGAACCCGGCGAGCCGGACACGCTGGAGGCGCTGACCGCGGCAAACAACGCGGTCCATGCCGTCTCGCCCGATATCTGGATGGGAATCGCCTACCACGTCGGGAGCCCGCAAAGTTATGAGCTCCTCAAGACGCTTGACGTCCAACACCTGAAAGCCTTCTGCAAGACCGAGGATTTCATGGCGGCGAAGAAAGCCGGCAAGCTGCTCGTCCGCAGCAACATCGGCTCGGCGCGCATAGCGTTCGGCGCCGACGAATGGAACGCCACCCAGGAAAGGAAGTGCGACGCCTGCACATCTTTCAGCTACACCGGCTCGCATGTTGACCTCTATTACGGCCTGGACGCGCGCGAAGACGATTATTCCATGGCCCCCCCGCGCATGGACGGCTCCCTGGCCACCTCCGCGCGCTGGGAACTGATCCGCGAAGGCATAGACGACTACCGTTACGCCGCCGCCCTGCAGGCGCTGGCCAATAATGCGAAAACTCCGGCAGAAACGGTTGAGTCGGCCAAGAAATTGCTGGCGGAGTTAATCAATATCGGCAGCGCCCAGAAGGGCGCCGATGATCCGGCGCTGATTGAGCGCGTCACGGCCTGGCGCGGCCAGGCGCAGACCTTGCTGGGCAAGGCGGCCGCCCGGTAAAACGACGACGGACAGAATTAATCAAAATACGTAAATATTTTCCAGCCTATAATAGCGCGTGTTTTCACTCGATCATGCCGCATGTTCGCCCGCAAGAATAAGTTAATTTCATTTCTCCTCGATACAGTAGAGGGCACCGGCCGTCCGGAAATAAAGGCGTTTGCCCTCAAAGACCGGACAACTCGCGGACACGTCCGGGTACACGCCGTTTTCAACCCGGTTGCGCGCCACCTGGCGGAATTCACGTCCCGGCTCAATCACAACGCAGGCCCCGTGGTTCCCGGAAACGTAAATGTATTTTCCGGCCAGGGCGAGACTTGAACAGGCGCCTCCCCGAACCATGCCGCCCTGGGTCATTTCCAGATCCAGGTCCAGCATTTTCTGATAGACGACTTCCTGCTTCTGGGGATCCACGACACTGAGCACGCCATCTTCGCTCAGGCAGTAGACCAAGCCTTCATAATAAATGGGCGAGGCCGTATACCAACCGCAATACCAACGCGGGAACCGGTTGGCGTCAACCCGGATGCCTTTCACAAACTCGGCCTTGAACGGTTCATCGGGCGAGGCCGGGAGACGGATTGTTTCCACCATCGTTATTCCGGACATGCCGGCCTGGGTCGTCCAGATCCTGAAAATTTTCCCGTCGCCGATCACCGGGGTCGCGATGCAGCCCGCGAAGTTGGTCAATTTAAAGAAGGAGAGCAGTTTCCCGTCCCGCACCCGGTAGATGTTCGGGGCTGTCACGAGCAGTTTTTCATTCCCCATTGTCAAGCCGAGGGGCGAGTAGCAACCTCCTTCGCCCTCAAAATTATCTTTCTCGTTGGGATCATTTTCCGCTGGCTTCTGCCAGAGGAGCTTGCCGGTCGCGGCATCCAGGGCAAATATCCGGTCGGAATAGACAATCAGCTTGCCGTCCAGCAGAAGCGGGGAACTATACATGCCGTGGCTTTCGCGCCCGTTATATGGCGGGACCATCTCGTGTTTCCTGATCCATTGCCGGTTGCCGTCCAGGTCAAAGCAGGCAACCAGGTAAGGAAGGGACGCCACGTAAACGTTTCGCCCGTCGCTCGTCACCGTCGGCCCGGACATGCCCCCGGCCGGGGCATTTTTGGGAAAGAGAGCGTATTTCTTGCCGTCAACTTTCGCCATCAAGCTATAAATATTATTTTCAAGGAACGTGCTTCCGCCGGCGAGCGACCGGTCAAGTTCCGCGAGCTTCGCGGCGAGCGGCGCGAGCTTCTGGAAAATCTCGGGATTGGCTTTCTTCTCCTCTTCCGTGGCAACGTCGTTGAGGGTAAGGGTCCGTATCCAGAGCAACTTGCCGTCGCTCTTGTTAAGGCAGTAAAGCCTCCTTAGTTCCGCCATGACGAAGATTTTGTCCCCGACGACGATCGGCGCCGAAAGCCCGCCCGAAAGGCCGGTGCTCCAGGCGATGTTTTCACTCTCGCACTCGGTACTGTCCACGCCGAGTTTTTTACCGCTCACGCCGTAGAAGATGATCCTCAGAAACCATTTCGGCTCCGGGCCCGAAGCGTATCCGTCGAGCTTCGCGCATTGAACGCGGAAAAGAAACCGATTCCAGCCCTTTTCCAGGTTGATGACCGCCCCGATCGATGGAGGCACCTGGTCAACTTTCGGGGGAACGCCGTTGACCAGCAAACGATACCCCGAACTCATGACGTGCATCATGAAAGTCCGGTTGGTCTCGGAATAAACGTAGGCGCAGGCATAGGCCACGGCCTGGGTCTCTTTTTCCACGCCGAGCAAATCGCGAAAACTGAGCGTCTGGCTTTCCGAGGATATTTTCTTCCAAGCCAGGCCGCCCATCTTATCACCTTCATTGGGCTCCATTTTACCTTCATCGTCTTTCGTCGGCGCGCCGGCCGAAAGCGGCACCGGCCCCAGGATCAGCCATTCGCGGATGGTGCCGTCAATGGGCTTGCCGGTCTCGCCTTCCTTGGGCTTGGTCGCCTGGGAACGCAGTTCTTTCACCGACTTTGCCACCCGACCCCAGTGAAGCGGCGGATTGGCCGCCGGGTATTTTCCTGAGCCGTCCCCGCGCCAGCCGACCGGACATTCCGGGGAAGGATAATAATCCGTTGAACCCAAGGGCGCCTTGTCATTGCCCTTCTTCGGATTCGTTTCTTCAGCCATGACGGGAAAGTTTCCGCCGATTAATGTCGCAATCACCAGGGCGCTTGCCAAAATTATCGCATTTATTCTTATCCAATTAATTTTCATGCAGATTCCCCTGATGTTTTAACCAGCCAAGGCATTGCTAAATAAACCAATGGTTGGAAACATAAACACAACGATCATAGTTCCAGATAGCCGTATTCGGCAAGGATGCGCAACTGCCGCAATAACGCCGGGCAGGATTCCGGCTGAAAATCGCCCAGGTACCCGCGCCGTTCCTGGACCGATAAATACAACACCTCCAGCAATGTCCGGCGGCCGTCAATCCACCGGCACATCGCCCGGGTTGACTGCGAAACTTGCCGGCGCAGCTCAAGGTCCGGTATCCGCGCCAGATCCAACGGGCTGGTGGAAATTTTCCAGACCGGAACAATGGCGGCAAGCCGGCCGTAATCCTTTCGCAAACTTTTCCACAGCGGCGCGCGCTCGCCGTCAAACTTGCGCGGGAAAACCGGGCCGGCCAGATCGGATATTTTCCCGAGCTCCTGTTCAAAATCACGCTCCAACTCGCGCTGCAGCCGTTTGATCATATCCGCCAGTCGCCGCGGAACCGCCGGGACCAAGCGCCTGACCGAGGCCACGGAAGCCTTGAGCCGGTCGCGCAGATAAGCCAGGTATTCGGCCCGCTCCCGGCAAAACTCCCCGGATAATTTACGCCGTTGAAGCAGTTGATTCATTTCCTTCCGGGAGCGAACGGACAATTCACGCCTGGCGTGCGAGGCGGCCAACTGCGCCAGGTAAGCGGCTTCCGGCGCGCCGGCCGAAGCGATGAAGCAGGCCGCGGCGGCCGTCATGCTGCCCTGCAAATGGAGGTTGGAGGCGCTCAGCATGTCCATCGTGTCCAGACTGGTATGCCAGAAATAATTCGCGTGGCCGATCATGACCGCGCCGCCGCCGGAATGCTGGGTTGCCAGACTGGAGTCAGAAGTTTCAAACAAACCGGTTTCGTTATAGTTCCAATGCTGATACCCCGGAATCTTATGCCAGTTATGAAACCAGGTTCGCCGGGAAAGCATGACGTTGTCAAGCAGTTCCATGACCAGGCTGTCCAGGTAATGCGGATTGGTCTGCGGGCTCAACTTGACCCCCAACGGAGTTTTACACTTGATATGGTCGTCGCCCATGCTGTCCATTTCCAGGCAGGCCTCGATTTTCCGCGCGGCGCGCGGATACTTTTCCAGGTAGGATATGGTCGCGAGCCTCTCAAATCCCATCAGGAAACGAATGGTCCGGCGCGGCCGGGGCAGGCGCCCGGAACGGATCAGCCGGTTCAGGGTGCGCGCCTGTTCAATGAACATGCCGCAGGAGCCGGCGTTGTCCGCGGCGCCCGGCTCATACAAATGGCCGACAAAGATAATCTCGGGGGCGTCCGGATTTTTACCGGGGATCGTTCCCGTCACAGCCGCCGGAAACGCCCGCGAATGGAAGCGGGTCTTCACCCTTACAAAAACCGGCAGGCGATTGCGGCCCCGGGTGGCCAGGGCGACGAGCTCTTCGCCCCGGCGCGGTGAAATATTGAAACCGACCAGCGGCGTGTCGGCGGCCGTGTAACCCCAGACCCCGGCCACGTCGCTCCACTGGTTGGTCCAGAAGACAGCGTCCGGGATATCCGGGTTCCATACCTCGGAGGAAACAATGCCCAGCGCCTTGTGCCGGACCGCGAACGGCTTGACCTTGTTCCGGGACAAACGCGTCAGGATCAATTTGCCGGCCGCGCCATTTCCGACGTCCTTATTGGCGCGGATGGCGTCATCCATCACGACCATTTCCGTGCGGATGCCCCCGGCCGGCGTCGCGGCGCTGTACATGACCAGGTTCTGGGGAATCTTCCGGTAATCGGCGACGCGCTCGCGCCGGCCGCCGGGATGAATTAGGTCGAGAATCGCGTCCTCGGCGTCCCAGCCCGTGTTGCAGATATAATCCCCGATCGGCGTCCGGCCGTCGGCCGGACCCGTAATGATTTCAACATTCCGGCAACCGGCGGCCTCCAGGGCGCGCTCAACGTAACGGGCCGTGCGCCCCATGTGCGCAAATGAAAAAAACCGGTCCCGGGAGTGAATCTTCGCGATGTTCGCCAGCGCCCGCCCGGCGCTCAGCTCCTTCAGGATTGCCGCCAGAATCTTATGATACATTCCAATGTTCCTTTTTTGCGGAGTGTTGATTTAAATCCCACGACACCAGGGCATGATGCCAGAAAAAGGTCACTGACACAAATAATTTATGACAGATCCTGCCCTCTCAGCCATCGAAGGATCGATTTTGTTGTAGTGCCGCACGGCGTGCGGCAATCCTAAAAATAAGCATAATCTCGCGCCACACCGTGGCGCGCTACAATCCGCCCGCCTAGCCTGTCCTCGGCGAAGAAGGGCCCGACCCCAACTAATGATCGTCGCCAGAGGATTCAATTGGCACCCACTTACGCAAATGAGGTACCAAACCCCGTCTTAAAATCGGCATGGGGAATAAAAACGTTCCCTTGCCTTCCGGGCGTATTTTTCCAGGTCCAATATTTATTAAGGTTCAAGCTTGAAGAAACCAGGCGATAAGATTATCTTTGCATGGCAATGAAAGGATTGGTGGTAAAATGAGTCTACTGAGTCGTATTTTTGGTTCCCGTTCCCGGGAACTGATTGATTCAAAACAGGTTTGCATCGTTGACACGACCGGCTTTATTGAAAAGCGATACCGGGAAGCCAACGGCATGCCAAGCCCGCGCGATAATTTCTTCGTTCTGAAAAATATCGCTTACTTCGCCCAGCGGGAAGGCATTGAGATGATCGCCGTTTTTATCGGCCGCCCTTTGCGCGAAGCCGGGGACGGCGACTCGTTCAAGGACGTGACGGTCTATTACGCAAATGACGAAAAGTCCCTTGCCCAGAAAATCAGCCGCCTGGCGCGTTCCGGGCCGGCCCGCAAGGAGATCGTGGTCGTGACCGATGACCGGCAGATTGAACGGGATGCGATAAAAGACGGCGTGCAATGCATGCGCCTCTCAACCTTCAAACGGGGCATGGAAGGCGGCTTTGACCATGACCGCGACCGTGACCGCGGCGACCGTGACCGCGGTGACCGTGATCGCGGCGATCGTGACCGCGGCGACCGTGACCGTGACCGCCAGCCTCGTCAGTCCTCTCAAAGAAGGGCTCCTGCGCCGGAATCCGAAACGCAACCGGCGCCCTCCGAGGAAAAGCAGCCTGTCAGCGAGGAAAAGGCGCCCAAAGACGTCCTTGACCTGATTGATCCGATCTAGTCGGAAAGTCAGAATGCAGAATGATGAATGAAGAATCGCTCAGCGAATACATTCTGCATTCCATATTCTTCGTTCTGTATTTCTTGGCGCCATGCATGAATTTTCAATATGCCAGACACTGGTCACCGCCGTCCTCCAGGAACTGGGAAGGGTCAAGGGCAAAAAAATCCGGCTTATCAAGGCGCGCGTCGCGGCCGGACAATACCACCGGATAGTTCCCGCAAGCTTGAAGTTTGCCTATAAAATCCTGACCAAGGGAACCCAGGCGGAAGGATCCTCCCTGCTGATCAAGACCGTGCCGATTAAACTGAAATGCAACAAGTGTGGCTGGACCGGCACGACGCGCGACATATGTTTTGTCTGCCGGAAATGCGGCGGGGTTGACCTGGAGGTCATCGGCGGCAAGGATATTTGCCTTGAAAGCATCGAGGTGGAATCCGCGCATGGCTGAGATTTCAAAGTTCACCGTTCACGGTTCAAGGTTAAGGGGTTGCGGAAACACTTGACTTTACAAAGCTTTTTGCCATTATGCTGAGAATCAAATTAGGAGAACGATGAAATGAAAAAATCAATGATGGCGCGAATCGGCAAGGCGTGGCTGTTGCCCGTGTTTTTCTTCTTGGCAACCGCAGCAACACTGAAAGCCGAAACTTCCGGCGATTATACTTACGAGGTAAATGGCGATGGATCGGTCAAAATCACCGAATACACCGGACTTGGCGGTGCGGTTGCCATCCCGGACATCTTAGATGGCAGAACCGTCGTCGGCATCGGGCGCTATGCGTTCTCTGCCAGCGCCACCCTGACCGGCGTCACGATCCCCGCCAGCGTCATCTACATCGAGGAATATGCGTTCAGCGAATGCACCAGCCTGTCCGACGTCTCGATCGGCAAAGGCGTCACCAGCATCGGGTTCAGGGTCTTCAATTACTGCACCAACCTGACCACAATCACGGTGGCGGCACTTAGCTCCTCCTATAGCGACTTGGCCGGGGTCTTGTTCAACAAGAGCCAGACCACGCTCGTTCAATGTCCGGCGGGCAAAGCCGGGGCCTACACAATCCCCGCCGGCGTCACCAGCATCGGGGAAGAGGCGTTCATGAACTGCGCCAAACTGACCAGCGTCACAATAGGCAACAGCGTCGCCAGCGTCGGGGACATGGCATTCTGGGGCTGCACCAGCCTGGCCGGCGTCACAATCCCCGACAGCGTCACCAGCATCGGGGACGATGCGTTCTCGTACTGTACCAGCTTGACCGGTGTTACGCTTCCCGGTGGCCTTGCCGGCATCGGGGCCTCGGCGTTCTATGAATGCACCGGCCTGACCAGCATCACGATCCCCGGCAGCGTCACCAACATCGGGGACAGGGCGTTCCTTAGATGCACCGGCCTGATGGCCATCACGGTGGATGCGCTCAATGCCTCCTATAGTAGTTCGGACGGAGTCTTGTTCAACAAAGGCCAGACCACGCTCGTCCAATGCCCGGGGGGCAAAGCCGGAAGCTACACGGTCCCCAACAGCGTCACCAACATCGGGGGCGATGCGTTCGCTCCCTGGCCCGCCAATGGTCTAGGTGGTTTCGGCTGGTGCACCAGCCTGACCAGCGTCACGATCCCCAACAGCGTCACCAGCATCGGGAAGAATGCGTTCCTTTACTGCAGCAGCCTGGCCAGCATCACGATCCCCAACAGCGTCACCAGCATCGGGTACTACGCGTTTGAAAACTGCAGCAGCCTGACCAGCGTCACGATCCCCAACAGCGTCGCCAACATCGCGTACTGGACATTCGCTTCCTGCAGCAGCCTGACCAGCATCACGATCCCCAACAGCGTCACCAACATCGAGTCCCAGGCGTTCACGGGCTGTAACCGTCTGCTCAGCATCACGGTCGGCAACGGTGTCACAAGCATCGGGGACGGGGCATTCTCTTCCTGCACCAACCTGGCCGGCGCCTATTTCCGGGGTAATGCCCCCAGCGTTACTTCCAATGAGTTCGCCAATGCCGCAAATGCGATCATCTATTACATAAATGGCACCACGGGCTGGGGCGCGACGTTTGGCGGTCGCCCGACCGCGCTATGGAATAACGCGCTGCCGGAACCAACAATCAAAGCCAATGGCGCAGTGGGCACTGTCACCGTCAATTATCCCGCAGTCGTGTCCGTCACCGTGGCAATGGATGCAGGGTCTTATGCGGGCGTGCCTGTTGACTGGTGGGTAGTTGTTAATGCTGGATCGTCCTGGTACTATAAGGATAGCGTTGTAGGCTGGACACAGGAGGGCGCCTGGCGTCCGGTTTACCAAGGCGGTTTATTCAATCTGCCAGCCACGGAAGTGTTGAACATAGCTGGTCTAGGAACTGGATCATACACGTTCTATTTTGCCGTTGATTATCCGATGGATGGGATTCTGAATGTAGATGGGCCAATTTTTGTTGATTCAGTGAATGTGATCATTCAGTAGTAATAACCACTTCAGATTCGGTTTTTGTAAAAAAAGCCCCTGCCCTAAAAAGTCAGGGGCTTTTTTTACTTTCCTCCTTGTTTTGGTGTGCTAATAACGACAATATCTGGACAGCATTAAGACAGGACAGCCATGGCCAATCTGAACATTAAAGTCTACCGGAATCTGATGGGCGCCAACGATAAGTGGGCCGACAAAACCCGCGCCTTGCTGGCAAAAGAAAACGTTGTCATGCTCAACCTGATCGGCTCGCCCGGGGCCGGCAAAACCGCCCTGCTGGAACAGACCGTTAAAAAACTTTCGCGCCAATTTGCCTTCGCCGTCCTGGAAGGCGATTTGGAAACCAAAAACGACGCCGAACGCCTCGCCCGGCTCGGCTGCAAGGTCAGCCAATTGTTGACGGGCGGCGGATGCCACCTGGAGGCCAAGATGGTGCACCATGCCCTGCGCGATTTCCCGCTCCGGCGCCTGGACCTGGTGGTGGTTGAAAATGTCGGCAACCTGGTCTGCCCGGCCGAGTTTGACATCGGCGAACACGCCAAGGTGGTGGTGCTTAGCGTCACCGAGGGGGAGGATAAGCCGCTGAAGTATCCGGTCATTTTCCGCGAAGCGCGGGCAATCGTGATCTCAAAAATCGATCTCCTGCCCCACGTCCCTTTTAACTTGAAGAAATGCCTTGGATTTATCCGCAAGATCAATCCGCGCGCCCCAATCTTCAAGGTGTCCGCCACGGCCGGGAGCGGCATCGCTGAATGGATTGATTGGCTGGCGAAAGAAGCGTCGTTCGCGAAGGGCAGTTCGTGAAGCGTCACAGAAAATAGCGCATAGCGGTTAGGGTCCTTGCCAATTTTCCCCTTCTGTCATTCCCACGCAAGTGGGAATCCAGTTCGCAATGTTTTTTACAGACCCCCGAATTTGGATTCCCGTTTTCCGCCGTCGCCCTGCAGTTAAGCGAAGCGCATACTACAGGGCTATGGCGGACAAGTCACGGGAATGACAGACATTGCGCTTCACGAGAGACGTTCTTATTTCTTCAACGCCTTCTTGAACTCAGCGGTCAGCGCCGGCAGAACCTTGAACAAGTCGCCGACGATGCCGTAGGTGGCATACTTGAAGATCGGCGCTTCCGGGTCCTTGTTGATGGCGACAATGATGTCCGAGGAAGACATGCCGGCCAGATGCTGGATCTGCCCGCTGATGCCGCAGGCAAAATAAATTTTGGGGCAGACCGTCTTGCCGGTCTGACCGACCTGGTGGGAATAAGGAATCCAGCCAGCGTCAACCGCGGCGCGCGACGAGCCGACCCCCGCCCCCAGGACCGCGGCCAGTTCGCGGACAAGGGAGAAATTTTCCGGCGCCTGCAGTCCTCGGCCGCCGGACACGATTATATTGGCCTCGGCGATGTTCATCGTGGTCTCGACTTCCGGAATGAATTTCAGGCGCTTGGTCCGGCATTTTAAAACTTCGGCCGCAATCTTCTCCGCGACCGTCTGGCCGGAACGGCCGGCGTCAACCAGGGCTTCCTTCATCACCTTGTGCCGGACGGTGGCCATCTGCGGCCGGTGATTGGGGGTGATGATCGTCGCCATGATATTGCCGCCGAACGCCGGGCGGGTCTGCAGGAGATTCTTTGTTTCCGGATCGATGGCGAGGCCCGTGCAATCGGCCGTGAGGCCGGCCTTGACCGTGACCGCCACGCGCGAAACCAGGCTGCGCCCGATGGTCGTGGCGCCGCAGAGCATGATGCAGGGCTTGTGCCGGCGGATCAGCTCAATAAGCGCGGCGGCATAGGGCTCGTCCTGGAAATATTCCAATTCCGGCTGGTCGGCCACGTAAACAATGTCGGCCCCGCGGCTGATAAGTTCCGCCGTTCTTTCCTGCACCCGGCTCCCAAGCAAAACCGCGGCCAGGCGCATGCCCAGCTGGTCGGCCAATTTGCGCCCCTCCCCCAGCAGTTCATACGTGATGGACTGGATTTTTCCGTCCCGTTGTTCGGCGAAAATCCAGACGTCCTTATAAGCGCTCAAATCCTTTGCCGGCGCCGCCTTCTTGCGCAATTCAATCGCCTTGAATTTACATACATCCACGCAGGCGCCGCACAGGTTGCACTTGGCCAGGTCGATGATCGCCAGCTTGTCCTTGACCTCAATGGCGCCGAAAGGACAGGCCTTGATGCACAACTTGCATCCAACGCATTTTTCGGCTATGACAACGATCGGTTCTTGAGTCATCGGTTATCCTTCTCTTGTAATTGGTATCCAGTGAACAGCGTCCGCATTTCCATACGCTCTGCTCGCCTCGGCGAAACCCGGGCGCTCTCCGCCGCCCTATCCTGCGGCCGCCGCGATCACCGCGTCTTTCAACTTGGCCGCCAGCCTGGGAACGATCTCTTCCAGCTCGCCCTTTAAAATTTCCCCTCCGGCGCGCGGCGGGGGACTGAAAATTTTCACGACCTTGGTGGGCGATCCGTCAAGGCCGAGGCTGGCCGCCTCGCAGCCCAGGTCAGCGCTTTTCCAGACCGTGATTTGCGCTTTTTTCGCGGCCAGTTTTCCCTTCAGCGACGGGATGCGGGGCTCGTTGATTTCCTTGACAACCGTCAGCAGGCACGGCAGCGGGGAATGGACATCCTCACAACCGTCTTCCATCAGGCGTTCGGCGACGACATAATCATCGCCCATTTCAACTATTTTGCGGACATAGGTGATTTGCGGGAGGTCCAGATGGGCGGCCATGCCGGGACCGACCTGGGCGGTATCGCCGTCGGAGGCCTGCTTGCCGCAGATAATCAGCGAAAAGGGCGAAAGTTTCCTCAACGCCATGGACAAGGTGTAACTTGTGGCCCAGGTATCGCTGCCGGCAAACGCCCGGTCCGAAAGAAGGACGGCCTGGTCGGCGCCCATGGCGATTGCCTCGCGCAGGGCGTTCTCGGCCTGGGGAGGGCCCATCGTCAGGACCGTCACCTTGCCGCCTTTTTTTTCCTTCAAACGGACGCTTTCCTCGATGGCGTACATGTCAAAGGGATTGATGATGGAAGCCACCCCTTCGCGGATGAGGGTGTTGGTCTTCGGATCGATTTTAACGTCCGCCGTATCGGGCACCTGCTTTATACACACGACAATATGCATTCCTGATCTCCGCAGTAAAAAACCGCCTATGTTTCACCCGTTCGCGTTACAAACGCATCATTTATATTATTACCTTATTCAACTTGCAAGCCGTTTTTGTTTGAAAATTACCGGTATTTTTGTATCTTATCCGGACGATGGAGACGCCAATCAGACAAGCACAAACCAAACGCGTTCACCGGCATTGGCCGCTGTCGCTCATCGCGGCCGCATTGATAATCCTGATCGCCTCCGGCGCCTTGTTTTACCTGCGCTCGCTCGCCGCGCTTTATGAAAAGGCCTCGCGCTCATCGGCGGCAAAGTCCGTCATTGACCATGGCGCATATATCTCGCAATGGCTGGCCGACCAGCCGTTTTTCCAGCAAGCCCAGAATGAAAAGGAGGACGCGGTAAATTTCAACCGGGCGGTTGACTGGCTGCAAAAAATGGAGGACGGGGTTCAATACGTGTCCATCAGCGAGGACGGTGTGGTTTTGTATCAAAGGCAGATTCGCGGCGAAAAAGCCGGGGCAGTGACCGGCGAAACCGAAAAGTCGCGACGGGGACCGATGGCCATCGGCCGCAAAAAACTTGTCGTCGGCACAAACGTCGTGCCGGTCATCACCTTTTCCACCCTCCAAACCGGGCCTGACGGCCGCAAACGCGCCCTGGAATTGGCCTTGAACAAGACGGTCATCGAGCGGCAGGGCGCCGATTCAACCGCGGCCCTGAACAGGATGTATTACATCTCGCTTTCCACCATCGCAACCGCCTTCCTGATCTGCCTGGCGGCGATCATCGGCATCGTTCACCGCGAAATGGTCTGGCAGAAACGCAGCCGGCTTGACGAGCACCTGGCTTTTGCCGGCGCGGTCGCCGGGAGCATCCTGCACGATTTCCGCAATCCATTGTCGGCCATGCGCCTGGACGCCCAGCTTCTCCAGGCCGAAACGGAAAAGGGCAGCAAATGTTCGCCGGAACGCCTCGCCGAACTTTCCCGGCGGATTGTGAAAACAATCGACCGGATTGACGGCCTGCTGGCCGAATTCCTGACCCTGGCCAGGCCGGAGGGAAACGGGCGCGAAACATTTGAGGTCAATACCTGCGTTTTGGACTGCGTTGAATTGCTGAAAATGCGCTTTGAAAAGGCGGGCGTCAATTTGACCGCCGACCTGTCGGAAGAGCGCCTGCGGGTATCGGGATTCCCGGCCCAGTTTAAAAGGGCGCTTTTGAACATCATGACGAACGCCGAGCAGTTTTCCCCCCAGACTGGCCGGGTGATGATTGAGACCCGGATGGAAAAGAATCACGCGCTGATCAAAATACTGGACGAAGGGCCGGGCGTGCCTCATCCGGAAAGGAAAAAAATATTCGGCCTTTTTTATTCCAACCGGCCGGGCGGGACCGGCATCGGCCTGGCCCTCGCCAAGACCGCCATTGAAAACTGCGACGGCGTCATAACGGTTGAAACGCCGCCGGCCGGCAAGGGCGCCTGTTTTATCATCAGGATTCCACTGGTTTCGGCATAAAAAATTATGGTCATTAAACCCATGAATGAACCCGATCAAAAACCAAGGATACTGCTGATTGAGGACGACCCGGACGGGCGCCGCTCGGTAAGCGAGGCTTTGATTGAATCCGGGTATGAGGTCGTTGCCGCCGATTGCGGACAAAAAGGCGTCGGGATGTTCGGCCAACAAACGTTTGACGCGGTATTGTCGGACATCAAACTGCCGGATATTGACGGCGTCCAGGTCCTGCGGCAAATCCGGAAAACGGACCCGGACATGGCGGTTTTGCTCATGACGGCCTACGGCACAATCTCGGCGGCGGTGGAGGCGCTCAAGGCCGGGGCTTACGATTACATCCTTAAACCCCTGGACCTGACCGATCTCCAGGCCAAAATCGCCCATGCGATCGAGGCGCGCCGCTTGCGCTGCCAGGTGGCATCGTTAAAGCAGGAACTGTTCGCGCGCCCCATTGTCGCCAAATCAAAGGAGATGCTTTCGGTCTTAAAGCAGGCGCAAACCGTGGCGCCGACCAGCGCCAGCGTCCTGATTCTGGGAGAAAGCGGGACCGGCAAGGAACTTGTGGCGCGCGCGCTGCATGCCCAGGGCAAAAACCCGGAAGGCAATTTTATCGCGGTCAATTGCGGCGCTTTTGCCGAAAACCTCCTGGAAAGCGAGCTATTCGGCCACGAAAAAGGCGCGTTTACCGGCGCCACCCAGACGCACACGGGCGCCTTTGAGCGCGCGCACAACGGCACGCTCTTCCTGGATGAAATCGGGCTTGCATCGGCGCACGTGCAATCCCGCCTCCTGCGGGTCCTGGAGGAAAAAGAAATAATGCGCGTCGGCGGCTCAAAACCAATCGCCTTGGATGTGAGAATAATCGCGGCTTCCAATCGCGATCTGGACGAATTGGTGGCGGAAAAAAAATTCCGGCATGACTTGCTTTACCGGCTGAAGGTCATAACCATCCATATCCCCCCCCTGCGCGAACGGCCGGATGATATCCGGCCGCTGGCCGAATATTTCATCACCCGCTCGTGCAAGGAAAACGGGAAACATATCGAGGCGGTTGATCCCGATTTTTACGCCGCGCTTGAAAAGCATCCCTGGCCGGGCAACGTGCGCGAGCTGCGCAATATTATTGAATCCGCCGTCATTCTCGCCTCCTCGCCGAAATTGACCCCGGCCGACATCAGACTGTCATCCCATGACCTGAATTCCCCTCCGGCGGATTCAATGCCGATTAAACGCTCACTGGCGGAAATGGAAAGAGAGGCAATCCTCAGCGCCCTTCAACGAAACAAGGGCAGCCGCACCCTGGCCGCCAGCGAGTTGGACATTTCAACCCGCACCATCCAGCGCAAGATCAAGGACTTCAACCTGCCGTTCTGAGGAAGACTCGCCCCCGGCGCGTGGAACTGCAAGAGCCGCGCATGCAATTCGCTTCATCTTTCAGATGCCAACGTTCCCTTCTCGGACGGCGCGGCAGCGACGTACCGAGCAAGGGCGTGTTGGGCTCCTATGCGATTCTGAGACTCCTGCTGAACTCCTGAAACTCCACCTGCGCGTCCTCTCCGATGCTCGGCGCATCGTACAGGTGAATGGTATACAGCACCGGATCTTGGTCAATGACAAGCATTTCATCCTCAATGACCGTAGAAGGGATGCGCTCGTGTTGAAACATCCACCGCGATTTCATCCTCATGCACTGGCAATTCGACAGCTGAAGCGGTTCGGGGCGCGACACGACCGTGAAATCCTTCAGCAGGGATGAAAATCCGACGAGGGCGGACTCAATCAACTCATCAAGTGATTCGAACGCCGCCCTGTCCTCTTCGTTCTTGTACACGGTGATCCCCGGGCTGAACCGTGGGTGCTTGTCGTCGTACTTTGAGATCATGGCAACCAAAGTGGATGCCTGGTCTTTCCGGAATGTTTCTTCGTCCACTGGGGCAATCCCTTCAACAACCTGGCCTTTGAGCAGAGCAGCGAAGTCCTTGAAAGACTCAAACCGCCACCCGTCCGGCTTCTCGAACCCAAGGCCCAGCCGCATGTTGATATAGTAGTTCCCGTTGACCGCGATTGCGCGAAGAGGGTCAACGACGATGCCGACAAGCGCCATGCCAGCGAACTTCAGAAAATCTCTACGTCCAATTCCCATTCGTCTCCGTCGTCCTTACCTGTGTGCCCAACGTTACAAATCACGGGCGGCGGCACGCCATACCGTGGATTTGCTTGTTAGGTTTCTTTCACTTTAATATTTTATGACTTCTTCTTTAATTTCCATCAATCTCTTCTTTATCGCGGCTTGATCATCGCTGACCAGTAAGTCGTAAAGTTGCCGTATCGTAGCGGGATCATTATGTTTTATCCAACGGCTAAGTATGTCGGGGTTAATCCACAACACTGCACCGGGACGCCCGTGCCCAAAGAGCACTGGTATCCCCAACACGTTCTTTCCGGTTCCGGCATAACTCGTCCAGCGATGGACGAGAGCGTCAGGGGCTTGGGATTGGATGCATTCCTCCAACAGGGATTTCTTGTACCAAAGACCGGTCTTAGGACCAAAAGTCCATTGACGATAGCCCTTTTGGGAACCGGTGTTCTCGCAGATAAAAGCCCAATCACGGCAGACCGGAATATAGAACGCGATTACAGCAACTACCAAGGCGAGTATAAGGAGCGATTTCGTTATTGAGCGTTGCCATTTCATCTTCTAAACCGAACGTTCACCTTGACCGGTGGCGGACCGCGCAGCGGGACGCCGTACGGTCCGAGGTGTTGTTCGGCTCCGTTCTTAAAGTTCCTGCCCCCGAAATCGGCTTTCCCTGAAGATCGTGTTCAAGTCCCAATACCGGTTCAATGTGTCGTCAGCAAAGATGTCCATGTCTCCTTTGGTCGCCGCCCCGTTCACCACGTCCATGATGGGCGCAATGTCGGACAGGATGCCTTCCGCATGGCTTCGCGATTTCTCGCAACGCACAGCCTTTTCGAGGTCCGCGACAAGCGGACGCAGACGGGTGGACAACTCCTTGGCATATGTGCGTCTGTCATCCACATCATATCCATCAAGCGCGGCGATGACTCGCCAAAGCGTCTCGACCAATGTCTCCGCCTCTTGTTGCAGTGTCGTCATTTCTCTCTGGCCGAACTATTTAATCTGACAAGTTTACATTTGCTGGGTTATTGGACTGTCTCCCCGGCCAGCGGAAGCAATACAATGACCACGCTCTTGTCTGCATGATGGCGCGATTCTAAACGATGATCAAGATAAAAATGCAAATCTGAACCTCCCTGCCTTGCCTTACCATCCCCTTTATTGGCAAGATGATGCGCCTCACAACCTGGATACTATCGCACGGGTTTCCGCTAATTTTTTATGGAAAATGTGTTATATTTTCGTCATAGTCAGCACAAAGAGCTCGATTCATTCTCGAAGCTACTTGCTAGGTTTTTCGGAACGCCCCTTTGCTGCTCATAGTTTTGGAATTCTCATCCGAAATTGGATGGCAAACCGGACAGAATGTTCCGGACATTTTGTCCGGCCGGGCAACGGGATGACATGCGACGATTCCGGCGCGGCAAAAAACACCGCAAAACCGCCGATTTTTCCAGCAAATTGCGCCCCAGCCAAAACTGGCACGGGTAATGCTCATATTGATTGGCGTTCATTTTTCAAAAACAAATTAAGGGCAAACGAAGGCGCAATAAAATGCAAGGCCGCCAGAAAATATTATTTACCGCGGCAATTTTCCTGCTGGCCGCGATAGCGCTGATTGAGGGCGTTGTTATCCTGCGCGACAACCCGCGCTGGCAAGGCTGGACCGCCTCGGTTTCCAGGGCATTCCGCTCCCCGGCCGCGCAAAAGACGGAAAAGGAGGACATCATCCTCCAGGAAACGGCCGAAGACCTGGAAAAGATGCAAAACCAGATCAACCGCCTGTTTTACGAAATGACCCGGAACTCACCTTTCGCCCCGCAGAATGTCGGCAGCCGGGACTCGCAAGACCGGCAAAATCCGTTTGCCGCCATGCAAAGCACGGCGTCTTCACTGCAAACCGCGAGCCAGCCCGAGGACAACATCCGGCGTCTTCAATCTGAAATCGCGCATATTTTCCAGATGGCGCACGCCAGCCGCCACAACAACGCCCTGAACCTTATTGAACAGGATTGGCGCGACGTCGGTGAAATTGCATCCATGAACATGGAAGAAGACGGCACTAATTATATCGTCGCCATTTCCATGCCCGGCTTTGTACAAACCAATATCAATGTCAGCCTGAACGGGCGGATTCTCGCCGTGGAAGCCGCCGCCGAGCAACAGCGGGAGGAAAGCGGTTCCCGGACTGCCCGCTCCGGACATTTCAACACGCGCATCATGCTGCCAAACGACATTGCCGGCGAGTCGGCCCAGGCCATTTACCGCGATGGAATATTAAAAATCACGGTCCCGAAGAAACCGGCAAGCAATTCACTTGCCCGCAAGGTGACGATTATGTAAGTTGCTTAACCGTTAATGGTTCACCGTTCATCGTTTAAGATTGGTAACCTTGAACCCGGAACCATGAACGATGAACCGGAAAAAAACAGGAGAATAAAAAATGCTGGCAGTAAAAAATCTTCATAAATCGTTCGGACCGTTGACCGCGGTCCGCGGCGTTTCCTTTGAGGCCGACAAGGGAGAAGTGCTCGGCTTTCTCGGTCCGAACGGGGCCGGGAAAACAACCACCATGCGGATGATCACCGGTTTCCTGCCGCCGACCTCCGGCACGGCCGTGATCAACGGCCACGACATCGGCCAATCCCCGCGCGAGGCCAAGAAGCAAATCGGTTACCTGCCGGAAAACGCGCCGGTTTACGGCGAAATGACCGTCTGGAGCTACCTCGGCTTTATCGGCGAAATCCGCGGATTCTCCGGTTCCGCCAGGAACAAAAGAGTTGACGAAACCATTGAAACCTGCCGGTTGAACAAGGTCAGGCACCAGGCCATCGGCACGCTTTCCAAGGGATACCGCCAGCGGGTCTGCTTCGCCCAGGCCCTCCTGCATGACCCGCCGGTATTAATCATGGACGAGCCCACCGACGGGCTTGATCCGAACCAAAAACACCTCGTGCGCACCATGATTCGCGAGATGGCCGCGCGGAAAACGGTCGTCATTTCCACCCATATTCTCGAAGAGGTGGACGCGGTCTGCACCCGGGCAATAATCATCTGCAACGGCGAGCTCATCGCCAACGGCTCGCCGGCGGAGTTAAAGGCCAAGAGCCGCCTGCATGGCGCCGTTGAGGTTTCTTTCAGGGCGCTCAACCAGGACATCCTGGCAAAAATCAAGAAGCTCTCCTCGGCCGGGGAGACAAATACCGACGACAACACGGTGACAATTTGCCCGCGGGACGCCGGGCGGCTTTTCCAGGAAATGACCGACCTGGCAAGGTCCAATCCCGACTGGCCGATCACTGGCTTGCGCACGCTGGAAGGCAAACTGGACGATGTCTTCCGGGAATTGACGGGAGGACGCTGAAGACGTAAAAAATAATTTTTGGAATCTAAAATCACAATCAGCAAATGGAGGATTGAAAAATGGACTTTATCCGCAACACAAAAGCCATCGCCAAGCGCGAGCTGATGGCTTATTTTGAATCGCCGGTCGCCTATGTTTTCATGGTCGTGTTTTTAGTCCTGATCGGGTTCCTGACGTTTTTTGTCTCGCGTTTTTACGAAATCGGCCAGGCCGATTTGCGGCCGTTCTTTATCTGGCATCCGTGGCTTTTCCTGATCCTCGTGCCCGCGGCCGCCATGCGCCTCTGGGCGGAAGAGCGGCGCTCCGGCACGATCGAGACGCTCCTGACGCTCCCGGTGACGATGACCGAGGCGATCCTCGGCAAATTCCTGGCGGCTTGGTTCTTCATCGGCCTGATTATCGCGCTGACCTTCCCGATCATCCTGACCGTGGCCTACCTCGGCAACCCGGACAAGGGCGCCATTCTCGGCGGTTATATCGGCAGCTTCCTGCTGGCCGGCACTTACCTCTCGGTCGGCTCGCTGACCTCGGCCTGCACCCGCAACCAGGTCATCAGCTTCGTCCTCGCGCTCATGATCTGCCTGTTCCTCCTGCTGGCCGGCTGGCCGCCGGTGACCGACCTGCTGGTCAAATGGGCGCCGGATTGGATGGTGAACGGCGTGGCGTCTTTCGGGTTCATGCCGCATTACGAAGCGTCGCAAAAGGGCATCCTCGACAGCCGGGACATCATTTATTTTCTGAGCGTGATCGCCTTCATGCTTTTCGGAACACATGTCGTCCTTAAAAACAGAAAATCGGCGTGATTATTGATGTTCAAGGTTCACAGTTCAGAGTTCAAGGTTTAATAACACTGAACCGCGAACCCGGAACGATGAACATGACAATTTGAAAAATTACCAAATAGACAAACAAAGGAGATTGATGAACTCTACCGGATTAAAAACGACCTTGAAATTCAGCGGCGGGGCCCTGGCTTTGCTCGCCCTGCTTGCCATCCTGATCGCGGCCAACGTCATCCTGGGCAATTTCCATTTCCGGAAAGACATGACGGAGGACAAAATATTCACGCTTTCGGAGGGAACCCGCAACGTCCTTAAGAAGCTGGATGCGCCGGTCACGATTAAATTCTTCTTCACCAGCAGCGCGAGCGAAGCGCTCGCGCCTCTTAAAATATTCTCACGGCAGGTGGAAGACCTGTTGAAGGAATACGCCCTGGCCTCAAGCGGCAAGATTATCGTTGAATTTTATGATCCCAAGCCCGACTCGGACGCCGAGGAATGGGCGGAACGCTACGGGCTGAGCGGCCAGGCCATCGGGCTCGACGAACCCGCCATTTATTGCGGTCTCGTGGCGGTGAAGGGCGATTTATTCGAAGCCATCCCCTTTATCACCCCGAACTCGGAAGAATTGCTGGAATACAACATATCCCGCATGATCACGCGCGTCGCCAACCCGAAAAAGCCGGTGATCGGCATAATGAGCGGTCTGCCGGTCATGGGTATGCGCGCTTTCCCCTACGCGATGCCCGGCCAGCCGCCGCCGAAAAGCCAGCCGCCCTGGGCGGCCTTCCAGGACTTGAACAAGGATTACGACGTGCGCACGATCCCCGGCGGGTGGGATCAAATTGATCCGGACATCAATGTCCTGATCGTCGTCCACCCAAAGAGCCTTTCCGACAAGGCCCTTTACGCCATTGACCAGTTCGTCATGCGGGGCGGACGCCTCCTGGCCTTCGTTGACCCGCTGTGCATGAGCGAGGCCATGAACACGACGGGATTGCCCCCCGACCGCTCAAAGCCTTATTCGGACCTGAACAAACTGACCGACACCTGGGGCATTAAATACGAACCCGACAAGGTCGTGGCCGACATTGAGGCCGCCACCCGCGTGCGCCGGAACGACAATGCCATTGACGACAGCCCGGTCTTCCTCAGCCTGCGGCCGGAAAATATCGACAGCAAGGATGTTGTCACCGCCTCGCTCGAATCCCTGATCCTGCCCGGCGCCGGGGCCTTCGGCGGAACATGCGCCGAGGGTCTCACCCTCTCGCCGATCCTGATCTCCTCCGCCCAGTCGCAGTTGATCAATCCGATGATAGCCCAGCTCGGTTCCGAGATAATCCGCCGCGATTTCAAAGCAGGCCTGAAACGGCTGAATCTCGCCGTGCGCCTGCAGGGCCGCTTCAAGACCGCTTTCCCGGAAGGCGCGCCAAAATCGGCGCCGGAACCCGAGGGGGCAAAAGACAAAGACAAACCGGATGAAGCAAAGAAACCGGACGCCCCCGCCTTGAAGGAGAGCGAAAAGCCGACCACTGTTATTCTTGTCGCCGATGTGGACCTGCTCTACGACGCCTTCACCGTGCAGGAGATGAACATGTTCGGCGCGCGCATGCCGATCAATGACAACATCAACTTTTTCGCCAACATGGTTGACAACCTGGCCGGCAGCGCCGACCTGTCAAAAATCCGCTCGCGCGGGCGTTTTGGCCGCCCCTTTGACCGGGTGCTGGCGCTCCAGCGCCAGGCCCAGGAAAAATGGATGGTGAAGGAACGCGAGCTGCAGAAGCAGCTGGATACCACCCGCGAAAGGCTGGAAGCCCTCCAGAGCCAGAAGGACAAGAACCAGAAATTCATCTTAAGCCCTGAACAGGAGCAGGAAATCGCCAGCTTCCGGCAGGAACAAATCAAGACCCAGCGCGACCTGAAACAGGTGCGCAAAAACCTGCGCGAAGGGATAGAACAGCTGGGCGTGAAAATCAAAGTCATTAATATCCTACTGGTGCCCGTCCTCGTGGCCGGAGCCGGGCTGCTCTTTGCCTGGCACCGCCGGTCCAGGACAAAAAGCAAATAAGAAATCAGGAGTCCGTATTACGAAAAAACGTAAAAAGGCGCAAACGTCATTCCCGACTTGATGCTACTCTGCGAAGTAAGCCTTCGCTACGAAGCACGAGTCGGGAATCCAGGATCAAAGTAAAACAATTCTGGCTTCCCGCTTTCGCGGGAATGACAGGTCTAAATTTCAGAGAAAGGAAAACATGAAAATCAAAACCATCATGATGCTTGTCGCGCTGGCGGTTTTATTCGGCGCCCTGGCTTATCATTCGGTCCAGAATAAAAAACTGTTTTCATCGCCGGCCACAATCGGCTCCAAGGTCCTGGCAAACCTGCCGGTCAACCGCGTCGGCAAAATTATCATCACCTCCAGGGACGGAGTCGCCACGATCGCCAAATCAAACGACAAATGGGTGGTCGCCAGCCGGTTCAATTATCCCGCCAATTTTGACAAGGTGGCCGATACCATCCGCGCCTTAAGCGAATTGAAAGTCGGCCAGACGGTGAACGTGGACCCTTCCCAGCTCGGCGCCTTCAACCTCCTGCTCGCGTCCGCCGCCGGCACAAACAAGCAGGCCGGCGCGGGCACATTGCTGGAACTGCGCGACGAAAAGGACGGCTTCCTGGCATCGCTCCTGGTCGGCAAGGGATTCATGCGGCAACCGGCGGCGCCTTCATCCGAAAACATGATGGGGATGGGCGGTTTTGCCGACGGCCAGTATGTTAAATCCGTTGACGGCAAGGTATATCTTGTCGCCAAGTCACTTGAGCGCATGACGGAGGGCGCCAAGACATGGCTCGCGGATAATTTCATCGACGCGCCTTCGTCCGACATCAAAGAAATATCGGTTTCCGGGCCGGACCGCGCGCCGATCAAGCTGGTCGCCGAAGCGCCGGCCGCGTCCGTGCCTCTGGCTGCCGCACCGGCCGCCCGGGAAGGCGGCTCCTTCACCCTCGCCGATTTGCGGCCGGAAGAAGGGACAATGGAAAACACGAAAATTAACCAGATGGCCAATTCCTTGAACCGGCTGGGCTTTGATGACATTGCCGATCCCGCCCTGACCCTGAAGGAAACCGGCCTTGACCGCCCGGTTATTTTCAAGGCTACGACCAAAGACGGGCTGATTTACACCCTGCAACTCGGCAACACGCTCACCAACGACACCTTTGACCGTTATGTCACTATTTCCGTGACCAATGCGCCTGCGGCCGATCAGCCGCCATCCGACAAGCCAAAGGAGGATGCCGCCGGGAAGGAAGCGGAAAAAGCCCCGGAAAAGAAAAACATCTCCGGGCAGGCAGCCGCGCTGAACAGTTCCTTCGCTCCCTGGATTTATATCATAAAATCCTACCGCGCCGAACCTATCCTGTTCAACCGCGCAGATTTGATCAAAAAACCGGAGCCGCCAAAGAAAGAAGATACCGCTCCGAAACCGTCAGCCAAGGGCCAGGAGTCGGAAGTCAAGAATCCGTAGCCGGAAAGCGGCCGAAAACGCGCGCCCGTTCACAAGTACTGACAGTCTTCCGCCTGCGGCCTGAACGCCGGAATTACTAAAAAAATAGAGGAGAATAACCATGGACCATGCCGAAATAACCAAGACCACCGACCGGATCCACGAACAGACCGCCATGCTGGATTTGCTTCGCCAGGAAGTGATGAAAGTGCTGGTCGGCCAGGAAAAAGTCCTTGACCGCATGCTCGTTGCGCTGGTGACCGGCGGCCATATCCTGCTGGAAGGCGTCCCGGGCCTGGCCAAGACCACGGCCGTCAAGACGCTGGCCAGGACACTCGGGCTTCAATTTCAACGGATCAGTTTCACGCCCGACCTGCTGCCGGCCGACCTGATCGGGACCCTGGTTTACGATCTTAAATCAGGGACTTTTTCGGCAAAGAAAGGGCCGGTCTTCACAAACCTTCTGCTGGCCGACGAAATCAACCGCGCGCCGGCCAAAGTTCAATCGGCACTCCTGGAAGCCATGCAGGAGCACCAGGTGACGATCGGC
>CAYYWX010000034.1:0-40371 GCA_964475405.1 uncultured Verrucomicrobiota bacterium
CGGGGAGGTTCTTTTGCGCAGCGCGGAAATTCTCGTAAAAGGCGGCCGGATTGTTTCATTGATCGATGCCGCGGGGATTGACAAATTAAAAGGGCAGGGGGTCAAGGCATATTATGTCTTCGTGTCGCCAAATGCCGGCCAATTGGCCGCGCTCGCCAAGATGATTGAAAAAGGCGCCTTGCGGACATCAATCTGCGCCGTTTTTCCCCTGGCGGAAGCCGCGCGGGCGCACGAATTAAGCGAGACCGGCCACGTCGCCGGTAAAATCGTCCTGAAAATATGACGGAGAAAATAATAATGAGCGATTGTCGCTCATTGGCGGAAAGAAAGGAGGAGGGGAAGATGAAAATAAAACAGGCGGCGTTAATAATGGCCATCATAATGGCGGGGTCGTTGGTCTACGCGGGTTGCGGGTTTTGCGGCTTCGGCTCCAAGAAAGAAAAGGAGGGCGGTAAAATACAGGAAGCAAAAATTAACACGGCCGCGCTGGCGGCCCTGATCGCCGCCAAGGCCCCGATGATCATTCTCGACGCGCGCAGCGGAAAGTATGACGACGGCAAACGCATTCCGGGCGCCAAATCGCTGAATGCCGATTCAAGCGATGATGCAATCAAGGCTTTGCTTCCGGATAAGTCCGCCTTGATCGTGACATATTGCGCTAACCTGGATTGTCCGGCCAGCCATAAGCTGGCTGAGAAACTGATAAAATCGGGATACGTTAACCTGATTGAGTATCCTGAAGGCATTGAAGGCTGGCAGAAAGCGGGTCGTGAAGTCGAAAAAGCGCCTGAGAAAACAAAATAGCCGCAGTGGGATAGGCAGGCAAGGCCGCATATCTCACGGGAAAAACGCACTGTAATTAGCGATTTTTATCCGTATGACTGGTTAACAGCTGGTCATTCCAGGAAGTCACGACAGGGACCCCGGAAAGTGAGTAACCACTTTGACCGGGGTCCCGGTGATTCTCCGCCAATTTTTGCAAAAAATATATATGCGGGCTAGGCAAAACGCAGGAACATCTCCTTTTTCGCCTTGCAGAGCGGGCAAATATCCGGCGCATCGCCCTCGACGGTATAGCCGCAAATCTCGCAGACCTGCACGGCGCAAAGCGCCATGTCCTGTCCCGCTTCCGCCGATTTTTGCGCTTTTTCAAAAAGATTTTTATGGGTTTTCTCGGTATTGTAAGCCCACGAAAAGGTTCGTTCGGCGCCTTGCTCGCCCTGGAACCTGGCGGTCTCCATGTAAACCGGATACATCTCCTCTATCTCAAATGTTTCCCCGGCAATGGCCAGCCTCAGGTTTTTTTTAGTGTCGCCCGGCCCGAAGGCGGCCATCGAATTGGCGACAAAGCCGTCGTCCAAATGTTTCAGCTCGCGGTAATGGTCGCCGGCGTGGACAAATTCAGCGTGCGCAATCGCCCGGAAAAGCCTGGCAATGTTGGCTAGTTTTTCCTTCGCGGCCTGGCCGGCGAAATGAAGGTAACGCATGTGCGCCTGGCTCTCCCCGCCGAAAGCATTGATCAGGTTCTGCTGGGTCATTTGGTGCATGGCGGTTATACCTCGATTATGCTGTTTAAGGACCCGAGATCGTTTACGGTCATCAATGGATTACCGGCATCGTGAATCCAGGTGCCGTTGACGATGAATTTGTACTCGTGCCGGCCGTTCGGCAATGCGAGGATTTTGCTGAACTTTCCCCGCCTGTTATTCTTCAATTCCAAGGGTGTCCAGTTGTTGAATGAGCCGGCTACGCATGCTTTTGCGCCTGCATCGGCCGTAATTTCAAACCGGACCTTTTTCTTTTCGCCTTGTTTGCCATGCTTCATGGATGTTCCTCCTTTGATTTGTGAACAGGGATTAC
This sequence comes from uncultured Verrucomicrobiota bacterium, assembly GCA_964475405.1. Classification (GTDB taxonomy): domain Bacteria; phylum Verrucomicrobiota; class Kiritimatiellia; order JAAZAB01; family JAAZAB01; genus JAQUQV01. The sequence continues at coordinate 1,861 of CAYYWX010000034.1, forward strand.
CACCCTTAACTGCTAATATCGTTTCCAAAACAGCGCCAAATTACCACCAGGGAAGCCCTTAGGCACGGGTGCGTAATTCCTGAGATCGCGCGATCCTGTCTTAAGGGATTTCGTCGCGCGAATTAATGGTATTCCTGATGGCGTCAGGCCTTGCATCTTGTGATACTTTATTAAAACCATGATTGTCAGAAATGATATCAATATTTGCATTGGCGGGGAAGCGGGGCAGGGACTCATCACCCTCGGTGAACTCCTCTCAAAAAGCATTGTCCGCAGCGGATTCAATATCGTGGTGACCCAGGAATATATGTCGCGTATCCGGGGCGGCCATAACACCTTCAGCGTCCGCGCCGGTTCCGGCCGGGTTCAGGCGCCGCGCGAATCAATAGACATCCTGGTTGCGCTTAACAAGGAAACCGCGATCCTTCACCGCGACCGGTTGAGCCCGCATGGCTTGGTCCTGGCGGATGCGGCCAGCGGCGCGCCGGCCGAGATGTGCTTGCCGGTTCCGTATAATGATTTCGGCGCGGTGAAGTTTGAAAATATCGCGGCCCTGGGGGTGCTGGCCGCGCTGCTGGGGCTTGACAAGGCGATAACGGAAAAAACCCTGCGCGAGTCGTTCGGACAGGAATCGGAATCGCTGGATAAGAACCTGGCGATACTGTCGGCCGGACGTCTCTGGGGCGAGCAACGGGCGGATGGCGTTTTTCGTCTGCCGGCGATGAAGGAAATTACCGCGAAACTCATGCTCAACGGCAACGACGCCCTTGTCCTGGGTTCGCTTTCCGCGGGCGTTAAATTTTGCGCTTTTTATCCCATGACGCCCTCGACTTCAATCCCCCAGACGCTTGCAAAATACGATCGCGATTTCAACCTTGCGGTTGAACAGGCGGAGGACGAAATTGCCGCGATCAACATGGCGATCGGCGCCTCCTTTTGCGGCGCGCCGAGCATGGTCGCGACTTCCGGCGGCGGGTTCGCGCTCATGGCGGAAGGGGTCAGCCTGGCCGCCATGACGGAAACCCCGGTGGTGATCGTCGTCGGGCAACGGCCCGGCCCGGCGACGGGGTTGCCGACGCGGACGGAACAGGGGGACCTTGATTTTATATTGCATGCCGGCCATGGCGAGTTTCCCCGGGCGGTTTTCACTCCGGGTTCCGTGGAAGAATGTTTTTTGCTGGCGCAGAAAGCCTTTGAAATTGCGGAGCGTTTCCAGGGGCCGGTTTTCATCCTTACCGATCAGTTCATCGCCGATTCTTATCGGGCGGTTTTGCCCTTTAAATTGCCGGAGGAAACGATTCCGTCCGGCGTGGTGGAAAACCATTCCGGGGTTCCCTACCGCAGGTATGTATTCACGGAAAGCGGCGTTTCGCCGCGGCTCTTGCCCGGAATTGGCGAGCAGCTTGTGGTCGCCGACAGCGACGAGCATGCGGAGGACGGTCACATTACCGAGGACCTGGAAATAAGGAAAAAAATGGTTGAAAAGCGCCGGGGCAAGTTGCGCGGCATGCTCGCCGAGGCGATTGAGCCTGAATTTGAAGGCGACGATCCGCCGGACCTTTTGATGGTCTCGTGGGGGTCGGCCAGAGGCGCGGTGCGCGAGGCGGCCATTTTGAAAAGAGACGGGGGACTCAAGGTTGCCACGCTCCATTTCAGCCAGGCCTGGCCGTTGGCGCCGGATCGTTTTTTGAAGCGGCTGCAGTCCGCGGCAAAAGTCGTCTGCATTGAAAGCAACGCCACCGGCCAGTTTTCGCGTTTAATCCGGAGGGAATGCGGGTTTGACATCCCGTTCCATGTGAGGCGTTATGACGGGCTGCCGCTTACGCCCGAATACATCATCAGGAACCTTCAGCCATGACGGATGAGAAGAACAAAGCCCTGGAAGAGTATGGAGAGTATGAAACGGCCTGGTGCCCGGGTTGCGGAAATTTTGCCATCCTGAAGGCCGTTAAACAGGCGCTGGTCGGCCTCAACCTGCGGCCGCATCAGGTGCTTTTTGTTTCCGGCATCGGGCAGGCGGCCAAGGCGCCGCATTATTTGAACGCAAATGTATTCAACGGGCTGCATGGCCGCGCGCTGCCCGCGGCCACGGGCGCGAAACTCGCCAATCCGGAATTGACGGTGATCGCGGAGAGCGGCGACGGTTGCATGTATGGGGAAGGTGGCAATCACTTCCTGGCCGCCATCCGGCGGAATATCAACGTGGCGGTCCTTGTCCATGACAACCAGGTCTACGGCCTTACCAAGGGGCAGGCCAGCCCGACCTCCGAAGAGGGGTTTGCGACGAAGGCCCAGCCGCATGGAGCCTATTCCGCCCCGTTCAATCCGGTTGCGGTCGCGGTCGCCATGCAGGCCGGATTCGTGGCGCGCGGTTTTTCGGGGTTGACCGAACATCTTGCGGACATGATCCGGCAGGCTGTGCTTCATCCGGGTTTTGCGCTGGTTGATATCCTCCAGCCCTGTGTGTCGTTCAACAAAATCAATACCTTCAAGTGGTACAGCGACCGATGCAATCCGTTGTCCGCCGATTACAACCCCGAGGATTGGGATTCGGCCATGAAAAAGGCGATGGAATGGGGGGAGCGGATCCCGGTCGGGGTGTTGTTCCGGAACAAACGTCCGGCTTTTGAATCGCATTTCAACCCCGGCCGGAGAAACAGCGGTCGATTATCATCCGCCGAGCGTCAAAAATTGACCGAGATCATGATGGGTTACGGATAGCAGCCTGAGTTCAAGCCAGATCCCGGTGCTTCAGGGCGATAGCGGCGGCAACCATAGCATTCGGCTTGCCGCGCGTTTTCACTCCGTCAGTTTCGCGGTCAATGCGATTTTTGCCCCAGCCAGCGCCTTGGAGACCGGGCAATTCGTTTTTGCCTCTTCGGCGTATTGCCGGAATTTTTCCTCATCAATGTCCGGAACCGTTGCCTCGGTTTCAAGTTCCATGGAGTTGATGGCAAAACCGTTGCGGACGACGCCCAGGTGGGCGCTGGCCGCGGTGGCCACTTTTTGCGGCGCATAACCGGCTTCGGCCAGAATATGTGCCAAAGCCATGGAAAAACATCCGGCCAAGGCGGCCGCGAGCAGTTCCTCCGGGTTCGTGCCCGCGCCGTTTTCAAACCTGGATTTGAAAGAATAAGGGCCTTGGAACATCCCGCTTCCCAGTTCCAGCGTTCCCTTGCCTTCCTTGAGGTTCCCCTGCCAGAGAGCTTTTGCGTGCCTGATTGTCATGATTTTTATTTCCTTTCATTTGGCCCGCGCGTGCTTCAGCGCGACAATTTCAGCGCAAGCGTGGCGACATGCTGTCCCTGGAACCGGGCGATGTTGAGTTCGTTCCCGCTCGGGGTTCGCGAGCCGTCGGCGCCGGCGAGAGTCGTCGCGCCGTAGGGCGTTCCGCCCGTTATTTCCGACATATTCAGCAGCCCCTGCTCGGAATAAGGCACGCCGACCACGATCATGCCCAGGTGAATCAGGGTGTTATAAAAGCTGGTGATGGTCGTCTCCTGGCCGCCGTGTTGCGTTCCCGTGCAGGCGAACACACTGCCGATTTTACCGATCAGAGCTCCTTTCATCCAGAGCGCCGCGGTCTGGTCCAGGAAGTTGCGCATTTGGGCGCACATGTTGCCGAAACGGGTGGGGGTGCCGAAGATCACGGCGTCCGCCTCGGCCAGTTGGAGCGGCTTGATGACCGGGATATGCGCGAACGCCTTGCGCGCGGCCTTGGCGCCCGACGATTCCAGGACGGCGTCCGGCACCAGTTCCGGCACCTGGTATAAATTAACCTCGGTTCCCTTGACGCTGCGCGCGCCCTCGGCTTCGGCCTCGGCCATGCGGTAAATGTGTCCGTACATGCTGTAGAAAACAATGCTGATTTTCGCGCTCATTTTTCCTCCTGTTGTAATTGTCGATTTAATTTACCGGCCGCCAAAGTCATGCTTGGGCTGGCAACCTGATAGCCTAGGCATTGTGCCGGATATTCTGGGTTTCCGCCATGGTTACCCTCCTTAATCTTTCAACGATATGGCCTCAACCGGACAGCTTTCCGCCGCTTCGCGGCAGGTGGTTTCGGCTTTTTCGGGGACAGGGCTGACTTTGACCGTCGCGACATCGCTCTTTATTTCAAATATCTCCGGGCAGATGTCGGCGCAAAGTCCGCAGCCGGTGCACGTATTTACATCAACTGATGCAATCATGTTAATTTCCTTTCTGTTGTGGCACGGACGTTTGTTCGTTTTTGATAAATGAAAGATAAATTGTCCGCGTTTCCTCGGTCCGGGCGGTTAATGCCATCAGTTTGAGGAAAAACATTGTGGGCCGGTTGTATGCCGTATCCGGGCGTTTATCGGGGCCGGCCGCCAAGTGTCCCGCTTGGATTGTTTTTCTTCGGGTTCTCATCATTGTTTCCCCGCGTCAGTTTCATTATCAACTGATTGAGATAACTTTTGATGACTGCCATAATCCATGAATATTGCACAGTGCCAGGGCGTACAGGGTTCCCGGTTTGCCGGTTTTCATCGCGATTGCGGCCTCGTGGTTGGTATAAACCGTGCCCTCGTTCGGTCCTTTCACCGATTCGCCATGGGCGCTGAATTCAAAATGACCCACCTGGCAGGGCGCCTTTTCGCCTTCCGGCTGGAAGAACAACGATATCCAGCGGATATGATGTTCGGTGGTGTTGGGGTGGGCGACGGCCTTGCCGAGCGTCACCGTGATCTTGAAAAACTCGTCCGGCTTGGCCTGGTCGGGACATTCAATGACCGGGACGTGTTTTTCCGACTTCCAGTCCGCCGCCTGGATCTGTTCATTCAATGTTTGCATTCCCTTGCCTCCTTGTTTGCGTTTGATCCGGCATTGTCCTGCCGCCGGCATAATTGCCGCTACAGGGCAATTCCTTTTTTTCGATAAAATAATAGGACTGGAGAGCGTTGACCGCAATAAGGGGAAATCTTAGAAGCAAGCGGGAAAAACCTTACTAAAAAGGGGGAAGGCGTCCCTCAGGCAAGCGGCACAAGGAGCGAGACGCTTGTGCCGGCCCCGGCCTGTGAACGGATATCAAGTCTGCCGCCGATTCCTTCCAGGCGTTCGCGGATTGTGAACAGTCCGAATCCGCCGTTGCCGCGGAACACAAAACGGCCTTCCTCGGGAACATCAAAACCCGATCCGTTGTCTTCCACGCAAATTCGAAGTTGGTCATTTTTCCGTGACAGCGTCACGGTAATGGCGCACTTCCCGGCATGTTTCATGGCGTTCATGATGAGTTCGCGGGTTGCCTGGAACAGGATACCCTTGATGGTTTTGTCCACCATTTTGGGCTGGCCGTCGTCCTTGAATTGAATCGGAACATTATGCCGTTTTTGAAGCTTTTGGACCAGATCGTTGATCGCCGGAACCAGGCCGAGCTCATAAAGCAAATGCGGGGTCAACTCGGCCATCAGCGATCGCGATTCGCCGATGGCCTCCTCGATCGTGGAGCGTATTTCCTTCAACTTAAGGGCGCTGTATTCCAATCGGGCGTCGGCCAGTTCCTTGTAAAGGGCGCCCATTTTGATATTGGAGAGGGAAAGGGTCTGGATGACGGTGTCGTGGATCTGTGAGGCAATCCGCCGTCGTTCCCGTTCCTCCGTCGAAGTAAGGCTTGCGGCGAGCGCCCGCAGGCGCTCCTGGTACTTTTCCATTTCCGCGGCCATGCGCTTGCGTTCCGTAATTTCTATCTTTAAGTCCTTGTTCGTCTTTGAGAGTTCGGCCGTGCGTTCCCTGACTTTTTTTTCCAGATCTCCGTGTGATTTTTGAAGCGCATCTTTGCTTTGCTGCAACGCGTTTTCCGCCTGCTGGTGTGCCGCGCGCAACCTGATCGCCGTGATGCCGTAGGCAAGGTCGTCGGCCAATTCGCCAAGCAGTTTTATCTCGTCTTCTGAAAACGCGTCCGGCTCCCGGGAGTATATGTTGATCGCCCCGAAAGTCTTGCCGTGGGCGCTCAAGGGAAGGACCAGGGAAGACGCGTAACCGCGTTTGATCGCTTCCTCGCGCCATGGCTTGAAGTCGGGATCGGTCAACATGTTCCTGCAAACGGCCGGTTTTCCGGTGCGGATGGCCTTGCCGGTGGGGCCGCGCCCGCGCTCGGTGTCATTCCAGGTGACATTCAGTGTCTTGAGGTAGCCGTTTTCAAAGCCGGCCTGGGCCACGGGCCGGACGGTCCTGGCTTCGTCCGCTTCGGCAAGACCGATCCAGACCATGGCGTGGCCGCGGTCGTTGACGATGATCTGGCAGACTTCGTTCAAATAGGCCGGCTCGTCCTTGGCGCGCATCATGGCCTGGCTGCTGTTGCTGAGCGCCTTGAGCGTGCGGTTGAGTTGTTGGAGTTCCTGCTCCCGTTTCTTGCGCTCGATGGCATAACGCAGAGTGCGCACGAGCAGGGTAGTTTCTATCTTTCCCTTGGAAAGATAATCAGATGCGTGAAGATGTATGGCCTGAAGACCGAGATCTTCATCATCGGTGCCGGTCAGGACGATAACCGGAAGGTCCGGATGCTGCCGGGCGATTTTTTCCAGGCCTTTCAATCCGTAGCTGTCCGGCAGGTTCAGGTCCAGCAGGACGACATCGAATTTAGCGTCTTTCAGTTTTTCCAGCGCGTCTTCAATCCGGTCGACGGCGGTTAAATTGAAGGCATCACTTCCGGAGTTCTTCAACAACTCGGCCACAAACCTGGCGTCGCCCGGATTATCCTCAACGATGAGAATGCTTGTCTTGTTGACTGCAATGCTTTTTGTCATGGATAAGCCGGTTGTTTCTGCTGTTCTTCGCCCGGGGGCGTTTGAAAAAGAGCGTCTGGTTTTACTGCCGCGGTTTTATCCGGATCTGTTACCCGGGATGGCGCATTTAACCGGGATTTGACGGCAACTTGACAATTGTCAGCCAGAAATCCTGGATGCTTTTCACCACCTTGGAAAATTGGCTCAAGTCGAGCGGTTTGGTGATGTAACAGTTCGCGTATAAGGCGTATGATTTCAAGATGTCTTCTTCCGCCTTGGAAATCGTGAGAACAACGACCGGAATGATTTTTAATTTTTCGTCGCTTTTAATCTCTTTCAGCACTTCGCGTCCGTCTTTTTTTGGCAGGTTCAGGTCCAGCAAGATCAGGTCGGGACGCGGCGCTTTTGCATATTTGCCCTGCCGGTGCAGGAAAGCCATGGCCTCCACGCCGTCATTCACGACGTTCAAATTGTTAAACAGTTTTTCTTCCTTTAAGGCCTCGATCGTCAGGCGCACGTCCGCCGGGCTGTCCTCTACCAAAAGTATTTCAATCGGGGTCAGAGAGTTTCCGTTAGCCATTTTTTAATTCCTCCGTTTATTACGATATTGGGCGACAAAACGAAAGACGAGGACGCCTTTCGTCAGTCTTCATGTCGTTTCTCATCCTTTCTTCCAAAAACAATCTATTTTCCACTCTGTCGTGATCGGCATTGCAAATATATGCTCGTATTTTTTATTTAATTTGTCAAATATTTGTTTGCCAATATGCCCGCATTGCAGGCAACCTGATCAAGGTCCAGATCCCTTGCGCCGCCAGTTTTGTCCGGCATTCTTCGTGTTTTTCAGCGTATCGGAATCGTAAACCAGAAGGTCGCGCCGTTTCCGGGCTGCGATTCCACCCATATCCGCCCGCCGTGATTTTCCGCTATCTTTTTACAGATGGAAAGACCGATGCCCGTCCCGGGGTATTCGCCCCGGGAGTGCAAACGCTGGAAAATCTGGAATATTCGCTCCTTGTATTGTTGTTCAATGCCGATGCCGTTGTCCCGGACCGCGAAAACCCACTCGTTCTTGCCCAGGCGCGCGGAGACATGGATTGCCGGCGGCTCCTTGCCGCGGAATTTAAGCGCGTTCCCGAGAAGGTTTTGGAAGAGTTGGGTCAAGCCGGTTTCCTGGGCGGTCAAAACAGGCAGGTTGTCGTGGGTGACGATGGCCTGTTCGGAGGCGATGGTAGTCGAGAGGATGTTCGTGACTTTTCGCAATATTTCGTTGCAATCAACTTCGGTCATACTTGCGTCTTTCCTGCCCACGCGGGAATACTCAAGCAGGTCGGTGATTAATTTCTGCATGCGTTTTGCCGCATCCACGATAAAGTCAATGAAATCATCCGCGTCCTTGTCCAGTTTGTCCCTGTAGCGCTTTTCCAGCAATTGCGAATAGTTAGACATGATTCTCAGCGGTTCCTGGAGATCGTGCGAGGCGACATAGGCGAATTGTTCCAGGTTTTCGTTGGATCTTGCCAGTTGTTTATTTGACGTCTCGAGTTCAAACGTGCGTTCTTTCACCAACTCCTCAAGCTTGTCACGGTGAAGTCTTAATTCCGCCTCAGTCCGCTTCAACATTGTCACGTCGCGGGCGGCGGCGAAGACGCCGAGCACGTTTCCGCGGGCGTCCTTGTAGACGCTGGCGTTATAGAGCACGTCGGTCAAATGGCCGTGCTCGTGCCGGATCGTCAAGGGGTAGTCCTTGACGAAGCCGTTGTTGAAGACCAGGCGGTAGCCTTCGCGGGCCTTTTCCGGTTCGGTGAAATAGTCGGAGAAATCCGTGCCGATGAGTTTTTCGCGCGGGACGCCGGTGACCTTGACCGTGGCCTCGTTGACGTCGGTGATCTTTCCGTCGGCGCTGATGGTTACGAGGGGGTCGAGGGAAGTTTCAATCAGGTTTCGGGCATAAAGAGAGGCTGAACGCAATGATTCTTCGGCGCGTTTTTGCTCGGTGACGTCAATGCCCATCTCCAAAATCATGCTTGAGCTGTCCGTGTCTCTGAAGGGATAGTCGTGGACGTTGTAATTGCGTCCGTCCGGTCCGGTCCACTCCCAGTGATGGGGCTTGCCGGTTTGGAGGACTTTGTGCGTCTCGCAATTGTCGCACGGTTCGTCGCGATTAAACAAATATTCATAGCAACGTTTGCCGTGGGATTCGCCGAAGCGTTCCCTGAAAAAACGGTTGGCAAAGGGGACGTGATAATCTCCGGTCATCAGCACCACGTAAACCGGCAATGTCTCCAGAACTGTGTATAGGCGCTGACGTTCCGCATCGCGCGCAATGCCAAGGTCCTTTAAATCCCCGGTCATTTTGTCAAAAGTCCGCGCCAGCTGGCCGATTTCATCTTTGAGATTAATGCCGATTTTATAATCCAGGTTTCCGCTCCCGATTATCCTTGCGCCCTCGGCGACTTTTTCGATCGGCCCGGAAATGGACTGGGCGATTGAAATCGCCATGATGCCGGAAAAAACGATGATAATGGACAGGATGATGACGACTAAATTTCTTAAATTTATGACGTCGGCGAATGCCTCCTGCTCGTCGATTTTTGCCACCAGTCCCCAGTCAATGGAAGGAAGATGGCGCCAGGCCGCAATAACCCTTTTGCCGCGATAGTCAATCGTCAGGCCGGATCCTTCGTGACCTTCCGCAGCATTTTGAATGGCCGAGCCCTTAATGCTGCCGATGGTTATGCTCCGCTTCAGGGCCGCTTCCGGATCATGCCTGAGCGGATTCAAAAACAATACCTGCCTGGCCGATTTCTTGCCGATCAATGTTTCGCCTGTATTGCCCAGCCCGGTCACGTCCTGAATAAGCTTATAGACGGTCGCCATGTCCATTTCCAAGGCTACGACTCCGGCCGGATTATCGTTCAAGTCGCGGACAGGGGCGGTCACCAGCATGGCGGGCTTGTCGTCGTTTGATTTGTTAAAATATATGTCCGAGAAGTAGATGCCGGACTTGCCTCTTTCAAACGCCATTTGTCCCGGACCGGGAAGCGGTCTGGAAAATTCCGCCGGGGAATGTTTGGGGTTGAGCGAATACACCACCTTGCCAGCGGCGTCAATCAGCATGACGTCAAAAACATCGCGTGTTATCGCCGTCTTGTTTAAGAGGTCATCAATGTTTTTTTTGGCCTCGACAAACTCCTTGTCGGACGGGTTGGGCGCGAGCCTTGCCAGGGTGGCGATGTTTTTTTTAATTACATAAGGGTTTTGAAGCAATTCGGCGTTGATTTTCAAGCCGGCAAGGTAGGTCTCGATTTTGTCGGCCTTAAAAGAAACAAGGTCGCGCAATTGCGCAAGGCGGTTTGACTCAAGCGAATTCCTGTAATTATTAAAGGTCAGGACGCTGACGAACAGCAGGGGGAGCAGTGCGATCGTCAGGAACATGAGCGTAAGTTTTAATCTGATAGACATATCAATTCCGCGCCGGATAATACAAACAACACGGCGGCACGCAAGGCCATGGCCGGATTTATTCCTTCCCGGAAATAATACATGAACGGGGTATTACACCAGGGCTAGTCGTTAATTCCCTTTCCCAGATATTGTCTGCCCGCGGCAATGGAGCGGATGGCCGGCAACAATTCCTCGAAAGCGGAGCCTTTGCGGACATAACCAAGGGCGCCGGCTTTCAACACGGCCTGTACGAGGATATGGCCGGAATGATTGGACAAGGCCAGTATCTTGGTTTCGGGATTGGTGGCGAGAATGATTTTGATCGCCTCGAGGCCGTTAATGCCGGGCAGGATGATGTCCATCAGTACCAGGTCGGGGTTCAGTTCGCGGGCCTTCATCGCGCCATCCTCGCCGGTGGCCGCTTCGGCCACGACTTTCAGGTCCGGTTCGGCGTTGATGAGCGCGCCGATCTCCCGGCGCGTTTCGTCGTGATCGTCAACCAGTAGAATGTTCATTTTATTCCGGTGCTCGGGAGCCAGTTTTTTTTACGCATCTGTCGATGTTAATCCCTCGCGGATGGCATACTTGGTAAGCTCCGCGATGCTGTGGATATTGAGTTTTTCCATTATGTTGCGGCGGTGCGTTTCCACCGTTTTTACGCTGACCTCCATGCTGCCGGCTATTTCTTTCGTGCTTTTCCCCTCGGCAATCATCTGGAGCGCTTCGCGTTCCCGGTCGGTCAGGACGACGAATGCCGGGTTGTCGCTCATGGGGCGCGAAAGCTTGACATAAGTGTCCAGCACGCCGCGCGCGATGTCGGGCGAGAGATACTTCTTGCCTTTCATCACTTCGCGGATCGCCCGGACGAGTTCCTCGTAAGCCGTGCCCTTGAGGATGTAGGCCGCGGCCCCGGCGGTCATCATTTCGCGGATAAAATGCTGGTCGGCATGGGCGGACAAGGCCACAATCTTGACGTTAGGGTTTGCTTTGATGATTTTCCGAGCGGCTTCGATCCCGTTCAGGTCGGGCATGGAGATGTCCAATATGATGATATTGGGCGAGAGTTTTTGGGCCAGGCTTACGGCTGTTTTGCCGGTTTCCGCCTCGCCGACCACGGTAATATCCGGCTCCTTTTCGACCAGCGCTTTCAGCCCGTCTCTCAATATCTTGTGATCGTCCGCGATCAGAATCCTGATGCTCATGGCTATTCTCTTTCTTAAAGAGGGTTATACGTTAATTTCCGGCAAGCATATTTAAAGGCGCCATTAAGGCAAGCGTTTATTTTTCAGGCTGTTTTTCCAGGTAGGTTGCCTGGAATTGTTTCAAAAGCTCGCGCAATTTGGCGATTTCCTCCAGGCCGGTCGTTTGCTTGGCCTTCATGGCATGATAGAGGATCTGGTGCAGTTGGGTGATTTCCCTGACGTATTTTTCGTATTTTTTGGCGTTTTTTTCGTCCGCCGGCGCCACGCGTTGCGCCATGAAATAGGAGGTCGCAATCTCGCTCAGGTTGTCCGCGTGCTTGTCCTTGTTCTGGACCCAGCGGACAACCTGGTTGCAGTCCACGGCTTTCTCGGCCGACAATCTGGTGATTTCTTTCATGGATTTTTCAATCGTGGTGATATGCTCTTCCATGAGCGTAAAGCGCAGGTTGTCGTCATAGATGCCGCACGGGATCTGGCAATGGGCGTCGGCCCTTAGACTGCCTATTCCAAGGACCGCAAGCGCGCTTACGACGGTTATCATTTTGTTCATTCTGTTTTCCCTTTCAACGGCCATGGTTTGCTGTTCCTTAAATTATAAAATGTACTTCCTTGAAACGCATGTTTCTTTTTAATGCTTTAATTACAATAAATACTCCCCATTTGTTCCATCAGGGTAAACCTGATACCGGCATGCGAAAGTTCTTAGGGCAGGGGAGGCATTCGAGAGAACATCAGGAAGGATTTGACGGGCGCGCGGAAGGTGAAAATTATAGTCGATTTGGAAAACCAATGTGGAAATCAGACGGAATCCTGCGGGATGACCAGGCCGCGATGGTTCAGGGCGTCCAGGTAGACCGCGAGCGGCCTGGCAGGCCGGACATGCCGGATGAAATCGTCGGCGTAAAGCGCCGGCAGCCCTTCAAGCGCCTCCCAGCGCACGAAATTTTCCGGCCCGGTATCGTTGATCGAAAAATAACCGATGCCCGTCGCGGCCAGGTTGTGGAAAAAATGCGCGCCTTGCGACGGATCAACCCTTTTTTTTCCGGCGCCGGTTTCAACAATGACCGCCGCCCCGGCCACCTGCAGCCAGTTGACCGGGATGCCGAGCTGGGGCATCTTTGTTCCCCAGCGGCCCGGGCCGATGAGGATGTATCGCCGTTGCTCGTCCATCATCTTCTGGTTCAATTCGCCGATTGTCCTGGCCATGGCCGTCGTTTTTGAAAAGTCGAATTTATCCGGATGGCAATAGACAACGTCGCTTATGTTTTCAATGATGCCGTTGCCCATCACCTGGCGGCAGGCGCAGACGGCCTGTTTTAGGTCAATCGCCTCGAGCCGGATTGATATTTTCTCGTGGCCGGTGACCATCGGCCTGATCTGGAGGAAATAAAATTCCGGCTTTGTGCCGCGCCGGTTGTCGATGTTGAGCGCGAATTCAATCTCCACTTCCGATCCCATGCTCTCGCGCCCGGTTTTGAGGAGCTCGGCCAGTACCTCGGCCAGGGGGAAAAGCTTGTGCTTGAGCAGGGGCGCGAAGGTGACCAGGCGCGCGCCCTCCTCGCCCAGGTCGTCCACCAGGCGGTCGTCCGCGGCGGAGAGCACGCTGCCGATCGGCTGGAGGGTCTCGTCCTTTTCCGCGCGCTCCAGGTCGAAGAGCTCCAGATCAACGCCCTTGCCGAAGGCCGGGGAGGCCTTGCCGGCGGCCAGGTCCAGCGCGTAGAATTTTTTCTGGGAAAGTTGCAGCATCTCGCGCGGGGTTGAGGCCTGGGGCAGGATGGCCGGATAGCGCGGGCAGAACCGGAACGTATCGCCGTCCTCAACGACCATCTTGCCCAGCCCGAGCGCCACCGAGGCGACGCCGTCCTCCGGCTCGATGCGCGCGAAGGGATAATAGTTAAAGGATTGCGCCACGCCCGACACGCCCGGATAAAACAGGCCGTCGTACTGCCGGCCGACGAGCTCCTGGACAATGACCGCCATCTTTTCCTCTTCCATGTTCAATTTCAGGGTCTGGAAATATTTCTTGATCGAGGAGGTGTAGGCCGAGGCGTAAACCATCTTGATCGCGCGCGCGAGCTGGGCAAGACGTTCATCGAGCCCGGCGGCGGAGTTGGCCAGCATGCAGGTCTCGTAAAGCCCGGCAAAGGGCTGGTTGGACGAATCCTCCATGTGGCTGGAGGAGCGGACCGCGAGCGGCACCTTGACCTGCCGGAGATAAGCCGTGAGCTGCCCGGTCAGGCTTTCCGGCAGGCGCCCGGCCAGGAACCTCGCCCGGAGCTGGGCGTCATTGTGGCAGTCAATCGCGAACAAATCCAGGTTGTTCAGTTCCATGAACTGGTCAAAGGCGTCGGTCGTGATGACGAGCGTGCGCGGGAATTTTATTTCAAACCCGCAAATCCGGGTGTTGTTGAGCCGCCGGCTGAGAAGGTTGAACATGAACGCCAGTCCGCGCGCCTTGCCGCCGAGCCCGCCGTGGCCGGTCATCAGGAAGGAATACTCCCGGTTGAAATCGTCGGTCCTGAAATCGGCGATGATGCCGCGGTGCTTCTCGCGCCGGACAACCTCGACCGCGGCGCGCAGCACCTCGCGGATCTCGGCCGCCGACGAAAAATCCTCCATCTGCAGGGGCCGCAGGGCCTCGGACAGGGCGGTCTCGCCCTGGGCGAGCAGCCAGTGCGAGAACTGGTTGTTCTTGACGTGATAGGCGAGCGATTCCTCCGGGATCTTGACCAGCGCCTGTTCAAATTCATGCAGGTTGCGGGCGCGCTGGAGCTCCTCGCCCTTTTTATTGCGGAAGACAAAGTCGCCGAATCCCAGGTCTTCCATGCAGAATTCCTCCACCGTCCTGACAAGGCGGGGCGAATTTTTGTCCACGAAGCGGACGTGGAGCTCCTTCGCCAGTTTCGGGGCCGATTCGTCGGCCGAAACCAGCAGGACCGGGATGCCGGGAATCTGCGGCATGAGCCGGAGGAGAAAATCATAACCGCTCTGCTGCTTTTCATGCTCGGGGCCGGAAATTTGCAGGTCGGAAAAAATGCCGTGCAGGAAAGCCTGGTATTTTTTGGCGTACTCTTCCGCCTGCAAAATGGTCCTGGCGAGGAGCACCTTCGGGCGCGTGCGCGTGAGCAGCTGGCGTTCGTTTTCGTCAACCCCGTATGGCACGCGCGCGAAGGTCTGGCGCATGAGGGTGGTGTAAAGGTGGGGCAGGAAAAATGAATACTGCTTGACCGAGTCCTCGACCACGAGGATCACTCCCAGCCGGACAATCTGCAGGTCGCGGTCGATGTTAAGATGGTCCTCGACCAGCTTGATGATGGAGAGCAAGACCTTGGCGCTGCCCTGCCACGAAAAAATGAAATCAATCCCCGGCCGGGCGTTGGTCTGGGCGAGGGAAGGCAGGCCGCCGAACGAGAAGATGAGCATGACCACCGGCAGTTCCGGGCGGGCCTCCTTGACCTTCAGGCCGAACTCGCCGATGTTCATGTCCGGCAGGTTGGAGGAGACGAGGACGAGGTCGTATTTTTCGCGGTTGAGCTCGGCGAGCGCCTCGCGGCCCGAGGTGATCGTGGTGATCTGTGGGACGTTCTGGAGGTGCAGCAGGGAGTAGGTGCCGTAAATGTCCTCGGTGACGCTTCCGTCCCACGAGAGGCTGAAGGCCTCGTAATGCGTGGAGACCATCAGGATCGTTTTCACCCGGCGCGCCATGAGCGCGTGAAAGCGCTTCACGTCCGGCTGGTGCGAATGCGTCAGCTTTTCCTTCAGTTGTTCAATATTGAATTTGGAGGCCATCTAATCATGTGTCTTGGTTTATTATACTTGACAGGGCACGTTCTTTTGCGACCATTATGCACATATTTGCCAAGGGTTGAAGTGAAAATAAGAGATGAAAAAAGAGATGAAGGAAGGGATGCAATGAAAGACAACAAGGTCAATGTTTTTGACAGTGCGATCGGGCTGGTTGAAAAGACGGCGGACATACTCAACTTTGACAAGCGTTTCCACGGGATGGAGATTATCGAGCGCATCCGCATCCCGGACAAGGTAATCATGTTCCGGGCGACGGTCCAGCTGGATTCCGGCCCCTTGAAGGTGTTCAATTGCTACCGCATCCAGCATAGCGACGTCCTCGGCCCCTACAAGGGTGGGATCCGTTTCCATCCCGAGGTAGACCTGGACGAGGTCAAGGCCCTCGCGCTCTGGATGAGCTTGAAGACCGCGCTGGTGGATATTCCCTACGGCGGGGCCAAGGGCGGCATCACGGTTGATCCCAAGACCCTCGCGCTCACCGAGCTGGAACGGCTGGTCCGCAAGTACACCTCCCGGCTGGTGAACGATATCGGTCCCAATATCGACATCCCCGCGCCGGACATGGGCACTTCCGCCCGCGAAATGGCCTGGATTTACGATGAATACCGCAAGTATCGCGACGTGGCCCGGGGCGTGGTGACCGGCAAGCCGATCGCGCTCGGCGGGTCGCTCGGCCGCAAGGAAGCCACCGGCCGCGGCGTGGTCTGCGCCATGCTGGAGGCGATCAACGAGCTCGGCTTGAAAAATTATTCCGTCGCCGTCCAGGGCTTCGGCAACGTCGGTTCGCACGCCGCCCTTGACCTGCATCAGCGCGGGATAAAAGTCGTGGCGGTCAGCGATGTCGCCGCCTCCGTGCATAATCCCCAGGGCCTGGATATCCCGGCCATGATCCGCCACCGGGACGCCACCGGCGGCATTGCCGGTTTTGCCGGCGGCAAGGAGCTCAAGGACGATATTGTCGGGTATCCCTGCGACATTTTCCTGCCCTGCGCGAAAGAAAACATGATCACCGCCGAAAACGCTGGCCAGCTCAAGGCCCGGCTCGTGGTGGAAGGGGCCAATGGCCCGACCACGCCCGAGGCCGACAAGATTCTCGAAGAGCGCAAGGTGCTCGTGGTGCCCGACATCCTCGCCAATGCCGGCGGTGTGATTGTCTCCTACTTCGAGTGGGTCCAGAACCGCGAGGGCTTTTATTGGGACGAGGAGGAAGTCAACAGCCGCCTCTTCAACAGGCTGCGCAAGGCTTATTCGCGGACCAGGGAAATGTCCGTTCAGAAAAAAGTGACCATGCGCCAGGCGGCCTATTGCATCGCCCTTGAGAAAATCGCCCGGAGCATGATTGACCGCGGCGTGCAATAGTCGGCATTCTTTGAAGAAAGGCACAAAGTGGAATCCGACTTCGCAAAGGCTGCGCCGGACAAGAAGGCACAAAGGCACAAAGCAAGAACGTTGAATGCGGAAGTAAAAGGTTCCGGAAACTTTGCGCCTTTGTGCCTCCCTTCTTTAGCGGAATGCCTCGGCACGATTGCTTCCGCTTATCGCGGCCAACCCCTCCGGCAGGATGACATCCGGGCCGCCCTGGAGTCCGCGCTGTTTCCCGGAGGGGAGGTCCGGCCTGTTTTTCCCCTGGTCAATCCCGGCGAATCGGTCTGCCTGGTCGTTTCCGACCATACCCGCCGGACGGCCGCCGATCTGATCCTGCCCGTTTTATTGAAAGGATTGCGCGCGCGCGGATGCTCATTGAAGGACATCTTCATCCTCTTTGCCTCGGGCATCCATCGTCATCCGACCGCGCCGGAAATAGAAAAAATCATCGGCGCCGGTATTGCGAAGGAATTTGCCGGGAGAATTTATTTGCACGACCCGGATGACCGGCAGCAGCTCGTTGCGGTCGGAAGGCCGGTCATTGCCGGCTCGCCGGCGCCCGAGGTATTAATCAACCGGCGGGCGGTCGAGGCCGACCGGCTTGTGCTGGTCGGGGCGGCCACCTTTCATTACCACGCCGGTTTCGGCGGGGGGCGCAAGTCAATCGTGCCCGGAATCGCCGGGCGCGAGACGATCGCCTTCACCCACAGCCTGACGATTGATCCGCGCCGGGACCGCCTCCGCCCGGGCGTGGCGATCGGCGCACTGGACAAAAACCCTGTTTCGGAAGCCATGGCCGCCTGCGCGCGCTTGTGCCCGCCGGATTTCATCGTCAACACCGTCCTGGCGCCGGATGGCAGCCTGGCGGGTGTTTTCGCGGGAGAAATGGATTTGGCCCATCGCGCCGCCTGCCGGCTGGTGGAAAAAATCAGCCGGGTTGATATTCCCAAAAAAGCGGATTTCGTCATCGCCTCGGCCGGGTCGGCCTCCAACTGGATCCAGAGCCACAAGGCTTTTTATAACGCCCATCTCGCGGTTCACGGGAAGGGCCGGGTTATCCTGGAGGCGAAATGTCCGGAGGGGGCCGGGAACGAGCGTTTCCTTCATTGGGTCCGGAAAGGCAATTTGCGGGAGCTTTACCGCGGCCTGCGCGGGTCGCCGGAAGTGCTCGGTCAGACCGCCCTTTCCACTCGCGAGCGCGCGCCGCGCACCGTCCTTGTCACGAGCCTGAACCAGGCGAACCTGGAGGATCTGCATATGCGTTCGGCGAAGGATTTGGCGGGGGCGGTTGAAATTGTCCTGGCCGACCTGGCGGAGGCCGGTATCAGGCGGCCGGCTTACTACCTGATGCCGGACGCGATGTATGTCGTCCCTTTCTTGCGGGAATGACAATCAACCCGCAAGACTCATGATGGTCGCGGGAGAGCTTGCCTGGACGCGGTTTTATCTGTAGTATCCCGATTTTCAAATCAATCGACTCGCAAGTTATGGCAAAGTATATTTTACGGCGCTTATTGCAGATGATCCCGACGGTCTTCGGCGTGATCGTCATCACCTTCATCCTCTTTAACATCGTCGGCGGCAGCCCGGCCGCGATGACCCTCGGCAAGAACGTCTCGCCGAAAGCCCTTGAGGAATTCGACGAGCCGCGCGGTTACAACAAACCGCTTTTTTTCGGCCGATGGACGGCCACGCGCGCTTTTGCCGACAGTGCCTTTGAGCGGAACGCGTCATTCTGGCGGGATAACCCTTCCGCCGCCTGGAAGGCGGCGGACGCCAACGGGCGCAGTTGCGTTGTCCTCCAACCCGGGACCAACTTTTCCATCCCCTTGAAGTTTAGCCTGAAACCCGGAACGAAATACCGCTGGGTCATCGGCTACTATCTGCCCGAGGGAACCGCTTCCTTGCGTTTTGACAATGCCGGCGCCGCCGGCGGGGCGCTACGCGTCCACGATATCCGGCCGCTGAAAGCCGGTCCCGGCTGGCAAAGCGCGGAGATTTATTTTTCCGCCACGGATAATCCGCTCCAGGTGAGCCTGCGTTCGGAAAGTTCGCCGCTGAAGATCGGTTCCGTCAAGCTCCGGCGCCGGACGGCCCATTTTTTTGATTCTCAGTTTGTTTTCTATCTCGGCCAGCTCGCGCGCTTGGACTTCGGCACCTCAACCTATTCCAACCAGCGCATAGCCCGAATGCTGAAGGATGGAATCTGGCCGTCGCTTTCCTTGACCGTCCCCATGTTCCTGATCGGATTATTCATGGCCATCAGCATCTCGCTTGTTTGCGCCTATTTCCGGGACACCTGGATTGACCGGACGTTTGTCGTCCTGGCGATTGTGCTCATGAGCGTCAATTACCTGGTCTGGATTATCATCGGCCAGTATTTCTTCGCCTACCGGCTGGACTGGTTCCCGATCTGGGGGTTTGAGTCGTGGACGTATCTTTTGCTGCCGGTGATCATCGGCGTGGTGAGCGGGCTGGGGGACAACCTGCGTTTCTACCGGACGATTATGCTCGACGAGATGTATCGCGATTATGTCCGGACGGCCTTTGCCAAGGGCGTGAGCCGGAACGGGGTTTTGTTCCGGCATGTCCTGAAAAACGCCATGGTCCCGATCCTGACCAACGTGATTGTCGCCATCCCGTTTTTATACACCGGCAGCATCCTCCTCGAGAGTTTTTTCGGCATTCCCGGCCTGGGCAACATGGGGATTAACGCCATCAACTATTCCGACGTGGACGTCGTGCGCGCGATCGTGTTCATCGGCGCCATGCTCTATGTCGGGGCTAATTTGGTCACGGATCTCTGCTACGCCCTCGTTGACCCGAGGGTAAGGCTGGGATGAGGGTTTAAGAAGGCACAAAGGCACAAAGGCACAAAGAAGGCACATAGGCACAAAGTGATAAAAAAAAGAATGCAATAAGCAGAATGGATAAAATAAGACGCTGTCATTCCCGCGAGAAGCGGGAATCCAGTATTAGAATAAATTTCTGGATTCCCTGGCCGAGCTCCCTGGCCGACGCTCGGGCAGGCGGGCAGGCCCATTTTCCCTGGCCTGCGGCGGGCAGGCATGGGAATGACAAAAAAGAATGCCGCGAGAGTTAGTTTGAAATTACTCCGTGACTTTCATGGTTGATTTGATGGGTATGGAAACTGAAACAACAACACAGGGCGGTTCGTTATGGCGCGATGCGTGGCGTCAGCTGCGCGGCAACCGCATGGCCATGGTGTCCTTGTGGATCATCGGAGTGTATTTCTGCCTGGCGCTTTACGGTGAGGGGACCTTCTGGTATTACCAGTGGCGCGATACGACGCCCGCTTACCAGCAGACCAACCTCGGGCAGGAATATCTGCCCCCCAGCATCTTTCGGTCCCCGTTTTCGGCCGGGAAATGCGAACCCGGCAAGGCGCGGTGCCCGGTTCTGCGCGCCGCGAAAAACCTGTGTTCCCATCCGTTCGGCACGGATAATCTCGGGCGGGATGTTTTCCAGCGCACGGTGCAGGGGGCCCACATCGCATTCCAGGTCGGGATCATCACCTCGTGCATCGCCATCCCGATCGGCGTCATCCTCGGCTGCCTGGCGGGTTACTTCGGCGGGAGGGTGGATGATTTCATCGTCTGGCTCTACTCCACCTTCGCCTCGATTCCCGGGCTGCTGTTTATCCTGGCGGTGGCGATGGTGGTCGGCAAGGGGTTGTCCGGGGTTTATCTCGGCATCGGCCTGACAACCTGGGTGGGTTTGTGCCGGCTGATCAGGGGCGAAGTGCTGAAGCACAAGGCGCGTTCCTACGTGGTCGCGGCACGCGCGCTTGGATTCAGTCCGTTCCGGATCATGTTCCGCCATATCCTGCCGAATGTTTTCCATATCGTGATCATCTCGTTCTCGCTCCGTTTCCCGGCCGCGATTTCCACGGAGGTGTTCATGAGCTTCCTCGGGATCGGCGTGCAGGGCGACCCCTCGTGGGGCATCATGATCAGCAACGCGCGCTTGCGGCTCTGGCAGGGCGTCTGGTGGGAGATGACCTTCGTCACCCTGGCGATCTTCCTGATCGTGCTGGCGTTTAACCTGTTCGGCGACGCCCTGCGCGACGCCCTTGATCCGAGGTTGAGGACGAGCGAAAAATGATTAAGAAGGCACAAAGGCAGCCTGCCCGAGCTCGGCCAGGGAAGGCACATAGGCACAAAGTGAAAAGGAATGTCAAGGCGGTATTGTTTGACTTTGACGGCACGCTGACCGTGCCGGGGCTGATTGACTTCCTGGCGATAAAAAAGGCGATCAACTGCCCGCGCGATATCCCGATCCTTGAATTCATCGCCGGGCTCTCTTCCGCCGCGGAACGCAGTTCGGCCGCGCGCGTCCTGGAGAAATACGAGGACGAGGCGTCCCGGTCGGCGAAACCGAACGACGATGCCGAGGGAATTATCCTGTTCCTGCGCAAGAAAGGCTTCAAGACCGGCATCATTACGCGCAACCGGCTCGCATCGGTCCGGGCTTCATTGGATAATTTTAAAAAAGTCGGCGAAAAGGACTTTGACCTGGTGGTCACCCGCGAAAACGTGGAGAAGATAAAACCGCACCCGGAAGGCGTTTTGTTCGCGGCGCGGTCCTTCGGGATTCAGGCCGGCGAGCTGGCGGTTGTCGGCGATTACGTGTTTGACATTGAGGCCGGCCGGAAGGCGGGCGCGCTGACCGTTTTTCTTGAAAGCGCCCACACCACCAAGCGGCCCGATCCCCCGGCGGATTGGACGATCAACGGCCTTGATGAATTGATGGGAATATTTGGTCATGAATAATGCAGGGAACAAGATGGAAATTGGAAATTTGACATTGGCCCAAGAGGTTTGTCTTTTCCGTCCAATTTCCAATGTCCAATTTCTAATTTACGGGGGCGCGGGACGGTGAATACACAAGGTGAAAAAACCGCGGCAAATGTCGGTGAGAATGCGGGGTTGCTCTCCGTCAAGGACCTGCGCGTTTATTTCCGAACGCGCAGCGAGCCGATCCGCGCCGTGGACGGCGTGAGTTTCAGCGTGGCGAACGGCGAGACGGCGGCGCTGGTCGGCGAAAGCGGCTGCGGCAAGAGCGTAACCGCCATGGCGCTGTCGCGCCTGGTCCCGGCGCCGGGATATTATGCCGGGGGCGAGGTCCTGTTTAACGGGCGGGACACTCTCAAGCTTAATCTGGACGAACTGCAAAAACTGCGCGGTGCGGAGATCTCCTATATTTTCCAGGAGCCTTCCAGCTCCCTGAACCCGGTCTTCAGCGTGGGATACCAGATCGGCGAGGCGCTGATTTTGCACCGGCGCGGTTTGAACGTCCGCGATGAGACCCTGCGCCTGCTCGACATGGTGGGCATTGCCGATGGAAAACGCTGCCTGCGCTCTTATCCGCATGAATTAAGCGGCGGGATGCAGCAGCGCGTCATGATCGCCATGGCGCTGGCCTGCCGCCCCAAGTTGCTCGTGGCCGACGAGCCGACTACCGCCCTGGATGTGACCGTCCAGGCCCAGATCCTGGATTTGCTGGCAAAGCTCCAGCGTGAACTGGGCATGGCGGTCCTGCTCATCACGCATAACCTCGGGATCGTGGCCGGCATGGCGCGGAGCGTGAACGTCATGTATGCCGGCCGGATAGTCGAGAGCGGGCTGACGGACGAAATTTTATCGTCCCCGAAGCATCCTTACACGCGCGGGCTTCTGGCCGCCGTTCCGCGCCTGGATTTTGACGATAAACGCATGGTCTGTATTTCGGGGACAATTCCCAACCCGGCTTCGCTCCCCGTCGGCTGCAAATTTCATCCGCGCTGTCCGCTGGCCACCGAGCTCTGCCGGAAGGACGAGCCGGCCGAGGAAAAAGCGTCGGAAACGCATGGAGTAAAATGCCATTATTGGAAATAAAAGATTTGCATGTCAGCTACGTCCTTTCCCGTAAACGGAAAGTGGAGGCGGTCAAGGGCGTTTCGATCTCCGTTGAACGCGGCGAGAGCGTCGGCTTGGTCGGCGAGAGCGGTTGCGGCAAGAGTACCCTGGCCGCCGCCGTCCTGCGCCTCATCCCGGCGGATCGCGGCTTGATATCGTATCATGGCGCGAATGTGTTGGGCTTGCGCGGCGGGGACTTGTTTAAATACCGCGCGCAAATGCAGATGGTTTTCCAGGACCCTTATGGCTCGCTCAATCCGCGCCTTTCGGTCGGCTCGGCTCTTGAGGAATGCCTGGCGGTCCACAACATCGTCCAGCGCGGCGAGCGGCGCCGGACAGTTGGTGAATTGCTGCGCATGGTCGGGCTGGAGGAGGCGCATGCCGCGCGCTATCCGCATGAATTCAGCGGCGGCCAGCGCCAGCGGATCGGCATTGCGCGGGCGCTCGCGGTCAATCCGGAATTTATCATCGCCGATGAGCCGGTTTCGGCCCTGGACGTTTCCATCCAGGCCCAGATTCTGAACCTGCTGAAGGACATCCAGGAGGCCAGGAACTTTTCGATCCTCTTCATCGCCCATGATTTGGCGGTGGTGCGTTACATGTGCTCGCGGGTATACGTCATGTACCTGGGCGAAATAATGGAAAGCGGCGCAACCGCCGATGTTTACAGCCACAGTTGCAATCCATACACCCGCGCCCTGCTGGCGGCGATCCCGGATATTGACCGGGTGCGGTCCAAGGCCGCGCGGAAAGAATCCCTGGCCGTGGCGAGGGTGGGCGACACGCCGTCACTGGCGGAGAATATCGGCGGCTGCCCGTTCCATCCGCGCTGTCCGATGGCGCAGACGATTTGCCGGGCCGAAATGCCGGAACTGAAAAATGTCGGCAAAAGCCACTTCAGCCGTTGTCATTTTGCCGGGGAATTTGTTTGAGCGGGCTTTGATCTTGCAGTATATAAAGGACACGGACTGTTTCTAAGCGTATTTCACTTGGCGCCAGAAAGCGTCGTTATGAAACAGGGGTGTCATTCCCATGAAAATGGGAATCCATCCGCCAGTGGAGACTAGAACTGGATTCCCGCTTTTCGCGGGAATGACATTCCTGGAAAACATGCGAGAAATCGTAATTTCCAGGCAGCGCAACCGTTCTCGAACGGCGAGAAGTTTTCGGAGAGAATTAATGTGAGAAATAAAAAAATATCGCCCATCCATCCGGGCGAAGTGCTCATGGAGGAGTTTTTGAAGCCAATGGGCATTTCCCAGTACCGGCTGGCAAATGACATCAGCGTGTCGCCCCGGCGAATCAATGAAATCGTTCATGGCGACAGGTGCATTACGGCCGACACGGCCTTGCGACTGGGACGGTATTTCGGCATCTCTCCCCAGTTCTGGCTCAACCTCCAGGCGCATTTTGACCTTGCCCATGAAGAAGACCGGATCGGAGCCCGTCTGATTCGCGAAGTGCATGTTCTGGCAATGGCGTGAAATAAATAAAATCGTAAAACCAGCAATATGAGCATCGGCCTCCGAAATGAACGAGAGCATACATGCGGCTTTCTTCGGATGAGTTTCCGGCCTTTGGGCCTCCTAACAGCAGCGGGCGCCATCGCCTGTGTTGCGACCATCGTTGGATTTCTTGGCCGATACTCATGGTTTTTGGATCTCTTTTCCCATTTCCGGGTTCAATACTTTTTTGGACTTGGCGGTCTTGGACTGATCTTTCTTGTGCTGAAAGATCGCCGGAAGGCCGCAATCTTTCTCATCTTTTCGATCATCAATCTTTGCATAATCCTGCCTCTGTATTTCCGAAGTGGGGGGCAGCCGGCACATTCAGAAAACACTTTGCGGGTGATGTTGCTTAACGTGAATACAAGATTTGGTGACGCCGAACGTGTCAAGAAAGTCATCCTGGAAGTTGATCCTGACTTCGTGGTGTTGGAGGAAATCAGTTCTCGATGGGTCAATGCTCTCGATTGGCTTGCGAAGTCATATCCATACTCACGCATTCAACCAAGAGAAGATAACTTCGGGATCGGTCTATTCAGCAAACTCCCGCTTTCTGAAGACAGCATTTCATATATTGGCAATGCTGACGTGCCTTCAGTTGTTGCGAGAATTAATACCAGAGAAGGCATTCTTGCGATTATTGCCACCCATCCATTGCCGCCCGGAGGCGCCAGTTACACAAGGTGGCGTAATGAGCAACTGGAAAAAATCCCGGACTTCTTGCCGGCCTCACTTCCTGTGCTTCTTGTGGGGGACCTCAATGTCACTCCGTGGAATTATTATTTCAGACGGCTGGTGAAGCGAACCGGCCTGCAAGATAGCTCGCAAGGGCGCGGAGTGCAACCGACATGGCCGAACGACAACCCGCTTTTGCTGATTCCTATTGACCATTGTCTCCATTCGTCAAATATTCTCGTGCTCGATAAAAAAATTGGGCCGGCTGTCGGATCCGATCATTATCCCGTTATCGTTGACTTTACTATCAAGCCGGGTGGTGTGAAAAACAAGCAACAAGAAACGTCTGCGACGCGGCGTTCTGCCGTCAGCGGTTTGTGATGTTGGCCTCTTAAAACACTTCTAGCTTAAAACTGCTGATGGCAATGGACAGAGTGCCGGATTTTATCATTTACACCATTCAGCGCATCGTTGCCAACATGGAAGGAAATTGGGCGGCGGTAACGCTTGCCTGATTAATCACGGTCAAGTCAAGCGCGCAGACTGAGCTGAAATGATTTGCCATTGATTCGCGCGTCTTTTCAACCGACGGTGATTTTTCCCCCAGCAGCAATTTCAAGGAAGCCACCTTCTCGCCCGCCAGGCCGCAGGGCACGATTGTTGAAAAGCCGGATAAATCCAGGTCAACATTGAAGCTCAGGCCATGGTAAGCGACCCAGCGTTTGAACCGTACGCCGATCGCGGCCAGCTTGCCTTCGTCAGTCCATGCCCCCGTCATCCCTTTCCGCCGATAGGCCTTTACCTCGAAACTCACCGCGGTGCGGATGGCGACTTCCTCAAGGTCGTGCAGATACCCGTGGACGCCCGTTTTGTTCCCGCCGAGTTTTATGATCGGATACATGATGAGCTGGCCCGGACCGTGGAAAGTAACCGCCCCGCCGCGCGACGATTTTGAAAGCTCGATGTGTCTTGCCTTTAATTCCGCGCCCGAAAGCAGGATTTGCTCCGGCTTTGACCGGACGCCGCAGGTGATGACCGGCAGATGCTGGAGAAAAAGAACAGTGTCGGCGATTTCATCCCTTATCCGCGCTTCAAGGATCTTTTCCTGGAGGACAAGTCCATCCTGATAGGATAGAGGTTGGTCGATAAATATGGCATGGGCGTTCATTTCATTTTAGTAAAATAATCTTTTATTTTACGTATGAAGGCATAATATCAGATGCAGGTTTTAAGGAAAGCATGTTGTAAACTAGGTCAGGCAATAACCGCTTGATCCTAAATTTTTCTGTCATTCCCGTGAAAACGGGAATCTAGGCCAGAATGATTATTTCTGGATTCCCGCCTGCCCAGCTTCGCCGGAGCGCTCCGCCGAGGCGAGCGCGGGAATGACAAACGCTAGAGCAGAGGTCAAAGTCAAAAATTAAACATTTTTTATCTTTCTAATACTTAAGGAATACCATGATGAAAACCATGAAGGCAATTGTAAAGAAGAAACCGGAGTCGGGGCTTTGGATTGACGAGGTGCCTGTCCCGGATGTCGGCATAAACGACGTGCTCATCAAGATAATGAAGACCGCCATCTGCGGGACCGACGTGCATATTTACAACTGGGACGCCTGGTCGCAGAAGACGATCCCCGTGCCGATGGTCATCGGGCATGAATTTGTCGGCAAGGTCGAGCGGGTTGGCTCAAACGTCACCGATTTTCATCCGGGCGACATTGTCAGCGGCGAGGGGCACATCGTCTGCGGGCGCTGCCGCAATTGCCTCGCCGGCCGCCGGCATCTTTGCATGAACACGAGCGGGGTGGGGGTCAACCGGACCGGCGCTTACGCCGAATACCTTTGCATCCCGGTCACGAATGTCTGGTACGCCGACCCGAAAATACCACTGGACATCCTTTCGCTTTTTGATCCTTTGGGCAATGCCGTCCATACCGCCTTGTCCTATGACGTCCTCGGCGAGGACGTCCTCATAACCGGCGCGGGGCCGATCGGCATCATGGCCGTGGCGATTGCCAAGCATGCCGGCGCGCGGCATGTTGTCATCACCGATGTCAATCCCTACCGGCTCGAATTGGCGCGTAAAATGGGCGCTTCGCTGGCGATTGACGTCCGCTCCGGAAATTTGAAGGACGCCCAGAAACAGCTTGGCATGAAGGAGGGGTTTGATGTCGGCCTGGAAATGTCGGGCAACGCGTCCGGCTTGCGCGATATGCTCGCCAATATGTGCCACGGCGGCAAGATGGCCTTGCTGGGCATCCTGCCCCCCGACACGGCCATTGACTGGAACACGGTCATTTTCAGCGGCTTGAGCATCAAGGGCATTTACGGCCGGGAAATGTACGAGACCTGGTACAAGATGACCGCCATGATCCAGTCGGGCCTGAACGTGGCCCCGGTGATTACGCACCGTTTTCATTACACCCGGTTTGAAGAGGCCTTCCAGATCATGCGCTCGGGCAACTCCGGCAAGGTCATCCTGGATTGGATGGGGTGAGAGAAGAAGGCAGAAGGCACAAAGGCAGAAGGCAGTAGTTGGACTAAAATCAAAAATCCAAAATTGGAAATCGCAATGTTCGGAGAGATGCAAAAATATCTGACTGACCAGCTGGACCGGATCAGGCAGGCCGGGCTGTTCAAGTCCGAGCGGGTCATCACCACCCCGCAGGGACAGATGATAAAAGTGCAGGACTCGCGTGAAGTCCCCAACCGCGCGCAAAGCGTGCTGAACATGTGCGCGAACAATTATCTCGGCCTGGCCGCGCACCCGGAAATCATCAAGGCCGCCTCCGAAGGCTTGCAGCGCTGGGGTTACGGGCTTTCTTCGGTCCGGTTCATCTGCGGCACCCAGTCGGTCCACAAGGACCTGGAAAAAAAACTCAGCGCATTCCTGGGGACGGAAGACACGATCCTTTATTCATCCTGTTTTGACGCCAACGGCGGGTTGTTCGAGACGCTTTTATCCGAGGAGGACGCGGTCATCAGCGACGAGTTGAACCATGCCAGCATCATCGACGGCATCCGGCTCTGCAAGGCCAAGCGGTTCCGCTACAAAACCTCCGACATGGCCGATCTTGAGGACCAGCTCAAGGAGGCGGATTCCGCCCGCCATCGCCTGATCGCGACCGACGGCGTGTTTTCCATGGACGGCACGATCGCGAAGCTGGATGAAATCTGCGACCTGGCCGAGAAATATTCCGCCCTGGTGATGATTGACGACTCCCACGCGGTCGGTTTTCTCGGCGCGCAGGGTCGGGGCTCGCACGAGTACCGCGGGGTGATGGGGCGGGTGGATATCATCACCGGCACCCTGGGCAAGGCCTTAGGCGGTGCGAGCGGCGGCTATACCAGCGCCCGGAGGGAGATCGTTGATTTCCTGCGCCAGCGGTCGCGGCCTTATCTTTTTTCCAATACGCTCGCGCCGATGGTGGCCGCGGCCTCAATCCGGGCGATTGAACTCATTTCCAATTCAAGCGAACTGCGCGACAAGCTGATGGCAAATACGCGTTATTTCCGGGAGGGCATGACCAAGATTGGGTTTGCGATCAGGCCCGGCGAGCATCCGATTGTGCCGATCATGCTCGGCGACGCGCTGCTCGCCCAGAAGATGGCCGCGCGCCTCCTGGAGAAGGGCGTCTATGTGATCGGCTTTTTCTTCCCGGTCGTGCCGCAGGGCGCGGCGCGGATTCGCGTGCAGATTTCGGCCGCGCATACCACCGCTGACTTGGACCATGCCATGGCCATGTTTGCCGAGGTCAAGTCCGAGTTCGGAATTTAAAATCAGGATTCCTTGGAGATCAGCGTCTCGTAATCGGCCGCCGGGAGGAGCTTGTCCAGGTCCTTCCGGTTGTCGGGATTGATCTTGACCAGCCAGCCCTCCTCGTGCGGGTCGGTATTGATCACACCCGGGTTATAGGAGAGGCTCGTGTTAACCTCGGCGATCGTGCCGGAAACCGGCGCGTAGACGTCGGCCGCGGCCTTGATTGATTCCACCACCACCATTTCCTTGCCGGCCGTGAAACGGGCGCCCACTTCCGGCAGTTCAACGTAGGTGACGTCGGAAAGCTGGTGCTGGGCGAAATCCGTTATGCCGATTTCAACCAGGTCTTTGTCCGCGCGCGCCCATTCATGCGTTTTGGTATACCGCCTGTCCTCTGGAATATTAGCCATTGAATATTTCTCCGGATGTTGTTTAAAGTGATTTCTTCTTAAATCAGAACATGAGAAATGACAAGCATTATTTACTTAAAATATATGGCCTTTGCTCCCGGGCGCAATTCTTTGTTGAAATATGAATCTTTTAGACTATCATACGCATCGTTATTTGTTTTCACAGATCAGGAAGCAGGAAATGAAAAATACCGGGAAGAGATACGCGCAGGTCGGGCTGGGCGCCCGTTCGCGGATGTACACCCAGTCGTTGCTGGGCGATATGGCTTCCGGCGCCGAACTGGTCGGCATTTGCGACAGCAACCGCGGCCGCCTGCAATTGGCCAACCGTTGGATCAGTGACGAGTTGAAATCAGGTCCCGTGCCGGAATACCTTGACACCGGGTTCGACCGCATGGTCAGGGAGCAGCGCCCGGACGTTGTGATCGTGACCACCCGGGATTGTTTCCACGACAAGTATATCGTGCGCGCGATGGAGCTGGGCTGCGACGTGGTCACCGAGAAACCCATGACGATTGACGAAAAGAAATGCCAGCGCATCGTCAATACCGCCCGGCGCACCGGGCGCTCCGTGCGGGTCACTTTCAATTACCGCTACTCGCCGCCGCGCTCGCAGGTGAAGGAAATCTTGATGAGCGGCGCGATCGGCAGGGTGCTCTCGGTTGATTTCCATTGGCTGCTGGATACCAGCCACGGGGCGGATTATTTTCGCCGCTGGCACCGTGAAAAAAAGAATTCAGGCGGCCTGATGGTGCACAAGGCGACCCATCATTTTGATCTCGTCAACTGGTGGCTTTCTGCCACCCCGCAGGAAGTGTTCGCGATGGGCGCGCGCCGTTTTTACGGCGCGGAAAGCGGCATGGCGGAGCGTTATAGATTCACCGGCCACGCGCAGCGCTGCCGGGACTGCAAATATATCCGCAAATGCCGGTTCGCGGTGAACCTGGCCGCCGTAAAGGATTTGAAGGAGTTTTACCTGGATAACGAAAAATACGACGGCTATCTCCGCGATCGCTGCGTGTTCGGCCGGCCGATGGATATTGAGGACACGATGAACGTGGTGGTGCGTTATGACACCGGGGCGTTCATGTCCTATTCGCTCAACGCCTTCATGCCGTGGGAGGGATATAAAATCGCGTTCAACGGCACGAAGGGGCGCCTTGAGCACGATTGCGTGGAAACCGTTTATATCAGCGGCGACGGCGGCGTTCCGGGCGCCGCCATCCCGAACGGCACCAGGATCCGCCTCTACCCGCACTTCAAGCCCGCCCGGGATATCCCCGTCAAGACCGGCGAGGGCGGACACGGCGGCGGCGACTCGCTCTTGTTGCATGATTTGTTCGCCAAACGCCCGGCGCGCGACCCGCTCCTGCGCGCGGCCGATTATTCCGCCGGGGCGATGAGCATCCTCGTGGGAATCGCCGCCAATAAGAGCATGAAGACCGGCAAGCCGGTGAAAATCAAGGGCCTCGTGCGCGGAATTCCCGCCCCGCGCCTGACGGCGATGAAAGAATAAGGGACGACAGTTATAATTTTCGATTTCCGATTTTCGATTTAAATAAAAGAAGATCAAAGGGAGAAAATAGAAAGGTGAAATTAATGAAAGCGGCGGTAATCAAAAAGCCGGGGCTGATCGTGGTCGAGGATGTTCCCATCCCGCAGGCCGGGCCGGGCGAAGTCCTGCTGAAAGTTGAGGCCTGCGCCCTTTGCGGGACCGACCAGCGGGTCCTTTCCGGGGAAAAGCACGTTGACGTGCCGATTGTCGGCCACGAAATCACCGGCACCGTGGCCGCGGTCGGCGCCGGCGTGACCGGCATCGCCGTCGGCGGCAGGTATATTGTCCAGACCGTCATCGGCTGCGCCAAATGCCCGATGTGCAAAATCCACCGCGAGAATTTGTGCGAAAAGGGATTTATCGCCATGGGTTACCAGTTCAACGGCGGGTTTGCCGAATACACGCTCATGCCGAAGGTGGCCGTGGACCAGGGCTGCCTGATCCCCGTCCCGCGCGACCTGCCGCCGGAGTCGGGGACAATCATTGAGCCCTTGAGCTGCTGCGTTAACGGCATGAAATATATCCCGATGGAGCAGATTGAGCATGTTTTGATTTTCGGCGGCGGGATCATCGGCGTGCTCAACGGCCTGGTCGCCCGGGCGCGCGGCGCGAAGGAAATAACGATCATGGATGTTTCCGCCACGCGCCTGGACCTGTTGAAAAAGATCGGATTGCCTTTTGACAACCTGGTTGACACCGGCAAGGTCAAGCCGGGCGACTGGGTCAGGGAGAAAACATCCGGGCGCGGGGTGGACGCGGTTGTCGTGGCGGCCTCCGTGAAGGCGCTCGTGGCGCAGGGCATGGACCTCCTCCGGCGCGCCGGGCATTTGTCCATATTCGCCGGGATGCCGAAGTCAAACCCGGTTGAACAGATTGATTTGAACCGGATCCATTACCTGGAATTGAATCTCCACGGCGCGAACAGCTCGTCGCAGGCGGAATATCTCTCGGCGCGCGACTTCATTGTTTCCGGCAAAATAGACGCCCGTCCGCTCGTGACCCATAGTTTTCCGTTGGAAAAATTCAACGAGGCCGTGCGCGTGCAGGGCGACCCGCAATCGGGGGCGTTGAAAGTGGTCGTGATTCCGTAGCATGATAAGGACGCGGATTGTCAGTCTAATATTAACGTATAGGAATTTCAAAAGGTAGGGCGAGGCATCCCTGCCGAGCCGTCCGATATAAGAGCGGGCCTGGTCGACGCTCGGGAAGGCTCACCCGGAGGGTTCGCCCTACCTGTTAGAGGTGGAATAAAGTTGGTCGTCGTCTGACTGGCCTAATTTAATGTCTGGTAGTCCGGCGCCTGAATGACAAACAAAAGGAAATTATGATGCTTAAAGACAAAAGAGTCATTATAACCGGGGCGGCCCAGGGGTTGGGCGCGGCGATCGCCGCGCGGTTCCTGCGTGAGGGGGCCCGGGTCATCCTGGCCGATATGCAGGAGAAACAACTGGGGCAAACCGCCGAGAAATTGCAGTCGGAATACAAGGCCAAGGTCGGTTACCGGCGCTGCGACGTGACGAATGAGCCGGAGGTCGCGGCCCTCGTGCAGATGGCCGAGGAAGAATGGAAGGGACTTGATATTTTCGTGGCCAACGCCGGCATCCTGATTTCAGGGGCCCTGATTGACTTCGACGCCGCAAAATGGCGGAAAGTCATTGACGTGAACCTGGTCGGGCAGATGCTTTGTATGAAGCACGCACTGCAGCTCATGGCGCGCGGCAGCGGCGGATCGTTTGTCCAGGTCAACTCCAAGTCCGGCAAAAAGGGCTCGTTCAAGAATTCCGCCTATGCCGCCTCCAAGTTCGGCGCGATCGGCCTGGTACAGAGCGCCGCCCTGGAAATGGCCGAGAAAAACGTGCGCGTGAACGCGGTCTGCCCGGGCAACCTCCTTGATTCGCCGTTGTGGACCGAAAGCCTTTTCAAGCAATACGCCGCCAACCAGGGCATCACCGAGCAGGCGGTGCGCCAGAAATACATCGACCAAGTGCCGATGCGGCGCGCCTGCGTTTATGACGACGTGTGCAACGTGGTGGTCTTTCTCGCCTCGGACCAGTCATCTTACATGACCGGCCAGGCCATCAATGTGACCGGCGGGCAGGAGATGAGGTAGGAGGAAACCCAGGTTGGGAAAAAGTTCATAGTTCACGGTTCAAGGTTGGAGATTGATCAATCCTGAACTCTTAACTGTGAACTCTGAACCATGAACTTTGAACAGTATAATCCAATAACATGAAAACAAAACGATGTCTGGCGGTTGATCTCGGGGCCTCCGGCGGCAAATGCTTCGCGGCCGAATTCAAAAACGGCGCCTTCGCTATGAAGGAAATCCACCGGTTTGCCTATGAGCCGGTGTCGTTTTTTATTCCTGAAAAATCCAGGGCGCCGGTCGAGCGCATGTACTGGGACGACACCTTCATCTATGCCAATATAGTTGAAGGCTTGCGCATTTATCGCCGCGAATTTGCCTCCAGCCTTGATTCGGTCGGCATTGACATCTGGGGGGCGGACGGAGTTTTTATCACGCCGCAAGGCGACCTGCTTGGCAAAATGTACGCTTACCGCGACCATCGCCTGGACACGATGATCCCGAAACTCAAGCGGCGTATTTCCGCCGGAAACATCTATAAAATCACGGGCATTCATTTCCAGCCGTTCAATATCAGCAACCAGTTGCTCTGGTTCGCGCAGAACCGCGGTAAACTCCTGAAATCCGGCTGCGAATTCGTGCCGACGCCTTCGCTTTTTTATTATTATCTCTGCGGCCGGAACAAGGTTGACTCCACCTGGGCCAGCATCACCCAGCTCATGGACGCCAGGAAAAGACAATGGAGCGGCAATATCCTTGCAAAACTCGGAATTCCGCCGGGAGTCATGCCGGAAATTGTCAGGCCCGGGACGGATATTGGCAAACTGCATCCGGCGCTTGCCGGGATGGTCGGGCTTAACCCGGCCAGGATGATCGCGGTCGGCTCGCATGACACCGCGAGCGCCTTCGCCGCGGCGCCGGTTGACAAGGTGGACGAGGCGCTGATCATCAGCTCCGGCACCTGGGCGCTGGTCGGCAAACTCGTGCCGGAGCCGGTCACGACCCCGGAAGCCATGGCGGCCAATTTGAGCAATGAAGGCGGCATCGGCAATATCCGCCTGCTGAAAAATTGCATGGGCGGCTGGCTGGTGCACGAACTTCGGCGCAACTGGCGCGCGGTTGACGGGCGCGAGATGGCATGGGCGGACATATACCGCCAGGCCGGCCGGG
Organism: uncultured Verrucomicrobiota bacterium; assembly: GCA_964475405.1. GTDB lineage: Bacteria > Verrucomicrobiota > Kiritimatiellia > JAAZAB01 > JAAZAB01 > JAQUQV01. The sequence goes on from CAYYWX010000034.1 coordinate 35,509, forward strand.
CAAAGGCGTTTGCCGCCTTTATCAACCCGGATGACAGGTCTTTTTACAACCCGCCGGACATGGAGAAAGCGATCGTTGATTTTTGCCGCCGGACTGGACAGAAGCCGCCGGCCGGGCGCGGCGCGATCTTGCGGCTTGTTTATGAAAGCCTGGCGCTCAAATACCGCCGGATCAGTGACGACATATCCAGGATATCAGGCCGGCCGACGAAGGTCGTGCATATTGTCGGCGGGGGAAGCCGCAACGAGCTATTGAACCAGTTCGCGGCCAATGCCGTCGGCGTGCCGGTAAGCGCCGGGCCGGTCGAGGCGACCGCGGTCGGCAACCTGATGGTCCAGGCGCTGGGGCTGGGAGTTATCAAATCGTTGCATGACGCCCTGCCGGTCATCAAAAAGGCGTTTCCGATCAAGGTCTATAAACCCCAGGACGCCCTCGCGTGGGACCGGGCCTTCCGGCGGTTTAGCCGTTTCGCGCCCTGACGCTGCGTGAGTAGTGGTGACTCATGCTCCTTTGCCGAGGCGAGCAAAGCCTCACCCTACTTCGCCCTGTAGTATGTGCTTCGCTTTCCGCCTTAGGCGGATCTGCTTATGGCATGAAACTGCAGGGCTTCCCCCTTCGCCCGGAAGCTACGGCGGGACAAGCCGAAGGGTTTCGCCCAGGCTTCGCCCGAGGCTACGCCGAGGCAAGCAAAGCCTCACTTCTCCTCGATGCAATAGAGGTTCGCGGTTCCGCGATAATACATTCGCGTGCCCTCAAAGACAGGGCAGCTGATGGATTGTTCCAGGCCGCCGATCATCACGTATGGAAATTCCGCCGCAAGATAGTTCCACGAGGCCTGGCCCGGGTCCTGGCAGATGAACTCAACGCGGTTCTTCGCCGCCTGCTTGTAAGCGCGCCCGGGTTCAATGACCAGGCAGGTGCCCTGGTTCCCGAAAATATAGATGTAAGATCCCGCCAGCGCCGGGCTTCCGCCCAGGGCGCCGCGCGAAACCCCGCCCGGGCCGTTATCCAGGTCCAGATATTTCTGGTAGACAAGCTCATGTTTAACGGCGTCCACCACGGAGAGGATGCCGTCGGCGTCAACGATATAGACCAGGCCGTCGTGATACAACGGCGAGGCCAGGCAGGTCTCAAGTCTTTGCAGGATGACAAGCTTCTTGATGCTGACGGTGATGTTCGTCACGATCTCCGGCTTCGGAAGGACAAGCCGGGCGATGGACAGGACCTCCTCGCACCTGCCGGACTCGGGATTGCTCAGGATCGAGTAAAGTATGTTGCCGTCCACGACGGAAGCCGACCATGATGAGGCGGGCGCGCGGAAGAGAAGCTCGCCGCTTGCCGCGTTTCTCACGGGGCCGCCCAGGAATGCCACGGCCTGGTTGTCAATTTTTGCGGCTAGGACTGGAATGCGAGTGTCGTTCGGGAACTGCCAGGCGACCTTGCCGGTGCCGACTTCCAGCGCGATGGCCTGTTCGGCGTTCACGATCACCTTGCCGGCGATAATGCGCGGCGAACTGTACCATCCGTGCGTCTCCCCCTTGTAAAGGATGGGGCTGTTGTGAATCCACTTCATCTTCCCGTCCAGGTCGTAGCAGACCGTCAGGCAGGGGTGGTAGTTCACGCAAATATTGCGGCCGTCGGTGACGGGCGTCCGGGGCGCGTATCCGCCTTCGCCCGTGGCCGGCATGGTGTATTTTATTTTATCAACCTGGCGCATCAGGGCGTCGATCTTGGTCTCCAGGTCGCATTTTTCGCCGATTGCGTTCCCTGTCACGGCCGTGCCGGATGAGAATACTTTGTCGAGCTCCGCCAGGCGGGCGGCCATGGGCGCGATCTGTTTGAATATTTCCGGGTTCTTCGCCCGTTCCTCTTCCGTCGCGGCGTCAGAGAGAGTCACCGTGCGCGCCCAGAGAATCTTTCCGCTCGACTTCTCAATGCAGCTCAGGGTGCGTCGGTCACCCAGCACGAATATTTTGTCGCCGGCGATGACCGGCACGGCGATGCTCCAGCCGGGAACGCGCGCCGTCCAAAGTATGTTTTCGGTCGTGTATTCGCAGCCGGATGTTCCGTACATGATGGGCTGGACAAACCAGCTTAATTTCTTGACGGCCTTGTCGCCCTGCCAGCCCGGCCCGATCTGCTCGCCGCAGGGAACGCGCAGCAGGAGAGAGTTCCATCCTTTCTCAAGCGTGATTGCGCCCGTGTCCGCCGGTTTCCCGTTGACGAGCACCTTGACCGAGTTGCCGCCCCGTGCGCCGTCCACTTCCTTGACCAGGCGCACTTTGACCTTCGTTTCCGAATACACATACGCGTGGGCGAAGGCCAGGTCCGTTTTTGGCTTTGCCGGCCCGAATATGTTGGAGAAATCAAGGAGCGCCGAATCGGTTTCCGTCTTTTTCCAGGAAATATCTCCGGCCTTTTCGCCCGCGTCAGGTCCCAGTTCCAGTCCGCCGGCCGCCGACTTGACCATGCCCTGTTCGTTATTCGTGGAAATGGGGCCGATAACCAGCCACTCGCGGATCACGCCGTCCGGGATCGGCTTGCCGGTCTCGCCTTCCTTCGGCTTCGTCGCCTGCGAGCGCAGTTGCTTGACCGTCTTTGCCGCGCGCTCCCAGCGCAAGGGCGGGGTGGCCGCCGGGTATTTCCCGGAACCGTCGCCGCGCCAGCCGATAGACTGCTCCGGTGAAAGGCGGAAGTCCGGCGATCCGAGCAACGCTTCTCCCGCCGCTGCGGGCAAACCGCACATTAAAACAGACAGCGCAAGGCCGGTTGACATGCTTGTCGTTATCGTCTTTTTCCAATAGATTTTCATTGTTAATTCTCACTTCTCTTCGATGCAGTGGAGGTTTTCCAGCGCACGGATATAGAGGCGTTTGCCCTCAAAGACCGGGCAGGCGACGACTTGTTCCGGATATCCCCAATAGTTGCGCGCGACGTAGGGTGTTTCAAGCCGGTTCTGCGCCGCCTGCTGGAATGTTTTTCCAGGCTTGATCACCACGCATGTCCCGCGAACCCCGAAGATGAAAATATAATTGCCGGCCAGGGTGGGGCTTGAGCATGCGCCCCCGCGCCCCGGTCCGCCGTGATACATTTCCAGGTCAAGGTCCAGGAGCTTCTGGTAAAGGACTTCCTGTTTTTCGGTATCCACCACGGAGAGCACACCGTCCTCGTTAATGCAGTAAAGCAGTCCTTCGTGGTAAAGCGGCGAGGCGGAATAGCTTCCACAGTACCACTTCGGAAAATTCCTGGTGTCGATCGCGACGTTCTTTATCAAATCAACCTTGAACGGTTCCGCGAGCGAAACGGGAAGGCGGATCGTGTCCAGCCCGAACCTGAAAACCTTGCCGTCCGCGATGACCGGGGTGGGGGTGATCGACGCATTTTTAAAAAATGACAGTTTTTGCCCGTCCCGCGCGCGGACGATGCTTGCGCAGGTCACGAGCAGCGGCTCCTTGTCAATTGTCGTCGAGAGGAGCGATGAAAAATAACCGGGGTCGTTCGTCTGCCAGGCGAATTTACCAGACTTGGCATCCAGGGCGACGAGCCGGTCGGAATGGTAGATCAGTTTCCCGTCCAGCAGTATTGGTGAACTGTACATGCCGTGGCTTTCCCAGCCGGAGTAGGGCGGGACCATCTCGTGCATCTTCACCCATTGCCGGTTGCCGTCCAGGTCAAAGCACGCGACCAGGTAAGGAAGAAACGCCGCATAGACGTTTTTGCCGTCGCTTGTTATGTTCGGCGACGATACGCCCCCTTCGCCGGGCGGGTAGACGGCGTATTTCTTTGGGTCCACCTTTTTCATCAATCCCATTATCTTGTTCTCCGCGTCCTGCTTGGCCGATATTAATTCGTTGGAAAGAGTCGTCCCGGGCGTGACGGAACGGTCCAGTTCTGCCAGTTTCGCGGCAAGCGGCGCGATTTCCTGGAAAACCTCCGGGCTGGCCTTCTTCTCCTCCTCCGTCGCAACGTCATTGAGGGTGATGGTCCTCATCCAGATCAGCTTGCCGTCGCTCTTGTTGAGGCAGTAAATGCTCCTGTGCTCCGCCGTGCCGAGGACCTTGTCCCCGACGATGACCGGCGCCGAAATTCCATAGCCCGGGACGCGCGCGCTCCAGGCGATGTTGGCCGTATCGTATCCGGTTCCTTTTGTGCCGTAGAAAATGCTCCGCAGGTACCACTTTGGATCGGGCCCCACGCCGAATTCCGGCGCCTTGTTCCGCCAGTCTCCCGCGTTTTTGCCGCATTGGACCCGGAAAAGTATCCGGTTCCATCCTTTTTGCAGACTGATCGGTCCCTTGGGTTGGATCCCGTTGACCAGCAACCTGTGTCCGGAACTCATGACGTTCAGCTGGAAGCTTTGCGCGCTCTCGCTGTAAACGTAAGCGCAGGCGTAGACCACGGCCTGGATCTGGTTCGTCATGCCGAGTATAACCCGGAAATTGATTGTCTGTCCGTCCGGCGATATCTTCTTCCAGGTAAAATCGCCGGTCTTCGCGCCTTCATCCGGCTCAAGTTTTGCCTCATCCGGTAGGATGTCCTTGTCAAGCTGTTTCAGTTCATCCGGGACCGGCACGGGGCCCAGGATAAGCCATTCGTGGATGACACCGTCCGTGAGGGGCTTGCCGGTCTCGCCTTCCTTCGGCTTCGTGGCCTGGAAACGCAGTTGCTTGACCGTCTTCGCCGCGCGCTCCCAGCGCAGGGGCGGGGTGGCGGCGGGGTATTTACCGGAACCGTCCCCGCGCCATCCGATTGGCCGATTCGGTGTCGGTTGAAAGTCCGAAGAACCAAGCAAAACTTCGCCCGCCGTGACGCCGCGCGCGCCGCAGGTCAGATAAATAAGCGCAAGGCCGGTTGCCAGGATTG
>CAYYWX010000035.1:0-40130 GCA_964475405.1 uncultured Verrucomicrobiota bacterium
CTACGCTCAGCATGACAACCTATAAATACACGTCTGCGTGATACACTCCACTAGCCCAAAATCGATTTCACCCTTTTTATCACGGCGCGGGTGGCGGACTGCGGGGTGGAGGCGCCGGCGGTTATCCCGACGTTTTTTGCGCTCCTGAACCAGGCCGGCTTTATTTCGGCGGCGGACTCGATCCAATGGCTGCGCGGATTAAGGGCGCGCGAGATTTCAAAAAGCCGCCCGGTGTTGGCGCTTGTGCGCGAGCCGATCACGATCACCACATCGTTCCTGAGCGGGAGGGTCTTCATTTCGGTCTGCTTCATCCTCGTCGGGCGGCAGATCGTGTTGAAAAATTTACATTCGGCGATTTTGGCGCGCAGGGCTTCGACAATCGGCAGGATGTGCTCCATGTTCTGGGTTGACTGGACGACGATCGCCGCCTTCCTGATTTTTTTAATCTTCTGCCAGGGGATGTTCTCGATCCGGTCGATGATCAGCATTTTACGGGAAATCTGGCCGACGATTCCCTGGACCTCGTCATGCCGCCGGTCGCCGAGGACGATGATCCGGAATCCTTTCCGGTCCATGCGCTTGACGATCTTGTGGATGGCGCGGACCATCGGGCAGGTTGCGTCGACAATGTTATACCCGCGCGCCCGGGCCAGGGTGATGAGGCGCTGTCCGGCGCCATGGGCGCGGATGAGGAGGGTCTTGCCGCGGCCGCTTCCCAGGCGCGCTATTTTTTTTATCCCGGATTTTTCGAGGTGGGCGATCACTTCCTGGTTGTGGACCAGGTCGCCGAGCATATGAACCTTCCGGCTTCGCCAAGGCTTCGCCGGGGCGAGGTCGCCGCCCTGGGCGAGATCATGGGCCATGCGGATGGCGCGCTTGACGCCGAAACAGAACCCGGCGGTATTGGCGACATTGATTATGCCATTCTTTTTCATTTTCCCGTTTTTCCCCGCCTCGTCTTCAGGGATTGACCTGGTTGGCGCGCTTGACGCTGTTCAGGTAGGAGATTATGCCCTCGGCAATCCCGCGCGCGAGGTTGTCGCGGTAGTCCGTGCTGGCGAGCTTGGATCCCTCGGAACGGTTGGATAAAAACCCGCACTCCACCAGGCAGGCCGGGGAGGTGCTGTTTTTCAGGACGACAAAGCGCGAGCGGCGCACGCCGCGGTCCTCGCCCCGGGTGTGTTTGAGGAGGCTCCTTTGCATCAGGTAACCGAGGACGATATTGGCGCGGTCATGCCGGTTGCCCGGGAAAAACACCTGGTCATAAACGCCGAGGCTGTTGTTGGCGGTGCTCGAAAAACCGGCCGGGGGGAGGATATGGGTTTCAATCCCGGATGGGGACGAACTCTCGGCGGCGTTGAGATGGATGCTGACGAAGAGCGAGCAATTCCAGGCGTTTGCCTGGGCGGTGCGTTCCTCAAGCTCGAGTTTCTGGTCGCTGTTGCGCGTCAGGCGGGTGTCGATCCGGTACTGGAGCAAAATCGTGCGGACCCGGCGCGCCAGGTCGAGCGTGATCGCGTTTTCGTTGAGCCCCGAGCGCGAGCGGGCGCCGTGGTCGTCGCCGCCGTGGCCGGGATCGAGGACGACTACCTTGTATTCCTCCGAAGCGAGCGCCTCGTTCGGGTTGAGGAGCGGGCGAATGGTGCGGTCAATGTCGGTCTGGAGGACATGCCACGAGCTCCAGTGGCGCGTGAGGGGGCCGTTGAGCCAGATGGCCGTGCCGTTAAATGTCGCCCGGCGGCTGTCGCCTTCCATGGTGAGCGTGTTGAACTTGGTGAGCATGGTGATGAATTTGCCGTTGACGGTTGTGGAGCGGAAGCCGCACTTGGACGCCAGTTGACTCAGGGAGACGGTGGCCTTGGAGGTGACGTCGGCGTACGACTTGGACTTGGCCGCCGCCCGGCAGCAGAAGGTCCCGCCCAGGAAAAAAACGGCGAGCAGGAGGTAAATATGCGCCCGCAGGGCGGGGGATATCCCCGGGCGTTTTTGGCTTCCGGCTCCATTATCGGTCATATGTAGGTTCCTGCTTGACACGGTGAAAAGGAACTGTAATCTTTCCTCCAATAAAACAAAAGGTTATTTCACATGGCAGAAGTTTCAGAGGCAAATATATCGCGCCGGACACGGGAGCTGTTTGACAAGGGGCTCGTGGCGATGGAGCGCAACAACCTGCCGTACGCCATGGACATGTTCATGGCGGTCCTGGAAACCGAGCCGCGCTTCCTCAAATGCCGCAAATTCCTGCGCGCGGCCGCGATCCGGTTCCGCAACGAGACAAAGGGCGGCAAGGTCTCGCGCCTGCTTTCCACGCTTTACGGCCTGCCCATGCTGGTCAGCGGTTTCATGGCGCTGCGTTCCGGGGATGCCCTCCGGGCGCTGGCAATTTCCGAAAAACTCCTGCGGACCGACCCGATCAACATGCAGTTTGTGCGTCTTTTATGCAAGGCCGCGCAACGAGCAGACATGCCGGAGGTGGCGATCCACACGCTGAACGTCGTGCGCGAGTTTTACCAGGAGGACATGAACCTGCTGCGCGACCTCGGCGACCTTTACATGGAAGTCAACCTGCCGGACGAGGCCCGCAAGTGTTACGAGGCGATCGTCGCCGTGCGGCCGAACGACGCCTTGGCGCTCCAGGCCCTGAAAAACGCGATGGCGCGCGACACGATGCTCAAGGGCGGCTGGGACGAGTCGGCGAAGGAAGGCAGTTACCGCAAGGTGATCAAGGACGTCAAGGAGGCAGAGGTGATCGAGGCCGACAACAAGGCGGTCCGGGACGAATCCAATACGGAAATGCTGATCAAGGACACCGAGGCCAAGCTGAAGCACGAGCCGGAAAACATCAACTACCGCCGGGTGCTCTCCAAGCTTTATGTGCAGATCAACCGCTTTGAAGACGCGGTGCGCGTGCTCGAGGAGGGCCGGCGCGCATCGGGCGGGGCCGACCCGCAGTTGGACCAGGCCATGACGGACATCAAGCTCAAGCAGTATGACGCCGATATAACCCAGTGCCGGGAGAACGGCGACGCGTCCGGCGCCTCTGCGAAGGAAAAGGAAAAGAGGGAATATCATTTCAAGAGCGTCCAGACGCACGTCGGGCGCTATCCGAACGACCTGATCCTTCGTTTTGAATTCGGCAAGCTGCTTTATGAGGACGGGCAGTTCAACGAGGCCATCGGACAGTTCCAGCTCGCGCAGCGCAACCCCAAGTTCCACACCCAGTCCCTCTATTACCTCGGGATGTGCTTCATGCAGAAGGGCCAGTTCGACCTGGCGAAGGAACAGCTCGAGAAGGCGGCCGAACAGTTGAGCGTCATGAACGATTTCAAGAAGGAAATTTTCTACCAGCTCGGGACCCTGCTGGAGAAGACGGGCGATTTCGACCAGGCGGCCGACCGGTATTTCAAGGAAATATACCAGACCGACATCAGCTTCAGGGATGTTGCCGCCAAAATCGAGAAATCCTACAAAAAATAGCTCCGTCATAAATAGCCCGCGTTTTGTCCCGTTTCCCGCTTGGCGTGCGCTTAATGACAATCAATTTTAAAACGATGGGATTGCTGGCCCTGCTGGGGGGCGTTGCGCTTTTCAGCACGGTGGAAGTGGCCACGAAGATCATCGGCAAGAACGCGCTCCCGTTCCAGATGGTTTTTATCCGCTTTTTCATCACGGGCGTCATACTGCTGGCAATCGCGCTGCCCTCCTTTCTGAAAAGCGGCATGGGGTTGAAAGTGATCGATCTGGGCTGGTTTGCGCTCAACGGCGCGGTCGGGATCGCGGTCTCGCTCTCGCTTTTCCACCTCGCGATCCTTGTCTTTGACAAGGCGGCTTCCTGCGCGGTGGTTTTCAGCGCCAACCCGATCTTCGTGATCATCCTCGCGCGGTTTATCAATAATGAGCCCTGGAGTGTTCCGAAGTGGGCGGCATTGGCGCTGGGCGTGGCCGGGGTCGCGCTGTTCGCCTGGGAGTCGGGCGCATTCACGATGCGCGCGCTGCTGGCCCTGGGCATAATGACCGCCTCGGCCGTTTTTTTTGCACTGAGCATCTGCATCTCGCGGCGGCTGGTGGCCCGTTACGGGGTCCTGGTCCTGATGGGCTTTTCGGCCCTGTTCGGCAGCCTGATGATTTTGCCTTTTGCCGTGGTAAGCGCGACTAATAACGGCGTCGGCGGCCTGGTTGCGTCCTGGGCGCCGGTCATTTATGTCACCCTCGCCGGCACGACCCTGGCCTACGGTCTGTATTATTACGGCCTGCGGCATTGCACCGCTTTCCAGGCCTCGATGATGTTTTTCCTCAAACCGGTGCTGGCGTCCGTCTTCGCGGCGGTTATACTCCGGGAGCGGATCAATCTCTTCATGATCGTCGGCAGCCTGTTGATCATCTCCGGCCTGGCGGTGACGGTGGGGAGTTATCTGAAAGCGCGGCAGTAGGCGTAAAGTTCCAAAATAATATGGTTCACTGTTTAGGGTTAACCGTTCAAAGTTGTCCGCCACGGGCGGATCCGCCTCCGGCGGAAAAGTTGGACGTTGAAAGTTTCTTGATCTGAATATCTCAATCATTGGAAACATTCAACACTCAACTTCCAACGTTCAACAATAAGCGGGTAAACAGTTCCAAAGTTTCATAGTTGGTTAGAGCGACAAAACACGAAAGTTGCAAAGCAGGGGAAGAAAAGAGATGAGTGACGCGGAAAGAGAGCGGACGGAGAAGACGGCCTTGACCGGGGTGGTGACCTGCGCCCTGGGGCTGGCGCTCAACGTCATTTCGGTCGTGCTGGCCAACTCGCTTGTCCTGGTCGCCGATTTTTTTAATTCGCTCCTGGAATTCTGCTCGGTTTACATGTCATGGTTCACCCTCCGGCGGCTGCGGCGCGACAACCGCTCCGTGTTTAATTACGGCCTGGGAAAGATCGAGAACCTGGCGAGCATGATGATCGGGCTATTCATGCTGGCGAGCGTGCTGATCATGTGTTTTTTGATCGTTAACCGCCTGATGCACCCGGTGCGTTTGCATGGATACGGGATATGGATGGGGATCGGCTGCACTTTCATTTTCGGCCTGGTCAATGCGCGCCTGTGGTGGCGGAGCCGCAAGCATTACCAATTGGCGCCATCGCCGATTATCGAGGCCCAGAAGCGCCTGTTCGCCGTCAAGGCCCTCTCCAATACCTGCATGTTTTTCAATTTTGTTTTGAGCGTGACGCTGTCCGGGCGCTGGGTGATGTATCTTGATCCGCTGACTTCCTGCATCACGCTTTCATTCATGATCAACAGCGGCTGGCACCTGCTCCGGCATTCCGTTCACGACCTGCTGGACCGCTCGCTCGAGGAGCCCTTGCAGATGCTGATCACAAAGCAGCTGGTCGGTTTTTTCGACGCCTACACCTCGCTCGACGCCGTCCGCTCGCGCTATTCCGGCCGCCAGGTTTTTATCGAGATATTCCTGGGGTTTGACGAGCGCAAGACCCTGGGGGAAATCCAGAAGATAACCGGCGCGATCAAGCTCAACCTCGAAAAAGAAATTCCGCATTCCGAAGTCATCGTGGTGCCGAGAGGTCACTGACTAAGAAGAGGTCAGTAGTCAGCGATCAGAGGTCAGTAAAGCAATCAGGGTTTGACCGGGGTGAAGCCGTAGCCGCCGTGCTGGACCGGCCAGGCAATGTGCGCGCCGCTGATATCCACTATAAACCAGTTGCCGGTGGCGGTGTCGTAAACGCACGCATCCGCCATCCCGTCCCCGTTATAATCCGACGGGACAGGGATGAACCCGGGTCCGCCGAACACGCCGCTGACCGGCACATAGCCCCGGGATGTGAGCGAGGTGGAAGGCAGGATGACCCATTCGCCGCTCGATTCATTATACACCGCGTAATCCGCCAGGCTGTCGCCGTCATAATCGGCCGGGACCGGCTCGAACCCGGGTCCGCCCAGGAGGTATGAAGTGATGACTCCATAATTTTCGCTGGAATAGAGCACGTACCATTGCGCGGTTGACTCGGCGTAAACGGCAGGGTCAATCAGGCCGTCGCCGTCATAATCTTCCCGGGCTGCCACATAGCCCGGTCCGCCGAATGTCCCGGAGGCATAAGTGTATCCGCTGGCCGAGTAGAGAAGCGACCAGAGCGCGGTCTGCTCGCAATACATGGCCGGGTCGGTCTTGCCGTCGCCGTCGAAATCGCCGGCAACCGAGACCATCCCGCCGGAACTGGCAAGTTTCGGCCCGGCCCAGAAACTGCCGCCGAGAACGGCCAGTGTGGAATCGGTCAAGCGGCGCAAGTACCAGTAGCCGCTCGCGTAACGGTAGACGCCGAGGTCGGTGATGCCGTCGCCGTCATAGTCGCCCGGCACGGGCACGTAGCCGTAGCCGCCGAAGGACGAGTTGGTCGTGTACCCGGTCGCCAGGTTCTTTATGCTCCACAGTCCGGAAGATTCCTTGTAGACCACCAGGTCGGAAGAACCGCTGCCCTCGCCGGCGAAATCAAAGACCGTGGAGCCGATAATTGTCATCTCGACGATTATGGTTACCGGTGAATCGTAGGCTTCCGTCCCGGTGTCCTGGTCCGAGGCGCTGATTGTCAGGGCGCCCTCGTATTTGCCGGGCCGCAAGTTGTCGGGATTGCAGGAGAAGATAATCTCGTCCGTTTCGCCCGCGCTCGATCCGGAAACAGGACTCACCGACAGCCAACCCGCGTTGGTGGCGATAGAATACAGCATCACGCCCCTCGGGGCGATGGCTGAATTCCATATATGGAAGGTTGTCGGGGCAATCGGGTGGCCGAGGCGCGCGGAAAGCTGGTAGAGGTCCGAGGCGTCCGTCGTCAGGACGGGCGCCGGGGTGACGGTCAGCTGGACGTTGATTGTCTGGGTGGCGTCGAGGGCGTCGGCCGAGTTTATGCCGTCATAGCTCCGGCCCCGGACGGTGATCGTTGCGTTGGAAATGCCGGGGGTGAACTGGGCCGTGCTGAATTCGATCGTGATCCGGTCGTGCTCGCCGGTGCTCGATCCGGAGGAGGGCATGGCGCGCACCCAGTCACGGTTGTTGGTGGCGGTGTAATTCAGCGTGTAATAGCCGTTGCCGTTGTATATTTCAACGTAGCGGTTGGAAGCGTCATTGCCCTCGGTGACGGTGTTTGTCACGGTCAGGGTGCTAACCGCAAGGCGTGCGCGCGGATTGACCGTCAGGCTGACCGTTACCTCGGCCGGCGAGCCGATCACGCCGGCATTGGTCGAGGCGATCGTGATCGTGGCATAATAATTCGACGGACCGGAAGTGTTGGTTGCCAGGGCGGATGATCCCGGGAATGAAACAACCAGGGAGTTGGTCGTGATGGGGCCGATCGAGCCGCCGTTTGAACTGACCGAAAGCCATGAGCCGTTCGTGACCGTCACGTTGTACCCCAGCTGGCCCGACTCGCTGCTGTTCGCCACATAGAGCATCTGGCTGGGAAGGGTCTGGCCCATCATGATCGAGCCGGAGAGGGAAAGCGGGCTGACGGACATGGTCAGTCCGTTTGTCAGTATCATGTCAACGTTCACGTCAATCGTGGATCCATCAATCAATGACCTGAAAGTCAAGGCGCCCGAATGCGTTCCCGGCGCCAGAAAGGTGGTGTTGGTGAAAACCACGGTGAAAGTATTGGTCGCGGCGGCGGTCAGCCCGGTCAGCACGCCGCTGACCGGCGATACCTGCAGCCAGGCGGCGTTTGAGCTCACGGTGTAGGCCAGATCGCCGGCGCCGGAGTTCCAGATCTGGATGGTCCTGCTGGAGGCGCTGTTCTGGCGGACCGTTTCCGTGATTGAGGCCGCCGAGCGCACGAACTCGGCCACGTTCAGGGTCATGTCAACCGTGCCGGTCTGTGGATAATAGGCCATCGCGACCGGGATATTGGTGGGGGTGACAACCATGCGGCTTTTGTAGGCGGCCGGTGAAAGGGCGACTGTGCCGTTGGTGACGGTTACCTGGTTGGTCGCGTTGGATGCGATCGCGCCGCTTAAAGAGCTCAGGTTCACCCAGCTGCTCGTGTTTTCCGCCCGCCAGTAGACCTGGGTATCGGTGGCGGAGTTGACCAGGGAAAGCGCGAAGTTGGTCACCGAGCCGCGCATGACGGTGTTCGTGACGCCGTCCGGGAAGAGGCGGAAGAAATACTCCGATTCGTAGGCGCCGATATCAACCTTGTTCTGGACAATGCGCGCGAGGTTGTCGAGGTCGTTCGTGGCGGTCATCCAGTCCTGGTTTGTGCCGGCGTTGATGCACGGTGAATTCGTGGCGAGTCGCCAGTTGCCGGAGTCGGAATTGACGAAGAACGGGCTGGCGTTGATGTTGTTGGCCGAGAAGTTTGTCGCGCTACCCGAGAGATCCGGCGAGAGGAGGCAGTTGGTGTAAGAGCTCATCGCGCCTGAGATGTAATAATTGCTGGAGGCGGCCGCGCAGTAGTTGAAGTAGATGATGCAGTTGTCGAAGTTGCCGGTGGAGGCGGTGTTGACGTCGTATATCCCGCCGCCGACGGCGGAGGCGTAGTTGCTGGCGATCGTGCAGGCGCTGATGATGCCGTTGCCCTGCCGGCTGATTCCGCCGCCGGAGGCGGCAATGTTGTTGCGGACCAGGCAATTGCGGACATTCCCGCCGCCGAAATAAATTCCACCGGCCTCGTAGGCGGCCGTGTTCTGGTAAATGACGCAGTTCTGGATGAGCGCGCCGGGGGCGGTGCAGATGGCGCCGCCGTTGGAGCTGGCGCTGTTGGCGACGAACGTGCAGCGCTCAATCGTGGCACCGCCGGTGAGGTACAACCCGCCGCCGTTGGTCGCGCTGACGTTGTTGGAAAAGACGCAGTCGCGCACGGTGCCGTTGCTCATGGATACCCCGCCGCCGTAGTCGCTGGCCAGTCCGCCGGTGATGTAAATATTGACCAGGGCGCCGGTCGCGGTCGAGGTGAACTGGAAGCAGCGCACGCCGCCGTTGCCGTTCACCACGACGAGTTCGCCCGGATTGCCGCTGATCGTGACGTTGCTCGTGACGGTCACCTGGTTGGTGAGGATATATACCCCGTTGGATATGAGGATTGAATCGCCGTCGGCCGAGAGGTCGACCGCCATTTGAATGTTGGTCGCCGCGCCGGCCCAGTCGGTGTAGGGGGCGTTGTTGGTTCCGGTGGTGGCGACATAGCGGGTGACGGCGCCGGACTGGAGACAAAATGCCAGGAAGGCCAGCATTGCCGCGGCGCCGTATCGCATCTTGATGTTCATATTAAATACTTAAAAGCGAATATGAATTGGATATAAAAATATAAACATCATTCAGGCGGGTTTGCAAGGAAAAAAATCTTAATTTTCACGGATCGAACAGCGGCCCGCGAGGAGTTTGCGCGCGTTGAGACGCCGATTTTGAACCTTGACCTCGTCTTGAAATATCTATAGTTTTTCCGGCATGAACTTTTCGGCTTTTAATCGCCCGGACTGGGACACGTATTTCATGAACATCGCCCGGGTCGTGAAGACCCGCGGCAACTGCCTGCGCCGGCAGGTGGCGGCGGTGATCGTCAAGGACCGCCGGATTATTTCAACCGGTTATAACGGCACGCCGAGCGGCATCCGCAACTGCTACGAGGGGGGCTGCGCGCGCTGCGCGAGCAGGGTCGGGTCCGGGAAAAATCTGGGCGAATGCATCTGCGCGCACGCCGAGGAAAACGCAATCATCCAGGCCGCGAGTTACGGCGTGGCCCTGAGGGGCGCCAGCTTGTATTGCACCGACAGCCCGTGCCTGTTGTGCGCCAAGATGATCATCAGCGCCGGGATCGTGAAGGTGATTTATGAAAGTGATTACCATTACAGCCGGCAGGTGGCGGCCTTGTTCCGGCAGGCCGGGATGACCTGCCGGAAGTTCAAAGCGCCCAAATCATAAAAAGAGGAATTGATCAACATGAAATTACTGGTGACAGGCGGGGCCGGATTCATCGGAAGCAACTTTGTCCATTACATGCTGGAAAAGCACCCGCAGGCGCAAATCGTCAATTTCGACGCCTTGACCTATGCCGGCAACCTGGAGAACCTGGCCGCGATCGAAAAAAACAAGCGCTACCGGTTTGTCAGGGGCGACATCACCTTGCGCGCGGACATTCAGGCCATGTTTAAATCGCAGGCTTTTGACGCCGTGGTCCATTTCGCCGCCGAAAGCCACGTGGACCGCAGCCTGCATATCGGGCCGGACACGTTTATCATGACCAATATCCTCGGTACCCAGCGGCTGCTGGACGCCTGCCGCGAATTTTCCACCCCGCGTTTTGTGCATGTTTCGACCGACGAGGTCTATGGCAGCCTCGGTCCAACGGGAAGATTTTCGGAAGCGACCCCAGTCCAGCCCAACAATCCCTATGCCGCGACGAAGGCCGCCTCGGATTTCATGGTGCGCGCCGCGGCGAAGTCGCACGGGTTGAACGCGGTTATCACGCGTTGCTCGAACAATTTCGGCCCGTACCAGTTCCCGGAAAAGCTCATCCCGCTCATGATCGCCAACGCCCTGGAAGACAAGCCCTTGCCGGTCTATGGCGACGGGATGCAGGTGCGCGACTGGATTTTCGTGCGCGATCATTGCCGCGGCGTTGACGAGGTATTGCGCAACGGGCTCCCGGGCGAAATCTACAACATCGGCGGCAAGCACGACATTCCCAACCTGGAAGTGATCCGCCTGCTCCTGAAGCTGCTGAAGAAGCCCGAATCGCTGATCAAGTACGTCAAGGACCGTCCCGGACATGACCGGCGCTACGCGATGGACACCTCCAAGATCAAGAAGGAGCTCGGCTGGGAGCCGGAATTTGATTTCGAGACGGCCTTGCGCATGACGGTTGACTGGTACCTGGCCAACCGGGAGTGGCTCGAGCGGGTGCGCAGCGGCGTTTACCAGGATTATTACAAGAAGATGTATGGCTGAGAAGAAGGAAACGTCCAATCTTTTAACGTGAAGGTTGAAAAGTGCTTGTGGCGCGTTTCGCGCCATTGAACGTTTCCGGCGAACGCTGAACCCTGAACGGTGAACGGTAAACCTTCCCCTCACATATACTGCGCCAATTTGGCCTTGAAGTCGTCCTTGCGCATCGCGCCGACGATCTGTTCCTGGACCGACCCGTTTTTGATGACAAGCAGGGTCGGGATGGAGCGGATATGGAATTTTTCCGCCAGGGCCTGGCTTTCATCAACATCAACCTTGCCGATCTTGATCTTGCCGGCAAGCTCGCCGGCAAGTTCCGCCAGGATCGGCGCGATCATCTGACAGGGGCCGCACCATTCCGCCCAGAAATCAACCAGGACCGGCAGCGCGGAATTCGTGACCTCGGTTTCCCAGTTTTCTTCGGTAAGATGAATAATGGCTTCGGCGTTCATCGTGGTATTCCTTTAATAATAATTTAATTTTACCGGCGCTCCATGCAAACGCCGGACGAGATGCAAATCTTGCCCTAGAACAATGCAGCCGGAACTTTCAGGGCCAGGTCCGGCCCGAAGGATTGCGCCGCGAGCAGATAGACGAGCAAGGCGAGGCAGACCACCGCCATCCCGGCGACGAGGGAGAAGACCGGCGCCATTTTGTCCGGGACATCGGCTTCTTCTTCCTTTTGAACAGCCTTTTCCAGTTCCGGGGCCTTGGACTCCGCCGGGCGTTGCGGCGCTGCGGAGCGCGGCGCGATGATGTTCCGGTCGGTCCGCTTTATTTTTATCGTCTTGCGCTGGGTGGTCGGCACCTCGAACGGCGCGCCCGGCGGCAGCTCGATTTTAGCCGTCTCCGATTTCTTTTCCGCCAACTCTTCAAGAAATATGGGCATTGTCCGCCCGAGCTGCGCGGCGTCGATGATTGACGAGGGCCGTTTCAGCCGGATCGTTTTCGGCCCGGGGGTCGGCTCGGTGGCCGAAATGGCGGGCAAGGGGGCGGTCTTCTGCTTGATATCGGCCAGTTGCGCGTCGGCATCGATCATTATCCGGGAAGTGTCGCCGGTCGGCTTGGGAGGCAGGGGTTTCTTGATCACGGTCGCGGTGTCGCCGGACGGCGCGGCCGGGACCTTGGCGTGCGCGGTCTTGACCACGGTCGGCGCGGAGGTGATGTCCGGCGGATTGATGACGATCGGCGAAGTGGACGGGCGTTTCAGCCGGATGGTCTGGGGGATCGGGCCGGTATGGGTCGGGATGCCGGCGATCGGGCCGGTCACGTTCTTGTCGGCAAACTGGTCGGACATGATTGAAGTCGTCTTTTTCGGGGAGGAAGGCTTGACGTTCAGGGCTTCTTCCAGCGAAATCCTGGTCGTTTTTTTTAAACTCTCCTCTTCCGACTGTTCCGATTCCGGGGCTGGAGGATTTTCATTCATGTTTGCTGCCTTGGCGACCCGGCTGTCGGGTTCAAGGTCCGGGGCTGCCCCGAACCGCGAACTCCAGGCGCTAAATGGTCATTATTTCCTTCTCTTTGCGATCAAGGGTCTCGTCGAGTTTTTTAATGTAATTGTCGGTAAAGCCCTGGATTTCCTTCAATCCTTTTTCTTCCTCGTCCTCGGTTATGCTGCTTTGCTTGGAGAGTGTCTTGACCTTTTCGTTCGCTTCCTGCCGGGTGCCCCTGATTGAAACGCGACCTTTTTCGGTGATCTGGCGGGCGACTTTGCCGATTTCGCGGCGGCGCTCCTCGCTCAGTTCGGGGATCGGGACGCGGATGACGCGCCCGTCGTTCATGGGGGTGATCCCGAGGTTGGCGGCGATGATCGCCTTTTCAATCGCTGGGAGGGCGGTCGGGTCGTAGGCATTGATGACAATCAGGCGCACGTCGGGGGTTGAGATGTTGGCGATTTCCCTCAGGCGCACGGCGGTGCCGTAATAAGAAACCGAGAGGTGCTCGACCATGCCGGCCGAGGCCTTTCCGGTCCGCAGGCCGGAAAACTGCTGGTTGACAAACGCCAGGACCTTTTCCATCTGTTCCTCGGTTTCGAGGAGTATGTCATCAAGCGACGCCATTGTTGCACCCTTTGTTGAAGTTAATTTGAGATCAGCGTGCCGACTTTTTCGCCGGCGAGGACACGCTGGATATTACCGTCCCGGAAGAAATCAAAAACAATGATCGGGATGCTGTTTTCCATGCAGAGCGAAAACGCGGCCGAATCCATCACTTTCAGCGTGTCCACGATGGCCTTGCGGTACGATAATTTCAGGTATTTTTTGGCCGAGGAATCCTTCATCGGGTCCCGGTTATATACCCCGTCCACCTTGGTCGCCTTGAGCAGGACTTCGGCGTTGATTTCGTTCGCGCGCAGCGCCGCGGCGCTGTTGGTCGTGAAATAGGGGTTGCCGGTCCCGCCGGCGAAGATTACCACGCGCCCCTTTTCGAGGTGCCGGATGGCGCGCCGCCTGATAAAGGGCTCGGCGACCTGTTTCATTTCGATCGCCGTCTGGACCCGGGTGTCTACGCCGTTTTTTTCAAGGGCGTCCTGGAGGGCAAGGGCGTTGATCACGGTCGCGAGCATGCCCATGTAATCGCCGGTGTTGCGGTCGATGCCGTGCGCCTGGCCGGTCCCGCCCCGGAAGATATTGCCGCCGCCGATGACAATCGCCATCTGGGAGCCCATGTTACGCCCGGCCTTGATGCTCCTGGCCACGTGGTTCACGAGGTCCGGGTCGATGCTCCGGCCGGCGCGCGCGTTCTGCATTGTTTCGCCGCTCAGTTTCAGAAGGACCCGCTTGTATTTGCTTGCCCCGTATTTTTTTGCCATGACTTTTGCCGACCGCAGCTATTGAAAACTTGATTAGCGGACAGTTATCTTTTGTCTTGGAAAATATCAATTATTTTTTCAACCGTCAAATCAAAACACCATTTTTTTTCAAAAAATGATCAGCGTGTGCGCGCCGCAATGAGCGGTAAAAAGTTGGCCGCGAGGGACGGGTTGAGGTCGAAAAGCATGAACCCGCCGGCCTGACATTCGCGCAGCGCGCGCAATTGGTCGAGGAAAATTTCGCCGGGCAGGTCGCCCGTGTCCAGGGTTGCCCCGATGCCGGGATAGATCCGCCCGCTGCCGTTCGGCAGGGCAAGCTGGCGGGCTAAAATTTCGCGGAAAGACGAGGCGGAGGGCATGTAATCCATCGGGCAGACAAAGTCAACCGTCCCTTCTTTCAGCCATGATCCCCAGTCCTGTCCCATGCTTTCGGCGCATTCCGGATATTTCGGATAGACGGCGGCGGAAAGCTTCGCCTGCGGTTTGATTTTTTTCATTTCGCGCCGGACCGTTTGCACGAATTTTGTGATCTGCGCGCGGCGCCAGGCCTTGTAACTTTTTTCCCGTTTTCCGGAAATGACCTCCGCCGGCCAGTTGCCGACCGGCTGCCCGGAGAAATTTTCATAACGCTCCCGGCAGCCGGGGCAGTAGCAGGCGTTGCCGTCCGGATAACGGATGTAATCCAGGTGAATGCCGTCAACGTCATAGTTTTCGAGGACCTCGACGATCGTGTTGAGTTCAAGCTCGACATTGGCCGGGTCGGAGGGGCAGAGCCAGGGGAGCGAAACGCCGCGGTTGTCGCGCTGGAGGCGTCCCTGTTTTTTCAGTTTTTCAACGAGGTTTTTGTCCGCGAGCGCCAGATTCCAGCATACTTTCCAGGCGTGGATTTCAAGCCCCGCGCCGCGGGCGGCGGCCGCGCATTGCGCCAGCTGGTTGCCGTATGCTTTTGATTGTTCCGGCTGGTTCGCGTACTTGCTCGGGAAATGCGCCGCGCCGGCCCAGAGGACGTTCGGGAACACGGCCGTTATCCCCGAGTTTGCCAGGACCCGGCAGGTTTTATTCCAGTTGCCCGGATAAAGTCCCAGGGCGGAATGATTCCAGACGCCGCGGAATTCGTTGTTTTTGCCCGGCTGGCTCGCGGCGAGGGAAGAAGTCCGGGTCATATCATGCCTGGTCGCGCCGGCGCGCGCGACAACCGCGATATAATCGCCTTTTTCCCAGGCCGAGTTCAGTCCGGACGCGCCGGAGCGGCTGCCGTTGCCTTCAATCTGCCAGAGGGCGTTCCGGGCCGCCTCCTTCCAGATTCCCGGATCAAAATAACCGAGCATGGCCAGGAGCATCCGTTTTTTATTTTCGCTGTCGTCGCCCATGAGGATATGGGTCATCCAGAACCCCCTGTCGGACTGGACCCAGGCCGGGTCGGGAAGCGTTTTGCCGGAAGCGTCCTGCCAGGAGGCGATCACGCGCGCGCGGTCCGAGGCGGGGAAGACGGTGAAAATATTGCCGGATTCCTGGATGACTTTAGGCGGCACGCCTTCCGGGGCGGAAGAGTTGAACTGGAAACCGCTCCAGTGCCCCGGTTCGCCGGAGGCCTGGTACTTTCCCAGTTTAACACCGAGCAGATCCGCCAGGCGCGGGTCGGTGCCGTAAAAGACAACCAGCCTGGTCCCGGAGGCCGAAAGTTTTTCGAGCTGCTTGATTTCTTTTTCGTCGAGGTGGGGATTGTAGGGAAGGATGATGACCGCGGCGGAGCGGATCCGCCCGCCGGCAAGGTCGTCATCATCCAGGACCGAATGGCAGACGCCGGCGGCTTCGAGCCAGCTGCTTAATCGCGCGGCGGCCTTGCCGGCGACCTTTTTTTCGCCGTTATCCGGCGCGGATGATGTTCCCTTGACGAGGATAATGCCGCTCGCGCCGGCGCGCAGTCCGAGCAGGATGACGGAAGCGCTTGCGGCGGCGTTGTTCTGCAAGGCGACCCGGACGGTCCTGATCTTGTCCCAGCCGGCCGGCTTGCCTTCGGTGGCGGCGTTCCTGGCCTGGAAAAAAAACTTCTGGCGGCCTGATTTTACGAGCGGCTGGATCCAGAGATACCAGCCGTTGCCGCTCTGCAGGTAAAGCCCGACCGATTGGACCGCCTCGTGGTCCGGGCAGAAAAGTTCAAGCTCAATTGTGGCTGTTTTGCCCAGGTCAAGGGAAACCGGTGAGTCCCAGTAAAGACGGGTTGCCGGCGGTTTGAACTGGCAGGGTAATTTTACGCCCTTGTTTTCGTAAACGGCCTCCGGCGTGCCGGGTCCGGCCTGCCATTGGGCCCGGCCGGAAATATCAGCCAGCGGCTCGAATCCGGCCCGCGAGTTCCCGACCGTCATCAGGCAAAATGATACAGATAAAATAGCGGCAAGTTTAGACATATATTGCGTGAACTGATGAATCAAGAAACTTTCAACGTCCAACATCCAACTTACAACATTGAACGTTTCAGATGTTTTAAATATTAGATCAAGGAAACTTCCAACTTCCAACATTGAACGTTGAGCGTTGGATGTTGAACGTTTCCGATGCTTTAAATATTAGATTAAGGAAACTTCCAGCCATGCATCTCACATCACAGCAATTCCGCCGCGGCGGCCGCCAGGGTGCTGCGTTCGCTCTTGGTGAGCGTGACGTGTCCGTGCAGGGGCAGGGGTTTCAGCCGTTCCACCGCGTAGGAAAGACCGTTGCTGTTTGAATCCAGGTACGGGTTGTCGATCTGGGAAGGGTCGCCGGTCAGGACCATCTTGGTCCCTTCGCCCGAGCGGCTGATGATGGTCTTGATCTCATGCGGGGTGAGGTTCTGGGCCTCGTCAATGATCACATACTGTTTGGGAATGGAGCGGCCGCGGATATAGGTCAGGGCCTCGAGCTCGACCACGTGCTCGCGCTGGAGCTTTTCGATCTTTTCGCGGACCGACTGGCGCGGGTTGGTGTTGTCGCGCATGAGGTAGGCAAGGTTGTCGAATATCGGCTGCATCCAGTTGAGGAGCTTGGTTTCCTTGTCGCCCGGCAGGTATCCGATGTCCTTGCCGAGCGGCATGATCGGCCGGGAAACAAGCATCTTGTCGTATTTTTTCTGTTTCACGGTCTGCTCCAGGCCGGCGGCGAGGGCGAGGAGGGTCTTGCCGGTGCCGGCCGAGCCGACGAGCGTCACCAGCGGAACTTTTTCGTCCATGAGCAGTTCAAAGGCCATTTTCTGCTCAATGCTGCGCGGCCGGATGTTCCAGGCGCCTTCCGATTGGGGTGAAAGTTGCACGAGGACCCCGTCCTTTGTAAACCGGGCGACAGCGGCAGCATTGCCGATGGATTCCTTTTTTGGGCCGTTCTGAGACCGTTCCGATGCTTCAGACTCAGGAACGAGCGCCACGAACTCGTTCGGCACTATGCCGCTAATTTCTATTTTAAGCGTGCCGTTCTGCTGGAATTCCTCGATTTTCCGGGGGGCAATCGGCAGGACGCGGTATCCGGTATATAGCTCGTCAAAATTAACCTTTTGCTTTTCAAAATCCATGGTCTGGATGCCGAGCGCGTCGGATTTGAGGCGGGCGTTGATATCCTTCGAGACGAAGATCACGCGTTCGCCGCTTTTCTGGAGGTGGTAGGCGACCCGGATGATCTTGTTGTCGGGGATATCCTCCGTCAGGCCGGTGTCCTTGCCGAAGGGCTTGTCGATGATGATCTTGAGCACGCCGCCGTTATCCATCGGCACGCCCTCGCCGAGCCGGCCGCGCTTGCGCAGGCGGTCCAGGCGCCGGATGACCTGGCGCGCGTTCCGTCCGAGCTCGTCGTTGTTGGACTTGAACTTGTCGAGCTCCTCGATGACCGCCATGGGGATGACGACCGTGTTGTCGGCGAAGGCCTCGACACAGTTTGAATTGTGGAGCAGGACGTTGGTATCCAGCACGAATGTTTTTTTCATTTATTCTCCGTTGAATTATTCGATGAAAAGCGCCTTGCTCGGGAAATTTGGATCGGAGGTGGCGTTCACGCCGAGTTTTTTGAGCCCGGCTTCGTCGCCCGGGGCGGGGATATGCGTCATATGGACGTCGCAGCCGCGCAGGTTGGGGAGTTGCTCCATCGCGAGCTGGGCGGCCGGGTTGTTGGTCGCGCTGATGCTCAACGCGATCAGTGTCTCATCCAGGTTGAGGCTGAGCCGCTTGCCGCCCAGCAGCCGGCCTTTTAGAGAGGCGATGGAATCAATGATGTTCGGCGCCAGCAGGTGCAGTTTGTCCGGCACGCCGGAAAGGTGCTTGATGGCGTTCAGGACCATGCTGGAAACGGCGTGCAGGAGCGGCGAGTTTTTGCCGGTGACAATAACACTGTCCGGGAGTTCTATCGCGGCCCCGCAGCAAATGCCTTCGTTGCCCTGGTTGAGCTTTTCGGCTTCCTGGGCCGTCGTCCGAGCCGGGGCGACCACGGTCCGCGTTTCCGGCCGGACGTCCAGCTCCCCGAGGAGCTGCGCGACGCGGTCCACGGCGGCCTGCTCGGTCAAGCCCATGACATACTCGCACCGGCAGCGGAAATAGCGCCGGATGACTTCCTGGGTCGCGGCTTCACGGACGACGGCGTCGTCCGTGATGGCCAGCCCGGCGCGGTTGACGCCCATGTCGGTCGGGGAGCGGTAGGCCGCCCCGGTCGATGAAATTTTGCGCAGTATGCGCTCGACGACCGAGAAGGCCTCCACGTCGCGGTTATAATTGACCGAGGTTTTGCCGTAGGCCTCGAGATGGAACGGGTCCACCTGGTTGAAGTCGCCGATATCCGCCGTGGCGGCCTCGTAGGCGATGTTGACCGGGTGCTTGAGCGGCAGGTTCCAGATCGGGAAAGTCTCGAACTTGGCGTAACCGGCCGGCACGCCGCGCTTGTGCTCGTGATAGAGTTGAGAAAGGCAGGTGGCCAGCTTGCCGCTGCCGGGGCCGGGACCGGTGACCACCACGACCGGCTTGGTGGTTTCGACGCAGGCGTTCGAGCCGTAACCCAGGTCGCTGACGATCGTGTCCACGGCGCTCGGGTAGCCCTCGATCGCCCGGTGGGTGTAGACCTTCACGTCGCGCCGCTCGAGGCGGTTGATGAAAGTGCGGACCGAGGGCTGGTTGTTGAAGCGGGTGATGACCACCGCGCAGACCGAGAGTCCCCAGGTCTTCAGGTCGTCGATCAATTTCAAGGCGTCGGCGTCGTAGGTGATCCCGAAATCGCCCCGCAGCTTGCGGCGCTCGATGTCGCCGGCGTAAATGCAGAGGATGATGTCGGTGCGCTCGCGGATGCGCTGGAGAAGCTTGATCTTGACGTTCGGGTCGTAGCCGGGCAGGACCCGCGCAGCGTGGTAATCAAAGAGCAGTTTTCCGCCGAATTCAAGGTAGAGCTTGCTGCCGAAGCGCCCGGCGCGGGATAAAATCTCCTCGGCCTGCTCGGCCAGGTATTTCTCGTTGTCAAAACCGGTTTTTTTTCTTGGTTGCATGAAATCAACGGCCCGCGATCGTTTATTCTTTCGCAGATTATCTCGGGATTGTCAATCCGCATTCCGCGCTGAATTGAAAAAAAAACAGCGCGGCGAATCAGGCCGTTTTCATGCCGGAATATTCGTTGAGCGCAAAGACGGCGGATTATTTGTCCGCGGAGATCTTTTCGCGCTCAGCCTTGCGCTCGGACTTCTGCTGCTGGATATGTTCCTTGGTTTCCGACTTCTGGGCGGTGAAATATTCCTTGAGCTTGGCTTTTTTCTGTTCCATGGTCAGGGTCGAGTCGTTGGCCACCGTCTCGAAATATGAGATATTTTCGCCGTGCTGCTTGTCGCGGAAAGACACGTTTTCCGTGTACTGCGATTCAAAGAACGTGGTCAGTTCCGTCTTCTGGGCGTCGGTCAGGTTGGTGTTCTTTGCCAGTCTTTCCTTCAGGTACGACATGTTTTCGTCGTGCTGTTTCTGGGTGAACGCCTTGTTTTCCTGGTATTGGGTTTCCCTGTGCGCGACAGTCGCATTGACTTTTTCAGAGCCCGATAAATCCTTCGTGCTTTGGCGGAAGTCCTTGTTCTCGGACTTCTGCTGCTGGACGTGGGCCTTACGTTCCTGCTTCTGCTGGATGCGATGGGTCTTGACGGGGGTCGTGGTCGTTGTTGCTGTTCCCGAATCAGTGTCGCCGCCCGCCAGGAGGGGGCAGGTGAATACGGTTGCCAGTCCGATCAAGGCGGATACGGTCAGTGCGGTTTTCATGTTTTTTTTCCTTTCAATTTTGTTTTCTATCTGTGAGAGCGTTCGCGAATAAAGTGCATTTAAACTAAAATGTAATCCGGTTTTCGTCAAGCCGGATTATTCTTTCCAGTCGCTTCTGGGTTTGGCGGGTCCTTTTTTATTGAGCCAGAACGGCTTGCGGTCGCGCTCGTCCTTGCCGGATTCCTGCCGGGCCTGCTGCAACTGGCTGAACTGTTCCGGGGTCAGGATGCTTTTCATGCCGAGGACGCCCTCGATGCGCAGGTCAACCATCTTTGCCATGAGGACCTTGATTTCGTTCGCGAGCGGGGAGACGCTTTCGCGGGTGGCGGAGGGATTGTTGAGCTCATCCCTGAGTTTCGCGCGTTTCGCCTGCATGGCCTGCTGCAGTTCGGCCATCTGCTTCTTGTGGTCCTGCCGCATGGCGTTCATTTTTTCCTTCTGCTCGGCGTTGAGGTTCAGCTTTTTGGCCATTTCCTCGCGGCGGCTTTCATTATCCATCTCCGGCTTGGCGCCGCCGGCTTCATCCTGCGCGCAGGCCGGGAGAATCAATCCGGCCGCCAGTAAAAGCGACCAGCAGGTTTTTCGCATTATTTTTTTCATGTTGTTTATTCCTTTCATGATATTTTGACGTTTCCCGAAGTGATAAAGTTCCCTTTTTTTCACGGATTACTGATGATCACTGTCCGACTGTTTGACTGTCTAACCGCCTGACAGTATCCGTGTCATCCGTGGTTGAAGAACTCCGGCCGATTACAGTAAATTTTTTTCAATCGTGCTTCCAAAATTAAAATTCGGCTCGGAGATTTCGCCGCCCTCGAAAACCGCCGTCAATGACTGCGCGGACATTTCTTCGCCGCGCTGGCTGAGTGTCCATTGGAACCCGGCTGCAATTATAACCAGGGCCGCGGCGGCGGCGAGGGTGAATCTAACTCTTCTGGTGAAATAATGAATCTGCCGGGAACGAACGTTTCCTGGCGGCCATTCATGGGCGACACGTTCCCGGCTGATTTCCGCCGCGATCCGCGGCCAGATGATTTCGGGCGGATTTGCGCGGGGGGCGGCGCGCAAGGCCCGCGCGATGGCCGAGAGGTTTTCCTTCGCGGCCCGGCAGGCCGGGCATGTTTCAAGGTGCAGGTTGATTTCTTGCATCTCTGGCGGCTCAAGCTCATTATCCAGGTATCCGCCCTTGAGCAGTTCCAGCGTCTGTTCGCAGTTTTTTTTCATCTTAACGCCTCCTTTTCAGCAAATTCCATGAGGGCTTCGCGGGCGCGGTGCAGGCGCGAGCGGACGGTATTGACCGGGATTTCGAGGATTTCGGAGATTTTGTCGTAGGCGAGGCCCTCCATCTCGCGCAGGACCACGCAGGCCCTCTGGTCCGGGTCAAGCCGGGCGAGCAGGGAGGCGACAAGGGTCTCGTTGTCTTTTTTCAGGAGCGGGTCTGGGAAAGGCTCGCTGGCCGGGGATGTTGCGACATGGTTTTTATACTTCGCGGCAAGGTTTGCCTCGCCGGTTTTTTTCCTGCCGCGGCTGATGGCGGTATTGACCGTCACCCGGTAAAGCCAGGTTTTCAGCGATGACTGGAAACCGAAACGGGCCAGATTTTTATGCGCTTTCACGAAAACCTCCTGGGTGACATCCTCGGCATCGGCATGGTGGCGGGTGACGCGCAGGGCCACGTTGTATACAAAACCGCTGGTCTGCCGGTAAATTTCTTCAAACGCCGCCAGGTCGCCTTGCTGCGCCTTGCCGAGCAATTCACGGCTCAATTCTTCCATGGGTGCCCTTTTAATCAATTAGACGCCGGCTGGATGTAATTGGTTCCGGAAAATTTATCCAGGTATTTAACGGCAATTTTGAAATCCTTCGGCATCGGCGCCTCGATCATGATTTCCGCGCCGGTCAGCGGGTGCTTGAAGGAGACGGAAGCGGCGTGCAGGGCCAGGCGGCCGATGAGCGGGGTTTCCGGCCGGTCGCGGCTGAAGAAGTAATTGCGCTTGATTTCCGACAGCAACAGCGGGCTGCCGCTGCCGTAAAGGCTGTCGGCGACAATGGGGCAGCCGATATGGACAAGGTGAGCGCGTATTTGATGAGTCCTGCCGGTAACCGAGATGACTTCAAGCAGACTGTGCCCTGCCCACTGGTTGATGACGGAGACGCTGGTTTCAGCGTTCATGCCGCCTTTCGGGACAATCAGCATCAGGCCCGGCTGGTCGGGGTTTTTGACCAGGCCGGTCTTTATGTTCATTCGCGTTTCGGGCGGCGCGCCATGGACGAGCGCCAGGTGCAGATTCCTGATTTCATTGCGCTCGAAAAGCAGGGAAAAAGTTTTCTGGACAGATTTGTTCCTGGCAAACAAGACGACCCCGCTCGTCTCGGCGTCAAGGCGGTGGACGTTAAACGCTTCCGGCGCGAGTGTTTCCCGGACAAGGTGGAGCAGGCAGCCGCGTTTCGGATCGCGCGGGTCGGGCGTCACCAGTATCCCGCCCGGTTTGTCAAAGGCGATTATCCATTCATCCTCGTAAATGATTGGCGGCAGGTCGCGCTTGAGCTTTTCAATCCGTTCGCTTTTCATTGTTTATTTCTCTCCGGATAAGCGTTGCAACAGCAGGTCCTCAAAGGCGCCCATGTCTTTCCAGCCCGTGGCGCAGCGGACGATCCTTGCCCCGGGGGTTTTCGCTGTAAAGCCGTCGTCCGTGACGCCGAGCGGCAGGTCTTCCATGAGCAGGAGATCCTCGGCAAACGCGAGGTAAACCGCGACGGTGTCATAAAGGATGGAGCTTCCTTCGTCCGATTTGCCCTTCAGCCAGACGCGGTAGTTTTCAATCACGGCTTTCGCCAAGGGGTCGGGGGATGAACAAACGGCCCGGTATTTGTCGCCTCGCAGCCGAACCATGCCGCAGGAGTCCAGGGGGGTTATGACCATTTCCCGCCAGGGCGCCTTGAATGCTTCCTGGCAGGCCTTGATGTTTTTGACGACATTGAATTCGGCGATCGCGCCCGCGCTGCCGTCATGCCCCAGGGAAATCGAGCCGAACATCCCTACGAATCGGCATTTGGGCGCGATTTTTGGCTCGCGGCGGAGGGCTTCCAAGATGTTGGGAACCGGTCCGATGCAGATTAGTGTGATCGGCTCGGGCGATGACATGACGGTGTCAATAATGGCCTGGACGCCGTCCTCGCGGATTTTTCCAGGGTATTGCCGCAGATTATAGCCGGCGATCCATGGTTTCTGGGCCTCGCGTTCCGGCTCGCCGCCCTGGTTGATCCCGATCCCGACCGGTATGTCGGCGCGTTTGCCGATTTCGAGGAGCTTGGCGATGATTTTGGCCCGATAGTCCGTGTCGCCCGTGTCGCCAACGATCAACTTGACGTCCAGCTCGGGCGATTTGAGCATCATGGCAAGGGCCCAGGTGTCGTCAATATCGCCGCCGATGTCCGTGTCGAGGATGACCGGGATTTTCGTTTTGTTTTTTTGCTTTTTGCCGGAAACCATAAAGACGCACTCCTTTTTTGAATTAATAGAAGCTTGTTGTATTTATCGCGGGCGCTATGATACAAATTCACGCGCGGTTTAGAAAGTGAATATTGGTTTCATGTTTTCGCGGGCGGCAGGCCGGGATCGCTGTCGCTGAATTAATTGAACATATGAATCTGAAAAATACGTTCACAATCATGGAATTTGTCATTCCGAGCCGCGGCGAGGAATCTCGTTGTGATGAGATGCTTTGCTTCGCTCTGCATGACAATGTTTCGGCTATCCATATTTGCATATCTAAATGAAATGCTGCGTTCGAACATTATGAAAACTATCATACTTTCCATCGGGGACGAATTAATCCTCGGCCAGATCGCGGACACGAACGCGGCCTGGCTGAGCGAAAGGCTGGTTGAGCGCGGGATCGTGCCCGAATATCACCAGGCCGTCCCGGACAACCTGGCGGCAATCGTCCAGGCGCTCAAGCTCGCGGCCGGCAGGGCCGACTTGATAATCGTCACCGGCGGGATCGGGCCGACGCCGGACGATTTGACGCGCCAGGCCCTGGCCGCGGCGGCGGGCGTCGGGTTGGAGCTGCATCGTCCCTCCCTTAAAAAACTGGAAATATTTTTCAAGGATCGCGGGTGGGTAATGTCGGAACTTAACCGCGTCCAGGCGATGTTCCCGCTGGGCGCGAAGGTTCTGGATAACCCGGTCGGCACCGCGCCGGGATTTGGCATGTTCATCGGTGAAAAAGGGAAGACGAAAGTGGTTGTTATGCCGGGGGTGCCGAAGGAAATGAAATTTATGTTTGAAAGGCATGTCGCGCCGATCTTGAAAGCGGGATCAAAAAAGAAAGTCTTTATCCGGAAATTGAATGTTTTTGGCCTGGGAGAGTCGCTGGTCGCCGAAAAACTCGCTGATCTGATGCGGCGCGACCGCAATCCGCTCGTGGGGACCACCGTCTCGTCCGGCGTGGTCTCGGTCAGGGTCCGGGGCGAATTTTCTTCCGGCGGGAACGGAAAACGGGCGATGCGCGCGACCGTGGAGGAGATACGGAAGCGCCTGGGTAAATATATTTTTAGCGAGGACGACGAGAGCCTGTCGCAAGTGGTCGGCAAAATGCTGGCGGCCGCGCGCAAGACGGTTGCAACCGCCGAGAGCTGCACGGCGGGCTTGGTGGCCGCGATGCTGACCGAAACGCCCGGCTCGAGCGCGTATTTTACCGGTGGATGGGTTGTTTATTCCAACAGGATGAAGACGGACGCTCTTGGCGTGCCGGCCGGTTTGATCCTCAAGGAATGGGCGGTGAGCGAGGCGGTCGCGCGCGGGATGGCGGAGGGGGCGCTGGCCAGGTCAAAGGCCGACTTTGCGCTGGCATTGACCGGCATCGCCGGTCCGGACGGCGGCTCGCCGCGGAAGAAGGTCGGCACGGTCTGGATCTCGCTGGCGCAAAGGAAGCCGGGCGGGGGAATTGATCTTTACGCCGAAAAGTTTCTATTCCCCGGCGACCGTGCCATGGTCCGGGAACGCGCGGCAAAAACGGCGCTGAATATCCTGAGATTGCGCTTGGCGCTGAAATAATTTTCCAGGCAGACTTGCTAGTGTAATGTAACTGAATTAAATGAATTTATAAGACTGAAAAACGCTAGAAAAATCACGGGATTGTCATTCCGAGCGTGCGAGGAATCTCGTTATGATGGAGATGCTTCGCTACGCTCAGCATGACAACCTATAAATACACGTCTGCGTGATACACTCCACTAGAAGATGAAATTAAACATTGTCAAGTACCAGGATCCGGCCACCAGGACCTACCTGGGCAGCCCGGGCATTTTGCGGCTGGAAGACGGGCGGCTGCTCGCCACGCACGACTATTTCGGGCCGGGCAGTCCGCGCAACCACGAGAACGAGGAGCATCTGACGAGCGTTTACCGCTCGGATGATAACGGCCGCGCCTGGTTCAATCTCGCGCATATCGCCAACGCCTTCTGGAGCTCGCTCTTCGTCCATCGCGGCGCGGTTTACCTCCTGGGCTGCTCGCAGCAATACGGGTCAATCGTGATCCGCCGCAGTCTGGACGGCGGCAATACCTGGAGTTTTCCACGGGACGAGCAGACGGGACTGCTTTTCCTCGGCGGCAATTTTTACACTCCGCCCAATTATCACTGCGCCCCGGTGCCGGTGCTGGTTGCCGGCGGACGTCTTTACCGCGCGTTTGAAGACAATGATCCGTGCCGATGGCCGACCGGTTTCCGCGCGTGCGTCATTTCATGCCGCGAGGACTCCGACCTGCTTGAGGCGAAAAACTGGACCATGAGCAATAAGCTGCCGTTTGAGGCGCGCTGGGTGCCGGGCGCGTGGCGTCAACCGGAAGGCGAAGGGCCTGGCTGGCTTGAGGGCAACGTCGTTGAAGCCCCGGGCGGGGAGATATTGAACATTTTGCGCGTGCATTCGTGGCCCGAGCCGGACAAGGCGGCCATCGTGCGCGTGCATGACTCCGGGAAAAAGGTCACGTTTGATCCCGAAATCGATTTCATTGATTTCCCTGGTGGACACACCAAGTTCACCATCCGTTATGATCCGCACAGCCGTTTTTACATAACGCTCTCCAATTACAGCAATGCCCGGCCGTGGGAGGAGCGCGACCGCAACTTCCTGTCGCTTTCCGTCTCGCGCGACCTGCGGCAGTGGCGGTTATGCAAGGTCCTGCTTTCCGATGATACCGGGCGCGCGCCGGCGGAGGCGGTCAAATCCACCGGATTCCAGTACGTGGACTGGCAATTTGACGGCGGGGACATTATTTACCTCTCCCGCACGGCCTGGAACGGGGCGCATAATTTCCATGACGCCAATTATATCACCTTCCACCGGCTGAAAAACTTCCGTTCCGTCCTGCCTCGGGGCTGAGCATGACAACCAACGCTTGATTTTTTTTGCCGGTGCAGTAGCATGTCTTCCAACGCCGCGAAAAATCAGTCAACTTGAATGAAAGGAAATAAAGAATGAAATATATTGCCGCAGTGTTTCTTTACGCATGCCTTGTGTCGGCGGTGCTGGCCGATATGACCATTGTCCAGAAACTGCAAACCGACGGCATGCCGGTTGCCGCGCAAAATACGGCCGAGAAGCCGAAAGATTCCACGATGACGATGTTCGTCAAGGGGCAGAAGGCGAGGATTGACCTGCCGTCGAGCGAGATGTCATCCATCATCGACTCCAAGCAGGGCAAGATGTACACGCTCATTCACAAGCAGAAGCAGGTCATGGTTATCTCCCTTGACGACCTGAAGAAGGGCATGGCGCTGGCGAAGCAGGCCGGGAAAGGGGATACAAAGGCCGAAATCAAGAAGACCGGCAAGGTCGCGGTCATCCAGGGCTACAAGTGCGCCGAGTATGATTTCATCGGCGGCGGCGAGAACGCTGCCAGGATAAAATGCTGGATTACCGAGGAGGTTGACGATTCCGAGATGGAGGGTATTCGTTCATTCGCGGACCAGATGGGCGGGATGCTGGGGTTCAACGACGTCCAGAAACCCAAAGGCATGGTGATCCGCGCGGAAACAATAATTAACCTTGGCGGGCGCGACGTGACCAGCCGGAGCGAAGTGATGAGCATCAAGCGCGACCCGGTGGCCGATTCATTATTTGTCATCCCGGCCGATTACAAGACGATGGAAATGCCGGCCTTTAATCCTCCGCCTCAACCGGCGTCGGCGCCGCGCGAATAATAGAGCGCATAGCGTTTAGCGGATAGTGGTAGGGAAGGGAGCGTCACGCCTGGTCAGCGTGCTGGCGGGATAGTCTCCTTTGAGATGATCTCGTCCTTGCTGAAGGTCTTGAAAATACCGGGCTGAATTTCCACCTTCAAGTCGCCGTTGGCGAAGGTGTCGCGGAGAATCCCCCGGAAAGTCTGTTCGGGCTTGTCGCCGGTGCGGACGATTATGTCCGGCACGAAAGGCACCGGGCGCAGGACGAGTTTTTCGTGGATGATGACGGTCTGCTTGGGCATGACTTCAAACGCGCGCTGGATATCGATGTAATTTTTCCTGGTGAGCTGGAGCTGGTGCCGGCCCTTGGGGATGTAATCAATCTGGAGCTGGTCCGAGATCTGGTCGCGGCCGCGGGTTTTTGTCGTTCCGCGGAATTCGCCGTCGAGGTAAACATTCACGTCCGACGGCAGGGTCGTGATGATCGCCGTCCCGCTGCTCTTGACCAGGCGCATTTCCACCGTTGTTTCCCCGCCGAAAGTCACCTCTTGGTTCTGGGTGAGCGGGTCGTATCCCTGCAGCTCGGCGCGGATCGCGTATTGGCCCGAGGGAATATTGGTGACGCTGAACGGGGCCTCGATCTTAAACTGGTTATTCAGGTAAATCCGCGCCTTCGGGGGGTCTGAAATAACGGTCAGCTTGCCGGGAAGGGGCTGGAGGGCCGCCGCTACTTTCTGCTTTTCGCCGGCCTGCAGGGCGATTTCATACCGGGCGGGGGAATGGCCCTTGAGGGACACCTCGACGACGTGCTTGCCTGTTTTCGCGCTGGCCAGGTTGAGGGGGGTTGTCCCGATCGGGGCGTTATCCATGCTGACCGTCGCGCCGGACGGCGTGGATTCCACGACCAGCTCGGCCGAATCGGAGGTGAGGTTCGCCTCGACCTTGACCGGCGTCCGGTCCTCGATGTTTATGTTGATCGTCTTGGTAATATAGCCCGGCTTGGTGATTTGCAGGCGGCTTTGTCCCGGCGGAAAATCGTGCGAGAAGAAAGGCGTCTGGCCGATGTTCGCGCCGTCAAGCTCAATGTTGGCCTCGGACGGGATGGAACAGATGAGGACCAGTCCGCGCAGGGGTTCAAGTTTGAGCTCCACCGCCAGCCGTTCGCCGGCTTTGGTCGTGACCGACTCGCGTGTTTCACGGTAGCCGGCTTTGCGGGCGACAATCATGTGGTCGCCCGGGGCAACCGGCGAGATTGTGGCCGGCGTGCTGCCGCAACTCGCGGCATCGCAAAATAAGCTCGCGCCGTCCGGATCGGTGGTGACATAAATCTGCCCCGCGTTTTTCGAGGCCAGCTCGCCCTCCTGGCAGGCGGAAAGTGAAACCAGAAGCAGGCAACTTATGGCGAGATGGAAGATAGAAAAAGATAAAGTTCTAAATAAACTGTACCTCTTCCGGTTTGTCATTCCCATGAAAATGGGAATCCAGTCCACCAGCGGCGGATACGCCTGGATTCCCGCCTCTCGCCTGGGCGAAGCGCTCCGGCGAAGCCTGGTCGCGGGAATGACAATTCGGTTGCGGTTTTGCCGCGTTAAGAACTCTGTCGGAAAAGTCTTCATTTTTTCTTCAAATGCCGTTCGACATCGATCAGTTTTTTTTGCGCGTTCTGGTAACGCTCGTCGGCGCGGTCGGGTATCCTTTCAAGCAGGATGCGCAGGTTGACCGCGGCTTCGTTCCAGTCCCTGAGCTTGATGGCCCTTTCCGCGAGGAAGAGATGGTTCTTGTGAGTTTCCTCCAGTTCGCGCTCGCATTCCCGGCGCAGGGCGATCGTGTCGTTGTAGTAATCCGGCTTGGGATCGATCGTTTCCAGGTACCATTCGGTTTCCTTGAGCGCGCGGATGGCAAGGGAGAGGTTGGCGCGCTTGACCTCGCGCTGGTCATAGAGGCTGCGGCCGAGCAGGGATGACGATTTTGCCAGTTCAAGCAGCTTGTCCCGGGTGAGCGCCAGGGCGGTCAACCCGATTTCATTCTGGGCGAATTCCTCGATCGCCTCGCGCGCTTTCTTGAACTGCTCCGGCTCGATCGTATTCATCACCTTTACCCGGTGGGTTTTGCGGCCGACGGTCACGGTCAGGTCCCAGAGATCATAGACCCCCTCGGCGCCGCCCTTGTAAAGCTCCTTCAGGCTGCTGAAATCGGATTGGAGGATGGTGCTGCCGAGCGAGTTGATCAGCTCACGGTCGATCTTTTTGCGCTGGTTTTTCGGCACATGCCGCTTGTTTTCAAGGTCGTCGATCTGGACCGAAAGCTCGTCGTTCTGCAGTTCAAGCTCGTACCTGAAAATATTTTTCGGGCTGGCCTGGATTTTTTCGTAATAAATTTCAAGCGTCTGGGGGTTTTCCGCAACCCGCGCGCCGGTCTCCGGTCCGGTCTGCGGCAGTTTGACAAAGAAAGTGAGGATGGCCACGGCGCCCGCGATAACGGCGATCGCGGTCAATATTTTCTTGCGGTTGTTTTCGGCCGGCGGCGGCCTTAAGAATGACCCGCGCGGCGCGCCTTCGGACTTGGATTCCGGGGCGCTGAAAAGATGGGCGGTTGAGGCCGAGGGGAATTCGTCGCTGACAACTTTCAGGACCGTGTCGCCGATCATGAGACGGTCGCCGACTTTCATGCGGGTGATATGGGCCGGCTCCGAGTTAAGCAAAGTATTGTTGGCGCTGCCGAGGTCCTCGACCCAGAGGCCCTCGTTCGGCTTGAAAAATACCCGGCAATGATAACGGGACATGACCGGGTCCTTGAGGGCGATGTCGTTGTTGCTCGATCGCCCGACGCGCGCGCCTTCCGGCCGGATCGTTATTTCCCGGCCGCGGTCCGGACCTTCTTCAACCAAAAGATGGATGAGTTTTTCCCTGGTCATGTGCCTGCTGGTGAAAATGTTTTGCGCATGAGAATTAAATAACTTTTATCGGGCGAAAGATCAATGAAAAAGATGATATTACAGCCGGGAAAGATTGGTTCCCCTTGTTTCGCGGATGAAGAAGGCCGCCAGGGTGGAACACGCCGCCATAAGCGCGCAACCGGCCAGGATTGAACGGTAGGCGACAACCGGATAGATTATGCCCTGGGCCGCCACGACGGCCTGGTTCTTGAAACAATCCATGACCACGCCCGAGAGGTTGACGGTCAATGCCACGGCGATATAAGCCGCGCAGTTCGCGATCCCGACGGAAGTGGCCGCAGCCGGGCCGGGGTTGACTTCCTTCACGGCCGATATGGTTATCGGCGAAGGCGAGGCGGCAATGGCAATGATGACAAAACCGGCGCCGATCAAACGGTAATCGGGATGCAGGTTGACAAAGAACGCCAGGAGGGCAGTCGCGGCCAGCATTAAAAACGAGCAGGCCATGATGATCGGCTTGCGCCGGTTGCCGATAAGGCGCGAGATAAACCCGGAAAAGAGCGTGGCGCCGGTGCAGACGATCATCATCATGAAAATTAACGACGCGGCCCGGGAGGATGTTATTCCGCCGCAGTCGGTCAGCATCTTTTTGCCGATGTTCGCCTGGAAGAGAAAATATATCGAAAAATTAAGCGCGCTGACGATCATCGGCGGGTAACTCAGTGTGTTTTTCAAGACAGTTGCGAAATACAACCTTGCCGAGGGGGCGTTTTGCGGCCGGGCGGCGGGGAATTTGTGGAAAACAACCGCGGTGAGGATTAACGCCAGCAGGCACAGGAAACCCGCGGTGAGCATCGCGTTGCGCCAGCCGAAATGACTGATGGCCCGTTCGAGCGGGTAGGTGCCGGCAATGCCGCCGCTGTACCCGATAAAGAGGGCAACCCCGAGCCAGACGGCGAAGTGGCGCGGGTTGAAGAGCGAGTCAAGTTCCTTTACCAGGCTGATAAAGATCGTGCTCGCGCCGAGCGCCATGACGGCCCGGTTGAGATAAAGCGCGCTGAGCGAGCCGGAGAGCGGGAAAAGGATCGAGGCGCAGGTCAGGATCATCGCCCCGACAAGGATCGTTCGCCGGCCGCCGAAACGGTCGGCGAGGATGCCGACGAAAAACTGGGCGAAACCGTAAACGTAAAGAAATATCGACCCGAGCGCGGTGATCGCCGTCGCGGTGGTCTTGAAATCACGCTGCAATTCGTCAAAACAGATGCCCGGGACGGAAATGCGCTGGAAATACGAGAAGAAATAAATCAGGCACATGCTGAGGAGCAGGATGAATTTGCCCCGTTCGGCCGGCGCGCCGCCGCTTGTTGGGTTTGATTCCATGGATTTCATAAAATCAAGGGGCAGAATAAGGCATAATATCTTTTTTGCAATTATTAATGCGATGTTTTAAAAGTTTTTATACTGGTATTTTTAAAACCATTTCCTATGATTCGTCTTCACGGTGGGTGTAGCTCAATTGGTAGAGCGTCAGGTTGTGGCCCTGAAAGTCGCGGGTTCGAGCCCCGTCACTCACCCCATTTTTTTTTTGGACGGTAAAATTGAACATCGCATTATGCTGAAGAATCATGAAAAAGAACGCGCGCCGGAATGTTTCGGCGCCCAGGCGCTGGATGTCCGCGCGCGCCGGTTCCGGAACAGCGCGGCGAAATTCTGGTCGGCCCTGGTTGACGAACTGATGAGCGAATACCCCGGTTGCGCGCGCGTCGCGCTTGAGGCGGTGAACGAGGGGCGCCTTGATCCGGGGCTGCTTTTCCCGGAGATCGAGCTGGAACGCGAGCTGCAGCGGAGCGATTTGAGCCGCGCCGGGATCAACGCGGCCTGGCGGAAGGTCGTGGCGGATTTTGAGCTTTATGGGCCGCCGGGCAGCGTTAACCTGCGCGTTTATGCCCCTTCGGGCGAACAGTCGCGCCTGGCCCTGCCGATGGATTGCGTGGACGCGGAAATATTTCTTTATCTTCTCGCCTGGCTGCTGGAGTGGAGCGATTTGCCGCTCAACGCCTGGAATGAGCCGGAAATTAAAAGTTCTTTTTCAGCGGTTGACCCGGGCCGTAAATTCAATTACCGGTTTGATTTTATGCTTGGACACAAGCCCCTGAGTGAAGGGCTTTTTTCCTGGCGGCTTGATCTGAACTTTGAACGCAGTCCTGAAAAATGCGCTCCGCCGGGCGCTCTTCGTCCGGAAGTTGCCGGGCTGGCGGAGGCGGGAAAGGGGAAATGATACCTGAAAAAAGAATTCGCGCCGAACTTGAAATGACCGTGGGCGAGACCGACCTGCGCGCCCTCGGCCGGCGGGTAACCGGCAAGGTGCGCGACTCTTACCTCCAGCCCGGCCGGCGCATCCTCGTCGTGACCGACCGCCTTTCGGCCTTTGACTGCGTGCTCGGCACGGTTCCCTTCAAGGGCCAGGTCTTGAACCAGCTTGCCGCGTTCTGGTTTGAGCGGACGCGCGGCGTGGCGCCCAATCACGTCCTGGATGTGCCCGACCCGAACATCATGGTCGTGGCCGAGTGCGAGCAGCTGCCGATTGAAATTATCGTGCGGGGTTATATCACCGGCGTGACCAAGACTTCGCTTTTGTACAATTACCAGCAGGGAATCAGGAATTACTGCGGCAATGTCCTGCCGGAGGGGCTGCGCAAGGACCAGAAACTGCCGGAGCCGATCATAACGCCCACCACGAAGCTGGAAAAGCACGACCGGCCGGTTTCGCGGGAGGAGGCCGTCAAGGAGGGGCTCGTGACGGCGGAAACATTTGACGAGGCGGCGGACATCTGCCTGAGGCTTTTTGATTACGGCCGGAAATTCGCCGCCGGGCGCGGGTTGATCCTGGTTGACACAAAATATGAGTTGGGCCGGCTGGACTCCCGGCTGGTTGTCTCGGATGAAATCCATACGCCGGATTCTTCCCGGTACTGGTACGCCGATTCATACGAGGAGCTGTTTGCCGCCGGCCGGGACCAGCGCAAGCTCGACAAGGAATATGTGCGCGAATGGTATGCGGGGAAAAATTTCCGGGGCGAGGGCGTTCCGCCGCCGATGCCGCCCGAGGTCCGGATTGAGGCTGCCAAACGGTACATCGCGGCATATGAAACGATAACCGGCGAGGAATTCGTGGTAAGCGACGAGCCGGCCCTGGCGAGGATGGAAAGAAATCTGAAGAGCAGGGGCTACTTTGGGTAAGGGAGTTTAATAACGGATAGGAAAAAATCATGAATGTTCATCCGATAGAATTCAGGTATTTTTCAGATGAAATGAAAAGTATTTTCACGGAAGAGGCCAAGCTGGAGAACTGGCTGAGGGTCGAGGCGGCTCTCGCGCGCGCCCATGCCCGGCTCGGGCATATACCGGCGGGGGCGGCGAAGGAGATAAGCCGCAAGGCCTCGCTCCGGCATGTCAAGCTCCCGCGGGTCAAGGCCATCGAGGATAAAATCCACCACGACTTGATGGCGATGGTCAAGGCCTTGACGGAAGTCTGCGGAAAAAGCGCCGGTAAATATGTCCACCTGGGAGCGACTTCCTATGACATCGAGGACACTGCCCTGGCGCTGCAGTTGAACTCCGCGCTGGAGGTCATCGCCCGGCAGGTTGAGGGGACCGGCCGGCGCCTGCTTGAGTTGGCAAAAAAAACCAAGCGCCTGGTGTGCGTCGGCCGGACCCACGGCCAGCACGCCGTGCCAACGACCTATGGCCTGAAATTCGCCATATATGCCTGCGAATTCCAGCGTCACCTTGAAAGGCTCTCCGCGGCCAGGAAGCGGATCCTGGTCGGCCAGATGACCGGCGCCGTCGGCACGCAGGCCAGTTTCGGGAAGGACGCCGCCAAGCTGCAAAATCTGGTCATGAAGGAGCTGGGGTTGAAGCCGGTCTTCGTCTCCAACCAGGTCATCCAGCGCGACCGGCACGCCGAGGTCGTTTTTTGCCTGGCGCTGGCGGCGGCCAGCGCGGAAAAAATCGCGAAGGAGATCCGCAACCTGCAAAGGACCGAAATCGGCGAGGTCTGCGAGCCGTTCGGCGCCGGCCAGGTCGGGTCTTCCACCATGCCCCAGAAGCGCAACCCGCACAAGAGCGAGCGCATCTGCTCCCTGGCGAGGATTATCCGCGCCCAGATCATCCCGGCCCTGGAAAATATTTCCCTTGAGCACGAGCGCGACCTGACGAATTCCGCCGCGGAGCGGGTCATATTCCCCGAGGCGTTTATCCTGACCGATTACGTCCTGCGCCAGCTGCAGGAGGTTCTCGGCCGCCTTTTCATCAGCGAAAAAAACATCCGCCGCAACCTGGCCTTGACCGGCGGCATGATCATGAGCGAGCGGGTCATGATCGGGCTGGTTGAGCGCGGGATGGGGCGGCAGGAGGCGCACGAGCTTTTGCGCCTGGCCGCGGGCGCGACCCTCGCCTCGGGCAAGCCGTTCCGCGCGGTCCTCCTGGAGAATAAACGCCTCGCGGCTTTCCTGAAGCCGAAAGATCTTGAGCGCTGCCTCAACCCGGAAAGCTATATCGGCACGGCCGTGGCGCAGGTTGAAAGCGTGATCGCGCGGTTAAAAAAGAAAGAGAGATAAAAAGGATTTTCTCACAGAGATCACGGAGCACACGGAGAAGGGCGAAAGCCGACAGATATGGCCTGTAAAACTTTGCGTAAGCGCAAAATTTACAGGCCACATTCTCTCTCTGTGAACTCTGTGGGCTCTAGCGAGTCTGCGAGCGAGTGAGAAAGATTCTGCTTTAAGAAAGGACGGATTTAAATGGCAAGCGTTGTGATTGTCGGCGTGCAATGGGGGGATGAGGGCAAGGGCAAGGTGGTGGATACGCTCGCCGGACAGGCGCGGATTGTGGTGCGTTTCCAGGGCGGGGACAACGCCGGGCATACCGTTTATCATCGCGGCGAAAAACATGTCTTCCACCTCCTGCCTTCGGGGATTTTACGAAAACACGTTTTAAACCTCATTGGCGGGGGGGTCGTGATCAACCTCGGCAAGCTGGTGAAGGAAATTGACGGCGTCGGGATAAAATCTTCGGAATTGCCGGAGCGCCTGCGGATCAGCGCCGAGGCGCATTTGATTCTTCCCTGCCATGTCGCCCTGGACGCGAAGAATGAGACCCAGCGGGGCGAAGGCAAGATAGGAACAACCTTGCGCGGCATAGGTCCGGCCTATGCCGATTGCGCCGCCCGGGTCGGGGTGCGGTTCGCCGACATTTTTGACGGCAAAATCCTGCGCGAGCGGCTGAAGGTTTGTTTCGCGGCCAAGCGCGGGCTGTTTTCCGACGCCCGGATGCGCGAAGTCTGCGATGTCGAGCGCGCGGCGCGGGAGATACTCGCCCTGGCCGGCCGCCTGCGGCCGCTGCTCGGCGATACGGGGCTCATCCTGGAAAAAGCGCGGCGGGCGGGCAAAAACATCCTGTTTGAGGGAGCGCAGGGCACGATGCTTGACATCGGCGCGGGCACTTATCCATATGTGACTTCCTCGCATACCGTCGCCGGCGCGGCCGGGATCGGCGCCGGGGTCGGACCGCGCTTCCTGGATAAGGTTGTCGGGGTGACAAAAGCTTATATCACCCGGGTGGGGGAAGGTCCGTTTCCGACTGAACTCAAGGACGCGGTCGGCGAAAAATTACGCGCGGTGGGCGGGGAATACGGCGCCACCACCGGCCGCCCGCGCCGCTGCGGCTGGCTTGACCTTGTCCAGTTGCGGCGGGCGGTGCGGCTTAACAGCCTGGACGGGCTGATCGTAACCAAGCTTGATGTCCTGGATTCGTTTGAAAAGATAGGGTTGTGCAAGGCTTATCGCTGCCGGGGTAAACGGACGGCGGAATGGCCGGAGAATCCCGGGGACGCGGAGGCGGTTGAGCCGGAATTTGTGTTCATGCCGGGGTGGAAGGTCCCGACCGGCGGCGCTAAATCGTTCGCGGAGCTGCCGCCCGCGGCCCGGAAATATTTGCGGGTTGTTGAAAAGGAAGCCGGCGTCCCGATCGTGATGATTTCCGCCGGCAAGGAGCGAGAATCGTTGATTGTCAGGAAAAGTATTTTTCATTGATGAGCGGGCGCGATTGAAGAGGTCGAAGAAGGCGTCTTGCGCGGGTTCCGGGCCAATATATGCAATATCCTGTCATACCCGGTTATGAGATCAGCGGCGTCCTGGGCGAGGGCGGGATGGGCACGGTCTACCTGGCGACGCAGTTGTCGCTCAAGCGCAAGGTGGCCGTCAAGATTCTGCCGCCGAGCCTGGCCGGGGACGAGTCATACCTTTCGCGTTTCCGGCACGAATCCAAGGCCGCGGCAAAAATCAGGCATCCCAATATTGTCCAGATTTTCGACTGCGGCGACTACAATAACATTTATTATTTTGTGATGGAATACGTGGCCGGTGAAACGGCCGGCGAGCGGGTGGCCCGCAAGGGCAAGCTGGACGAGGAAAGCGCGCTCTTGATCGCGGAATCGGTGGCGGTGGCGCTTGAATACGCCTGGGACCGGGCGCAGCTCGT
Source organism: uncultured Verrucomicrobiota bacterium (assembly GCA_964475405.1). Taxonomy (GTDB): domain Bacteria; phylum Verrucomicrobiota; class Kiritimatiellia; order JAAZAB01; family JAAZAB01; genus JAQUQV01. The sequence continues at coordinate 36,593 of CAYYWX010000035.1, forward strand.
GCACCGCGACGTGAAACCGGATAACATCCTGATCGACGAGGATGGCACCGTCAAGCTTTCCGACCTGGGCCTGGCGAAGACCATGGATCACTTCAGCCCCGGCATAACCGTTGGCCGCTCGATGATCGGCTCTCCGCATTATTGCGCCCCGGAACAGGCGCAGGGCGAGGAGAATGTCGATTGTTGCGCCGATATCTACGCGCTCGGCGCCACGCTCTATCACTTCCTGACCGGCCAGCCGCCGTTTGCCGATACGCCCGGGATAAGCGCGATGGTCAGGAAGCTCACGGAAAACCTGCCGGATATCACCAGGACCAACCCGGCTGTTTCCGACAACGCCGCCTGGCTGATTGAAATAATGCTCGCGCGTGACAAAAAAATGCGCCAGCAAACCTGGCATGAAGTCCTGGACGATATTAACGAAGTCATCCATCACCGGCCGCCGCTTTCCGCGCCCGTCCCGGCGGGCGCCAGCACGATGCTGTGTGCTCGCCGGCGCGTTAAGTCCGGCGTGCGAGGTATTGCGGCCGGGGCAATCGGCAGGTTCAGGCTCACGGCCGGCAAGCGGGATTATAACTTATGGCTGGCGATTATCCTGGTCCTGCTCGCCATTGCCGCGGTGGCGTCCCTGTATTTTTAAAATGCGCGGCATGGGCGCGGGTCAATTATTCTTTTTCGTGAATGACAGGACAAAGCGCGTGCCGCCGCGCCTTGCCAGTTCCATGGTGGCGTTGAGCTGTTCGACGAGCGTTTGAATAAGTTTGAGTCCCAGGGTCTTGGTGTTATTGACCTGCACGCCTTCCGGCATGCCAATGCCATTGTCAGAGAGCTCAATGCGCACCTTGCCCTGATTCTCTTCAATCCGCAGGAAGATTTCACCCTTGCGTCCATCGGGGAATGCGTGCTTGAGGGAGTTGGAGATCAGCTCGTTAAGCATGAGCGCCACGGGGATGGCGTCATCTATGCCGAGCTTTACCCGGTCGTTTGCCTCCAGCCTGAAGTGAATGCGCGTCTTGTCCATCCCGTAAGAGCGGAAGAGATTGATGACGAGATCATTTGCGTAGGCCGCGAAGTCCACCGTTTCGAGGTCTTTAGTGTTGTAGAGCTTTTCGTGGACGAGGGCCATGGAGCGGATCCGGTCTTTCGCCTCGTTGAAGAGGCGGCAAGTCGCTTCATTGGTAAATTGTTCGGACTGGAGCTGGAGCAGGCTGGATATGATCTGCATGTTGTTTTTCACGCGGTGGTGCACTTCGCGGATAAGATTTTCTTTTTCCTTCAGGGACAGGCGCAGGAGGTCTTCCATTCGCTTGCGCCCGGTAATATCGGTCGCCTCAATTAACCAGCAATTTTCGCCGTCGATTGTTATCTTGTCGGCTGAAAATATGGCGTCACGGATAACGTTGTCCTTCCCGCGGATCCGGATTTCAATGTTGCGCACCTGCCCGTTTTGTTCAAGCGCTTTTAACAGTCTGGCGCGGCCGTCAGGATCGGCGAATATGCCCAGTCTCAGCGAGGTGTGGCCGATAACTTCCTCGCGTGAGTAACCAAGGGTCGTAAGAAACGCGTCATTGACCAGGATAAATTTTCCGTCCTTGACCGTTGAGAGCGAAAGCATGCTGCTGCTGATATGAAAAATCTTGGAATATATTTCCTCGGATTTATCGCCGGTAATGAAAGTGCGGTTGCTCATTTTTGAGCGCTTTCCTTTTTGATCGTGTCCAATTCCGGCTGGACATATTTTTTGTAACAGTCAGGGCAGATGCCATGGCTGAACTGGGCCTCGCTGTGGTCGGCGACATAGTTTTCAACCTGCTGCCAGTATTGCTTGTCGTCGCGTATTTTTTTGCAGTACATGCAGATCGGCAACAATCCCCGCAGGGTCTTGATCTGGTCCAGGGCGGCCTGGAGCTCGGTGATTCTTCCGGCAAGCATGGACTGGAGATCGACGACCTTGCGGCCGACGCCGATTCGCACCTGGAGCTCCTCGACGTCATAGGGTTTGACGATATAATCATTCGCGCCGGCCTTCAGGCCGTAAATTATGTCTTTTTTATCATCGCGGCTGGTAAGGAGAATAAGGTAAGCCGGCTCGTTGGATTTCAATTCCCGGACCTTCCGGCAGACCTCCACGCCGTCCATGCCGGGCATCATCCAGTCCAGAATCGCGATTTTCGGCGCGTCCGGCCGGCGGAGTATTTCATAGGCGCCCAGGCCGTCGCCGGTCACGATTGATTCATAGCCGGCCCTGTCGGTCATGGCCTTCAACATGACTTGCGACATCAGGTCGTCTTCCGCGATTAGTATTTTCATGGTTTGATTCAGCCCCCTTCTGCCTTCTTTAAATAATCCCGCATGGCGCGTTCCAGTGTTTCAAATTTTCTGTTTATCCTGTGAAGCAGCCCCTCCGCTTCGCGCCAGTTTCCAGCGTTGCAGGCCCTTTCAATGTCAACCAGGACGGCGTGCAATTTATTGCCGGCGACATTGGCGGCGGAACCCTTTAAGGTGTGGGCCAGCCGTCCGGCGCTTTCCCGCTGGCGTTTTTCGATGCTTTTTTCAAGCTCGCGCAATCGCTGCGGAGTTTCAGCCAGGAAAATGCTTGTGATCTCGCGGATTAACGCGCCATCGCCGGAAAGCCGCGCGGAAAAAGCGCTGGAATCAAAGACGATGTCCGGTTCGCCCGCTTTCGGCGTTTTATCATCGGCGTCCGCGGTCCCGGGAGTCGCAAGGCTGGCAATGACATTGGCAACCGCTTTTATATTGACCGGCTTGGTGATGTAGCCGTTCATGCCGGCGGCCAGGCACTTGGCCCTGTCCTCCGGCGTGGTATGCGCCGTGAGGGCCAGGATGGGAACGGCATGGTCGCGGACCGGCGATTCGGGATCGCGGATTATGGAGGAAGCTTCCATGCCATCCATTTCCGGCATCTGAATATCCATCAGCACCAGGTCATAAGGAATCGTTTCCAGGGCCTTGATCGCCTCACGGCCGTTGGCGACCGTATCGGCCGCATGCCCCAGTTTTTTAAGGATGCCCAGGATGACCATCTGGTTGGCGATGTTGTCCTCGGCGACAAGGATATGAAGAGTTTTGCCGGACGGGTAAAGGGTGTGTTTCTGCTCCGTGCCCGGGACTGTTTTCCCGAACAGATTTCCTGAATCGGCTGCCGGCGGGGAGGGGCTGACGTTTGTCCCCCGTTTCAAAAACGGGATAATGAACCAGAATGTCGAGCCCTGATCCGGGGAGCTTTTCACTCCGATTGTGCCGCCCATCCGTTCCACGAGGCCCTTGGATATAGCCAGTCCCAGGCCGGTCCCGCCGAACTTGCGGGACATGGAAGCGTCCACCTGGATGAAAGCCTTGAAAAGCAGCTCAATTTTATCGGCGGGGATGCCGATGCCGGTATCGCTCACCGAAAACCGCAAAACTGTTTTTTCGGCGTTATCCTCGTCCACGGTCGTGGTCAGGGTGATGTTGCCATCTGAAGTGAATTTTATGGCGTTGCCGATGAGATTGAAGAAAATCTGGCGCAGGCGTCCGG
>CAYYWX010000036.1:0-40057 GCA_964475405.1 uncultured Verrucomicrobiota bacterium
CTCTAATGGGTTAAACCTCTATATGTTTATCAAGTCTCAATTTTCAACGAATCAAATGACGAAAGATCAAGACTAACGTTATCGAGTATCTCCAGGTTGCCGGGGTAAGTCGCATTTGTCACTTGCCATTCTAATCAATCTTGCCTATTCTTTTTCCCGGTATGAAGTTGCTTTATTCGACCCTTCTTCGCCAGAAAGCCCTGTGGCTTGCCACAGGGCTGAATGGTGTCCTTGGCTTCGCAGGGTTCCGCGAAGATGCCCCGCGGCTTGCCGCGGGGTGCTTCACTCTCGGGGTGGGGCTTATATTGGCAGGCTCCTGTGGCTTGGCTGCGGGAGAGGTTGCCGCATCGCACGGTCCGCGACTGGTCTGCGATCAGCCCGTTTATAATTTCGGCACGAACAATGCCGAAAAGCCCATCTCCCATACCTTTATCTTGCGTAATACCGGCGATGAGCCACTGACAATTCGCAAGTGTGGCAGATCCATCCTTCGCCCTGTAGTTAAGCGAAGCGCATGCTGCAGGGCTACGGAGGACGCGGTCCATCCTTCGCTCAAGAGCTACGTAGGACGCAGTAGCCGCGCTCTGATCGTACGGTTATGACGGTAGCGGCCGGATGCCGTGATCGATTTCGACTGTCTTGTTTCATCTCCGGGGCTCCGGGAAGAAAGGGTCAAACGGACTACAGCAGATAGAATGGGACCAGGTCAACCTGCCGGCCATCGATGGACAACGAGTCCACCTTGTTCCGCGTGATGACAAGACCACGACGAATCTTCAGCCGCTCCATGAGGCCAAGCAGCGCCCGCAATTCCTCAGAACGAACGCGCGTCCCAAACTTGACCTCGATCGGCAAACGGGACCGACCGGTGTCCGTGACAATAAAGTCCACCTCTTCCTGACGCTGACGCCAGAAGGCAAGATTCTCAAAGCGCTGGGAGAGCCGCCACCAGACATAGGTTTCGATGACTTTGCCGAACACCTCCGGGGCTTTTTCATAGAAGTCGGGCGGATACTTGTTGATCACGGAAATGAAGCTGGTTGACGCAGCGTAAGCCTTTTTGAGGCTGCGCCCCGTTTTGATCGCGCTTCGCGTATAACTGTAGAGGATGCTGACCAGCGTGCTGTCCCTCAGATAGCCGAGATACTTTTCGGCGGTCGCCTTTGCAATGCCGAGATCAGACCCGATGTTGGATAGTTCAAACAATGAGCCGCTGTTGGTCATAAGGTGATAAGCCATCGCTTTGAACGCTTCCGCGTGCTCAATTCCGTGGTGAGCCGGTAAATCGCTTTCCAGTATTTTCCCAAGCACCGATTCGCGGATGTACTGATAGCTGATATTCGCGTCCGGCTCGGTCGCAACCTCTGGAAACTGACCGTAGGACAGATACGCCGGCATCTGTGCTTCGATCTTCGCGCCGGACTTGTGCTGGAATTCCTGGAGTACCGGCAGCCATTCCTTTTCTTTCAGGTCAAACACCGGTGGAATATCCAGTGTGCCTTTATCGGCGATGATGCGATACTCGGGGTACGACAACGGCTGCAGGTGATAATCGATCGACCGACCGGCAAGGCTCTCCTTCGATTTCCCGCGCAATTTGCTGCTTTGCGATTCGGTCAGAACAAATTTCAGCCGTTTATTCTGGTCGTAGAACCGCTTTACAATATCCTGCCAGTAGTCCACATATTGAATCTCGTCAATGAATAGGTAACAGCGGAAATCAATATCGTGAATTTTCGCCTGCAGGGATCGCTCAAAATACAGTTTCAGAACCGTTTCCAGCGCGGCGGGGGTCTTCTCGACCGCATAGCGGTCAAACGAGAAATAAAGGATATGCCGCGCCTCGGTGCCCTTGGCCAGGAGGTCCGCGATAAGCTGCCGGAGGACCGTGCTCTTCCCGACCCGGCGCAAGCCCAGCAGAATTTGAACAAACGGGCGGTCAAGCCCGGCGCGAATATCCGCAAAACAGGCCCGACGCGAAAGTCCAGCCTCTTCGGGCTGGTTCCCTCCCTGCCACCATGGATTTTGCTCTAAAATATCGTCGTAGTTGATCATGGTTTCCTATCCTTAATTGTTACATTTAAGGATAGGCTACTATCCGTAAGAGTGGTTGTCAATATTTTTTTTCAGGCCCCCTTTTCTCTTTTTTACCGGCTTGTCTGTCACGGATGTCTTTGATAGCATGCTTAAGAAGTTGTTTAACCCGGATTTCTCACAGGCGAAGACCGCCTGTGAGGAATCCGCTTTTGCCACAATGGATTGCGGTAAAAGTTTCGACGTGGTGTTGATACACCTTGCTCCCCTCGGCCTGAGTGAGCTCGGGACGAAGGCAAGGTAACCATTCGGCGCTAATAGGTTAACCATGAAAACGTCCGAAGAAAAACTTGTTTTTGACCATTCCACGCCCAAAGTGCTGCGGCTTAAACTGAGCGGGGACTGGCAGATTGCCGCCGGTTTTCCGCCGGCGAGCGAAGTAATCGCCCATATTGCAAAACATGCCGGCCTGGAAAAAATCACGGTCGAGGTGGCAGCGACTTTAAGATGGGACAGCGGGCTGGTCACCTTTCTGCTCCAGCTGGACAGGGAATGCAAGCGCCGGAAAATTCATTTTGCGCCCGGGAATCTCCCAGCGGGGGCCATGAAACTTTTCATGCTCGCTTCAGCGGCAATGTACGTGGCCGTCCTGCCGCGCCGGGCGGCCCGCGCGCCATTTTTTGAAATGGTCGGGAACAGGGCCTTGCACATGGCCATGGATCTGCGCGGGCTGCTTGACTTCCTCGGGGAACTTACCCTGGCTTTCGGCCGCCTGGCAGCGGGCAAAGCTTGCTTTCGCCGGGATGAGTTTGTCTATATCCTGCAGAGGTGCGGGGTTGACGCGTTGGTGCTTGTCTCCCTGATCAGCATTCTGGTGGGCATGATTTTCGCCTTTGTCGGCGCGATCCAGCTGACCATGTTCGGGGCCCAGATTTATATCGCGCACATTGTCGGCATTGCCATGGTCCGCGTGATGGGCGCGGTGATGGCCGGCATCCTCATGGCCGGGCGCACCGGCGCTTCCTTCGCGGCCGAGCTGGGCATCATGCAGACCAACGAGGAAATAGACGCGCTCAAGACCCTCGGGGTCCCGCCGGTTGATTTCCTGGTCATCCCGCGCGTCCTGGCGCTGGTGATCATGCTGCCGCTTTTGACCCTCTACGCGGATATGATGGGCATCATCGGCGGCATGGTGGTTTGCGCGGGCATGTTTGAGATCAGTCCCCTGGAGTATTGGAACCACACCCTCATGGCGGTGACGATAAACAACCTCTGGGTGGGGCTGCTGAACAGCCTGGCCTTCGGCGTGATAGTCGCCGTCGCCGGGTGTTATCACGGGATGATATGCGAAAGAAGCGCGGCCGGCGTCGGCACGGCGACCACCTCGGCCGTGGTTTCGGCCATCACCGGCATAGTGATCGCAACCGCCACCATTACGTTCATTTGCCAGATTTTCGGAGTATAATTGATGAGTTCAAATTCGCGTCCGATCATTGAAGTGCGCAACCTTGATTTGAGCTACGACGAGTACAGCGTGTTGCGCAATCTCAGCTTCAGCATCAACAAGGGCGACATTTTTATCGTCATGGGCGGGAGCGGCTGCGGCAAGAGCACCATCCTCAAGGCCCTGATCGGCCTCCTGGAGCCGGAACAGGGGGAGGTGCTCTACGACGGCCTGAATTTCTGGGATGCGGATGAAGCCGGCCAGCATGCCGTCATGCGCCGGTTCGGGATCCTTTACCAGGGTGGCGCCCTCTGGAGCTCGTTGACGCTCGGGGAAAACATTGCGCTGCCCCTGCGGTTGTATTCAAAACTGACCGCGGCGGAGATCCGCGAAATGGCGGAATTAAAACTTTCACTGGTCGGGCTGGGCGGGTATGCTGATTTTTATCCCGCGGAAATCAGCGGGGGGATGCGCAAAAGGGCGGGGCTCGCGCGGGCGATCGCGCTCGACCCGGATATTATTTTCTTTGACGAGCCTTCGGCCGGGCTTGACCCGGTCAACGCGCGGATGCTTGATGACCTGATCCTGCAGCTGCGTGATATTTTTGACGCCACGATCGTCGTGGTCACGCACGAGCTGGCCAGCATCATGGCGGTCGGGAATAACTCGGTTTTCCTGGACGGGGAAAGCAAGACCATGATCGCCGCGGGAAATCCACGCGATTTGCTGGCCGGCTCCCGCGACCCGCGCGTCATCCGGTTTTTAACAAGAGGAAAGAAATAAGGAGTTTAATTATGAGCAGAAAGGCGAACAAGACGGCGATCGGCGTATTTGTGCTCGGGGCGCTCATCCTGCTGGTGGTGGGCATATCGGTTTTCGGGTCGGGGATGCTGTTTGAAAAGGCGGACAAATATGTCTTGTTCTTTGACGGCTCGGTCAAGGGCCTTTCGGCCGGGGCCCCGGTTGTTTTCCGCGGGGTGAAAATCGGCAATGTGGACCAGGTCAACCTGCTTTATGACCACAAGACGGAAGAAATTTTCATCCTTGTCATTATCAAGGTGGAATTGGCCCGGGTGAAGGGCCTCCCCGAACAGATCGGCTATCCCGATTACGACGAGCTGATTAAAAAAGGACTGCGGGCGCGGCTTGAATTGCAGAGCATTGTCACCGGCCAGCTTTTGATTTCATTTGATTTTTACCAGAATAAGACGGCGAAAATACTGGGCATCATGGACCAGTATCCGGAGTTGCCCACGATCCCCATGGCGCCGGGGGTGATGGATATTGTCCAGGACCTGCCGCTCAAGGAAATCGCGAACAACCTGATTGAAACCACCGCCGGGATGAACAAACTCGTCAATTCGGAAGGCTTCCGCGGGATTGACGATACGATCATGGAAATAAACCAGGCGGCGCGCGCCATGCGCCTGTTCCTTGAATACCTGGAACAGCATCCCGAGTCATTATTAAAAGGCAAATCAATTCAATAAGAAGGGGAGATAAAATGAAAAAGGTCAGTCTTGGATTTAATACTGGTTTGGCCGGCCTGGTCCTTGTCTTGGCGCTGGGCGGCTGCATGGCGATATCAAAGAGTCCCACTCCCCGGTTTTACGCGCTGCAGGCCTTGGACCAGAATTATGCCGGTGAAAAATTCAAAATTCCGCCTTCCGTGATCATCGGCATCGGGCCGGTCAAGGTCCCGGAATACCTGAACCGCCCGCAAATCGTGACCCAGGATTCCAGCAATATGATCACCTTTGCCCAGTTTGACTGCTGGGCCGAGTCTTTGAATTTTGCCCTGATGCGCCTGGTGACCGCCAACCTTTCGGTCATATTGCCCGGAGCGACCCTTGAAATGTCGCCCTGGAACCTGGATATACCGGTCAAGTACAAGGTGATTGTGGATGTCGTCCGCCTGGAAAGCTGCCTTGACAAGGACCTGTTGCTGTCGGCGCAATGGTCGGTCATTGATTTTGAAAGCAAAAAAATGGTGTTCACCAAAAGATCGGAATTCAACAAACCGGTTGAACCGCGCAACTACTCCGGATTGGCCAGAACTTTAAGCATGGAATGCGCGTTGCTGAGCGGCGAGATCGCCAAGACCCTCTCTGACCTTTCCGCTCCCGCCGCGCCGCCGGGAAAATAGCGCGCGTAAATGAGCTGCCCACGTTTCCATCCCGGAGAATTTTGTGACTTTTAAGCCGCTGCGGATCGGTCATTTGACGGTTGATTTCCCGGTCATACTCGCCCCGATGGCCGGCTATACCGACGCGGTCATGCGCGCCATGGCCTGGCGCCAGCACTGCGGCATGGCCTTCACCGAGGTCATCAGCGCCGAGGGCATCTTGCGCGGCTCCCTGCAAACCCTGCACATTCTTGACACCATGCCCGCCGAACGGCCGATCGTGGCCCATATTTACGGGTCAAATCCCGATACGCTCGCCCGGGCCGCGCAGTTTATTGAAAAGACCGGGCGCTTCCACCTGATTGATCTCAACTGCGGATGTCCGGTCGCCAAGATCGTCGCCAAGGGCGCCGGGGCGGCCATGATGAAGCATCCGGAAAAAATAGGGCGTTGCGTGCGCGCGATAAAGCAGGCCGTGGCCTTGCCGGTCACCGTCAAGACGCGCCTCGGCCTCGCGCCCGGCCTGATGAACATCTCGGAAATCGCGCGGGCGGTGGAAGAGGGCGGGGGGGATGCGATCACGATCCACGCCCGGTTTGCCACAGCGTGCCATACCGGCCCGGCCGACTGGCCGGCGCTGGCGAGGATCAAGTCGAAGATTTCAATCCCCGTGATCGGCAACGGCGGCGTGACGTCGGCCGCGGACGCCCTGCGGATGATCGCCGAGACGGGAGTGGACGGGGTGATGATCGGCAAGGCCGCGGTCGGGAATCCGTGGATTTTCAACGAGGTCCGGTCGGCGCTGCGCGGCCGGCCGCACCAGGCGCATTCGCTTGCCGAGCACCGGGAGGTCATCGCGGAGCATCTGCGCCTGCTCGTGATCCACAAGGAAAAAGCCAGGAAAGCCAAGCGCCGTCCAAGGCATACCCCCGAGCTGGACGCAGTCCTCCATTTCCGCGCCCATCTCGTCGGCTATTTCCGCGGTTTTGCCGGGAGCAATGAGTTGAAGCGCAACCTGCAGACCCTGCGCACGGTGGAGGATGTCATGAAAATCGTGGATGAACAGTTACGGAAAGGCAGATAGAAATGGCGGCGACAGGGCCTGTCGCCCTCCAATTAATGATGAACATCGGATATTATGGAGGGCGGTCGGCCACGACCGCCGGATATGAAAGAACGGCGACAGGACCTGTTCTGCGGGAAGACGGCAGGCGATTTTTGATTTGGATTTTTCTAACCTAACAGTCTTCAGCCTGCAGTCTAAGCAACCTGGGCAACGATCAAATCCTGACCATTTCCGAAAATTTACCGGCGCGTTTGTTGACGTCCTTGCACGTGATCGCCGAAAGCTTGTCAATGCTGAAGGCCTCCACGGTGAACGAGGCGGTGATCGTCCCGTAAATCATCGCCTGCCGCAGGGCCTGCAAGGCCGGCCGTCCGGCCGCGCGCAGGGTTGACCCGGACATGTTTTTTCGGTTTGCCAGGCAGCCGATCAGCCCGCCCGCGAACGAATCGCCCGCGCCGGTCGGGTCAATTATGTTCCTCACCGGGAAAGCGGGCAGGGGGAATATGTTGTTCCTGGAAATGAGCATGCTTCCGTGCTCGCCCTTCTTGATGATCAAATAACGCGGGCCGAGTTTTAAAATCGCGTGCGCGGCGTTGATCAGGTGATGCTCGCCCGATAGATGCCGGGCCTCGGAATCGTTGAGCAGCAGGAGGTCAACCTTCCTGATCAGCTTGAGCAGGGCATTGCGCGAGGTGTTGATCCACAAGTCCATGGTGTCGGCCATGACAAAGCGCGGCGATTCAATCTGGTCCATGACGTGCGCCTGGAGCTCCGGGGCGATGTTCGCCAGGAACACGAAGGGGCTTTTCCGGTATGCGGCCGGCAGCTCCGGCATGAAGGCCTGGAACACGTTGAGTTTCGTGCTCAGGGTGCGGCGGTTGTTGAAATCCTTTTCATAAACCCCCGACCAGCGGAAGGTTTTGCCTTTCTTGATCTGCAGCCCGCGCAAATCAATCCCGAATTTGCGCAGTTTGGCCAGCGAGCCGCTCGAAAAATCATTGCCCGCCACCGCCACCATGCCGCATTTCGTGAAAAATGACGCCGCCGCGCAGGCGTAGCTGACCGACCCGCCCAGGGAGTTTTTGCGCGCCGCGTAAGGCGTGGCGACATCATCGTAGGCAAGCGATCCGACAATCACAATTTTTGGTTCTGCCGTCATGATGAATAATGCTTATTTTCCTTTCTTTTCCAGCAAGGCCATCTGGTCCTGGAAGACGCTTGGCGCGCGCCCGTGCAGCTCGCGCAGCATGGCCGCGCAGACCTGCCGGATTTCCCACTGGGCCTGCGGCGCGCAGCGCACCGCGAAAACATGGCGGAACTCGCGGAAATTGGCGCTGATGACAATCTCGCTTGTGCAGGCGTTCGGCAGGACAAACCGCGCGTCCTCCTTTTTCAACCCGTGCGCCTGCCACTTGACATACATGGCGCGGATGGACTCCATGTCATCCTTGAATTCTTTCCGGCGCTCTTCCGGGACCGAGGGCGGCATGACGTATTGGAACGACTTCTCGTCAACGTAGCGCTGGCTCTGCTGGGAAACCGAGAGGAGCCGGTGCCGGACGAGCTGGTGGGTCATGGCCCGTGAGCAGCCGCTGATGTAAAAAGTGGCGCTGGCGTGTTCCAGCGGCGACTCGTGGCCCAGGGCGACCAGGCGGGCGATTAATTTCGCGGCGCTCCCGGCGGTGCGCTTATCCGCGCTCCGATAACAGACGCGCCCGGCGAATTCAATCACTTCCTCGGCGCGCGGCGTGATGGCAACCAGTTCAATTTTCATTGTTACACTTCAAATGCCGATCTCGGAATACTTCTCCGCGCAAACGCTCTTTTACTTCATCGGGGCTGGCGCACTCCAGGAAAAGTTCCACGGCTTCTTTTAAGTTCGTTGTAGCTTCCTCGACATTGTTCCCCTGGCTGGCTACATCCAGTTCCGGACAAAGGGCAACAAATCCATCCCCTTCGCGCTCTACAACCGCAGTTAAATTATAATTTTTCATATCAGCCCTTTCATTGCTGTTTATATCACTGCCATCAGAATATTTCTAGTTAAATTTCTTGCGGAAAGTTACTGCCTAGTCATCGGCGAGAAAATGGCAACCGATCTTGTAGCGCGCCACGGCCCGCCTCGGCGGAGCCACCGGTGAAACCCGGGTGCGGCGCGACAATAAACCAATTTCTCTCTATGATTATGTATTCTAGGAAAATGCCGGAAATTGTTTTGCCTGAAAGTGTGGTTTTGGTATGGTTTTCAAAAATGAAACGGTGTTTATTTCTTGCATTCTTAGCCTCGTTTTTATTTGGCAATAGTTGCAGATTGTCAGAATCTGCAAAAAAACATTCATTTCCGATCACTACGCCTCCCCCGTTGCTGTTTCCATGGGCAGACATCAAGTTTGAAGGTGGTGATGGTACGAGCCTGGAGAGAGGCGTGATTATCAAAGGAACAAGGTCGGAACATCTTGGCGTAAGCGCCGAGAAGACATGGTTGATGGAAAAATTTCCCGGTTATGAATTGAAGTCGCAGTTTGTTACGAAAAGGGACGATCGGGGGCGTGTTTTTGATGTTATGGAAATCCAAGTCGCAGGGGAATTAATGAAGATTTATTTTAATATAACCGAATTTTTTGACGGGGACGATTTTGCTGGAAAATGGGTGTTTCATGGAAAAGATGGCGTTGAGTTGAGCGGAAACATTTGCGGTATTGATATGCCTGTCGAAAAATCACGGCCTTGGAGGTCTAAGATCGGCGAGAAAACAGGAGAACTGATTTACCAAACCGGCGAATCCACTCGCGGCTTGTTAGGGAAAGGAAGCGTGTTGAAAGGCCAAAGAGTTGGTCTTTGGAGGTTTTGGATATGTGGTTATGGTGAAGCGCAAGCTAATTTTCAATCGGATAAAAAAAACGGCGTTGAAGTACAGTGGGACACGAATGGTGTTAAAATTTGTGAACTTAACTTGAAGGATGATGTTTTTGATGGCAAGTCAACTTGGTGGTACCCTAACGGGAACAAGTCAAAGATGATTTGTTATAAAAATAATATTCCACATGGGAAAGCTGCCAGTTGGCATGAAAATGGGGCCAAATCGTCGGAAGGCACCTATGAGAATGGTAATCTTATTTGTGTCACTAATTGGGATATTAACGGGAAACCTGAACCATCAGGGGCGCTCAATAAATAACAGATGATTGCTGAGTAATTTTTATCCTGCCAATGGTGGTCTGATTTTTCTATGAATTCAAACTTGAGCCGAGATGCTTGCGGAGGCCGGCGAGGCGGTCGCGTAATATTTCCCTTTGGCCGCGGAGCCACCAGCTTGTTTCGCCGGCAAAAGCGAGGTCTTTTGTCATTTTCACGAATTTTCTTTCAAGGGCCTCATATTCTTTCATCGCCTCTTGAAAACTTTTGAGCGTATTTTTAATGACGCCTTGTTCAAGATGCCCGCCCTCCCTGATGCCCCGGCTGGAATCTAGTTCGTCCAGCGCGTTTCCCATCCTTCCCAGGCAGGCCAGCAAGCTTTCGCCGGTTTCAAATATTTCCGGGCTTATCCAGCGCCGGCAGGCGGCAAGGATTTTGGGCAGGTCGCCCTGCAGGTCATACCGGCCGTCCCACATGATCTTGGCCGACAGCGCCAGGGCCTTCAGCGCGTATTCCTGCGGGCCGTAACCAACGATCAAGGTTGAACCGCGCGACCAGCCGGTCGCCACCAAGCCCTTCAAGCGCAATGGAGAATACTTATCCGTCCAAAGCTTCATGTTCTCCGCCCTTTTCCCCAGGTTCGGGAACGCGCCTTCCCCGCCGCAGCGGTAAGCGCCCGCTCCCCAGAGCGGGATGCGCGCTTTCTGAAACCACGCCACGGTTTCGCTTGTTTTTCTCGCGCTGCTCCACTTGGCCATGTCCCAGACGTCGTTGTTATAAACCCAGACCATCAAATCCGCCCTGTCCTTCAGCCGCTTTAATTCCGGCATGGACCATTTTGCCATCATGTCGTGCCAGAGAATCGGCCGGATGGAACGCTGATGGAGATAATCCAGCAGCGGGTTCAATTGTTCCAGATACAAGGCCGCCTTGCCGCGCTTTGCAATGAAACTTTTACAGCGCGGGCAGGTCCCCATTGACCAGGCCTCGTCGCCGCCCAGGTGGAAATATTTGACATCCGGGAAAACCGCGAGCACGTCCCGGACCATGCCGAGGATGACTTCTCGCGCCCCGCCCTTCAGGGGGCAGATGTCCTGTGGATTGTCCTTCTGTTCCCGGAATTTTTTAAATTGCGGCCTGATCAGGACATTTTCCAGGTGGCCGTAACTTTGCACCAGCGGAATGACCTCAATGCCTTTTCGCCGGCACCTGGCGTAAAATTCGCGCATCTGGGTCTTTGAATAGGCATTCCTGGAGCGAAGGATCGGGTGCGTTTCCCAGGGAAACATATCCTCCATCTCAAACAGGATGAAATTGATCTTTAAAAACGAGCATAAATCAACGAACTGCAATAAGCGGCTGAAGGTCGGCGGCAAACCCTTCAGGTCAAGGTGAATGCCGCGGTTACCGGCGACGGGCGATTTGCGATTAAATATTTTCATATTTCCTTTTTTTGAGACGTTCATTCTCAAGGCGGCGTTTAGCCGCAACCAAATTTCTTTTATTGTCGCCTTATATGTTTCAACTTCTCCGCAAATATGTCATATGTTTTAAGGGAACAATCTAATGTAATGTAACTGAATTAAATGAATTTATAAGACTGAAAAACGCTAGAAAAATCACGGGATTGTCATTCCGAGCGTGCGAGGAATCTCGTTATGATGGAGATGCTTCGCTACGCTCAGCATGACAACCTATAAATACACGTCTGCGTGATACACTCCACTAACTATCCGCCGATTTCAATCTTTGCTTTTTCGCCCTCAAGCGTCCCGGTGATTTGCAGGATGAGATTGCCGTCCACCACGGCCGATACGGCCGGGACATCTTTCCCGTCAACCTTGATCTTCCGGGGCGCAGTTCCTTTCCAGCCGGTCACCTTGAAGGCCGGCGCAAAACCGCCCCCGGCGCCGCGCTCGTAGGTAAATGACAACGGCCCGGGACCCTTGAGCACGTGGCAGCCCTCGGATTCGTTGAAGCCGTCCTTGTTAAAGTCGCCGGGGTCCCCGGTAACGAGTTCCGCGCCGCTGATTTTCGCCGGTGCGCGGTATTGCATCGAGCATGGCAACGCGTCCTTCGCCGTCTTGAGTTCCGGGGCGAGAGCGCTGTTTTCCGCGCCCATCTGGATTACGCACGCCCAGGCGCTGTCATAACCCTTTTCCATGACGATGCCGCTTGAGCCGTAGCCTGCCCGGTCCCACCCGATGCCGCGTCCGTTATGTTGCATGGTGCGCGGGAAAAGTTCGGAAGCTTCCACCGGAATCGAGATCATCAGCGAAGTCCTGGTCGCGTCGCTGCGGGCGAGGACGAGTTCCTCCGCGGGCGAGCCGGACTTGAAAATGTCCTGTTTCGGGGTGCTCCAGACGAAGCCCGGGTCAAAGGCCTGGTTCTTGTCGTCGGGCTTCTTGTTCCAGCCGACGACCGCGATATGCGGGCCGTATTCGCTTGACCAGTGGAACGGCCGCTCGCCCGGGTTCTGGACGCGCATTTGCACGACGATGCGGCCCGAGGGATAGAATGTGTAAATCGCGGTGGCCTCCAACTTGTGGATTAATTTGCTCCACCAGACGAAGGGCGCTTGTGCCCGGACGCGAACGCGCGCGGGGGATTGTTCAATGATCGCGAGTTCGCCCGACACCTTGAGGTCCTTGTGACCCATGGAAGGCCAGTCGGCCGTGCCGTCGTTGCAAATGTCGCGGACCATCTCGCCGGTCTTGGCGTCCTTGACCATCCGCTTCTTATTCTCAATGTGCTTGTTGCAGCAGTCCTCACGGTCAGGCCCCTTGAATGTATTGCCGTGCCAGCCGACTTCAAACAGGCCGTGGGAGCTCCAGGCGAGATTCTGCTTCGCATCGGCGTCCGAGGCCAGGTTGTAAAATTCATTGATGCCCCCGCCCGAAGCCTGCCAGATGACCGCCTTGTAGAGGCCCGGGGATACGATCGCGATCTTTTTGCCCGGCGCGTCGCCGCTTTCGGAAATCTCCAGCCCGGCCGCGCCGGCCGGGACGATCTGCGCAAAAGCCGCGAGCAACGTCGTTATTCCCAGCCTGAAAATATTTTTCATCCTGTTTCCCCCTGTTTTATGCGGCATTCCGCCGCGACTTGAGGCAAGTAATACCGTAAAATTCAGTTTGATTAAACACAAAAGTGATAAGTTACGCAATTATGCCCGATGGTTATTGATTTTGGCGGTAATTGCGTAAAATTTTACTGGCTCACCCGCAAAGATTCAGGCATAATAAAAATAAGTTTTTTGGAAAGAGAGCCGAACCGCAAACGTTGGAAAATTCAATGATTTAACCGGACAGTAAATGTTCAAGGGTAAAAAAATTGTCGTGGTCATGCCGGCGTATAACGCCGAAAAAACACTGTTGTCCACCTACCGTGAAATCATGGAGCAGGAAATAGTTGATGAAATCATCCTCGTGGATGATGCCAGCCGCGACGGCACGGAGAAATTGGCCCGGACACTGGAGCGCGTTACCGTGCGCGTGCACCCGGAAAATCGGGGTTATGGCGCCAACCAGAAGACCTGCTACCGCCTGGCGCTTGATGCCGGGGCGGACATCGTCATCATGATTCATCCGGACTACCAGTACACCCCGAAACTGATCCCGGCCATGGCCGCCTTGATCGGCAACGGTTTGTATGAATGTGTCCTTGGCTCGCGGATCCTGGGCGGCTACTCGCTCAAGGGCGGCATGCCGGCCTGGAAATATATTGCCAACCGCCTGCTGACCCTGTTCTCCAACGCGTTCATTGGCGCGAAGCTTTCGGAATATCATACCGGCTACCGCGCTTTTTCGCGCAACCTGCTGCAGAAATTACCGCTCGAAAACAATTCGGATGATTTTGTGTTTGACAACCAGATGCTGGCCCAAATCGTCTGGCTGGGATACAATATCGCTGAAATCACCTGCCCGACGAAATATTTCAAGGAGGCATCATCCATTAATTTTTCCCGCAGTGTTATCTACGGCCTGGGATGCGTGGCCACGGCCTTGAAGTTTCGCCTGGCAAAAATGGGGCTGATGAGCTCCACCCTGTTCCCGCTCCAGGCAAAATAAAATGCAGAAAACATTCGCTTTATTTTTCATTTTATCTTTTTTTGCGTCGATAGGAGTCGCGCTCCCGGTCGACGAAATCAAGGCCGAATGCGGCGGCAGGGCGCGCCTTGTCTGGTGCCAGGATGCCGGCGATGGATCGGACGCCGGCGCGGCGGGGAACAACCTGCGCCTCGTGGGATTCGACACGGATGACGGGCGGGGCGAAAGGCGCATCCTGGCCAAAATTTCAAATTACACCAAGCCGCTCCTGACGCCGGACGGCAATAAAATTATTTTTTCAAACCGGCTTGAAGATAAAATTTACATTGTCGGCTTTGACGGCTCAGGCCTGAAGACGCTGGCAAACGGCCTTGCGCTTGCCGTCTGGCGCGACGCGTTGACCGGGAAAGACTGGGTTTATGCCGGCACGGTGATCAACCAGCCCGACTCCGTCATTGTCAATGTCCGCCGTTTCCGGCTGGACAAGCTGGAAACAAATGAACCGGTCTGGAGCAAAACGCCTGTCAATCCTGACAATTTCCAGCTTTCCGCCGACGGCAAACAGGCCAGCGGTTCGTTCCCCTGGCCATCCTGCGGCGTTGCCGTTCTGCCCGACCGCGGATGGACAAAATACGGCGACGGGTGCTGGCCGTCGCTTTCGCCTGATAATGAAGGACTGTTCTGGATTTTTGACGGCGCCCACCGTAACCTGACTTTTTTCCGGACAAAAACCGGCGAACGATGGGTTGTCAACATTAATAACGTGCCCGGCATTGACGCTTTTGAAGTTTATCATCCGCGCTGGAGTAATCATCCGCTTTACATGGTCATGACCGGTCCTTACAAAATGGGCGGGGGCGATAACCGCATCCGCGCCGGAGGCAGGGAAATTGAAATATATCTTGGAAAATTCAGCGCCGACTTCAGAAAAATTGAACGCTGGATAAAGGTCACTCATAACGAATATGCCGATTTTTTCCCGGACCTGTGGCTTGCCAATCGGCCGCTGGTTGGTTCCGCCGGGGCGGACACAAAACCAGAGATAAAAGCGGCCGATGGCGTATGGCCGATTTGTTTTGAGAAGTTGGTTTTCTTCTGGCAGAACCGCTCCAGGGCCAACTCCTTTGTCGACCCGGTGGACGGCCGTTTGATTCTCTGCCGCGCGGAGGCAAGGGGGCTGGCCAGGTATGGACGCAACTTTGAAATGAAACTTGCCGGCGGGGCGTTCATCGCCGATGGCGGCGCGGGAGAGCTTCTGGAAAAATGCGTCGCAAGCGGACAGCTTGGCATAGAGGTTTTGATTACACCTGAAAAACCAGTTGCAGGCGCCGGGCTGGAATCCACCCCGTCCGCCATTGCGGCCGCCCCCTCTTCAGGAGGGGATCTCAAGGATAAGGATTTACGCTCCCCTCCAGGGAGGGATGCCCAATCCGGCTCCGCAGAAGCGCTTCGGCCAATTATCGGGTATGCCGGCGCCGGTGGTAAATGGAATTTTCTGCTTGGCCAGAAAAACGCCAGGCTCATTTTTCAATTGCGCTCCGCGCGCGGCGGGCCGGACTATCTGCTTGATCTTGGCGCAATTGCCCTTGATAAGCCCGGCCATGTAATCGTGAGCGTTTCATCCGCCGGCGTTGGCGCTTATCTGAACGGCGAAAAGGTTTTTTCAGCCGATTCCGTTTATGGCGGCAACTGGCGTTCCGGCGCCGTCGTGTTCGGCAATGATTATTTGCCGGATTATGGCGTGCAGGCGTGGGGAACCGGCGTTGGTTGGCGGGGCTCGATTGAAAATGTCGCCATTTATGCGCGCTGGATCGGTCCGGAAGAAGCCCGGGAAAAATACAAGGCCAGCGTCGCCGGGATGGCCGGGCGTAAAAACCCGCCCGGGTTGAGCGTAAAAGCGACATTAATTTCCGAACCGGGCGTTCCTGCGCCGGCATCGATCGCGCCGTATCGGCGGGCGCTTCTGGCGGGTCATTACAGGATTGATGAAATAATTGAAGGAACCTGCGCCGTTAAGGATATTCTGGCGGCGCGCTGGGCGATTCTGGACGGCAAGGTCTTGAAATCACGGCCGGACACCGGGAAAGGCGCGCCGGCGCTCAGGCTTGAATTATTTTCCGACCATCCTGAGCTGGAGAGCGAGCGGTTGATAATGGACAACGACCGGTATGATTTGCCGCTCTACTTTGACACAAGCGATTAAGCAATGGTTTTCAGTTCATATTTATTCTTGTTTTGTTTCCTGCCGGCGGCGCTGGCGCTCTATTGCCTTATGCCGCGCCGCGGCAAGAACGGCCTCCTGACGGTCTTAAGCTACATCTTCTATGGCTGGGCCAATCCGCTTTTCATGATTTTGATGCTGGTCACGACGCTGATTGATTACATCGTTGGGCTGATGCTTGCCTGGAACGGGTGGAAATGGTCCCGGCCGGTCGAGATCCTGCCCGCGGGCGAGCGGCGTACCCGGTTCCAGAAGGCGGCGCTTGTCTGTTCACTGTGCGCCAACCTGGGGCTGCTCGGTTTCTTCAAGTATTTCAATTTTGCCGTGGACAATTTTGATGTCCTCGCGCAATGGCTTGGTTTCCCCGCGCTCGGGACAGTCATGCGCGTGACCCTGCCATTAGGGATAAGCTTTTACACCTTCCAATCCATGAGCTACACCATTGACGTTTACCGCGGGCAGGCAAAGGCCCTGCGCAATTTTACCGACTTTGCCTGCTTTGTCGCCATGTTTCCGCAGCTGGTGGCCGGTCCGATCATCCGGTTTACCGAGGTTGCCGACCAGCTCGAAAAAAGAACGCACACCATGGAAAAATTCGCGCGCGGGGTCGCGTTCGTCAGCCTGGGCCTTGTTAAAAAAATCATCCTGGCCAATCCCTGCGGCAAGGTTGCGGAAGTGGCCTTCAGCGCCGATTCAATTTCGGTGCTCGATTCCTGGTATGGATTAATCGCTTACGCCTTCCAGATTTATTTTGATTTCAGCGGCTATTCGGATATTGCCATCGGCCTGGGGTTGATGCTCGGGTTTGTTTTTCCAAAAAACTTTGATTCGCCCTACAGCGCCGATTCCATCACCGATTTCTGGCGGCGCTGGCATATTTCGCTTTCCTCGTGGCTGAGGGATTATCTTTATATCCCGCTCGGCGGCAACCGGAAGAGGAAAATTCGCACTTATATCAACCTGGCCTTGACCATGCTCCTGGGCGGTTTGTGGCACGGGGCGGCCTGGAACTTCGTGGTCTGGGGCGGCATTCACGGCCTGCTGCTTGGGTTCGAACGATTTCGCGGAAAGAAAAGTTATTACGAGCGTCTGCCGCGGCCGGTAAGGGTCGGGCTGACGTTTTTCATCGTGCTGATCGGCTGGGTTTTTTTCCGCGCGCCGGACATTGAAAGCGCCCTGGTTTATCTGGGCCGGCTGGCGGGGATCGGCGCGCTCGCTGACAGCGCCCTGCTTTTAAAGGGCATCATCTACCAGCCATATTACCTGGGCGTCTTCGTTACGGCGGCGGTTGTTACCTGGTTTGCGCCGCAAACCTGGGATTGGACGCGCGAAATCAGCTGGAAAAAAACGGCGATCATTATCCTGCTGTTTTTCCTGGCAATTGCCGCGCTGGCAACCCAGGCCTATAACCCGTTTATTTATTTTATATTTTAACATGCAACCGAAATATTCCAGTCGCGAGGAGCAGGCCCTGGCCGAGGCGGGGAAGACGAAAATAACTGCCCGGCAAAAGAGAGTATTGGCCGCCGTTTTCATTTTTACCATTTATTTTATTCCGCTCAGCCAGCAGTTCGCCGATTTCCGCGCCTATTTGGGAGGCGATCGTAAAAGCCCGGTGCCGCAGTACTATGACATCTTTGGCTCCGTCCATGCCGCGCTTGGCAAGGCGGCGGATTGCCGGCAGGGGGTCATTGCCGGCATCATGAACGCCAACCGCGGGTTGCTCCGCGACATGCATGCCTACGAAAATGCCCTCGAAGATTCCTCGATCTTCGGCACGGCTTTCCGGCCTTTTGTCCAGTACGCAATGATCCGGTGGCTCGGGGCCGGAAACGATAAAACATATGCCGGCCGTGATCGGTGGCTGTTTTATCGTCCCGATGCTGATTACGCCATTAATCATGGATTCCTGGAAGCCGGCGTAATGAAGCGGCGCTTTGCTTCCGGCGGCGAGACGGCCGCGAGCCCGCATCCCGACCCGCGCCCGGCCATCCTGGCGTTTAATGCCGAACTGGCCGCGCGGGGGATCAAACTCGTTCTTATGCCGACGCCGGTCAAGCCGGCGGTCCATCCGGAAAAATTTTCGGCCGGGTTTGAAAATTATGCCCGACCGGTCCATAATTCATCCTATAATAAACTATTGGCGGACCTGCGGTCTGGCGGCGTTCTGGTTTTTGACGCGGCGCCGGATCTCGTGCTGGAAAAGCGCGCCGGCGGCCGGGACCAGTTCCTGGCCGGCGATACGCATTGGCGGCCGGAAGCCGTGGAACTATGCGCGCGCCTGCTAAGCGGCTTTATCGGGCAGAATACGAAATTAACCGGAACTCCGGCCGCCGGCTATACGGTCATGAAGACTAATATTGTTCAAAAGGGCGATGTGGTTGCCATGTTGCGTGTCCCCGGACAGGGCGGAAGATACGGCCGGGAGAGCGTGACCATCCGCCGGATCATGGATCCGGAAGGTCGCCCGTGGCAGGCCGACAAGAAAGCCGAAGTGCTGGTGCTTGGCGACAGCTTCAGCAATATTTACTCGCTTGAGGCCATGGGGTGGGGGCAATCCGCCGGCCTGGTTGAACAGTTGAGCCATGCAATGCTCCGGCCGGTGGATTTGATTGCCGTCAACGACCATGGTGCCTGGGCGACGCGTGATTTGCTTGTCAGGGAACTCGCCAGGGGGAGCGACCGGCTGGCGGGCAAAAGGGTGGTTGTCTGGCAGTTCGCGGAACGGGAGCTGGCGGATGGCGATTGGAAGATTTTGCCGCTAAAAACAGTTGCCGCGCGCGCGTCATTCCTTAAGTTGCCGGCCGGGTCAAAGATAAACATCAGCGGGACCGTCGCGGCTGTCGCGCCCGCCCCGCGTCCGCATTCGGTCCCGTATGCGGATCATATCATCGCGGCTCATTTGGTTGATGTTACGGCCGGCTCCAACCGCCACGGCCAGGCATTTGTTTATTTATTGAGCATGACCAACCATGTTCTTACGCCGGCCGCGGGCTTGAAGGCGGGTGACAAGGTTAACCTTGCTTTGCGGCCGTGGGAGGATGTCTCCGCCAAATATGAGCGCATCAACCGCACCGAGCTGGATGATTCCGAACTGCTGGCCGAGGAACCGTGCTGGGGAGAATGAGTTTTATGGGCCGGAGGGATTTGCTTTCAGGACCGGAACCTTGCTCCAGCCGTCACTTTCAGTGAATTCCCTTGCCGAGAAGCACCAGATCACGCATTTCTTTTGCGTCCAATAGTCATCTTTCTGCCGGGCGCGTCGCATGAGGTTTAGACGCGCCGGCGTGGCCCCGGATCCGCGCACGGCAACCAGGTCAACCGGCTGGCCGAGTTCGAACGCCAGCTGGTCGGGCAATCCCGCGCCCTGGCAGAGCATGTCGTCTCCGCCGTGAAAGACAAGGTTGTGGCTGTCGCCCAGCAGAATAATTTTGCCGCCGGCGTCGGGTTCAACCGGGTTGTCCGATCCGCTTGCGCTTATCCTCCGGACGGACAAACGTTCGCGAGATATGTTTTCGTTGCCTGGTGCCGGCCGCAAATCGCCGCTGATTTCAATTATCCGCCAATCAGCCTTGTAAATATTGGTCCGGCTGTCAAGGAGGACAGGACGCGCCTCCTCCGCAATCTTCCGGGCGGCAAGCACGCAGCCGTTCCCCGACCAGTGGGAGTCCTGGCGGCAGTACAAGGCGCCGCGCGGGTCATTCTTGTTTTGCAGGAAAGAATCCGTCAAATCCAGGACGCGCACGCCCTTTGAGCGCAAGAGCGCGTAAAACTCCCCGTGAAAGCGGTCAAGCCTCGCGCCGGGGTTGTTGTTCGTGAAGCCGGGAAGCGCTTCGGCGTAAATGACCGCCTTGGGCGGCACCGGGACAATAATTAGTTCCACGTTCATTTTTTTCAGTTGATCCTTGAAATCCAATATGGCCGGCAGGGGGTCGGCGTTTTCGGGCTTGGTGGCGCGGCTGACGCGCGCCGCCGCTTCACCCCAGAAACACCCCGCGCCGAGATGGCGAAGTTCGGAAGAAAGAAAAAGCCAGTTATCCTTGCCGCCAAGGGCCAGGGAACCGGCTTGTTCGGCTTTTTGCGCCAGGGCGCCGCAGGTCCGGCGGAATAAATCGGATCCATCACCGTCCTGGCCATGGATGACACCGGGGATGAATAAAGAAATGATCAGCAGGCGGGGAACAATAGAACTGATATTCATGATTTTATTGCTTTATTACCTGATCAGCGGCTGCCATCGGGGCGGATTTGGCGTCGAGGGCGGAATTTTTAACGCCGGCGCCAAATGCGCCGTTGAAGCGGGCGCGCCGTAGACTGTCTTGCCTTTTAAGTAACGGATGTCAATAAAGCGGGAAAGAATTATCAGGGTTATGGATAATAAATAAATGCCATCATAAATTGAATAAACGAACCAAGCATCCGCTGGCCGATGTGCAAGATAGTTGTTGATTGTCCATGCGCCGCCTCCAGTAAAACCATAGCATAATTTACTGAATGGCGGCCCGGCCATCCCGCAGCCTGTGATAGGCGCTCAACCTATCACACCCTTGTGTAACACCGCTTTCTCTTTGCTAAAAATTTATATTCATATTTTACATGCGTCAACTTTTTTCTTTCTAAAAAACGGGAGATTATGATTGATGAACGCATCAGACTATGCAATATTTTAACGATTTATTACGTATAAACGGAATTAATTACATCCGGGATTATTATGCATAAGGACCTGATCGCCAGACTGGACCGAAAGCAGGCGGTTATCGGCATAATAGGAATGGGTTATGTCGGGTTGCCCCTGAGTTTGCGGTTTGCCGAGGCCGGATATCACGTCATCGGCCTGGATATTGACAAGGAAAAGACGGAAAAACTCAATCGCGGCGAAAGTTACATTGAACATGTCCATGCCGACCGGGTGGCCGCGGCGCGCTCCGGGCGTTTTGAAGCCTCCGCGGATATCGCCCGTGTCAATGAGGCGGACGCGATCATTATCTGCGTTCCCACGCCGTTGAACCAGTACCGCGAGCCCGACCTGAGTTATGTCATCAACACGACCGAATCCATCCTGCCCCATTTAAAAGGCGGTCAAATTGTTTCCCTGGAAAGCACGACCTATCCGGGCACCACGGACGAAGAACTGAAACCGCGCATCGAAAGCCGGGGCTTCAAGGTTGGCAGGGATATATTTCTTGTATTTTCACCCGAGCGGGAGGATCCCGGCAATGCCCGCTTTACGACCCAGACTATCCCGAAGATTTGCGGCGGTGTTACGCCGGCTTGCCTGGAAGCGGGGCTGGCGCTCTATCGGCAAGTGATTGACCGCGTCATCCCCGTCAGTTCGGCCCGGACGGCGGAGATGACCAAGCTGCTGGAAAACATCCACCGCGCCGTGAACATCGGCCTGGTCAACGAGATGAAAATCATCGCGGACAAGATGGGGATTGACATCCACGAGGTCATCCGGGCCGCCTCCACAAAGCCGTTCGGCTTTGTGCCTTATTATCCCGGCCCCGGTCTGGGCGGACATTGCATCCCGATTGATCCATTTTATCTGACCTGGAAAGCGCGGGCCTATGGCCTGCACACCCAGTTCATCGAACTGGCCGGTGAAATCAATTCCATGATGCCGGCCTGGGTCGTGGCCAAACTGGCGGATGCCTTGAACGAGCGGAGGAAGGCGGTCTGCGGCAGCCGGATCCTCATGCTGGGGCTGGCTTACAAGAAGAACGTGGACGATACGCGCGAGTCGCCGGCGGTTGAAATGATGGAACTTCTGCAGGCCAAGGGCGCGGAGGTGGAATATTCCGATCCTTTCGTGCCGGCCTTCCCGAGGATGCGCCGGCATCATTTTGACTTGAAGAGCGCGCCGGTCACGGCCGAAAGCCTGAAAAAGTATGATTGCGTCCTGATTGCCACGAACCATGATGCTTTTGATTACGCCCTGATCAAGAAGCACGCGGCCTTGATCGTGGATACCCGCGGGGTATATCCTGAAAAAGAACCGCACATCGTGAAAGCCTGAGCTTAATGCAGGGGCGTCGCTTGACGACGCCCGTCCGGATCACCGGCTCCGACAAGCGGAGCCCCCGCAGGAAAACGCAAGAAACAATGCAAAATTGAATCCTTATGCTTCAGAACAAAACCATAGCGGTCATTGTCCCCTGTTTCAACGAGCAGGACCAGATAACCAAGGTCCTGGGCACCATGCCGGATTTCGTCGACCTGATTGTCGTGATCAATGACAAGTCCACCGACGCCACCTCCGAGCGGGTCCGGGAATTCATCAAACGGGACAACAGGCCTTCCGCGCGAATTGAGAAACGCGCGCGGACTTACAGCGACGGGCTTTACGACCACGCCAACAATCTCGCGATCGATCGCGAGAAGGAGGAAGAGCGCTTTTTTATATCCGTCGAGATGACGCGCGCGGATAACAGCCGCGTCGTGCTTCTCTCCCACACCCGCAACGGGGGCAAGGGCGCCGGCGTGGCCACCGGCTTCAAGTTCGCCCGGGACCACAACATCGCCTGCACCGCCGTCATGGACGGCGACGGGCAGATGAATCCCGCCGAACTGGAAAGCATTTGCCTGCCGGTTGTGACCGGCAAGGCCGATTATGTCAAAGGCAACCGGTTCAAGCATCGCATGGCCAGCCGGGCCATTCCCAGGGTCCGGTTCTACGGCAACGCCATCCTGTCCATCCTGACCAAGGTCGCCACCGGCTACTGGCGGGCGGCCGACACTCAGACCGGCTACGCGGCCATCAGCCTGGAATGCCTGGACAATATCGAAATCCACCAACTCTACGGCTCGTACGGGGTTTATAACGATCTGCTCCAGAAGCTGAATATCGCCAATTTCACGATCACCGAGGTTCCCGTCACGCCGGTGTATAATATCGGCGAAAAATCAAAGATGAAAGTCATGAAGGTGATTCCGCGCATCTCGCGCCTGCTCGTGTGCCTGTTCTTCGAGCGCCTGTTCAAAAAATATCTCTACACAAGCTTCCATCCGCTGTTTCTGCTCTATATGATGTCGTTCCTCACCTTCCTGGTAGCCCTGCCGGTCCTCGTCCGGTTTTTATACGCCTATTTTGCCCTGGGCCTGATCTGGTCCGCCCATCTGCTTGTGCTCATCAACCTGCTCCTTTTTTCTTTCCAGTCGCTCGTTTTTGCGATGTGGTTTGACATCAGCGATAACGAACGGTTGTATGTGTAGACGGTGATGATCACGGATGCAAACACCAAGGTTATTGTGAGCGTTGACGTGGAGGACTGGTACCACGGGCCGACCATGTCCGCCCGGTGGAATTCGCGCGATTCGCTCGATAAACTATTCTCCGCCAACCCCGGCATCGAACGCTCGTGCCGTTACATTGACGCCGTCCTTGAACTGCTGGCGCGCCATCATGTCACGGCGACTTTTTTCTGGGTTGCCGAGTATGCCCGGCGGTTCCCGGACTTATTCGAGAGGGTCGTCTCCGCCGGGCATGAGATCGCCTGCCACGGCCTGACGCATTTTTCCAAGCTGGATTACCGGACAAAGCAATTGCTCTTCTCCCCCGTGGAATTCAAGGAACGCGCCTTGACCGCCCGGAAAATACTGGAGGACATGTCCGGCCGGCCGGTTACCGGCTACCGGGCGCCGAACGCCTATGTGTCGGGCGCCATGCTCGACGCCCTCGAAGAAATCGGGTTCAAATATGATTCATCCGTGTCCGTCAGCTCAATCTACAACAAGACCGATTCCAGCCTGGCGGGCGTGACCAGCGCGCCCTATTATCCCGCGCGCGGCGGGTTGACTCCCGGCAACCAGCCCCGCGGCCTGCTGGAATTCCCCTGGCCCTACTGCTCCGTCGCGGGAGTGAAAATCCAGAGCGCCGGCGGGCCGTACCTGCGTTTTTTCGGCAGCGGGCTGATCATCCGCGGCATCCGGCAATCGCTCTGCCGGGGCCACGCCGTTTTTTATTTTCACCCGATTGACATCTGCAACGAAAAGATTCCAATTCCCTTCTCGCCGCGCCGGCCGTTCCTGTGGTTGTTCAAGGGCGACCTTGTCAGGCGGCGCGTTGAACGGGTGCTGTCCGCGTTCCAGGGCAGGACCGCTTGTTTTGATGAAATTCTGAAGAACGGAAAGAACGGACGCGATTAAACGCGTCCCTCCACGATCATAACATGAGCATATTGTCGCTAAACGCGAACTGGAGGAATTCAAAATGACGGAAATCCGCGACCGTCTGCTGCGCGAAGTTGTCCAGGCCGGGCTCTGCACCTCGTGCGGCGCGTGCGTGGCCCTGGATCCCGCCGGCCTGTCGCGCATGGAAGACACTCCCTTAGGGCCGCGGCCCGTTTTTCCCGCTGAAACCGACCTGCCGCAACTGGCTTGGGACGCCTGCCCCGGCAAAGGTATCCCTTACGCCGGCCTTTATCGGGAGCACTACGGTCGTCTGCCGGAAAACTGGCTGCTGGGCTGTTTTAAGCGCGTTCGCACCGGCCATTCCGCCGACGAAAATATCCGCCGCTGCGGCGCGTCGGGCGGGGTCATAACCCGCACGCTCATTTACCTGCTCGAGCAGAAACTCATTGACGCCGCCATTGTCGTGCGCCAGGGCATCCCGGCCCCGGAAAAAGCCCGCGTTGTCATCGCCCGCAGCCGGAGCGATCTGCTCGCCGCGGCCCAATCGGTGTATATCCCCGTTTCCACCCTGGACGTTCTCCCGCGCTTGCTGCCGAATGAGCGTTACGCCATGGTATGCCTTCCTGACCAGGCGGCCGCCCTGCGCGCGTTGCAACTGGCCGCTCACCCGGCGGCGCGGCAAATCCGCTTTCTCCTCGGGCCATATACCGGCACGGCGCTCTATCCTTCCGCCATCCGCTGTTATCTGCGATCCAAGGGCGTAAGCGCCGACGATGCCGTCACTTCTCTCAAGTGGCGCGCCGGAGAGTGGCCCGGCTACATGGAAATTCAAACCGCCTCGGGCAAATTGTTCCGTTCGAAGAAATTCTATTACAATTTTTTAATCCCGTTTTTCATCACCCGCGCCAGCCTCCAGAGCATGGATTTTACAAATGAATTCTGCGACCTTTCCGTCGGCGACGCCTGGTCGCCGCGCTTCGAGTCGGCCGGCGGCGGGCACTCGGTCATCACCACGCGCACGGACGAAATGGAAGGCATTATCCGCGACATGGAACGCTCCGGCCTGCTCGTCACGACCATTGAGGACCCGATCGAAACCCTGGCCATGCACGGGCACATGCTTGACTTTAAAAAACGCGGCGGTTATATTCGCAACCGCATTCGGAAGATGTTCGGGCGGAGAGCGCCGGATCACGGCCTGGCGCCGCGCCCTCTGCCGGCATCGCGCGTGCTCGTGGAGCTGGTGATCAGCGGCTTGTTTCTTGCCTGCGGCACGCCCCCGGCCCGCTGGCTTGTGGCCCGCATCCCGGAATCCGTGATCGGGCCGCTGTTCAACCGCCTGCGCCTGGCTTGGAAGTCCATGAGCAAGCCGGCCAAGCGCAAGGGGCTTGGAAAGCTCGAAATGATAATCGTGGCGACAGAAAACATGAAGAAACGCAATTAGTTCTGTTTGCGTCTCTGTCATTTCCGATTTAATGCTACTCTGCGAAGTAAGCCTTCGCTACGAAGCACAAGTCGGGAATCCGGAAATATACATAACGATATAAAATACAGCAATTTGTCATCCTGAGCGAAGCGAAGGATCTCGGTCATGTTCATCAATACGAATTAGATTCCTCACTACGTTCGGAATGACATTGCGGAGGATACATTAATCAGTGACGCCTGAAGACAACAGTCGCGATTTGGCAATGGTGACGGAACGGTTGGAAAAACACGCCGCGCTTATCGCGCCGCGTATTTTGACCCAGGTCTGCCGCGACCCGAACTCAGCCGCCTACGGGTCGTTTGACCGCGATTGGTGGCATTACCGCATTCGTGACTTTCCCTCCGTCATTCTCCAGCAGGGCGCGTATGCCGTCTGGCTGGCAGGCCATTTGGACGCGTTCGCGGCCTGTCGCGACGATCTTGCCCGGCTGGCCGCTGCCGGCTGCGGATTCTGGAACACGCGCGCCGTCCGGCGGGGTGCCTTTGAGGAATATTATCCCTGGGAACATGGTTACGCGCCGCTGGCCTTTTCAACCCTGGCCGTAATGAAACTGGCTGATGCCGGCGTGATATCCGCCGGGGAAATCCATTCCGGCGCCCGGGTTGCCGCCCGCCAGTTGACGCGGCAATTTGAATCTGAGGCCGCCAACCAGCAGGTGGCGGGGTTGGCGGCCCTGGCCTGGATTGGAAAAGTATTTACCGATCTTGTTGAGCCTGATGCCTTCGCCGTTCTGGCGCAAAAAACCCTGGCGCTCCAGACCGCGGAAGGCTGGTTCATGGAATACGGCGGACCGGACCTTGCTTATCTTTCGGTCGCCCTCGACTGCCTTTGGGACCTTTACGATGCCACCGGCGAGGAGCGTTATGTGCAGGCCGCCGAACGCGCCCTGGCCTATATGGCTCCATATGTCCTGCTGTTCGGCGCGAGCATCGGTATGCATAATGCCCGCAATACCGACTATATCCTGCCCTACGGATTGAGCCGTCTCGCCGTCCACGGCACGGGGCAATCTTCCCGTCTCGCGGCCTCCGTGCTTGCGAGCCTGTATGAATCCCTGCCGTCGCCCGATCATTTTGCCCGCGCAATTGATGACCGTTACCATTCCCATTATTCCGGTCATTCGATGATTCGCGCCTACCTGTGCTTAAGCGGCAAAATCTTCCGCGAGTCCAACCGCCCGCGAATGACCGGCGACGCAATTCAGCCCGCGAAAGAAAAGATCGGGATGTCCGCCATGTTTATGCGTGGGAATTTCCAAGATGCCCAGCAGGTAGGGCGAGGGCCTCTGGCCGAGCCGTCTGAAAAAGCGGCTCACCCTGAGGGTTCGCCCTACCGGTCGGAAGCGGAAATAGTTTCCCCGATGCGCGCGGCGAGATCGGAGTCTAATTTAAATGAACCGGATAGCCGGGCCGAACTCATGCTGCCGGCATGCGGTCACTACCTGAAACGCGGTCCGGCCGGCGAAGTGGCAATGCTCTTGTCGCTGCGCAAGGGCGGCATTTTTACCGCCTTTCTGGGCGGCAAGCGGGTCTCGGATTACGGATGGCACGTGAGTGTCGGCAGCCGGCAATTTGTGAATCATTGGTGGTCGGATCAATGGACCTGGAAGCGCGACGGAAACAGCTTTATCATTTGCGGACGGTTGATCCCCCACCGCGAAACACTCAGCACGCCCTTTAAGCATTTTGTCCTGCGTATTCTCAGCTTTTTCCTCGGCGACCGGATTATCCCCGCCTTGAAACGACTGTTGATTTTCAAGAACCAAACCAGCCCTTATCCTTTTGAGCGTGTTGTGACCGTCGAGCCGCGCCGGATAATTGTGCGCGACAAAATAGGCAGCCTGCCGTCCGGCGCGGTTGTGATCCCGGCGCCGCGCTCATCGAAGCGCCACGTCTCCAGCGCCGACAGTTATCACCGCGAGGATTTGCGGCTCGCCGATGACGCGTGCTGCCGGCGGACGCAAGGTATTGTTCAAGGGGTCTTTACGGCCGAAACTTCATACGATTTTATATGACCAACTCCAGACAACGTCAACCGGTCCCAAATCTGCGGCGCGGATTTGATTACATCAAGTTCATGGCCGCCGGCCTGCCGTCGTTTATTCTGGCCATACCGCTGAACTATATGCTGGTCGAATGGGCCGCGCTGCCCAAAAGCCCGGCGTATGCCCTTGTGCTCGCCTTCCAGGTGGCCGTCAACTTTTTCATATTGCGTCGGTTTGTGTTCAGGGAGCGGACCGGCCGCCCGCTTTTCGCCGATTTCGCGGCTTTTTTTTCCGGGATCATGCTGTTTCGCCTGGCCGATTTTTTGCTCTATTCCGCGTTGGTTTATTATGCCGGGGCCCGGCTGAGCGCGCTGATCGGTCCGCAGTATTATATCGGAATCCAGCTGGCCAACGTGGTCATTTTCAGCGTGCTGAAGTTTCTCTTCACCGAACGCCTTTTCCAGTCCGGCGCCAAACCGTGCGAGCCGGATGCAAAAATTTGTGCGGAACCATTGGGGGACAAGGCCTCGGCGACGGGCGCCTGGAGCGGGGGATGGGGCCGATGGATTGAATTGGCTGCCGGAGTCTGCCTGCTGGCCGGGATCCTGGCAACGGGCATGGCGCTGGCCGGAGTTGTCGCGCTCGCAACGCAATCGGGGGGAACCTGGGCGCATGCCGCGTGTGCGGTCCGCCCGGCATATGTCCTTGCCGTCGCGGCCGCGTGTTTCCTCGGTTGGTACGCGCTGGAGCGCGGCATTCACAACAGCCTTGCGGACTGGATACGTTTCGCCGCCCGTATTCTTTTTCTGTGCGGCGCGGTATTTGCCGGCATCGTGCTGCTGCTGATATACAAGGGCGGCTATCCCTGGGCGTTCATCTTTTATGCCGCCAAGCCCCTCCACGATCTTGCCATTAGCGCGGCTTGTTTCCTGGGATGGTATATCCTTGCTCGCGGAATTCACAACAGTCGCCGGGAATGGGGCTTTTTTATCGCCCGGATTATTTTGCTGGTCATCAGCCTGGGATTGACGTTGTTCGCGGCGGAAATCGGCATCCGCCTCTACATCGCGAAAATGAGCCGGGAAAATTCCTTTGAACACTGGAAAAAACTTTGCGAGGAAGGCAAGACCATGCCCCTGCGCACCACGCACCCCTTGTCCGTCATCATCCGTCCCTGCGAGAACCGGAGCTTGATCTACGAGCTTCAGCCCAACCTGGCCATGGAATTCGGGCACCGCAAGTTGAAAACCAACAGCGCCGGCATGCGCGCTTCGAAGGAATATTCACTGCAACGCCTGCCCAACAGCGTCCGCATTATCGGGATAGGCGATTCCGGAATGTTTGGATGGGACCAGGAGCAGGGCGACAATTACCTGGACGTGCTGGAACGCAGCCTGAACAGCCGGCAAAACGGCATAACCTACGAGGCGTTGAACATGGCCGTGCCGGGTTACAACACCCAGCTTGAAGTCGAAACGTTGCGGACCAAGGGTTTGGCCTACAAGCCCGACATTGTCATCGTGGGCTGGTGCGACAACGATTACAGCCTTCCCTTTTTCCTGATCCAGCAAAGCGATTTTCGGCGCCGGGACATATCATTTGCCATTTTCCTTGTCTTTAATCGCAGGAAGATGTCCGACATTATCCAGCCGGTGCAGTTCCGCGAACTGCGCAGTTACGAAGCCAAGTCCGTGCTGCCGGAAATCAGGGCCGGCACGAACGTGGAAGGAGTCCGCCAGGCCATGCGCGAGTTGAAAAAGCTCAGCGCCCGGGAAGGATTTCGTCTGCTGGTCTTCGGTCCGATGGACCCCAACTGCGTCAAAATCTGCCAGGGAGAAGGGATCGCCTTTTTCAACACCCGGGAAAAGATTCCCGGCGATAAATATCCCAAGGAATACGCCATGCATTTCATGCATCCGGCCAGGGAAGGCCACGCCGCGCTGGCCAAAGAATTGGAACATTATCTGGATGAGCTGGGTTGGCTGAAGCCGAAATGAAATTTTGGCAGCCCGAAAATGCGCGCCGGATATTTTCGGAGATTCAGGATAATCTTTGCGAAAAATAAGGCCCCGGCAAATCAGCCGGATCAATCCCTGATCTCAACGCTCAAGGGCAGGCGCACGTCGTTCTTGCCGTGCGGCGCGGTCCCGTCCAGGACATCATACCGGTCGCCGGTAACCGAATCGTAAATTCCCATCAGGACGGCATAACGGCCGGCTTTAACGGTCCCCGGCACCGGGAGTTCATTGCTGAACGGGCCGGCGTGATTTGCCATCTGGGGGAAGCGCAAACGGTTCACAAGCGGATAATCGGCCTGGAACGCGATCTTGCCAGCCTGGTCCACAAAGTAGACGAATACAAGCATGCGTTCCAGGGGAATATGCGCCGACTCAAACCGCCAGTTGAACCCGACGCCGAGCGGCTCGCCGCGGCGGACAGAGCCGGCGCTGAGCCGGGCGCCGATCAATCGCATTCCGTTTTTAAAGAGCGCGGAAACATCAGTGAACGGAAACGACGGCCCCCCGTCGTTCCCGGCAGCCTTGGATGACGCAAGGTTGGTTTCGACGTTGAGCGCCTCCTGGCACATCCCGCCCAGCGCGCTTACATTGGCCAGGCAATCCGGCTTGATTGTAAGGCAGTCAATTTCATCTATGGCGTTTTCCAGCGGCTGGATGGTTATCACATATTCGCCGCCTCCCGCGGGAATGCGCAGCGGACATTGAATATTCTCAAAATCCCCGGCTCCCGTTGTGCGCGCGCCATGTTCCAGAGCTTCCACCTTGACCCTCTTTTGGTCGCAGACCGCGCCGGCCGGATCGGACACTTGGACAAGAAATTCCCCGGCGTCCGAACCGGATGCCGCATGATACCGCAACGATGCCGAAATGATGTAGCAGCCGGGATCAAGCCGCAACGGCTGTGTTCTGGCGGAACAAACAACCGGATTGGTCTGCCCGGAACCCGCTTGGGGCAAGCTGATGGTTTTCCCGCCCGAGGCCGCGGTGTTATCCGAGACCACGAATCCGCCGAGCGATAATTGTTCGGCCTCCAGGCGGATAAATTCAAGGGAGTCAAGGTATTCAAGGCTGATGCCGTAAATCCGGAAAAAAGAATCGGGATCCAGTTCATCGTAAATCGGTTCAACGATGGTTTTCAGGCGTTCGGCTTCCGGCCCCTTTGCCGGCCGGCCGGCGGCTGCGGCGCTGATCAATGCCTCCGCGGCCAGCGTTGGATTTTTCGTTTTCAGCGCGGCCAGGCACAAAAGCGGCGCGGCTTCTTGGAAACGCCCCAGATTATACAGCATGGTTCCGGCATCCGCGCAGCCGGTGGTCCATCCGACCCATGCATTGCCGTAGGCCGCTGAAATTTTAAGGCGGTAAAAGCACGGCCCTCCGGCGGTTGTCGGGAACCGGGAACGCGGGTTGGGTAATTCAAGGCAGGCGGTCTCTTCCGGCGCCAGGCTGATTTCCCGGCGCACGCCGCCGAGGGACAGCGTGATATAATTGGGGATGGCCGAGTTTTGCAGGATGATGCGGGTCATGCCAAGCGGCCGGTCGCTCACCAGCCATTTGACGGTCGCCTTTTCCGGCTCAACCCGCATCAGTTTTTCGCTGCGCAGGAATTCCGGCCCGTTGTCAAAAATGAACTGGTTGCCCGTCAACGAAGGCTGGCGTTGAAACACCGGCATGCGAAAATCATTTTGAATCAAGCGGTTTTCCCCGAGGTACATGCTGATCGGCATGTTGCGAAATACCGCCATGGAAATCGGCTCCAGGAAAAACTTCTTGAACAAGGGCAGGTCATGCGGGCGCGTCTCCGGATTTCCGACCAGGACGCATCCCCGGGCGTTTTCCGCCGACGCAAACCCGGTGGCATCGCATGTGTAAGGATCGGTTATGACGTAAAAACTGCGCGGGATATTTTCCTCAATCCACGCCTGGGCCATGCGCCTGACATCCTGGTGCCAGAAGAAATAATCCTCATGGAAGGCGCTATTGGCCAGGAACCAGCAGGCGAGCGCAATCAGCGCTCCTTGCGTAAAACGCACCGCGAAACGCCAGGGCCGCAATATGGTCTGTTCAACTCCCAGGGTAAACACTGCCGCCGCCATGAGAAAAACGATCGGGGTAATCATGGTATGATAGACGGGATGCGCGGCCGGCCGGAAAACCAGGGCGATCATGAACAAGGCCGGCATTGAATACAGAATTACATACCGGCCCCGGCCCCGCACGAGGCCGACCAGGCCGAGAAGGGCGCCCAGGCAGACCGCCGGGCCTAAAATCCGCGCCAGCGCCGGGAGATTCCGGTCCATTGAATATATGAATTTGGACAGGATGCCGCCCGCCTTGACATTTGCCTCAATCCCCCGGTAGCGCGATATGTGAAACAGGAAGTAAATTATATCCTGCACCGTTTCGCTGAAATGCGTGAAGAGGTTGGGGATGGCGATAAAAGTCATGACAATGCCCGCGATAATCATCACGGCGATGCGCAACAGGGCGCCGGGATTGAAAAGCGGCCGCAGGCCGCCGGCGCGCAGGACATGGGCGACGATCGCCGGCAGGATCGCCATGCCGCCGTGATATTTTGAAGCAAAGGCGCAGGCCGCGCAGACGGCGGCAAAGACATAGTCCCGGTAGCGGCCATGGCGATAGATTCTAAACGCGTATAAAAGCGAAAGTGTCGCGAAGAAAGCTGCGGTGGTGTCGCAAGTGTTGTAATGGCAGGAAACTATATCGGCCGGCGATAATGCGAGAAACGCGGCGGCGGCCAGTCCCGCCGCCGGGCTGAAATTCTCGCGACCGATCTTAAAAACCACCAGGATGAGCAGGGTTGCCAGCAGCGCGTTGAATCCACGCATCAGCCACCACAGCTTCATGGTGTCGGGAAACTCCTGTTCATAAGGCACGCCGATCAAACCGGAGTACCCGCATCGCGCCCATTCGGCCGCCCGGCACAGGTATTCGACCAGATGAGGATTGAAATACGGGTAGCCGTCGTAATCCGGTTCCCCGACCCGCAAATAATAGTTGCCGTGCAGGAACCGCTCGACGGCCCTGACCTGCTTGGCCGTGTCCGGATGATAGTCGTTGCCTTCATGCAGGTCGTGCGACAAACCCCAAAACCGCAAAATGAATCCTGCCGCGATGATAGCAAATAAAAGCCAACGCGACATTATCCCCATCGGCAAAATCGCGGCTGATTCGTTGAATTCTCCGCTTTTCAAGGTTTAATCCGAATTAATGATCAGGATTTCCGCTTTGGATAAGCGCCTGGAGCGGCGCTGATGCCCGATCAACGTGATCAATTCCTGCAGGATGGCGCGTTCCCGCTCGTCATGCCGCATGTCGGAATTATTGATCATGTCGTGCAGCGCGACCTCAAGCGATTCCACCGCCGTGCCCGGCGGAATTGTCAACAGATAGCGGCCCGGGGCAATCTCAATTAATTTCAACCCGGGGATGCGTTTCAACGCCTGACTGGGACCGACGACGATCAGGGATTTGCCCCCCGCCATTTCCACCAGCTCAACGGGCCGGCACCGTCGCCGGCCGCCTCCGGCCGCGGCATCGGCGATCTTTACGATGGCCCGCGCGCGGTCTTCGTCAATCGCGGCCAGTTGCGAAAGGGTGCGTTCGGGCAGCGTCACGGTCACGGGCCGCCGCGGCTCTTGAAACTTTGGAGGACGCCCGATGGTTGTTTTTTTATCCTTGGACTGCATAATCAAAAATAATGGCAAATGCATGACAAGTTTCAATGTTAAAATTCAAGTATTTATTTGCTTTTATGGGCGTTTAAAGTAACTTGTCCGAAAAGGACAAGTCCGATGAAAAAATCGTCTTTGGCAATCGGGATTGCGGTCATATGCCTGGCTGTTTTATTCCGGCTGGGTTTTTATTTTTACGGCCTGGCAAAGCTTCCCTTGTCTTCCGACGAGGCCTGGCCGGCGCTTATGTCCATACATATCCTGAAGGGCGAATTCCCGGTCGTGTATTGGGGGCAGACCTACATGGGGACGCAGGAATCATACCTTGCCGCTCCCTTGATTTATCTTTTCGGGCCGGCCACCTGGGTTGTCAGGCTGTATCCGCTCTTTGTCGCCTTCCTTTTTGTTTTTGTCACTTATCTGCTGGCTTGCCGGGCGTTTAACCGCCAGGTCGGCTTGCTGACCCTGTGCCTTCTGGCGGCGCCGGCCCCCTATCTGGCGATGTGCGGCGTGACGGTTGCGCCAGACAATTGCCTGGCGGTGACCACCCTCGGCGGCCTGGCGCTTTTGCTGACGCTCCGCCTTGTTTCCCAAGAGCCGCCACGTGTTCGCGACGGCGTCTTTCTCGGGGCGGTCTTGGGTTACGCCTTCTGGCTTCATTTGCTGATCATCAGCTTTATCGTTTGCTCGGCCGCGTATCTTTTTTTAAACGACAAAAAATTATTTCTGCGCCGTTATTTCTGGGGGATCGTACTTGCGTTCATCATCACCAGTCTGCCGTTGTTATGGTTCAATATCAAAAACGGATTTGCCACCTTCGGGGATGTCGGGCGCACGTCCGACTGGCAACGGACGCTGGAATATGTGCGGATTGCCGTGACCTACACCGGGCAGTTTTTCACCGGCCAGAGGATCATGCTCTATGCCGACAATTTCCGCAACCTCGTATTGCCGAAGGCGCTTTATTATTCCCTGGGTTTTATCTGGGGCGGGTTGATCCTGTGGGTTGTTCTGGCGAAATGGAGGGAGTTGCTGCGCCTTTTCGTCTTTTCCATCAAGGGCTCGTCCGGCGCGCCTCTGTTAATCGTGGTGGCCGGGGTGAGCATCGCGGTCTTCGCCCACAGTTCCAGGAGCGGATCCGACGATGCGCGCTACCTGCTCCCGTTGATGGCTGTTCTGCCCATCATCGGCGCGTTCGGGATCTGGCGTCTCTACTCCCGCTTCCGTTATGCCGGCATTGTTTTGACGTTGTTTGTCATGACCTGCCAGGTTTGGGGCAATGTCCAACTGGCCCGCGCCTGGAGTGACCCTGTCTTCGTGGCCGGTCCGCTCGAATTGCCCGATACCCGCCCGCTTATCGATGCCCTGCAAAAGCACGGCATTCGTTACGCCTACGCGCATTTATGGCTTTCGTACAGGATCACCTGCGAAACGGATGAAAAAATAATCGTCTCCGAGCCGTTCAACGAGAGATTCGGCGGCAAGCCGGTCCATTATCTGGACGAGGCGGGCCGGGCCGAAGAAGTCGCGTTCATTACCCATCCGACATTGTTCCCGCCGTCCAGGTTTGAACCTTATCTTCAAAAAATAGGCGGGAGTTACCAAAAGGGGGAGCTCGGACCTTTCACGGTCTTTTATGATTTCAAGCCGCCCTGCGATGACCGCGCGTTGCGGGAAATTCCGCGAAGCGGCTGGAAGCTGGACAGCAATTATTCGCCCGATAAATGCCGTTACGCGGTCGACGAGAGCCTTGAGACGGCCTGGTCATCCGACAAGAAGCCGCAAAAGCCGGACATGATATTTGACGTTGATTTGGGACAGATCCGGGAAGTGGGCAAGCTGCGGATTGTCCCGGGAGGCAATGATTATCCGCGCGAGCTGACCGTGCAGGTTTCGGATGACGGGTCGGCATGGCGGGAAGCGTGGCGGCAGGATGATTTTGATCTCAGCTGGGAAAATGGACAGCCGAGATTTCTTTACTGGGAACGCTATTTTACGGTAGTCTTTCCCGCGCAGCGCGCGCGCTATATCAGATTGAAGCAAACCGGCAGCGGGGACAGGGCCTGGTCCATGGCCGATTTGCGCATGTTCAGCCCAGTCGCGCAATCCGACCGGCCCGGCGGTTCCGGCGATAATCATAAAAATGATTAAATTTTCTTCAAAATAAAGGGCCATATGCTATTATCATCAAATGTTAAATTGTCGGGTTTTCAGCCCGATAATTAGATCAAGGTGAAAAATGATTAATTTAAAAGATAAAACCGTGATCGTAACCGGAGGCGCCGGTTTTTTGGGCAAGTTTGTCGTGAAAAAATTGAATGAAAGGGGATGTACAAGGATTTTTGTGCCGAAAATGGAGGAGTATGACCTGCGGGAACTTGATGCCATAAAGAAGATGTATTCCGTTGCGCAGGCCGATGTCGTCATTCATCTTGCCGCCACGGTAGGGGGGATCGGCGCCAATTTGGGAAGGCCGGGAAGTTTTTTTTACGACAACCTGATCATGGGGATTTCGCTGATTGAGCAGGCAAGGCAGCAGGGCATAAAAAAATTCACCATAATCGGCACGACCTGCGCCTATCCAAACGATATTCCCGTTCCATTCAAGGAGGATGACATCTGGCAGGGTTATCCCGATCCGACCAACGCGCCCTATGGACTGGCCAAGAAGATGCTCATGGTCCAATCGCAGGCTTATCGACGGCAATACGGTTTCAATTCCATTTTTTTGCTCCCGGTGAACTTATACGGTCCCGGCGATAATTTTGATCCCCAAACCTCCCATGTCGTTCCGGCCCTGATCAAGAAGTTTTATGACGCCAAGATGCAGAATTGTCCGGAAGTGGTGATCTGGGGCACGGGTAAGGCCACGCGGGAATTCTTGTATATTGAGGATTGCGCGGAGGGCATCGTGGCCGC
The DNA here is from genome assembly GCA_964475405.1 of uncultured Verrucomicrobiota bacterium. Classification (GTDB taxonomy): domain Bacteria; phylum Verrucomicrobiota; class Kiritimatiellia; order JAAZAB01; family JAAZAB01; genus JAQUQV01. The sequence continues at coordinate 36,307 of CAYYWX010000036.1, forward strand.
GACGGAGTTGTATGACAAGTCGGATCCCGTGAATCTCGGGACGGGAATAGAGACTCCGATAAAAGATCTTGTGGAAATGATAAAAAAACAGGTTGACTATAAAGGCAAGGTTGTCTGGGATTCCTCAAAACCCGACGGCGCGCCGCGAAGGTGCCTGGATGTTGCCCGCGCCGGAAAGGAATTCGGCTTTAAGGCAAAAACGAAATTCAGCGAAGGCCTTAAAAAGGCGATAGATTGGTATGTAAATTCGCTTAAATGAATTTTATCTTCCGCATGGCGAAGAGAGCGGCCCGCAATAAAATGACGCCGCCTTTCCAGGTGGGAATGTTTGTGGACCCGTAAATTCTGCTGCGATAATGGATCGGCACTTCAACGATTTTCAGGTTTTGTTTGTAGGAGCCCAGTATTAGATCAAAGTCCCCGTACTTGTCGAATTCGCCAAAGTACGCGCGGTCCTTCTTCAGCGATTCATAATCGCTTTTCATGATGACTTTTGTTCCGCACAAGGTGTCTTTGAGATACTGCCCGAGAATCCAGCTGAAGAGCAGGCTGAAAAATTTATTCCCCAGCATGCGCAGGAAACGCATCGCCTCCTTTTCCTTGGGATAGACAAACCTGCTTCCGTTTATGAATTCTCCGTTGCCGGAGGCGATGGCGTTGTAGAATTTCGGCAAATCCTTGGGCGCCACGGTTATATCGGCGTCCAGAATGATGAGGATGTCGCCGCGCGCCATGTCAAACCCCTTGTAAACTGCGTCTTTTTTTCCCTTGCCGTCCTGGACGGCGTATTTTAAGTCCCGCCCGTCCTTGTATTTTTCGCAGACTCTTTTAATTTCATTGAGGGTGTTGTCGGTGGAATGGCCTTCCACAAAGATTATTTCCGTGAACTTTCCCATGGCCGGTATCTCAAGGACGGCCTTTTCGATGTTTTCTTCCTCGTTTCTCGCGGGAATTATTATGGAGCAGCTGTAATCCTTGGCGGGGGCGGCCGGCTTCGGACGCGCGATCGTATAATTGATGAAGCATATGTTTTGCAGCCAGAAAAATTTGGAGACATATTTATTCAAAAATTCCGATAAAATCGGCACATATACTGGCAAGAGCAGGGTGGCGCCGGTTCTTATCGTTTCAAAATTGGCGAGTTCCAGGATGTTTTTTATGTCGTGATCGGAGAGCCAGTTTTGCATGAACTCGCGCATCTTCAGTTTCAATCTTTCGCCGATTTTGAGGATCAGTTCCCAGGTAAAATTGTAATATGTTATTATTATCTTTGTCTTGGGGTGGCATACGGCATGGAGTTTTTCCAGCGCCAGCTGTACGTCTTCAAGGTGGCCGATCATGTCAGACATCACTATGTAATCAAATTGACTATCCAGGCTGATGTTTTCCGCGTCCATTTCAATGAAGGTAAGGTGGGGGTATTTACTTTTGGCAATTTCTATCATCTTCGGGCTGAAATCCACGCCGACCCCGTATTTGGGCTTGAGGTCGTTGAGCAGCTCGCCGGTGGCGCAGCCAAGTTCAAGAACGGAGCTGCCTTCGGGGATCATGAACTTCAACAGGCCGGTTATTTTTTTGTAATAGTACCTGTTTCTTTTTTTCCAGTGGCCCCTGTCCTTCGCCGCCGAATTAAAAAAATCTATTTTTTGTTTTTTATCCATTTTTTATATGACGCCTGATTCTCGTTGTCCGGGTTTTGCGCGGGGCGAACGTGCTAAATCGATGAAGAGCAGTTCGCCCTTGCTTATCATTTCCCCGCGACGTTGATGAGTAATGTAATTGCGCAAAGCTTCCAGTAACGCGCGATCTTCTTTCTCCTCCGGGGATAAAGTTTCAAGTAGGTCCAGAATCGCTATCTCGAGAGATTCAATCGGAGTGCCGGAGGGAAGCGAGAGAAGATAGCGGACAGGCGTGATTTCGACCAGTCGCAGCCAAGCGATTTTGCGGAGGCTCTTGCTGGGGCCGACGACAATAATTGCCTTCCCGGGTGTCACCTCGACAATTTCCACCGGTTTCATCGGGTGAGTGGCGGACCCTGCCACAATTTCCACCGCCTTTACAATCGCCTGTGCCCGGTCTGCGTTTATATTGCACAATTGCCGCAGAGTTCGTTCAGGCAAAGTTACCGTGACCGGATGGCTTGATTCGGCGAACTTTTTAGGGCGTCCGGCCCCGGATTTTTTACTGGTACTTACGAGTGTTGTCATGCTTTTCCGGCAACTCCATCCTTCAGAATATTTACGTTGAAATTATCACAAACATTATAAATCTGTCCACAATTTTTTCTTTGCAAATTAATCGGCAGGACCGCGCTCCTGTTTTATGTGTGTCTCGGCCGTATGCCGGGAAAATACAGAAAATGATTTTGGCGGAACAAGTCCGGCTTGCGGTGTTATTTAAATAGAAATAGACGAAATTAAATTTCATTTTCATTTGACTGGAAAAAATAAATATGGGTTTGTTTAACGAATGAAAATAACATCGCCATTTAACATAATTTCAACCCCTTCGCGGCATTTTATTTTCCTCGGTTTAATTCTCGGTCTTGCGGCGATCGTTATTCGCGTATCAATGATGGTGGCCAGCGTGGAGCATGTGCCAGTTACGGCGGATGAATCCATCACAGTTCTTCAGGCCAAGCGCATTTGCGAGGGCGAACTGCCCTTGCTGGTTTTTGCCCAACCCTATCAATTCCCCGTGGAAGCCTATTTATCAGCCCCGGGGGTCCATCTCGTTCCGCGAAACGCTTTTGGCGCACGCTATGTGTCGTTTATCGAAGGCTTCCTTGGTTTTGTCTTATTAATGTTGCTTGTGTGCAAGATTGGCGCGCTGCGCCTGACTTGGCCGATCATGCTGTTAATCATGTTTCCGTCCGCCTATCTATTGATGATCCAGTTCGGTTATTCTTTGCCGCATAATAGTCCCTTATATCTGGCGGCATGGGGCGCCATGCTGCTGACTATTGACACCCCCTTGCGCTTCACGGTGTCCTGTTGCTCAAGATTTTTATTGGCCGGCATATTATGCGGATTGGCATTCACCAATAACATGTTGGCCCTGGCCCTTATTGTTCCCGTTTTAGCGGTCGCGGTCTTTCAAGGCGACTGGCGCCATGTGTTACCCAGGTTGTTTCTGCTGGCAATCGGCATTTGCATTGGACTAATTCCGTATTTTGCGGCGATACACCTGTACCCTGGTGCTCACACGGCGGTGGCGGGCACTCGTTCCCTCGGTGAAGCGCTTGCTTACCTGTGGGAGCCGGGAATTACCGTGACGCTCACCCGGGCTTTAGGCATTATGCCCACGCTGTTTCCAGACACGGCGTATCATTTGGATTTTGCCGCCTGGCTGTTTCCCATTATGCCTTTTATGGTTATCGTTATCCTGTTATCGGCAACCGTGTTGCGCGCCATGGCCATTATCCGGCAGTTGATCCGGAAGCATACATTTGGATTAAATGTATTGGATGTGTTTATTGGCGTTGCCTGGCTGAATCTCGTATTATTTTCCTCGAGTGACCGCAGCAATTCTGGATCCTACCGGTATTTGGCGCCGGCGGCCTGGAGCATTCCTTTTATTATCGGCGCCGTTTATATCTCTGCCGGGAAATGGATGCGCCGGATCATCGGAGCGGCTTGTATTATGCTGGTCATTCTCAACATCATGACATCCGTAAAACTGACTGAAGCCTGGGGTCGTCCTGATTTTGCCGAACGCGTGGTAGATGCACCGGACGTCAAGCCGGCGATCG
>CAYYWX010000037.1:0-39036 GCA_964475405.1 uncultured Verrucomicrobiota bacterium
GATCATCATCACCCGCCGCAACTGGCCGGTCTTGTGATCGGGAGCGTAATTTTTCAGGACATAATCGGCGAGCAGACCGCGCATTTCCGGCTCAAGATTGTTGTCCTTGCCGATCAGCGCCGAGTATTCCCCGGCCAGCCTGTCGCCGGGCGCGAACATCCTCGCGCCGACAAGGTCAAGCCCGGTGCGGCTCATAAAGCGCCCGATCACCCCGCCGGTCCTTGACTTGGCGATCGTGTGCGGATTAATCAATACAAATGCTAATTCGTTTGCCATAAAGCCCCAAATTGTCTATTTAATTTGGGGTAAAATATACATTTTTTTTATAAATAAACAAGAGAAAAAAATTATAGTGAATATAATCCCGCCAGGCGCCGCCCGCCGCCAGGCCGAAATATGCCTGGCGCTCGTCAAGGAGACCGACCACCTCGTGGTTGAAAGCCGCCAGAGCGCCGACCAGGTCTTGGCCGGCTTTTACCGCCAGCACCGCGAATACGGGGCGCGTGACCGGAGATTTTTGTCAAACGCCGTTTTCTCATGGTTCCGCTGGCGCGGCTGGCTGAAAACACCGGCCGATGAAAATATCGCCGCCGCAATCCTCCTGGACGCGCAGGAAATCCCTCCGCAGGTTGAATATATGATTCAGCGGACGGCATTGACTCCGGCCGGCTTAAAACCCCTCGGCCCCTTGAATCTTGAAGACAAAGCCGCCGCCCTGCAAAATTTACTGAAGGGCGAACTCCCGCGCGTTGAGCAGCTGACGCCGGACTGGTTGCCCGGCCTGCTCCACGCGCCGGAGACGCAGGCCGACACTGAAGGCAAAAATCACCTGGCGCGCTGCATCGCGGCGTTCCAGACCAGGCCGCCGACCTGGCTAAGGTTCCGCTCCGACCGGCAAGAAGCGATGATCAGCGCATTAACGCAGATGGGGATTGAAACCGGGACCCATCCTTTTTTCAAACACTCGGTCTTCATCAAGGGCCCGAAAAACTGCGACCTGTCGCAACTGCCCGGCGCCGAGGCCCAGGACCTGGCTTCGCAATGCGTCGGGATATGCTGCAACCCCCAACCGGGGGAATCCTGGTGGGACGCGTGCGCCGGCGCCGGCGGTAAAAGCCTCCACCTGGCCGACCTGATGGATGACAAGGGGACAATCCTGGCAACCGATATCCGCCCGTCAATCCTGGACCAGATGGAAAAACGACTGCAAAGAAACAGATACCGCTCGATCCGGATATCAACCTGGGACGGCGCGGCCGACCTGCCCGCAGGGGCTGCGTCACCGCAGGCGGGCTCCGCGCCGGACAAAAATTTCGACGGGGTCCTGGTTGACGCGCCCTGTTCCGGCATGGGGACATGGCACCGCAACCCGGACGCCCGCTGGCGGATTTTTCCCGAACAAATCCGGGACTACGCGGAACTCCAGGCCAAACTGCTGCAAGCCGCCGCCCCCGGGGTCAAGCCGGGCGGACGGCTGGTCTACTCAACCTGCACCCTGACTGCGATTGAAAACACCGGCATCATCACGAACTTCCTGGCACAACACGCTGAATTCAAACTCGAACCGCTCTTCAACCCCCTGACCCGCCGGCAAAGCAACGGTCTGATCTGGATCTGGCCGTGGGAATCGAACTGCAACGGCATGTTCATCGCCGTGATGAAAAAGAAATGATTTTTCATTCAATCCGAAGCCCGGCAGCTTATTCTTATGATTGCCATAAGGCCCAAAATCAATTATCTTCCGGAAAAGGCATTTGTTCGCACCTGAAGCGAGATACCCGTTTATATGAAGGCTGGATTTCTAGACAAACTGGTTGAAAAGCTGAACAAGCTTGACCCGCAAAACCTCCAGGCCCAGTTCCTGCGCCTGTGGCAGGAGAAGGGCCTGCTGGAAACGGTTTTTAACGCCCTGCGCGACGGCATTATCGTGCTTGACCCGGACGGCTCGATCGCCTTCGCCAACAACGCCGCGGCGACCATGCTCGGCTTCACGGTGGACGCGGCCCGCCAGCAACACATCTCGAAATACCTGAAGGAAATCGAGTGGCAGAAGATTTTGAACATGGAGGAACAGGAGTGGTCAAAACTCATCAGCCGCGAAATAGAAATCAACTACCCCGGGAAACGCTTCCTCAACATGTATATCATGCCCATTGTCATCAACGAGGGCAAATCAAAGGGGGCGGTGGTCATCCTGCGCGATATAACCTCGGACCGCGAAAAGGAAATGAAGGTCCTCAAGTCCGAGCGCCTGAACGCCCTGACTTTTCTCGCCGCCGGCGTGGCGCATGAAATCGGCAACCCGCTCAATTCGCTCCACATCCACCTGCAACTGCTGGACCGCGAGATGGACCGGCTGCCGGCGGAAAACCGGAAAAACATCGAGGAACTGGTGCGGGTCTCCCGCGGCGAGGTGGAGCGCCTGAACATGATCATCACCCAGTTCCTGAAAGCCATCCGGCCGGCCGTCCCCCACCGGCAGCCCTGCCGGATAGAAGAGGTCCTGAAGGAAACCATCGATTTCATGAAGCATGAAATAGAAAACCGCGACGTTATCCTGGAAGTAAAAACGCCCGAGCCGCTCCCGGTCATATCCGTGGACCGGAACCAGATCAAGCAGGCGTTTTTCAACATCATCAAGAACGCCCTCCAGGCCATGACCAACGGCGGCATCCTGACGACCACCCTCTTCAGCAACGACCGCTTCCTGGGGGTTTCCTTCAAGGACAACGGCGAAGGCATGCCGGCCGAGCAGGTCGGGCGCCTCTTCAAGCCCTATCACTCGGCCAAGGCCGACGGGAGCGGGCTCGGACTTTTTATCGTCCAGCGCATTGTCCAGGACCACGGCGGCGAACTTGAGGTCTACAGCCAGCCGAAATCCGGCACGACTTTCACGATGTATCTGCCCCTGGATGAACGCCGCGTCCGCCTGCTCAAGGCGCCGCGCAAACAACGCGCTCCAAAAACACAGGTAACTGATAGGTAAGAGTTGTACTGAGAATATGAAGAGAATGATCATATCGCTTGTAGTCATGGGCGGACTCTTGGGTTACCAAGCCAGTGCCGCCACTAACACGACTTCGCAGGTCAATTCGACCAATGACATCAGCATTCCGGTTAAATTCAAAGGCACAACCGCGTTGCCTGACGGGAGTTTGATGTTCCAACTTACTTTTGGAGGTCCCAGGACATACTTCGTCAAGGTTGGACAGGAAGTCGAAGGATTCAAGATTAAGCAACAAGACAGAGTTCCAAATCCACGGAAGAACGAACCGAAACAACCTCCTTTCCTTAACGTGTTGACCATTGAGCGCGCTGGTACCACGTTCGTTATTACGAATGGCATGAAGTTCGTGTTTATTGATGGGCCGAAGAAAGGGAGAACACAACAAGAACCTGATGACGACGGTCTAAAGCCCACACCATAGGCTCTACGTTATGTGTGGAGTATGATATTTTTTATTATTGATTCAGTCGCTAACATCCTTCAGTCTACAGTCTAAATAACCTTGGCAAAAGCAGAGAACGAATGAATGACAAGCCCGTAATATTGATTGTTGAGGACGAGAAGAACACGCGCGTGGGCCTTGAAAAGGCGCTGGAGCGCAATTATCAGACCATACTGGCCGACAACGGCGAGCGCGCGCTCCAAATCCTTGCCGAAAAGCCGGTGGATATCCTCCTCACCGATTTGCGCATGCCGGGCATGGACGGCCTTACCCTCGTCCGCCGCGCCATCGCCCATGACTGCCAGCCGGTCTGCATCGTCCTCACCGCCTTCGGCAGCATTGAGACGGCGGTCGAGGCGATGAAAGCCGGCGCTTACGATTTCCTGACCAAGCCCCTCAACCTGGAACAGCTTGAACTCGTGATCCAGCGCGCCTTGCGCTCGCGCCGCCTTGAAAACGAAAACCGGAGCCTGCGCACCCAGCTCGACCGGCGTTTCGGCCTGGAGGCGATCATCGGGCGCACGGCGCCGATGGAAGAATTGTTTGAATTGATCCGGCAGATCGCGCCTACGCGGGCGACGGCGCTCATCCAGGGAGAAAGCGGGACCGGCAAGGAACTGGTGGCGCACGCCATCCATAACCTCAGCCCGCGCGCGCGCGGTCCTTTCATCGCGGTCCATTGCGCCGCCCTGCCGCAAAATCTGCTGGAAAGCGAACTCTTCGGCCATGAAAAGGGATCGTTTACCGGCGCCGCCGAACGCCGCCACGGCCGTTTTGAGCTGGCGGAAGGCGGGACTTTGTTCCTTGATGAAATCTCGGAAATCGAGCCGGCGCTCCAGGTCAAGCTCCTGCGCGTGCTGGAAGAAAGAAAATTTGAAAGGGTCGGCGGGCAGGAAACCCTCGAGGCCGATATCCGGCTGGTGACGGCCACGAACACCGATCTCGCCAGGCGCGTGCAGGACGGCAAGTTCCGGAAAGACCTGTTTTACCGGCTCAACGTCCTGACAATCACGATCCCGCCCCTGCGCGAAAGGCGCGATGACATTCCGCTGCTCGTCCGGCATTTCATCGATGATTTCGCGCGCGAAAACAACCGGAAAATCGAGGAGATCAGCGCCGACGCCATGTCCGCCCTGGTGGCCGGCGACTGGCCCGGGAACGTCCGTGAATTGAAAAACGCGATAGAACGCATGGTGGTCCTCAGCCACGGGACCAAGCTTACCCTGCGCGACCTGCCGCCCTCATTCCGCGCGCCCCGGAAAGCGGAAACTCAAAAGGACGCCTTGACGCCCGCTTCATCCATCAAGGAGGCCAACCGGCAGATGATCGTCGCCGCGCTCGAAGCCCACGGCGGCAACCGCACGCTCGCCGCAAAACAGCTCGGGATCAGCCGCCGCACCCTGCACCGCAAATTGCGCGAGTTCGGAATGAAGGAAAAATCAGAGGGTTAAATCCCATTTTTTCAATCTGGGCATCATGGCAAGGTTGGTAAGGTCAAAGCTGATCGGCGTCACGGACACATACCCCTCTTTCACCGCCTGGATATCGGTGCCGTTTATATCCTCAAGCACCTCAAGCTCGCCGTCCATCCAGTAATAATCGCCGCCGCGCGGCATGGTCCGGCGATGAAACACCTCGGCAAAACGCGAACGCCCGACGCGGGTCACGATCATGCCCTTTATTTTTTTCAAGGGGAGATTCGGGACGTTGACGTTGAGCATCGTGGAATGCGCCAGGCCGTTGCGCAGGATTTCGCCTGCCAGCCGGCGGGCGACATGGATTGCGGTGGCCCAGCAGGGATTGACAAACGTGTCCAGCGAAACGGCCATGCCCGGAACGCCGAGAATCGCCCCCTCGGCCGCCGCGGCGACCGTGCCGGAATAAATCGTGCTGATGCCGGTGTTCGGCCCGAGGTTGATGCCGCTGACCACCATTTGCGGCAGGCGATCGAGCAAAACGCTGGTCGCGATCTTGACGCAATCGGCCGGGGTTCCGTTGACCATGTAGCCCTCGCAACGCCCGTCGAATTTCTGCTTTTTAACCTTGAGCGGGTTGGCGGTCGTGATGGCGTGCCCGGTGCCGCTCTGCTCCGCCACGGGCGCCACGACAATAATTTCTCCCAGGCCGACCATGGCCTTGCGCAAGGCCCGGATGCCGGGCGCATGAAATCCGTCGTCATTGCTGATTAAAATTGTCTTTTTCATCGCGGATAAAAAACCGCAGATTATTCAAAATGTAATGATTTGACAAGCAGGATCACCATCCCGGCCTGGTTAGTCCATCGGGCACAAATCAGATTTCAACGCCCTCTGCAACAGCATGAGAAACCGGTCATATTCCGCCAGGACAAAGGCGTTCATCAGGCGGCCCTTCCCCTGCTCCCTCCGCACCAGGCGCCGCAATTCGGCGCACAAGGCCAGGCGCCGGTCACGCGGGATCTTTTTGAGCAGGACCGGCTCGTAGGCCACCTGCTTGTTTCTCGGGAAGGCAAACATCCCGAGCGCCGGGAACAGGCGATCCAGTCCAACCGGCGTGCGCGGTCCGAAAATATGCCGGGCCAGGCCCCCGGCGAACGCGTCGGGATCCTTGATCGGGGAACAATTCCAGACCCGGTCGGCAAAGACCGGCAGAGTCGAGGGCAGCGAACGCATATATCGGTCCTTTCCGCCGTCGCTCCAGGCGCAACACTCGCCGCCGAGCACGCGCGCCCGGTAGCGGGCGGGGACGGCCGGCACGGAGAAGGGATTCCATTTTACCAGCCGCCGTTCGTCGATATATTCATCCAGGTAAGTCTCCGGGAAATACGAATTAATCACATTGAAGCCATCCCGCAGGAACCCGGTCAACGAACATCCCCGGACCGGTCCGCGGCCCGTCCCGGCGATGCGCCAGAACTGCTGAAGGATGTCATGCGGCACCGAATGCGGATGCGCGATGTCAATCGAGTCATTCCACATTATGAGGCGCTTCCCGTGCCGGGCGGCCATGTCGCGCATGCGCCGCATAAAATAATAAAACAACTGACGTGAACCGGCCAGATGCTCCCGCGCCATCCGCCGCCGGCAGACCGGGCACTCGCGCCACGAGGCATGGATCATCTCGATCAGGTCAAGGAACTCAAGCTCGTCCGTGCCGAGGTGCAGGAAGCGGCCCGGGAATAAGGCCGCGATTTCGCCGATCAGCCGGTCCAGGAACCGATAGGTGCTCTCCGCGCCGATGCAGATCGTCCACTCGCCGGCCGGATCGTTTTTTGTCCGGCACCCGAGTTCCGGGTATTGCCGCACCAGGAACTTGGCGTGCCCCGGCAAGTCTATTTCCGGCACAAGTTCAATATATCGTTCGGACGCATATTGATTGATGTTTTTCAAGTCGGACTTGCGGTAAACGCCATGCGGCGGGTTGCGGGCCGCGTTCAGCTTCGGGAAGGCGGACGACGGCAGGGTAAACGAATCAGAATCGGTAAAATGCACATGAAAATGGCTGTACTTGTTGCGCGAAAGATAATCGATATACCAGCGCATCCGCTCCGGCGGAATAAAGCAGCGCGCCGGATCGGCCATGAACCCGCGATACGAAAAGTCCGGCCAGTCGCGCACAACGCCGCAGGGAATTGACGAGCGCGTCCCCTCCGCGCGCGTCATCCCGATCAGGGACTGGAGGGCATGCCACAATCCGCGCTCCGTCACGGCGCTCAAGGTCGCCCGCGACGGGGTGACCTGGATGAGATAACCCTCCTTCTGGTTTGGGATTCCCGGCAATTGTTTGACAAGCCGCAGGCAAACCCCGCGCGCCGCGCTTCGGCCCTGCTGAAGCCGCAGGCCTGTGGCAAGCCGGAAAGCTTCGAGCGCACGTGTCATCAATGATCGGCCCACATCGCACGACTCGACCGAGGAGGTCCGATCCAGCACGCAGCATTCCCCGGTCATTTTGATTCGCTTGGGACGCGGGATAATCATTTCCGGCAAACTGGTTCGGGGCATGTCTTTTATTCCTCATGATTTTTCATATATTATCGTTTGCTGAAATTCAAAGGCATACCTCTAATTCCCGCCAGCTTTTTAGCGTTGTTTTGTTGTTGATCGATAAAATTGGCCCCTTTGCGCTGAATGAACAATAGCGGGAGAAGAATTTCTCTCCAGTCTTCGATTGTCCCGTTAACTCCGCCGACTTCCAATCCATCGTCTGCATAGTAAATGGCGAGTTTCCGGTCACAGCATCCACATCTTAGAAGATAGCATGGGCATTTCTTGCCCTTGCCTTTCTTATGGTACACACGAATTTCCGGCTGGGAAAATCGGGACGTGTCGTAGAGCCGATTCTTCCGCTTCAAAGTGCTCATGATGGTTTCACCATTTCTATCTATGCCAATAAATATTATTTTTTATATTACAATATTCGCGCCGTGTTTATTTCGTATTCCGCTTTGTCTCGCTGTTTTCTCCAATAATCCCATTTGGCCCGAAAAAAGCAAGAGCCGATCCTTTCGGAACGGCTCTGCGCCCTTTCGCCAAAGCTATAAGGGTGGATAAATCTATTATCGGTTGCCTTCGGCCAGGCCGTGGCCGACAAGATACTTGTAGCTGGACTCCACGCAGGCGAACATGTCGGTCGCACTGGTATCCTGCTCCACCACCAGCCATTTGGTCGCCTCGCCGGCAGCTTTGACCACCGCCGGGATATCCATTTTCCCGCTTCCCACGGCCAGCAGGGGTTGGTTTTTGACCAGCGGCCCGTCCTTGATGTGCAGGAGCGGACAACGCGCGGCATACTTCCTTAGAATCTTGACCGGATCGTTTGCGCCGAAGTTGGCCACCCAGTAAGTATCCATTTCAAAGCGGATATCCGGCGCCAGCTCGGCCAAAATATCAAACTTGAGGCGGCCATCCAGCATTTCAAATTCCCACTGGTGGTTGTGCATCGCCATGGTGATCCCGGCGGCGCGCAGGGTCCGGTCCATCTTTTCCAGCATCGCGGCCGTGGCCTTGATGGCATCAAGGTCCTTGTATTCATCGGGGTCGTATCCGGCGGCAACCAGGTTCACGCCCAGTTCGCCGAGCAGGTCAATCGTTTCCGGCAGGTTGTCGGCGCGCGCCCAGGGGGAATGGGTGGAGGAAATGATTAGCCCCAAGTCCTCAACGATGCGCTTGAATTCTTTCGGCTCAAGCCCGTAGAACCCGGCCGGCTCAACGCCCTTGTAGCCGATGGCGGCGACCCGTTTCAACACGCCTACAAAATCAGTCTTGGATGCTTCCCGCAGAGTATATAGCTGCAAAGAGATGGGTTTAATGATTGACCTCCCGTGATGTTATTATTTGTTATTGCCAAACTTACAACCGACCATTTAAGTCTTCGGGACTTTGAGGTTCGCGTCCAGTTCCGGCAGGCGCTTTACGCGCCCGGCAATGTAATCGGCTAGGCGGCGATCCAATTCCCGGCAACGCGCGATCGTCCCGGCCATCCGGGTTTGCAGCAATTCAAAGCCAAACGGCTTGTTCCGTTCCATCCAGTTTGCGCGCAGTGAATCCGCGACCTGTTCCAGGATACGGATCACGGCCGGGATTTCCCTGCGCACCGCGGAAAGCCCCTTCCGGTTCCCGGCGGAATAAGCGGCGAAAAGACGCTTTGAAAGCCCGATCTTGGCCGCGAGCGCCAGGGCGATCAAGCGCGCGTGGCTGATCCGGCCGGCGGCTTTATCGCCTTCATATGGCTTCAGCTTGCGCGCCAGGGCGGCATAATGCGCCTCCAGCTTGTCCAGGGCCCCCGCGCCCCCGGCCCGTTTCTGCGAAAGTTTTATCGCCAGCAGCGGGTCGTCCCAGATCAACGAGGCGGCATGCTGGTGCTCGCCCCGGGCATATTCAAGGTCGCACGCCAACGCCTGGCCTTTATAGTCCGCCCCGCAAACCGCGCGGAACCTGGCCGCGAGATCTTTTTCGCGCGATGACCCGGCGTAGGCCTTCTCGGCGCAAAACGCGAGCCCGGCCAGGGCCGAGTCAAAGTCGCAGTAAGCGCCGTCGTCCCCCCACATGGTGAAGAATATTTCCTTCAAGCCGGATTTGCGGCAGGCTTCTATGCAGGCGCCGGCCGTGGCCTCGGTCAGTTTCCGGTCGTGCCAGAACTTTGACCAGGTCCAGACGCCGGACCCCATCAGCGGCTCGGACCCGAGCGCACGGTGGCGCTTGATCCAGTCGAAATAAAAGTCCGAATCATCATGGTAGTAATCCCAATAAACCAGCTCCAGGTTCTTCGGGATTTTTGCAATCACGTCCTTCGGGATCCTGCATTTTTTGTCGTAATAATCCATGTTGGCGCTTCCGAGACGGAAATACATATCCGACCAGATCATGGGTTTCAGGCCGGACTGCCGGCAGATTTTCACCACCCGGGCGAGATGCTCGTTGAAAAGGTCAAACCCGCGCCGGAATCCGTTCCGGTCCATGTAACGTCCCCGCCCGAGATCGTGGGTTTCGTCCATGCCGATATGAATCCGCCGGCTGCGGAAAACACCGCTCCAGTGCCGGATCATCTTCCCGATAAGCTCATAGGTTTTCTTTTCGCCCACGAGCAGGACCGTGCTCGTGTCCCTCACGCCGGAATATGCCGGCCATTTGAGAATTTGCTCAAGATGCCCGAGGGTCTGGATGCAGGGGATCATTTCGATGCCCAGAGCGGCGGCGTAGCGGTCAATTTCCCTGAGTTCCTCCGCGGTATAGCGGCCGCGCAGGTAGCCGAAATATTCCTCGCCGGGAAGCTCGTAGGTGTCCTCGGTATAAAGCATGGCCATGTTGTAGCCGAGAAGCGCGAGGCGCCGGAGCCACTTCTTGAAATGCTCAACTTTCATCACGGCGTTCCGCGAGCAATCCAGCATTATGCCGAAGGTGGTGAAGGGCGAACTTTCCGCCAACTCTCCTCCGACCGGCACCAGGCCAGCTAGCAAGGCGCTCACGGCGCGCATCGCCATGGCCGGAGTTCCGTAGCGCACCGTCGCGCCGGAAGCGGTCCGGCGGACGCCGCACGCGCCCGGGCGAGCGGTTTTCTCAAAACGCACCGGCAGCCACTTGCCCTTCCCGCGGCAAACGGGATATTCCACGGCGAGGGTCGCGAGGATGGATTGAAGTTCAGCCGGCGTGGTATTTTTCTCCCAGCGGACGGCAATTGTCTTGGCAGGATGCATGTTGTTTCCTATTATGATTAGTGGTTGTTGACGAAAACTTTATTGTCTTGAAAATTTACGGCAGAGTCCTTTATCCGGCAAATTGCTGAAATGTATTAAACTGCCCCGGCTGAGTCAATTTATAACCTCACTTTTTTGAATACGCGCGAATAACCTGGTTATTTCTGTCATGCTATCTTGCTTGATTCGCAAAAGATTATCGGCATAATGCGTTTTTTGCCGAAAAAGGAATGAAACAAACCGTGGAAAGCATCTGATAATATTCCGGATTGAATCGCATGCCGCCAACAACCGCAACCGACATTAAAACCCCGGTCCATGTCGCCATCATCATGGACGGCAACGGGCGCTGGGCCAAGAACAATGGGCTCCCGCGGATCGAAGGCCACCGCGCCGGGGCAAAAGCGGTGCAGTGCGCCATGCGCGCCTGCCGGGAATCGGGCGTGCGCTACCTTACCCTCTACGCCTTCAGCACCGAAAACTGGTCGCGGCCGCGGCAGGAAATCATGGCCCTCATGGACATCCTCGTCCAGTTTATAAACGAAAACGAACCGGAATTGCACAAGAACCAGATCCGCCTGCGCACCATCGGGCGCATGGCCGACCTTCCGTCGCCGGCCCAGTTCGTCCTCAAGCGCGCCATAAAGGCCACCCGCGACTACGAGCGCTATAACCTGACCCTCGCCCTCAGTTACGGCGCGCGCGATGAAATCATCCAGGCAACGCGCGCCATCGCCCGGGAAGTCAAGAACGGCGAACTGGATGCCGAGGCCATTGACGAGGCGACATTTTCCCGGCATCTTTTCACGGACGGCATCCCGGACCCGGACCTGCTCATCCGCACGAGCGGCGAGATGCGCCTGAGCAATTTCCTGCTCTGGCAGGTTTCCTACACCGAGCTTTACGTTACGGAAACACTCTGGCCGGATTTCAACGAAAAAGATTTTGCCGCGGCCCTGGCCGCCTACGCCCTGAGACAGCGCCGCTTCGGCGACGTTGAAACAAAGAAAGAAGTCAGCAATCAGATTTCCAGAGGTCAGACTGATCCCTGACCTTTGATTTCCGGCATTAAACAACCATGCAAAGCCTGAATAAACGGATCTACAGCGGATTGCTCCTGGCCATCGTGTTCGGCCTGGCGATCGCCTGCGCGCCGGTTTTCCTGATCTGCGCCGGACTGCTCGTCATTGTCGCCATCGCCATGCTTGAATTCTACGCCATCATCCGCCAGACCGGCGTGTCGGTTTACAAATATCTCGGGATCGCCGGCGGCATCACCTTGATCGGCATCTCATTTTGCAACTACACCCTCAACGGCGGGCAGAACGCCGGCGACTACGAGCTGGCCGTCCTGTTTGGCTGCGTGCTGGCGGTCTGCATCCGCCAGTTCCCGCAGCGGTTCAACGACCAGCCCATGACCACCATCGCCTGCACGCTCCTCGGAATATTATACATCCCGTTCCTCTTTAATTTTTTCATAAAACTGGGGCTGACATGGGACGAGACCGATTTCTTTCACAGCGCGGGCCTGACCGGAAGGCTGCTGTGCTTTTACCTCATTGCCGTCGTCAAAAGCGCCGATATCGGCGCGTTCCTGGTCGGCAGCAGGTTCGGAAAGCACAAGCTCTTTCCCCGGATTTCGCCCGGTAAAACCTGGGAGGGTTTTTTCGGCGGATTGATCTTCGGCCTGGCCGTCAGCCTCCTGCTGTTCATGACCTGCCACGGCCATTTCGGCTATAAATTGATGACACTCCACGACGCCCTGCTGCTCGGACTTTTGCTTCCCGTGCTGGGAATGCTGGGCGACTTGATCGAGTCCCTCCTGAAAAGGGCCGGGGGCGCCAAGGATACCGGCATTATCATTCCCGGCATGGGCGGGTTGCTGGACGTCCTTGACAGCCTGCTGGCGGCCGTTCCGTTCTTCTATTTCTACGTGCTTTGGTTCTTACCGACATTATGAAACAGCCAAAAAAAATAGTCGTTCTCGGCAGCACCGGCTCCATCGGCGAGAACGTCCTGCGGGTCGTTGAGAAATTTCCCGACCGTTTCCAGGTCATCGGCCTGGCCGCCCAGCGCCAGGCAGAAAGGCTTTTTCAACAGGCGAAAAAATTTGGAGTCAAGCAGGTCGCGATCGCCGAGCCGGAAACCGCGCAAAAATTCGCGGGCCTCGCGCCCGCGGGCACAACCATCCTGCGCGGCGCGGAGGGCCTTGAGACCCTGGCCGCGCTCCCCGAGGCGGACATTGTCGTCGCGGCGGTGGTCGGCATGGCGGGCCTCAAGCCGGTCCTGGCGGCGCTCCGGCAGGGCACGAACGTCGCCCTGGCCACGAAGGAAGTCCTGGCGGTCGCCGGGCGCCACGTCCTGCGGGCGAGGGAGAAAAGCGGCGCCGCCATCCTGCCGATTGACAGCGAGCACAGCGCCATTTTCCAGTGCCTGGAAGGGCGAGCGGCCGCGCACCTGCGCCGGATTATCCTCACGGCCTCCGGCGGGCCGTTCGCCGCTCGCGAGGCGGTTGACTTTGACAAGGTCACCATTGAAGAAGCCCTGAAGCATCCGCGCTGGAACATGGGCAAAAAAGTCACGGTTGACTCCGCCACAATGATGAACAAGGGGCTGGAAATAATGGAGGCGCGCTGGCTCTTTAACGCCGACCTCAAGCAGATTGACGTCCTGATCCACCCCGAAAGCATCGTGCATTCGTTCGTGGAGTTCATTGACGGCACTTTCCTGGCGCAGGTCAGCGTCCCGGACATGCGCTTCGCCATTCAATACGCCCTGACCTATCCCGACCGCCTGGACGGCAAACTGCCGGCGCTGAATCTTTCCGAGCTGGGAGTCATGCACTTTTCGCCGCCGGACGACAAACGCTTCCCCTGCCTCGCGCTCGCCCGCCGGGCGGCGCAAGAAGACGGCACCATGCCTGCGGTCCTGAACGCGGCGAACGAGGTGGCCGTGCACGAATTTCTCCGGGGCAAAATCATGTTCTCCGGAATCTGGCGGATGGTGGAAAAAGTCATGGGCAAACATCGCAACAATAAAAATCCTTCGCTTGAGGAAATCATACTGGCCGATCAGTGGGCGCGGGAAGAGGCAAAATTGATCGCCAGTAAAACGGAGTAATACATAATGTTCTTTACCATCATTTACGTCACGATCGCGGTCCTGGTCCTCTTCGGCCTGAGCATTTTCATCCATGAGCTCGGCCACTTCATCTCCGCCAAGGCGCTCGGCATGGTGATTGAAACTTTTTCAATCGGTTTCGGGCCGGCCATCTGGAAAAGGAAGATCGGCGGCGTGTTGTTCAAGGTCGGCATATTCCCGATCGGCGGTTACGTGGCCCTGCCCCAGATGGACCCGACCGGCTCCAGCACCACCGCGCCCGGGGAAGCCGCTGCCAAGGACGGGGAAAAGCCGGCCGCGCAGGCGCGGGTTATCCCGCCGGTCGCGCCCTGGAAAAAGATCGTGGTCGCCGTGGCGGGCGCGTCGGGCAACATGCTCCTGGCCTATATCATCGCCTGGATTGTCTTTGTCGCCGGCAAACCATCGGCCCCCGCCGAAAGGTCGGCCGTGATCGGTTATGTGGAGACCAATTCAACCGCCTACGCCAAGGGCATGCGGACCGGCGATGAAATCCTCGCTATCAACGGGCGCGCGGTCGGCAACTGGCAGGACGTTATCCAGGAAAACGCCCGGTTTGAGGAAGTGGCGCTGCTCCTGAAGACCGTGCAAGGCACCAATTCAATCTCTCTCCCGACCGAAAAAAACCCGATGGGTTTCAGGATACTTCCCGGGCTCCATGAAATAATGCTCTGCAAGGTGCTGAGCGTTGAACCGGATTCTAACGCCGCCGCGGCCGGGATGCAAAGCGGCGACCTGATCAGGAAAATTGACGACATCGAGGTGCTGAGCATTGACCACCTGATCGCCCTCGTTTCGGAGCGCGTTGAACAGAGCGCGTCCGTTGCCATTGAGCGTTCCGGAAAATTGCTGACCTTGAAAGTCACGCCCCGTTTTGACCCGGTCCTTAAAAGGGCAAGGATCGGCCTGAGATTTGATCCTTACGCGGTGGAATCCGACCGCATCGTCCACGTCGCGCCCGGCGCCCAGATAAAAAGCCATACCCAGGTTATTTTCCGCGTCCTGCGCTCGCTGATGACTCCCAAGGAGGCCAAGGCGACCGCGCAGGCCCTGGGCGGACCGCCGATGATTATCTTCATGCTGCAGGACATGGTGCGGAAGGGAATCATCATCGCCCTCTGGTTCACCTGCCTGCTGAACGTGAACCTGGCCATCCTGAACCTCCTGCCGCTGCCGGTGCTGGACGGCGGGCACGTCGTCTTTGCCCTCCTGGAAATAATCATGCGCCGCCCCGTGCCGCCGAAACTGGCGCTCATCCTCGACCAGATTTTCTTCGGCCTGCTCATCCTGGCGATCATCCTCATCAGCGGGCGCGATTTGAAAAGGCTTAATCAACTGCGCATCATGTCCAAGCCCCCGCCCCCCGTTGAACAACCGGCGGTGACCAATGCCGTCGCCGGGCCAGGCGACGCTGGCGAGAATTGACGGCGCCGGACGAGCGGCCCGCGACCGTTTTTTATAACGTCAATTAACGGGATGCGCCGTCATCACAAAGAGGCAGGAATAGCGCCGTGTATTGCCCGAAATGCAACAACGAATTGGAAATATTTGCCCGTGGCGGCAAGGAATTGCTGATTTGTCCACAATGCTTTTCGGCCCTGCTCCCGGATGAGTCAGCGCTCAAAACGCTGAAATATTTCTGCAAACAGGAAATTATCGGGCATTTCATATCCAATCTCCTTGAAGACACTCTTTGTGAGAACACCAAGAGAATGTTGGCGGCCGACAATAATCTCTTGTGCCCGCGGTGCAAAAGCCGCATGCACAGCCATGATTTCAATAATAAATTGAATTTCTATGTCAACAAATGTCCCGGCTGCGGCGCTGTCTGGATCAATCAAATGCAAATCCCGCTGGTTGCTCTTTCTTTCGCCGGGAACCAACCGGAAGACGAAAGTTTCAAAAAAACCGTGACTGATCTGTACGCAATCATGTCAAGAAAGAAACCAACAACAATCCGCTCTTTTGACGAACTCATAGCTCCTTTCGTGGTCATGACCGGCCTAGCCCCGGCCCTTCCGGCGGGTGACAGCGTCTTGACCAAAACCCGCCCTATCGTGAGCTACGCTATTATTGTCATGTGTTCGGTAATATTTATCCTGCAAATAATGTTTTCGGAAATTATTTCCTCCTTCAGCCTGATCCCGGACAAGGTAACGCATGGCGAATGGTACCGCTTGATAACTCACGCTTTTTTGCATGGAGGCATCCTGCACCTCGCAGGCAATATGTTTTTCCTGCGCGTATTTGGAAGAAGCGCGGAAGACAGGCTGGGTTGGGCCAGGTATGCGTTGCTCTTCATTGTCGGCGCGGCGATATCCGGGATACTATACATGGCGACGAGTTCAATGAAAGACATGCCCTGCGTGGGGGCCAGCGGCGCCATATCGGCCGTCATAGGCGCCTATCTCATTTTATTTCCAAAGGCAAAGCTCAGATTTTATCTCATCCATCCCATATCTTTGGGCAAATCCGGCATGACGCAGATTTCAAGTTTGTATTATATTCTCTTCTGGATAGTCATGAACATATTTTTCGGAGCGCTGCAATCAGGATCGCAAACCGCCGACATTGCTTATTGGGGACACATCGGCGGGTTCATTGCCGGCGTGGTATTTGCGGAAGCATATAAAAGCCTCAGACCGGGATAGTCCGTTCGCGGGCCCACGTCCTTAAAGCGGTTATTTCCTCCGCCTTTAGGACAGAAAGCGGTTTTGTCGCCCTCAACTGCTCAACGATATGCTCCGTCGCAATGGCCTCTTTTTCCAGGGAGGCATGATAAAGAGCCGCGATTACCGCCTGTTCAACCTCCGCTCCGCTGAAACCGTCGCTCTCGGCCACAAGTTTTTGAATATCAAACTTTTCAGGACTATATCCCCTCTTTTGAATATGAATGCGGAAAAGCTGTTCTCTTGCCTCTGCCTCAGGCAAATCAACGAAAAATATCTCGTCCATCCGTCCCTTTCTCAAGAATTCAGGCGGCAAACGGTAGATATTATTTGCGGTGGCGGCGATAAAACACCCCGATTTCCGTTCCTGCATCCAGGTCAAAAATGTTCCCAATATGCGCTGGGAAACACCGCCGTCGATTTCCCCTCCGGACGAGGCAAAACCTTTTTCTATTTCGTCAATCCACAGGCACAAGGGACACAATTTTTCAACAATGGCAAGGGCTTTCCGCAGGTTTTGCTCGGTCTCGCCGATGTATTTGCTGTAAAGCATGGATAAATCAAGACGGTATAAAGGAAGATTCCACTCCCTCGCCACAATTTTTATCGCCAGGCTTTTACCGCATCCCTGGACTCCCATAAGCAGCAACCCCTTCGGCGCCGGCAAGCGGGACGCCTGCTTTCCGGTAAAACTGCTTTTGCGTTCCGCCAGCCAGTGTTTTAAGTTTTTGAACCCGGCAATATTATTCTTGTCCTCCGTGACACAGAATTCCAAAAGTCCTTCCTGATCAAAAACCTTCTTTTTGAATAACTCCACCGTTTTCAGCGCCTTAACGCCCAGGACGCCGTCGTCAAGGACGCACTGATTGACGACGTTTCTTATCTGCTGAATTGAAAGTCCCTTCAAGGCGTTCGTGATCTTCTTTAATTCTTCCGGGGTCAACTCCATCAGTAATGAAATATCCCACGATTTCTCCGTTTTTTGTTTTGTTCTCTCCAGTTCCCCGATTGTTTCATTGATGACATCCTCTATTTCCTCCTCAACCGGATAGCCGCCGATCAAATGCGCCGAATCCGATTCTATATCCTTGGGCAGCTTGTATTCGGCCGAGAGGATCACGAAGGTGTTCTTTGTATTCCTCGCGCGATTAATGGCATCTTTGAAAAGGCGCAAAATTAAGGAGTCTTCCAGATGGCGATTGAAATCCTTTATCACAAACAAGCCGGACCGCGCTGGCTCGCCATCGTTTTCCCGCACAAGCTCCAATATTATCCGCAACATCATCGTCGCGTCTTTTGATTGATAGAAGGCCCCTTCGTTGTCGCCCCTTCTGAGACCGTCCGTCAGCGACCATTGATAGAATGTCAGGTTCTGTTGCTGTGCGATTGCCTTCAGTTGCCGGGTGGCATACAGCTCGTCAATAGTTTCAAAAAAGACGAGCGGGTATTTTGACTTGATCAGCAAACTGAGCTCTTCGTTAATAAACATCTGCAAATTTATCCCCAACCTATATGAATGTTTTCATAAAATTAGAACGCTTTGTAATGTATAACATTTGTCCTGCACGGCATCAATTCCTCTTTCAGTTATTCAAGAACTTTGAGCAAATCCCGCAAAAGAGGTCTTTTGACAGCTTACGCGCAATATGATAGATATCTGATCGTTATGAAGTCCGGCAGCCAAAAATTACCTGATCACGTTCTTTTGGATCAACGGTTGGCAATCAAACGCCGCCCCGCCCTTCCCATCCGGGTGGGGAACGTTGCGATCGGCGGCGGGGCGCCCGTCAGCGTCCAGAGCATGACCAAGACCCGGACCGGCGACGTCCGGGCCACGGTTAACCAGATCCACGCGCTGGAACAGGCCGGATGCGATATTGTCCGCGTGGCGGTTCCCGACATGGAATCGGCGCACGCCCTGAAAGCCATCCGCCGGGCGATTCATATTCCCCTCATCGCCGATATTCATTTTGACCACCGCCTCGCGCTGGCCGCCATCGCCGGCGGGGTTGACGCCCTGCGCATCAACCCGGGTAACATCGGCCCAGCGGCAAAAGTAAGGGAAATAGTGCGCGCCGCTTCCGAAAGGAAACTGCCCATCAGGATCGGCGTCAACGCCGGCTCGCTGGAAAAGGACATCCTCGCCCGGCACGGCGCGCCCACGGCCAAAGCGCTCGTGGAAAGCGCGCTTGCGAACATAAAACTCCTGGAAGACATGGGACAGCGCGCGATCAAGATCTCGGTCAAGGCCTCCGACGCTTTGCGGACAATCGAGGCCTACCGCCTGCTTTCAAGGGCCACCCGCCACCCGCTCCACCTGGGCGTGACCGAGGCCGGCACCTTTCTCAGCGGCACGGTCCGCTCAAGCGTCGCCCTCGGCATCCTGCTTGCCGAAGGCATCGGCGACACGATCCGCGTTTCGCTCGCGGACACGCCTGTGAACGAGGTGCGCGCCGGCCGGGAAATACTCCGCAGCCTCGGCCTGCAGGCGGACGGACCGCGCCTGGTTGTCTGCCCGACCTGCGGCCGCACGCAAATGGACCTGATCAAGCTCGCCCGGGCCGTGGAAGAAGAACTTGAAAAGCTGGCGGTAAGGGAGACAAAATATTTTCACGGGAAAATATGGCCGCTCGTGGCGGTCATGGGCTGCGTGGTCAACGGTCCCGGAGAGGCGCGCGCGGCGGATATCGCCCTGGTCTGCGGCAAAAACAGGGTCTTCCTTTACATCGCCGGGGAAAAAGTTGACGCGCTGGACGCCAGATCGGCCCCGGCCATGGTCGCCGGCAAGGCGCTTGAATTCATGAAACGCGGGGACAGAACTCCGCGGGGATCGGGAAAAAATCAAGCCGGAAGGAAAAAGCGATGAGCAAGTTTTCAAGGACCACGGTCGGGGGAATTTCGGTCTCCAGGATGATTATCGGGACCAACTGGTTCCTGGGCTACAGCCATTGCACGCTTGCCAAGGACAATTACATAAAACAGAACATCGCCGACCGCAAAAAGATAGCGGACGTGCTGGAGGTGTTCTTCCGTTCCGGCGTGGACACGATCATGGGACAGATCGTCGCCGTGCCGTTGGCCGACGCGATCAAGGAAGCGGAGGACCGCACCGGGGTGAAGTGCCTGATCGTCTCAACCCCCACCATGCCGACCGACCCTTCCACGGCGGTGAAAGGTTTTGAAACGGACGCGGTGGCGCGGATTCTCGACGCTCACGCCGCGCTGGGCGCCAAATTCTGCATGCCGCACCAGGAAGTGACCGACGTGATGATGGACCGCAGCATTCGCCAGATCCGGAAGATGGACGGCCTGTGCAGGATGATCCGGGCAAGGGGCATGGTTCCCGGCCTGAGCACGCACATGCCGGAAACAATCGTCTACGCGGACGAATCCGGGCTGGACGTTGAAACCTACATTTCCATCTACAACTCCATGGGCTTCCTGATGCAGCTGGAAGTCGACTGGGTGGCGAGGATCATCAACGAGGCCCGCAAGCCGGTCATGGTCATCAAGCCGCTCGCCGCCGGCCAATTGCGTCCTTTCCAGGCGCTGACCTTCGTCTGGAACACGATCCGGCCGCAGGACATGGTCACGGTCGGGACAATATCTCCGGAAGAGGCCGCCGAAGTGATAGAAATATCCCTGGGCATCCTTGAAAACCGGCGGGCGGAGATCAACCTGCAGGAAACGCGCTCCAAGAGCGCGGTAAAAAAGAAGCCGCCGCCTCGCGTCAGCCCGTATATTTAATGGCGGCCGCGGCCCAACCATCCCCCCAAAAAAGAATATTTTTTATATTGACTTGTGTTTAATCAAATGATTAAATCAAGACGTTAAAAGGAAAAACGCGATGGGAAGATACGATTCAGGCCAGAAACGGATTATCCTTGAGGCGGCGATCTGCGTTTTCGCCGGGCTGGGGCTGGAGGGCGCCACCATCCGCCGCGTCGGCAAAAAAGCCGGCATCAACAGCGCCCTCATTTATTATTATTTTGAAAACAAACAGAAGCTCTTCGAGGAGGCGATCCGCATGGTCGTCGGCGATTTTCTCCTCATGCTCGGCCGCTCCCGTCCCCCGCTTGAAAACGCCCGCGACCGGATCGCGTTCCTCGTCAACGGCATATTTGACTATTACGAAACGCGCCGGGAACGCATGCGCCTGATGATGCAGGTCTTTAACCTGCACATCGGCCTCCTGACGGAAATCATCCAGGACGTTCTCAAGCAGAAGAACGTGGTGCCCCTGGCGGTTTTGCAGGAAGGAATTTTACGCAAGGAATTCAAACCATTCGCGCCGCTCCAGCTCTGGTGGAACCTGCTGGGCATGTGCATCTTCAACATCCAGGCCGAGGAAATGGCCGCCCGCCTTAACCAGGGCAAAATTTCCCGGGCCTTGCCTCCCCTGCCCGAGCGCAAAAATCAAATGATCGAGCTTTTTCTGTCGGGCCTGGCCGTTCCCAGCAAACAATCTAATAATAAAACCAAACAGGAGCAATAATCATGACAAAAATAATAACGGCCATAACGGCCTTGAGCCTGGCACTGCTCGCGGGCTGCGCTTTTAACGGCGAAAAACCGGATGGGTCCGGCACGATCGAATGCACCCAGGTTGAAATTGCCGCCCAGGTCGCCGCCCGCATCATCACCTTGACCCCCCAGGAGGGCGATTATGTCCGCCAGGGCGATATAATCGCGCGCCTGGACTCCGCGGATTATGACTTGAAAGGCAATGAAGCCCGGGCGACCGTGGCCGTTGCCCGCTCCCAGCTGGAACTGCTTCTGGCCGGAAGCCGGGAGGAGGACATCGAACGCGCGCGCGACCAGGTCATGGAGGCGCGCGCCATGGCCGAATCGGCCGCCGCCGACCTGCAGCGCATTGCCGTCGTCTACCGGACCGGGGCCGCCACGCAAAAGCAGATGGACGACGCCCGCGCCCAGGCCGACCGCACAAAGGCCGTCCACTCCGCCGCCGGTCAGAATTTAACCAAGCTTGAAAAAGGCACGCGCGAGGAGGAGATCAGCCTGGCGGAAACCCAGGTGTCCCAGGCCTTATCCCGGCTGGCCTTGACGGAAAAATCGGTCGCGGACTGCGTGGTCACTTCCTCGGTCAACGGCGTGGTTACAACCCGCATTCATGAAGACGGCGAATTTGTACCGGTCGGCGCGCCGCTCATTACCGTCTCGCGCCTGGACGAGGTCTGGCTTTCGGTCTATGTCCCCGAAACCGCCCTCGGCGGGGTCAAGATCGGCCGGAAAGCGCGCGTAAAAATCGACGGCCAGCCCGATTTTTTTGAAGGCAAGGTGACCTATGTCTCCCCGACCGCCGAATTCACGCCGCGCAACGTCCAGACGCCCGACGAACGCGCGAAACTGGTTTATCGCGTAAAGATCACCCTCGCCAACAAGGAGGTAATTTTCAAGCCCGGCTTGCCGGCGGACGGTTTTTTGAAAGACAACAACGGTCAGTAGTGGAGGGCCACGCACCGTCGTGGCCGGATTAATGGAACGGACGCGATGACACGCGTCCCTCCACAACTGAAAGAAATTATAAGAATGTGGAAATGCAGAAATGAACATTACCGATAACAAACAAGCCGTGCTAACCGAGGAACTTGAAAAAAAGTTCGGCGCTCTGATCGCCGTGCGCGGTTTGAATCTCTCCGTGGAGCGGGGCGAAATGTTCGGGCTCGTCGGGCCGGACGGCGCCGGCAAATCAACCGTGATCCGCCTGCTTTGCGGAATTTTGAATTTCACTTCCGGGAAAGGATGGGTGGCCGGGTTCGACCTGGGAAAGGAACGGCACCTGCTCAAGCGCCGGATCGGGTACCTTTCCCAGAATTTCACGCTTTACGGCGACCTGACGGTTGACGAGAACATTGAATTTTTCGCCCGGATTCACGGCGTGGCGGCCTTCGCCCCAAAACGCGACCAGCTCCTTGAATTCACTCAACTGGCGCCCTTCCGCGGCCGCCTGGCGGAGGCGCTTTCGGGGGGAATGAAGAAAAAGCTGGCCCTGGCCTGCACCCTGATCCACGCGCCGGAAATATTATTCCTTGATGAACCCAGCACCGGGGTTGACCCCGTGGCGCGCGGGGAGCTGTGGAGCATTTTAAGCTCAATCCTGGACCAGGGCATAACGGTTTTCATGACCACGCCCTACCTGGACGAGGCCGAACGCTGCCGCCGGATAAGCCTTATGCACCGCGGGCAAATCATCATGACCGGCACGCCGGCCGAAATAAAAAAAGCCATGCCGGGCGCGGTCTACGACATCTATTGCGACGACGCCCCCGGCGCCTACCGCCGCCTGCGCGCGCAAACACCGGCCACCAGCCTGGTTTTATACGGCGACCACCTGCGCCTCTGGTCCGGGCAAGGCGGCCGGAACGCCAATGAAATAAAATCCTGGCTGGGCGAAGAACATATTCAGAACGCGACCCTGGCCGAGGCCGTGCCGTCCCTGGAGGACGCATTTGTGGCGCTCCTCGGGGAGGATAAATCCAAAGGAGACCGGACATGATTAAAATCCAAGCAACCATGATCGCGGCGATTGTCCTGATGGCCGGGCAATCACCGGCCGGTGAAATCGGCGTCGAGGAGATCGTCGGCCAGGCGCTTGAACACGGTTATAATTTGAAAATAGCGGGCGAGAAGGTAACGGCCGCCGACGCGGTTAAAAAGCAGGCCGACGCCGCCGGGTTTCCCGCGCTTGACCTTGACGGCCGCGCCGCGCACTACGAGGGATTGAAGGAAAATAATTTCGGCCCCACCTTGCGGATCCCGGCCATCCCCGAACGCTACGGGGGCGGGGCGACGCTGTCCCAGCCGCTTTATACCGGCGGCCAGATTTCCGGCCGCAAGGACATGACGGAAGAACAACGCCGCGCGGCCCGCGCCTCCCTTGCCGCCACCCGGGCCGACACGGTTTACCTGGCCCGGACGGCTTACTGGTCGTGGTCCAAGGCCTTTTACGCGGCCGAATCCTTCCAGGCGGCGGTTGAATGGATGGAATCCCATGCCAGCGACATGCGCAATTTGCGCGCGGCCGGGATGGCAACGGAAAACGAACAGCTTTCGACCGAGGTCCGCCTGGACCAAACCCGCCTGCGGCTTGAAGAGGCCCTGCGCTTCACCAGCCTTTGCCGGGCCGCGATTGAGCGCCTGACCACGCAAACATTGCCGGTCGAAGCCGCCCCGGCCCGCCCGGCCGGCGATGATCCGCCCGGGCTTTCAAGCGAGCAGGAAATAATCCAGGGCGCGCTGACCAACCGCCCCGATGTCCAGGCCCAGCAGGCCACGCTCAATGCCGCCCGCAAAAACATTACAATCCAGGGCGCGAATTATTTTCCGCAACTTAACGCCAACCTGCGCGGCGAGGTCGGACGCCCGAACATGTTGAATGTGCCGCCGCAGGACGACTGGCAATTTGACGCGTTTATCGGCGTGGGCGCCACCTGGAACATCCTCGACTGGGGTTTGACGCGCGCCAAGGTCAACGAGGCGAAAGCGAACGCCAACCAGGCGGGGTATCAGCTTTCCCAATTGAACGAACAGGTTATTTTTGAAGTGCGCCAGGCCCTGATCAACCTTGAAAACGCCCGGAGAAGGTTGATCGTGGCGCGCCGCGCGAAGGCAAGCGCCACGCTGGATTTAAAATCGGTGACCGATCTCTGGCAAAACGGCCTGGCGCGACACGCGGACGTGCTTGATTCGCGTTCGCGCCTGACGGAGGCCGGGTTTGACCTTGTCTCCGCCGCCGCCGACCTGGCCATCGCCGGCGCCGAATTTGAACATGCTTACGGGATCATGGAATCTGAAAAACAACAGGCGGAAGGCAGGGGACAGAAGGCAGAGGTCAGTAGTCAGAGGTCAGAAGTCAGCGGTCAGTAGGCAGGAGCCTGAAGTCAGGAGCCAGAAGTCAGAGGTCAGTGGTCAGAGATCAGTAGTCAGGAGTCAGTAATTAAAAATGCAGACTGAACAACCAGAAAACATAGTCATCCTGGTGGAAAACCTGGCGAAGACTTTCGGCAAGTTCAGGGCGGTTGATAATCTTTCGTTTTCCATCGGCCGCGGGGAAATCTTCGGATTCCTCGGCCCGAACGGCGCCGGCAAATCCACCACGATCCGCATGCTCTGCGGCCTGCTGGCGCCGAGCGGCGGCCGGGCATCCGTCGGCGGGTTTGACGTCGCCCGCAACCCGGAAAGCGTGCGCGCAAATATCGGGTATATGTCGCAGAAATTCAGCCTGTACAAGGATCTGTCGGTCATCGAAAACATTAACTTTTTCGGCGGGGTCTACGGCCTGGAGGGCGAAAGCCTGCGGAAGCGCGCGGCGGCGGTGATTGATTTCGGAGGGCTGGGCAGCCTTGAAAATTCGGTGACCGGCACGCTCTCCGGCGCGCTCCAGCAGCGCCTGGCGCTCGGCTGCGCGATCCTGCATGAGCCGCCGATCCTTTTCCTGGATGAGCCCACGAGCGGCATTGACCCGATCTCGCGCCGCATGTTCTGGGACATCATCCGCGCCATGGCCGCGCGCGGCATCACCATCCTGGTCACGACCCACTTCCTGGACGAGGCTGAATTTTGCGACCGGATCGGCTTCATCGCCGCCGGCCGGCTGATTGCCATGGGCAAACCGTCCGAATTGAAACAAAGCGCCGTGGAAGAGGATCTTTTCGAGCTGGAGCTGCCCTCGCTCGCGGGCGCCAGGGAAAAGGTAAAACAAATCGAGGACGTGCGGGATGTTTCCTATTTCGGCCAGGTCCTGCATGTCTTTTGCCGGCGGGGAGTTTTCCAGGCCGGCGCGCTGGAACAGAAAATCCGCGCGCAAGGATTGACGCCGCTGGGAGTGCGAGCTATCAACCCGCGCCTCGAGGATGCCTTCATCCGCCTGGCGACGCGCCAGGCCGCTGGCCCGGAGCCGCGCGGAACTGAAAGATAAGGAACGTGATTATGAGCCGTCTCTGGGCCATTTTTAAAAAGGAACTCATCCATATCCGCCGCGATCCGCTTTCGCTGAGCCTTTTGATCCTGGTGCCGGCCTTCCTGCTCCTGCTTTACGGCTATGCGCTTTCGTTCGACGTCAAGCATCTCCGGGTCGCCGTGCTGGACGAGGATGGCACGCAGGAAAGCCGTTTGTTACTGGACAGCCTTTTTCAGAATCCTTACTTCGAACGGGTCGGCTCGCTTTCTTCCCGCGCTGAAATCGACCCCTGGCTTAAACGCGGGAAAGCCCGGATCGTCCTCGTTATTCCAAACGACTTTACGAGCCGGATGGCGCGCGGGCAGAAAGCTACCGCGCAGGCCCTGATTGACGGCGCCGACGCCACCGCCGCCAATGTCGCCGTCGGTTACCTGGACGCGCTGGCCGAAAAAATGACCCTCCGGCTGGCAGGCGGCGCTGCGCCGACCGGCGCCGGCGGGACGCTCCGGATGGAGCCGCGGATCTGGTTCAACCCGGATTTAAAGAGCGCCCATTTCTTAATTCCCGGCCTGATGGGCATGCTCCTCATGCTTTCGGCCGTTATCGCCACGTCGCTTTCCATTGTCCGGGAAAAAGAACGCGAAACAATCGAGCAGATCAACGTTTCCGCCGTCCGGCCCGAGGAATTGATTTTCGGCAAAATACTGCCCTACCTGCTGATTTGCCTGGTCACCACCCTCACGGTCCTTGGGGTCGGCTGGTTCGTGTTCGGGGTCGCCGTCCGCGGGTCGCCCCTGCTGCTGGCCGGCTCAATCCTCATCTTTCTCTTCGCCGCCCTCGGCATGGGCCTTTTGATCTCGGCCGCGACCAAATCCCAGCAGGAGGCCTTCCAGCTGGCCATCATCACCACCCTCCTGCCCTCGGTTATTCTCTCCGGCCTGATTTTCCCGATCGCCAGCATGCCCAAATTGATCCAGGGAATCTCGCTCATCGTGCTGCCGCGTTATTTTGTCTCGGCCATGCGGAGCATTATTTTAAAGGACGCCTCCTTCTCCATTATCTGGCCGCAATTGGCGGCGATGATCGCGCTCGGGATCATTTTCAATCTGCTCGCCGCGCGAATTATGGGGAGAAGCCGGTAAGGACAGGCATAAAGGGATAAAGAAAAAGACGGGCGTTCGCAAGCGAAGCCCCTACAATTTTATGCGATTTACAGTAGGGGCCGCGTTTACGCGCGCCCATAAAACAATGAAACTCTCAAGAATCAAATGCATGGTGGCCAAGGAACTCGCCCAGATCCGGCGCGACCGCAACCTCGTGCGCCTGCTGATCGTCGCGCCGCTCATCCAGCTGCTTGTCATGGGATTCGCGGCCACGACCGATATCCGCGAAATCCGGCTCGCGGTGCGGGACAACGACCACTCCTGGCACAGCCGCGAATTGTTCCGCTCGCTCGGCGCCTCCGGGTATTTCAAGACTTTCCAGGCAATCGAGCCGGCCGGCGGCGACGGGACACTGCTCGTCTCCGGCCGGGCCGGCCTGGCGCTGGTCATCCCCCCGGAATTCGGCGAGCGGATATTGCGGCGGCAGGCGGTCGCGGTGCAGGTCCTCGTGGACGGATCCGACAGCAATTTCGGCGTCCAGGGCCTGGGCTACCTGCAGAAGGCTATCCGGTTATATACCGCCGGCCTGGAAAAACACGACCGGACCCGCGCCGGGGGCGCGGCCAGGCCGGAAGTGGCCGTTGAAAGCCGGGTCTGGTACAACCCCGGGCTTGTCTCGCGCGTCTACATGGTCCCGGCCATCATGGCGCTCCTGCTGCTGGTAACGACCATGCTGATCACCAGCATGGCCCTGGTCAAGGAACGCGAAAACGGGACGATGGAGCAGCTGATCGTCACACCCCTGCGGCCGGGGGAAATCATCGCCGGGAAACTGCTCCCTTTCGTGATCATCGGTTTTATAGAGCTCTCCTTCGCCATTCTGGTCATCCGCTTCGTTTTCCAGATTCATATGCGCGGCAGCCTGGCATCGCTCATCGCGCTTTCCGGCCTGTTCCTCTTCACCACCCTCGGGCTGGGACTGTTTATTTCCACGCTGGTTAAGACCCAGCAGCAGGCCATGCTGATCGCGACTTTTTTCGTGATGATGCCCTTCGTCCTACTCTCCGGATTTGCATTTCCGATTGAAAACATGCCCAGGTTCTTCCAGCCGTTTACCACCCTGATCCCGCTCAAATATTATATCCTCGCCGTGCGCGGCATTTACCTGAAAGGACAGGGCTGGGCCGAACTCTGGCCGCAGGCCCTGGCCCTGCTCGTCTGGGGCGTCGCAATCCTCGGCATCGCCGTCGCCAATTTCCGTAAAAGGCTGGATTGACAACGCGATCGGATACCGGCAATAAAAAAAAGTTGCATTGACAGCTCAATATAATTAGACTGTATTTCCTTTTTTTCAAGTTATGGACAAAAACGCAAAACAGACAAAACCGGCCAACAAGCCCATTTCGGACAAGACCGCGGTTGCCGGGCCGTTGCCGCCTATATTCCGGATCAATGACTGGCTGGCCTTTGCCGTGGCGTTTACCATCGCGCTCGTGGTTTATGTCTACACCGTGGCGCCCTCGGTCACGCTGGAAGATTCAGGCGAGCTGGTCGTGGCCGCCGACTATCTGGGCGTGCCCCACCCGCCCGGTTATCCGCTCTGGACGATATTTGCCTGGATATTCCAGTGGATATTTCACTGGGCGCGTTTCCACGGGCAACCAAATCCCGCCCTGGGGGTGGGCATCATGTCGGCTTTCTTCGGGGCTCTCCTGGCGGGCAACCTGGCCCTGCTCGTCAGCCGTTCGGGCATAGACATGCTCCAGTTCCGGCGGCACGAGGAAGATTCACCGCTGACGTTCACGGAAAAAATGATCAGCTGGGCCAGCGGCGTTTCGTCCGGGTTGTTGCTCGCTTTCTGCCCCTACATCTGGTCCCAGGCGGTCATCGCGGAAGTTTACACCCTCAACGCCTTCCTGCATGTGCTCGTCCTGACCCTGCTCTACGCCTGGATGAAACGTCCGCGGCAAAGCCGGCTTCTTTACTGGCTGGCGCTTGCCTTCGGCATCACCTTCACCAATTGCCAGCCGATTGTCCTCCTGATCCCGGCCATCGTCCTGGTGCTTTTTGCGATTGACCGGAAACTCTGCCGCGACACCATTGCCGGCGGCGCGCTTCTCCTGGGCGGGTTTATCCTCTTTTGCATCTGGTTCCCGGAATATGCCGTCCGGCCCTTTGAATGGCGGATCCAATCATTAGCCGGTACTAATTTGTGGATCATTATTTCCGTCCTCATGCTGGTGACCCCGGTCGTGATGTTCGCCTTCACCCGCGAATTGTTCACCGAATGGCGCCGGGTGTTCGGGATGGTCCTCTGCGTCGCGCTGGGCCTGAGTCTTTTTGTTTACCTGCCGATCGCCTCGGACTTCAACCCGCCGATGAACTGGGGTTATCCCCGGACATGGGAGGGATTCAAGCATGCCGTCATGCGCGGCCAGTACCAGGCGCTGTCGCCGGCGTTAAGCCCGATGGCTTTCATCAAGCAGTCTTATGAATTCTGCAGCCAGCTTGAGGACCAGTTCCCGTTCCCGATCGCCTTCCTCGCCCTGGTCCCTGTTTTTTATTTCCGGAATATCTGGAAGAAAAACTGGGCCTGGCTTTCGGGCACGCTCATCGGCTTCGCCTTCATGGGACCGTTTATGATGGTGCTTTTAAACCCGCCCCATGACGTGCAATCGCTCTTCATCGCCGAGGTGCAGTTCGTGCAGTCAACCTCCGTGTATGCCGTCTGGCTGGGTTACGGGCTGCTCTTCGGCCTGGCTTTCATTGAAAGCCGCTTCCCGCGCAAACTGGTTCTCACCCTGGGCATCATCATCACGCTCCTCCTGCCGCTCTCGCTCATCTGGCAAAACGCCTATGACGAAAAAATCATCAATTCCACCGGCGGCAACGAGCAGCGCGGGCATGATTTCGGCTGGCAGTTCGGCAATTACCAGCTGCGCGGCGTCGACGCCATCCTGGAGGAACTGCGGCCGGGCGAAACACCGCCCCCCAATCCCAAGTACCCGCCGGAAATGGAACCCAACGCCGTGTTTTACGGCGGCACCGACCCGGGACGTTTCGTGCCGACCTACATGATTTATTCGGCCAAGGTGCGCTCGGACGTCTTCCTGATCACCCAGAACGCCCTGGCCGACAACACCTACATGAACGTCATGCGCGATCTTTACGGCGACCAGATCTGGATCCCGACGCCGCAGGACACGAACCGCGCGTTCCAATCCTATGTTGATGACGTGCGCGCCGGCCGGATCCCGGCCAATGCCGCGGTCACCGTTGACAAGAGCGGCAAGGTCAGCGTCCAGGGCGTGCAGGGCGTGATGGAGATCAACGGCATCATCAGCAAGGCGATTTTTGAGGCCAACAAGAACAAGCACGCCTTTTACGTCGAGGAAAGTTACGTGATCGCCTGGATGTATCCCTATCTTTCGCCGCACGGCCTGATCATGAAAATCAACAACGAGCCCCTGCCGGGCCTCACGCCGGAAATGGTCAAGAACGACATGGATTTCTGGAACTGGTACACCAACCGCCTGATGGGCGACCGTAAATTCCAGCGGGACTCCGTGGCGCGCAAGTCGTTTTCCAAGCTGCGCTGCGCGATCGCCGGCCTCTATTCCTTCCGCCGCCAGCTTAACGAGGCGGAAACCGCGTTCCGCCAGGCCATCGCCCTCTTCCCCGGGAGCCCGGAGGCGAATTTCCGCCTGGCCGACCTCTACCTGCAATTCGGGCGCTTTGCCGACGCCCGGACCGTGATGGAAAAGAACCTGGAATTTGACCCGCGCAACGACCGGATCACCGGCTTCATCAACCAGATCAAGGACATGGAACGCATGAACGCCCGGATGAACGAGCTGCAAACCGAACTCTCGCGCGGCGGCGCCACGATCGACAAGGTCTTCGAGCTGGTGACCATCTACCTGCGCAGCAACAAGGAACAGCAATTTAACGACTTGTCCATGCAGGTCCTAAACAACTCTAATCTACCGCCGCAAGTCTGCATTAAGATCGCCGAGATTGCCATGTCGGGCCAGCCGCAGCGCCTCGGCATGGTGGAGCAGGCTTACCGGCGTTATTTGACGAGGGAAAAGTCCGACCCGCGCATCTGGCATGAACTGGGTTGCGTGCAGGCCGCGCTCGGCCAGTCGAGCAATGCCATTTATTCCCTGCGCCAGGCGGTTGCCATCGGCGGCGAGCCGGTCAGGGAAGCCATGCGCAAGGACCAGCGCCTGGATCCCCTGCGCGGCTCGGATGTTTTCCAGAAAATGATCGCCCCTTCACAGCAGCAGGGCTTTACGCCGTTCCCCGGCCTGGTCGCGCCCTGATAAATCAGCGGCAAAGTGACAATGGTACAAGGTTAATTATGACTATGCGCCTGCTGATTTGATTTCCCTGAATTCATAATTCAGCGCGCTCAAGCCGAATATCGCGGCGGTTTCAACCCGGAGCACTTCCCGGCCGAAACTGGCCGGCTTGAAATTTTCCCTCACAAGCATCTGCCGCTCGCCGTCCGTCAGGTCGCCCTCCGGGCCGATGACCAGCGTGATGCTCCCGGGCGGCGGCGAGGAGAATTTTCCCAGCACTTCTTTCAGGGACGGCGTTCGCTCGGCGAGAGAACCAAAGATCTGCAAATCGGATTTAATTCCGGCCACGGCCTCGGCCAGCGGGATAACCGGGTAAATTTCCGGCAGCCAGGCCGACTGGCATTGCTTGACCGCGCCCAGGACGATCTTCCGCCAGCGTTCCACGCGCGCGGCGGCCGCGGACTTGTTCCAGTTGACCACCACCCGCTCGGTCATCACCGGCACGATTTTCCGGACGCCGAGTTCGGTCGCCTTCTGGACGATCAACTCCATCCCGGCATGTTTCGGGACGGCCTGAAAGAGGATAAAGTCCGGCAGGTGCGGCGCGACGCGCCGGACGCTTTCCGGCGCGATTTTAACGCAGGCGATATTCTTGCGGCCGGGAACCAGCCCGACAAGCGCCAGCTGTCCCTGCCCGTCAAAGATTTCAATCGTTTCCCCCGGCCGGGCGCGCAGGACGGTCAGGAGGTGATGGGATTCTTCCGGGGAAAGGTTGATTTCTTTTCCCTGCCAGATGCCCTGTTCTGCGAAAGCGCGTTTCATATTGTAAAACAGGCACAAAGTGGCAGAGGCATCCAGACACATAGTTCGCCTGACTCCGGACAATCAATGGCATATTTCATGCTTTGTGCCTTTGTCCCTTCTGCCTCTGTGCCTGTCATTTGTGATGCTTCAGAAACTCCTCGGCTCTTTTCCGGAATTGCACGCCGTCCGGGTAATTGTTCTCGTTGAAATCGGCGAAATATTCCTTGATCTTTTTCTTCTGGGCGCCGGAGAGGCTTTTCGGGATTTCAACCGTCAGGCGGACGTGCAAGTCGCCCCTTTCGCCGGTGTTGAGATCATAGACCCCCTTGCCGGAAAGGCGCAGGATTTTTCCGTTTTCCGTGCCGGGATCGATTTTCAGCCGCGCCCAGCCTTCCAGGGTCGGCACTTCCGTGTCGCCGCCCAGCACGGCGGTCTCAAACGAAATCGGCGCCTCGCAGAACAGGTCCACGCCCTCCCTTTGAAAGACATTGTGCGGCCGGACGTGCAGGATCACGTACAAATCACCTGAGGGCCCGTTTTGCGCGCCGCCTTCGCCCTTGCCGGCCAGCCGCAGGCGCGAACCGGTTTCAACCCCGGGCGGAATTTTTATCGCCAGGCGCTGCCGGTTTTTCACCATGCCGGTCCCGCGGCAGGCGCGGCACGGATGGGTTATGACTTCGCCCCGCCCGCCGCAGGCCGGGCATTCCTGTTGCACGCGGAAAAATCCGCTCGCCGAGATAACGACCCCCTGCCCGCCGCACCGCCGGCAGGTTTCCCGGTTGTGGCCGGGCTCGCAGCCGCTGCCGCGGCACGCGCCGCACTCCTGCGAGATGGGCAGCGTGATTTCGCGCTCGGCGCCGAAGACCGATTCCTCGAAGCTGATTTCCAGGTCAAAGCGCAAGTCCGCGCCGCGCGCCGCGCGCGCCGAGCGGCGCCGTCCCGAGCCGCGCGAGAACACATCCTCGAATATGCTCCCGCCGAAAAGATCGCCGAAAACATCCTGGAAGTCGGCGCCGTGCGAGAAGTCGCGGAAGAAATCAAAGCCGCCCGGGCCGAAGGACGACTTGACGCCGGCGTGCCCGAACTGGTCGTAACGCTGGCGCTTATCGGCGTCGCTCAGCACCTCGTAGGCCTCGGAGATTTCCTTGAAACGTTCCTCGGCCTGCTTGTTGCCGGAGTTTTTATCGGGGTGATACTGCATGGCCATCTTCCGGTAAGCCTTCTTGACTTCATCCGTGGAGGCCGCCTTGGCCAGGCCGAGAACTTCGTAATAGTCGCGCTTGGTTGTCAATTTCCTTATTCCTCCGCCGGCTTATCCGTTGTTTCCGGCGTCGCCGTTGACGGTTTGCCGCTGGAAACCACGACCTGCGGCGGGCGCAGCATCTTTTTATTGAACCGGTACCCCTGCCTGCTCTGGGCAATGATGGTCCCTTCCGGCTCGGTCTCCGAAGGCAGGTAGCTGATGGCCTCGTGGAGGTTTGGATCAAAAACCTGTTTTTCCGCGCTGAACGGATTAAGCCCGTATTTGGCGAGGGTGTTGAGCATCTGGTCGGCGATGAGCTGGAGCCCTTCCTGGAAAACGGAGTCCGCTTGGTGCTCACGGGCGGACTTGAGCGCGAGTTGCAGGTGGTCAATGACCGGCAAGAGCTCAAGTGTCAGGGCCTCGTTGGCGTTTTCATATATCTCGCCCTTTTCGCGCAAAGCCCGTTTGCGGTAATTTTCAAAATCTGCCCGGAGCCGGAGCAACTGGTCCTTGAGCTGTTCAATTTCCTGTTCGGCCGTCTTATGTGTTTTTTTTGCCCCGTGTTCAAGCGGGGCGCCTTGCGACGACGAGTCGGCCGGCTCGGCGGCGGGTTGATTTTCCGCGGAAGGCTCAACGCCCTCCGGCGCGGCAGGATCCGCCTCCCGGGCGTTTTTTTTCGACTCTTCCGGCGTATGATGCTTGTCCTTGCTTTTGTTCATGAACCCCAGAGAATAAATAGATGCGCAGGATTTTTCAATCTTATTCGGTGATCCCTCGGCCGCTGGGTGGTAAGCGGCATGACGTTTTCGCCTGTCCTGCGCAACTGTTTCAGCAAAGAAGGGCCGAAACCGCCGCGGCGCGCTCGGCGATCGCGCCCTACCAGTTTTAATCCCACAATAATTGAGGCCATACCTGAATGATGCTATTGAGTTAAAGCCCTTTTTCACATCCCGAACGGCGGCGGAGGCCATGCGAAACGCTTGGTAAACCCGCCGCCCTCCATAAAACACAAACTTTTCCCTCCTGGAGGGCGGGCGGCCTCGACCGCCGCAAGCTTATCTTAGCGCCATTCAGGCCATACCTTATTCACATCAAACGTGTATCCGCGCGAGCGCCGGAATCGCCGGAATTTTTTCGAAAGAAATGCGCGGCGCATCCGCCCCGCCCACTGAACCTTGCCCGCTTGTCGCCGATAAATCCGCCTCACACCGCCAAGTATCGGGCCACGCAAATCAGCGGTTGAGCTTTTTCCAGACAGGCTCCAGGTTGACCATGGCTTTATCCCGGATCGACCGGTCAATGGCCAGGGCCACGACCGCGCTCGCCAGGCCTTCATCCCCGCCGCATTTCGGCCGGGAATGCCTGGTCATGCATTCATAGAGTTCCTTCATGATATAACTGTCGCCGCCGCCGTGCCCGTCGCCGGCGAAATCCATCACGGTCAAGCCCTCGTCGCCGATCCGGCGGTATTTCAGCATGCTTGAATAAAGCTCGACGATCATGGTGCCCTCCGTGCAGGAAAAATACATTCTTCTTTCCGGGATCGCGTTGGACATGGTTGCCTGGAACATCACCCTGATCCCGTTGCGGTATTCCATGATCGCGACCTGGTTGTCCATCAGGTCCTTGTCGGAAGTGAAAGGCGAATCAACGCGGTGCGGGTCCGGCCAGGCCGCGAAAGTTTTCTGGCCGTATTTTTTTACATAATGCTGGTTGGCCGGGACGAAGAAATCCAGTCCGCCGAAGGCGGCGACCCGCGCCGGCAGCGATTCCGCGAACCAGTTGATCAGGTCCAGGTCGTGGCAGCATTTTTCAAGGATATGCGGCCCGGCAAATTTCGTCCGGCGGCGCCAGTTCATCATGATATAACCGCCGTGGGCGGGGGTGATGTTCTCGTTGGCGTCAATGCTCAATAATTTACCAATTTTGCCGGATTCCAGGATTTCCTTTACCTTGCGGTAGATCGGCGCGTAGCGCAGGACGAACCCGGTGGCGAAGAGCAGCCTGGTCTTCCGGTGGGCCGCGTAAATCGCCTGGCAGTCAGCAATGGAAGTCGCCAGGGGCTTTTCCGAAAACACATGTTTGCCGGCCTTGAAACCGGCGATGATATGGTCACGGTGATAGGCATTCGGCGAAAACACCAGCACCCAGTCAACCCCGGGGCGCTTGATCGCCTCCTGGTAAGTGGCGCAGATTTTCACCTCCGGGCTGTTCCAGCAAGCCAGCGCGGACCGCGCGCACGCCTTGTCCGGGTCATAAACCGACACGACTTTTACCCGGCGTTTTGAGTCGTTTAAAAGGTTCAAAGTTACGCCCTGGCCCCGGCCGCCGGCGCCTATGACCGCCACCCCTATTTTCCCTCTCTTCTCTGGCATTTTATGCTCCTTTTCCAGTATTTAATATGTGAAAATATCTATCACCCAGCTAGTGCCATTCACACATACGACATATTCTTTAACCACGGATATCACTGATTACACGAATAATCGGGTTCATCTTACCACCCGTTTCCACTGCAGTTTCGCTTGCTTTCCGCCACGGCGGATCAGCTGGGGCTGAGAAATTCAACAATGATATGATCATTCAATGCTTCGTAAATTAATTTTACCATATCAGTATCATCCGTGAAATCCGTGGTGATCATGCAAATCGCCGGCTTCTTCTGCCGGTAAATCATCCTCATCCGCCGGATCGCCGGCTTCCGTTCTTTCTTTTTTCGAGGCGCCCGCGATCACAAAGGTCAATTCGCCCCGCACTTTCTTTACCGGCGCGGCGCCGGGCGTACCGGATAATTTGGCGGAAATTTCCGCGGCCGTTCCCCAGAGGCATTCCTCATTCAGCTTGGTCAGTTCCCGGCCCATGAATATTTCCCGGTCCGCGAAAATCTCGTTCACTTCCTCCAGGAACTGGAGCCAGCGATAGGGCGACTCCAGGATCACGACCGGCAACGCCATGGATTTAAGCTCGGCCAGGCGGCGCCGGCGCGCCCCTTTCTTGCGCGGTAGGAAGCCTTCGCAGACAAACCCCCCGCCGCCAAAGCCGCTCAGGGCCACGGCGGAGGTGACGGAGGACGGCCCGGGAATCACGGTCAGGTAAATATTGTTCTGCCGGCAGGCGCGGACAAGGTACGAGCCGGGATCGGCGATCGCGGGCATGCCGGCGTTGGTCACGAGGGCCGCCGCCTGGCCGGCGCGGATTCTATCCAGCACCATCGGGATCCGCGAGCATTCGCTGAAACGATGGCAACTGACCAGCGGTTTTTTAATGGCGAAGCGATCCAGCAGGATGCGCGAGTGGCGAGTGTCCTCGGCCAGGATAAAATCAACATTCCGAAGGGTCTCAAGGGCCCTCGCGGTCGTGTCATCCAGGTTGCCGATCGGCGTGCCGACAATGTAAAGTCCGGGTTTCATTATTCCGTAAATAAAATGAGGGTTTATATGAATAAATCACACAAAACAAGACTAAACTCAGGCATTCCTATTTACTTGACCGGAACGCCAGGGATGGAATACAGTGCGACACAAGTATTGAAAACACAGCCGTCCCATAGGGACGGCAAGGCTGAAGCAGTTTAGACTGTAGACTGAAGGTAAAACCAGAAAACAGGCATTTACAAAAACCGGAATTACGACTTTGTAAATATTGGTAAACATTGCGTGTTTTTCCGCGATTTTCCTAATAGTCTTCAGCCTTCAGTCTATCAACCTGGCACCCTATGGGA
Source organism: uncultured Verrucomicrobiota bacterium (assembly GCA_964475405.1). GTDB lineage: Bacteria > Verrucomicrobiota > Kiritimatiellia > JAAZAB01 > JAAZAB01 > JAQUQV01. Next base: position 36,523 of record CAYYWX010000037.1, read on the forward strand.
TGCCAATGTCTTGAAAACATAACCGGAGGATTGTCATGAAGAATAATCTGTTAGCCCTTGTGATTGCCGGAGTTTTATTTATGAGCATGGCGGCGGCCAGGGCCGCCGACTGGCCGCAATACCGCGGGCCGAACCAAGACGGCATTTCGCCCGAGAAGGTGACCCTGAGCTGGCCGGAGGGCGGCCCGAAGGTCATCTGGAAAGTTCCGACCGAAAACGGCTTCAGCTCGTTTGCCGTCGCCGGCGGCAAGGTTTTCACCCTCGTCAGCCGCGACGTCAACGGCGCCCCGCGCGAAATCTGCGTGGCAATGGACGCCGCGACCGGCAAGGAACTCTGGACAGCCGACGTCGGGATCGGCAAATATGACGACGGGGCCGGCCCGGGCGACGGTCCGCGTTCCACCCCCCTGGTCAATGACGGCCTGGTATACACCTTCAACCAGCACCTTGTCCTGCATTGCCTGGATGTGGCAACCGGCAAACCGGTATGGACGCAGGACCTGATGAAGAACTTTGCCGGCCGGAATATCGGCTGGAAGAGCGCGGCCTCGCCGATGATCGACGGCGACCTGCTTTTCGCGGCCGGAGGCGGTCCCGGCCAGTCGCTCATCGCTTTCAACAAGAAAACCGGCGCGCTCGCCTGGAAGACGGAGAACGCGATGATGACACATTCAACGCCGGTCGCGGCCACGATCCTCGGCGCGCGCCAGGTGATATTCTTCACCCAGGGCGGACTGGTTGCGGTAACGCCCGGGGACGGCAAACTGCTCTGGAAATTCCCGTTCGGATACAACGTGTCATCCGCGATCCTGCCGGTGGTTTCGGGCGATATCGTCTATTGCTCGGCCGGTTACAAGATCGGCTCCGCCGCCTGCAAGATTTCAAAGGAAGGCGACGGATTCAAGGCAACCGAACTCTGGAAAATCCCCGGCAACCAGCCGGTGGCGAATCACTGGAGCACGCCGGTCTGCAAGGACGGCTATTTATACGGCATGTTCAGCTTCAAGGAATACGGCACCGGCCCGATGAAATGCGTTGAGCTGGCCACGGGCAAGGTCATGTGGGAACAGCCCGGCTTCGGCCCGGGAAACGTCATCCTGGTCAACGACAAGTTGCTGGCCCTGGCCGATGACGGCCGCCTGGTCATGATTGAAGCCGTCCCCTCCGCCTACAAGGAAGTCGGCCAGATGCGGGCCGTGCTTGGCAAAAGCTGGTCCACACCCGCGTTCAGCAACGGACGGGTTTATATCCGGAGCGCGCAAACGGGCGTTTGCCTCGATTTTTCGGGGAAATGAAACATCCCGCGGCGGCATTCCATAGCGCCCTCCTCATCCAATAGTCCCATACACGGCCGGTTCCGATGGAACGGGCTTCGGCAATCTGCCTTCGCGCAGAATCTGTGCCAGGTCAAGGCACCCGGACCGGGATGGAATATGCTTGCCGGCCAGGGGATCGTTGTGCTATCAGGAAGAATGCTTAAGGACGTCCAGAACCGCCGTGACCGCCGCAAGGTGCCGATTCAAAAAGCGGGCATAAAGGACCTGAAATATCCGATTTCCGTCCTGGACCGCGAGAACAAGGTCCAGCATACCGTGGCGGAAGTGAGCATGTATGTCGACCTGCCGCATCATTTCAAGGGCACGCACATGTCGCGCTTTGTTGAAATCCTCAACGAATCGCGCGGCAATATATCCCTGCACAACATCAGCTCAATCCTGCAGATGATGATCAGGCGCTTTGCTTCAACCACGGCCAACGTTGAAATCCGGTTTCCCTATTTTATCGAGAAAAAGGCGCCGGTTTCAGGCGCGAAGTCGCTGATGAACTACGACTGCGCCTTCCTCGCCCGCTACAGCAACCGGCCGCGCCGCCCCAAATTCGACCTGATTCTCGAAGTCAAGGTGCCGATCTCCACGCTTTGTCCCTGCTCCAAGGAAATCAGCGAGCGCAACGCCCATAACCAGCGCGCCCACCTGACGATTCAAATCCGCAGCAACGAACTGGTCTGGATCGAGGAGCTGATCGCCCTGGCCGAATCGGAAGCGAGCGCGAGCCTCTACTCGCTCCTGAAACGCGAGGACGAGAAATACGTCACCGAGCGCGCCTACCGCCGCCCGCGATTCACCGAGGATATCGCCCGGGCCGTGGCCAGGAAATTGAAAAATGACCGGCGGATTGACTGGTTTAAAGTCGAGAGCGAGAGCATGGAAAGCATTCACAACCACAATGCCTACGCCATGGTGACTAGCAATTTTATGAATCCTGAAAATTATTAACTTTTTTTAGTTCAAAATTGACATTAATATTCGCCGTAATCCACAATCGCCAAGTCGCTTCGCGGCAGGAAGTTCCGGAAGAAAACAATTTTGCGGATATTTTTTTTTCTTCCAGAGTCCTTGACAATTTACAGCTTTAAAATACTATAAAAAAGTTGTTTTGGCGATGTAGCTCAGTTGGCAGAGCGGAGGACTCATAAGCCTTAGGTCCGGGGTTCGACTCCCCGCGTCGCCACCA
>CAYYWX010000038.1:0-38504 GCA_964475405.1 uncultured Verrucomicrobiota bacterium
CCGTCCTCGTGGATTTTAACGGCCGGCAGTTCGCCGCGGACAATTTTGCAAAATACGCAATCTTGCATTTTTTTCTCTCACTCGTTCATCAAATTCGCTGGAGCTCACAGAGAAAGACCGTGGTTTTATCCGCCGCTGGCGGATAAAACCACACGCTTTTCTTCTCTCTGTGGACTCTGTGCTCTCTGTGAGAGACGCTTCTTGATCTTCATTTCTTCTGCTCGGCGGGATCGGCCAGACCCTTTTCCTGCATCGCGGCCCGGCGGCTGAGCTTTATCTTGCCGCGGTCGTCAATGCCGATGCACTTGACCCACATCTGGTCGCCCATCTTGCAGATATCCTCAACGCGTCCCACCCGGAAATCGGCCAGTTCGCTGATATGCACCAGGCCGTCCGTGCCGGGCAAAACTTCCACAAATGCGCCGAATTCCTTGATGCCCGTAACGGTGCCGTCATAAATGACGCCTATCTCCGGCTCGGCGCTCACCATCCCGATTTCCCTGAGCGCGATCTCCAGCGACTCGCCGTTCGTGGTGAAAACATGGACCGTGCCGTCGTCGTCGATGTCAATCTGCGCGCCGGTCAGGTCGGTTATGCGGCGGATGTTCTTGCCGCCCGGGCCGATCAGGCCGCCGATCTTTTCGGGATTGATTTTAAGCACATGGACCCGCGGCGCGTAAGGCGACAATTCCTTGCGGGGCTCGGCGATCACGGTAGCCATGTAATCGAGAATTTTCATTCTCGCGGCGCGCGCCATTTCGAGCGCCTTTTCCACCAGCCGCCAGTCCAGCCCGCGGATTTTCAGGTCAACCTGGAAACCGGTAATGCCGTCGCGCGTGCCCGCGACCTTGAAATCCATGTCGCCGCAATGATCTTCGACGCCGAGAATGTCGGTCACCAGCTCCGCCTTGCCCTTGCCCGGGTCAGTGAACAGGCCGATCGAGATGCCGGCCGTCGCCTTTTTAACCGGCACGCCCGCGTCCATCAGGGCCAGCGAGCCGGCGCAGACCGTGGCCATCGAGGTGGAACCGTTGGAACCCATGATGTCCGAAACGAGCCGGACGGTGTAGCCATAGTCGGGCGGCATCATCTGCTCCAGCGAACGTTCCGCCAGGGCGCCGTGGCCGATTTCGCGCCGGTTAGTGAAGCCAAGCCGGCCGACTTCGCCGACGCTGTATGGCGGGAAATTGTAATGCACCATGAATTTCTTTTCCGGCAGGCCGCCGGTGATCACATCCAGCGCCTGGCTGTCCTGCTGGCTGCCGAGCGTGATGGTTGCCAGTGACTGGGTTTCGCCTCGGTTGAAAAGCGCCGACCCGTGCGTCCGGGGAAGCAGGCTGACCTCGCCGGCCAGCGGGCGGACTTCATCAAACGCGCGCCCGTCCACGCGGCGTTTTTTCTCAATCACCAGCGATCGGACAAGCTCAATCGTAAGCTCGTCCAGCATGGCGCGGAACTGCTCGTCGGTCATTTCGGGGAAAGACGAAAGGAGTTTCGTTTTTAAATCTTCCCTGACTTTCTTGACGCGGCCGGCGCGCTCCGCCTTTTCAACGACGCAGAGGGCTTCCGCGAGCTGGTCGCCGGAGGCGGCGCGCGCGGCGTCAATCAACGCCCGGTCGCCGGCCAGGTCGGTTACCTTTTTATCCGGCAAGCCGAGTTTGCGCCGCAGTTCCAGCTGGATCGCGATCAGTTTTTTCACTTCGGCGTGCGCTGTTTTCATCGCCTGGAGAAATTCTTTTTCTGAAATTTCGCGCGCGTCACCCTCGATCATCACCGGCAGTTCCTCAAGACCCGTGTAAATCAGGTCGAGGTCGCTCTTCAGCCGCTCGGCGTTGGTGGGGTTGAAGACCAGTTTCCCGTCAACGCGCCCGACGCGCACCGCCCCGATCGGGCCGAAAAAAGGCAGGTCGGAAATAACCAGCGCGGCGCTCGCCGCCACGATGCTCAAGACGTCGGGATCATTCTCCCCGTCGGCCGAAAGAAGCATGTTGTTGATCTGGACCTCGTTTTTGAATCCCTGCTGAAAGAGAGGCCGGATCGGGCGATCGGTGAACCGCGCCGTGAGAATTTCTTTTTCGGAAGGGCGCGCCTCGCGCTTGAAAAATCCGCCGGGAAATTTACCGGCCGCGTAGTATTTTTCGCGGTATTCCACCTGGAGCGGGAAATAATCAATGCCTTCCCTCGGCGCATCCGCGGCGGTAACCGCGGAAAAAATGACGGTTTCGCCAAAGTGAACGGTTACTGCCCCGCCGGCCTGCTTGGCCAAGAGCCCGGTTTCAATCCTCAGCGGCTTGCCGCCGATTTCAGTTTCTACAAAAATAGTGTTTTTCATAATATTGTCTTTACGGTCCTTTGTTGTTTCTGTGGTGCGGTTATCCTGTCCCGGTTATTCGGGCTGTTTCAAACGTTGGGGATTGAAGAGGCAAACTTGCCGGTTCAAACGCTTTGAGTTTTGCAGTGTCGTAAGTGCCATCTTCCTACAGTCTAAATACAGCCTATATCCATCAGCGGCGCAGTTTCAGGCGCTGGACGATGTCCTGGTAGCGCGCCTGGTCGGATCTGGCCAGATAATCAAGAAGCTTTCGACGGGTGCTAACCATCTTAATCAGACCGTAACGGGAGTTATGGTCATGCTTGTTGGCTTTCAAATGATCAGTCAGGTTGTCGATCCGGCGGGAGAGCAACGCCACCTGAACGCCGGCCGACCCGCTGTCCTTGTCATGACTTTGAAAGGCCTTTTTTATTTCTGCTTTGGCTGTATTTACCATTTCTTTCTTTTTATTTGTTTTTGTTAGACGGCATTATAGTTGCCCCGGCCGGTTTGTAAAGCAAGTTTTTTGATATTTTTTAACCGCCTTGGCGGATCCGCACAGGCGGAACCACGGATATCACTGATATCAAATCAAACTGTCCGACCGTCTGACGCTCCAACAGTCAGACCGTATCCGTGCCATCCGTGAAATCAGTGGTTAATTCTTTTTTTTACCGCCAGTATTTTTTTTGCCCGTTCTATATCCAGAAGAATGCGCGCCTTTAAAGCCGGCAGCGTGTCAAACCGCCGTTCCGCGCGGAGCCTTTTGACAAAGAACACCTCGATCTCCCGCCCGCGTATATCGGCGTGCAAGCCGAACAAATGCGCCTCCAGGACTTTCCTTCTTTCCGCCGATTTTCCGCCTTTTCCCACGGGAAAACCGGGAGCACGCGAAAAAGTCGGACGAACGCCGACATTCGCCACCCCGTCGTAACAACGCCGGCCGACCACGGCCCGGATCACGTAGACGCCGGCGGCCGGAATGGCCTCGTTGTGCGGATTCACGTTGGCCGTCGGGATTCCGATCCGCCGCGCGCCGATCCCGCGCCCGGAAACAACGGCGCCGGTAATGCTGAATTCCCTCCCCAGCATGGCGGCGGCTTCGTCCAGCTTGCCCACCGTCACCGCGCGGCGAATGCGCGTGCTTGAGATAAGCCCGCCCCTCCAGCGCACCGGAGGGACAACGCTCACTTCAAACCCGTGATCGGCGCCGAGTTTTTTAAGGAGCTCCGGAGTCCCGGCGCCGCTTTTCCCGAAGGTCCAGTTGCTGCCGACGACCAGCCCGCGCAGCTTGCCTACGGATTTGACCAGTTTTGCGATAAATTGTTCCGGCCCCAGCCTGGCCATGACGCGCGTGAAGCGCAACACCACGCACCCCTGGATACCCCCGGATTCCAGCAGGCGGATCTTATGCGGCGTTGAAGTGAGCAGCGGCGGCGACGCGCGGGGCGTCAGCAGTTTAAGCGGATGCATGTCAAAGGTCATTATCCAGGCGGCTTCGCCGCGCGAACGGGCTTCCGCGATCACCCGCCGGATGACGGCCCGATGGCCGCGGTGGACGCCGTCAAAATAACCCGCGGCAAGCCGGACAGGTTTTTGTTCACGACCCAGATCGGACAGGCTTTTATACACTTTCATTATTGCCGCCCTGCGGTCGTCCGACGATTCTGTTCAAGGGTATCATGATCTGCGCCAGTTGCCGGCGATCCATCTTCATCAGCTGTTCCAGCGAGTAAGCGTCGCGCACGCTGAAGTCGCCGCTGTTCAGGCGATTAAGGCTTTCCAGGTGGGCGCCGCAATTGAGCGCGGCGCCGATATTGGCGCACAGGGTCCGGGCATAAACCCCCTTTGAACAGCGCAGGAAAAACTCGCCCCGCGGGGTCTGGAAAGAGCGCAGGCTGAACTCATGGATTCTGACCAGCTTCGGGCGGCGTTCAACCACTTTGCCCTGCCGCGCCAGTTTATAGAGCGGAACGCCGTCTTTTTTAACGGCCGACACCATGGGGGGAGTTTGCATTATATCGCCGGTCAGCTTTTTCATTTCGGCCGCGAGGATATCTTCGGTTACATGGCCCGGATCGGCCTCGCTCACCACTTTTCCCTTGGCATCCTCCGTATCGGTGGCAATGCCGAGGCGGATCGTGCCCTCATAGATTTTGTCGCCGGCCATAAGTTTGTCGGCCAGCTTGGTGCCGCGGCCGATCATTATCACCAGCAGCCCCGTCGCCTGGGGGTCAAGCGTGCCGGCATGGCCCACCTTGCCGAGGCGGAAATGGCGCCGGATGGCGTCCACAATATCGTGGGAAGTGGGGCCCGACGGCTTGTCAACCAGGATGATCCCGTCAAGGGATGGCTCGCCGACCAGTTGTTCCTGCCTTGGTCCGGGTGTGTCTTGCATTATATTCAATCTTTATTCCTTCTCCAGCTTGGCCAGCACGGCCAGCACGTGATCCCCTTCTTCGAGGGAGGTATCCAGTTCAAAAGTCAGGCGGGGAGTATACTTGATCGCCAGGTCCTTGTTGATCAGCCTTTGAAACTCCGGCCGGTAGCGGCGCATCAAGGCCAGCATCCTCGGCCTTTCATCCTGGTGTTCGCGGATTGAGACAAAAACACGGGCCTCGCGCAAATCGCGGCTGAGGTCAACGCGCGTAATCGTCACCGCCGCCAGGTCAAAGCGCTCATTTTGCATGACGCGAAAAAGCGCGTCCCCGAGCTCGCGTTTCAAAAGTTCATTCAGCCGCGTAATCCGGTCAATACTCATGAGTTGCACAAATACAGGCACAAAGGCAGAAGGCAGCAGGCACAAAGTGTTTGAATAAAAGGAGGACTAAAATTATCGGCAGATTATGATATCTTTTCTATCAACTTCTGCCTTTGTGCCTCTGTGCCTTCTGCATTCTTAAAGCATCTGCTGAATCTTTTCATACTCAAAAAACTCGATCAGATCACCCGCCTGGAAATCATTGAAGTTATCCAGCTGGATGCCGCACTCCTGCCCCTCGCGCACATCGTTGACCTGGTCCTGGAAACGCTTCAGGGTCATCACCGCGCCTTCATAGAGAACCGCGCCGGCGCGCTTGACCCGGGACTTGCTCCTGGAGGAAACCTTCCCGTCAACCACGAGGCATCCGGCCGCCTGCGAATGCTTGGCAAGCTGGAAGACCTGCCGGACTTCCGCCCGGCCGATATATTTTTCGCGCGTGATCGGCTTGAGCATGCCGCTCATCGCTTTTTTGATCTGGTCAAAAATGTCGTAAATAATGCTGTAAAGCCTGATTTCAACTCCCTCGCTTTTTTCCGCGCGGGTGACGTTTTCTTCCTTGCTCACGTTGAATCCGAAAATAACCGCGTCCGAGGCGCTCGCCAGCATGACGTCGTTTTCCGTGACATTACCCACCGCGGCGAGCACAATGGCAACGGATATTTTTTCGCTTTTTATGTCACCGAGCATCTTCTGGATCGCTTCCAGCGACCCCTGCGTATCGCACTTGAGGATGATGCGCAATTCCAGCGCCTGATCGGCCGCCATCTGGGTAAAAATAGTGTCCAGGGAAACTTTTTTCGGCGCCGTCATCTGGAGGTCGCGCATGGCCGTGCTCCGCTGTTCGGCCTGCTCGCGCGCCATGCCGTCATCCGGCACGCTCTTGAATGATTCACCCGCCTTGGGAACGCCGGAAAGCCCCATGCATCTTACCGGGGTTGAAGGAACCGCCTTGCGGATTTTAATGCCATGGTCGTTGATCAGGGCCTTGACCCGGCCCCAATAAGGACCGCAAAGGATGATGTCGCCGACGCTCAGTGTGCCCCGCGTAACAAGAAGATTAGCGATCGGCCCCATGCCGGGTTCCATCTGGGCTTCAATCACAAATCCGCGCGCCTTGGCGCGCGGATTGGCTTTCAGCTCCATGATTTCGGCCTGCAGGAGAATCATTTCCAGCAGGCGGTCAATATTCTTGCCGGTCAGGGCGCTGACCTCAACGCAGATTATGTTGCCGCCCCATTCTTCGGGCACCAGGCCGATGGCCTGCAACTGCTTTTTGACCTTATCCGGGTTGGCTCCCGGCAAATCCATTTTATTGATTGCCACCATGATAACCGTCTTGGCGGCCTGCACGTGCTTGATGGCCTCCTCGGTCTGGGGCATGACGCCGTCATCGGCGGCAATCACGATCACAGCGATATCGGTCATGTTCGCCCCCCGCGCCCGCATGGCGGTGAAGGCCGCGTGGCCGGGGGTATCCAGGAAAGTTATTTTCTTGCCCTGGTGCTCGGCCGTGTAAGCGCCGATATGCTGGGTAATTCCGCCCGCCTCGCCCTTGGCCACCGCCGCGTTGCGGATGCGGTCCAGCAGGGAAGTCTTGCCGTGGTCAATATGCCCGAGAAAAGTAACAACCGGCGGACGGCTTTCCAGTTCGTCCGGCCGGTCCTTTATCTCATCCTGGTCGCCGGCATCCGGCAAAACTTTTACTTCCGCCGCTTTCTTTTCATGTTCAATGATAAAGCCGTGCTTCTCGGCAACCTGCTGGACGGCCTTGATTTCCAGCCGCTCATTGATGGCGGCAAAGACGTTCATCATCATCAACTCGGCAATCAGCTGGTTGGGCTTCATCCCCATCCGCTCCGCCAGTTCGCGCACGATAATCGGCCCGTAGAATATAAGCGTTTTCTTCTGGGCGCTTTCTTCCGTCTTTTTCGCCTCGGGCGGTTTTATATCCGGCTTTTTCGGGAAAACCTGAACATGACTCCTGCCGTCCGCGTGGGCTGCTTTCGGAAGGGGCGGCTTCGCGCCGGCCTTGATCTCCGCGGGATGAGCAACGCCCGTTTTAACTTGCGCCGCGCCGACAACCGGCGGCGTTACGGCGGCGCGCGGGGCGGGAATAACCTGCGGGGCGGGAACTGCTGTTTTGACTTTCGGCCCCGCGGGCGGCTCTGTTATCTGGGGCTTGGGCGCCCTCTTTGAAAATTTTTCCCTGATTTTCGCGACGGCTTCGTCGTCAATCGAGCTCGAATGGCTTTTGAAAGCGACACCCATGGCCTGCAAGGCCGTCATCAATTCCTTGTTGGCAACTTCCAGTTCCCGCGCTAAATCGTAAATCCGCATATGATAACACTCCGGTTTGTTCCGGCCGCAGGCGGCTGCCCGCAGTCTATTCACCCTTATTCTTAACAGCGGCCGCGACGGCATCTTTTATGGCCTTGGCGCCCGCGGCGTCAAGTCCGGCCTGTTCCTGCAACTCGGCCTGATCAACCGCAATAATGCCGTCCACCGACAGAAAACCGGCGTGCACCAGCTTTTCCGCGTGGTCCTTTTCAATTCCAAGAATACGGATCAGGTCATCAACCGCCATGATAACTTTTTCCTGGAAACTCACGTCTTCCTTGTCTTTTTCTATGTCGATTTTCCAGCCGAGCAGCTTTGATGTCAGGCGCGCATTCTGGCCCCTTTTGCCGATGGCCAGCGACAGCTGATCGGCATCCGTCACGATCGTTATTTTATGCTCTTCCTCGTCAATGATGATCTTATTCAACTTGGCCGGATTAAGCGCGTTGGTCACATAAGTCTTGATGTCCGGGCTCCAGCGGACGATGTCAATTTTCTCCCCGAGCAGCTCGCGGACAATATTTTTGACGCGCATGCCGCGCATGCCGACGCAGGCGCCGACCGGATCAACTTTTTCGTCATTGCTGAAGACCGCCAGCTTGGTCCGGTAACCGGCCTCGCGGGCAATCCCCTTGATCTCAATGGTTTTGTCGGCCAATTCAGATATTTCCAGCTCAAACAAACGCCGGACAAAATTAGGATGACTGCGGGAAAGCACAATATGATGGCCGGTGGTATGATCCTGGACGCTTAAAACAAAAGCCCGGATCCGGTCGCCGACCTGGTATTCTTCCGTCTGGATGCGCTCCCGCGCCGGCATGATCGCTTCCACGCGGCCCAGGTCAATAATGACGTCGCCCCGGTCCACGCGCAGAATCGTCCCTCCCACGATATCCCCTTCGCGGTTCTTGTATTCCTTGACGACTATTTCTTTTTCGGCGAAGCGGATTTTTTGAATGATGGCCTGCTTGGCGGTCTGGGCGGCGATGCGCCCGAACTCCCGGGCCGAAACTTCCATTTCAACAACATCACCCGCCTTGGCGCCGCGCTTGATTTTCTGCGCCGCGGATGTCGAAATCTGGGTATTGCGCGATTGGACGCTGTCGACAACTTCCATCTTGGCAAAGGCCCTGATGGCCAGGGTCTTGCGGTCAATCTCTATCCGCAGGTCCTGGACGGGGCCCACGCTTTTGCGGGAAGCCGAAAGCACCGCCGCCTCCACCATCTGGATGAGAGCATCGCGGCTTATGCCGCGCTCTTTTTCCATGTTCTCTATGACTGTCAATAGATCGTTGCCGCCCATAAACCACCTTTTCCGGTGAATTGCTACATACCATCCCGGGGCCATCGGCTAAACACCCACCCCCCTGGCGTTTTCCCATACTTTCCAAACTATTAAATATACGGATTAACCGCCAAACAGTCAATTATTTTCCCGACAATAATAAAAAAAGCGCTTTGACCGTTACCAGATTGGTTGTATATTACATGTTATCGGTGAAAGAATAGCATAATAATGCCCGTCCGGCGTCCCCTTCCCGGCGACGGAAAAGCCCTGAAATTCATCGGGGGGGGGGGAGGCAGGCGGCCGGACAGACAATTGTCTGAATTACATATGAAACAGGAATCGTCTCCAATTGGGCCCGTGGTAAGCGCAATAGGATTGACCAAGATCTTTTGCGATTTCTGGCGCCGGCCGGTTGTGAGCGCGGTCAAAGCGGTCAGCTTTGAGGTTTATCCCGGCGAGATATTCGGCCTGCTCGGCCCGAACGGCTCGGGCAAAAGCACGACCCTGCGCATGCTCCTCGGCCTTCTCAGGCCCACGGCCGGCCAGCTGAATGTTTTCGGGAAACCGGCGCAAGACGTGAACTCCAAGACGAGAATCGGATATTTGCCGGAAGAATCGTGCCTGTACCCTTTCCTCACAGCCCGGGAAACGCTGATGTTCTACGGCCGTCTTTTCAACCTTGATTCATCCATCCTGAAGGAACGCGCTGAACAGCTTCTGGAAATGTCGGGACTGCAGCATGCCTCCGAGCGCCGCGTCGGCGAATTTTCAAAAGGCATGTTACGCCGCATCGGCCTTGCCCAGGCGCTGGTAAACGATCCTGACCTTATTATCCTCGATGAGCCGACCTCCGGCCTGGACCCGGTCGGCTGCCGCCAGGTCAAGGATCTGATCGTGACCCTTGCCGGACGCGGCAAAACAGTGTTGATTTCGTCCCATCTCCTGGCCGACGTGGAAAGCGTATGCCGGCGGGTGGTAATCATGGACAATGGAAAGATTATTGTCCAAGGCCGCCTGAATGAACTGCTCGAAAACGAGGCTGTTTACCGGTTCTGCGTCCCGTCCGCCTCGGCGGAACAGATCCGGGCCATTCAATCCTTCATGCTCCGGAAAACCGGGACCACCCCCCAGACGGACCACCCCCGCAAAACACTGGAGCAATTTTTTCTTGAAACAGTCGCCCGGGCCCAGCCCGGAAAAACAAGCCCGAGCGGGGTCGCTTATACGGAGAAAATCGCCCCTTTCCTGGCCGGAGAAAAGCAATGCGAAAAATAGCGTCCATTGCCGCTTTTACCATCCGCGCCGCGATCCGTTCCCGTGTAATCGCCGCCGCGGCGGCGGCGCTCGGCGCGGTCATAATCGGCCTGCCTTTTGTGATCAAGGGCGACGGCACGCCGGAAAGCCAGTCGCTTATCTTTATTAATTACTCTTTCGGCCTGTTGATGTTCGTCTTGTCGCTCACGGCGACCTGGTGCGGGGCCGGGGCAATCGCGCTGGAGATCGGCGAACGCCAGATGCAGCTTTTAGTCACCAAGCCGCTGAGTTCCGTTCAAATCTGGGCCGGTAAATTGCTCGGGCTGATGGCGGTTAATCTTATCCTGCTTGCGCTCGGGGGGGCGTTAATCTGGAGCATGATCAACTGGACCCTTCCGCCGCCGGCGGCGGGCAAGGCCGGCCAAAGGGATTTGCGCCGTGACATCACCGCCGTTTATCACACCGTTCAGCCGCTGAAAATCCCAGGCCGGCAAAGTTTCCAGGCCGCGATCAGTCCCGGGCAAAGCCATCGCTGGAGTTTTGACATTGCCCGCCATTCCGCCGGCGCGCAATTCGCCCTGCTTAAATTCAGGTTTATTCCCTCCCCGTTTTCGCACGGGGCGCCGGTGGCCGGCATCTGGCGCGCATCCACCGACACACAGCCCGATCTCCTCAACAAGGCGCTCGCCAGCAGCCCGAGCATGGCAGTTTACCTTGATCTCCCTAAAATAAACCCGGCGCGCGTCCTGAATCTTGAATACCGGAATATGCAGGGCAACCCGGCCGTTACCGTTTTCTTTCCATCCGACACTGACCTGTGCCTGTTAATCCCGGAAAGCAGTTTTGAGGCGAATCTCCTGCGCGGCCTGATCATCGGGTTTGCGCGGCTGGCTTTTTTCACCTCGCTGGGAATGATTGCCGGGACCTTGTTCACTTTCCCCGTTGCGGTTTTTGCGTCCCTGGGATTGCTGGCCGTGGTTTTTTCCGGCGGATTCGTGAGGCAGCTTGCCGAAAAGGGCCTTTTAACCGACCCGTCTCCCGCGCAGGTTTCAACCTTCGCCTTGATGATGAATGACCTGGTGCGCGTTTTATTCCGGGTTTTCACGTTTATCCTGTCGCCGCTTGAACGTTTTGATCCCCTCTCTTTCCTGCCGGACAACCTGTTCATTCCATGGAGTCTTGCCGGCGAGGCTTGCGCCGTTCTTTGCGGTTTGTATCCCCTGATTCTGCTGCTGATCGGCGCCGGATGTCTGAGCCGGCGGGAAGTCGGTCTGCCGGGTTCGTGAAATAATGAAAAAAAAATATGTTTTTATGCTCATGGCGGCCGCGGCAATTTTTTTCTGGGCGGCCAGGCAGACGCGCCTCGGATTGCCTTCGTCCCGGGTTCAGTCCGAAGGAACCGGGACCGGGGAACGGCAGAACATCGCCTTGCCGGACCAGGGCGCCAATAATCCGCCGTTTGTTGTCCTGACCACCGTTGCCCTCGGCGGCTTTCGCGGGCTGGTGGTGGATATATTATGGATGCGTTTGATCGGCCTGCAGAAGGAGGGCAAAGTATTTGAAATCGCGCAACTGGCCGGCTGGATCACCGAACTGGAGCCGCAGTTCGCGACGGTCTGGGCTTTCCATGCCTGGAACATGGCCTACAACATCAGCATCCTCTACGCGAACCCGGAACACCGCTGGCTCTGGGTCAAAAACGGCCTCCAGCTCCTGCGCGATAACGGCCTCCACTACAATCCCGGCGAGCCGTCCCTGTACATGGAACTGGGCTGGCTGTACCAGCATAAAATCGGCCAGTCATGGGACAATGCGCACGTTTATTACAAACAGAAACTGGCGGGGGAAATGGATGATCTTTTCCACGGACCGCGCCCGGATTACGCGCAACCTGATTCAATCGCCAAAAAAACGCGCGCGGAATACAAGTTGTTCCCGGGAATCATGCAATCCATTGAACAATATTACGGACAACTGGACTGGCGCCTGCCGGAAACGCACGCCCTTTACTGGGCTTATCGCGGCCTGCGGCTCGCCGCCGCCGGCAAGGATACTTCGCTCTGCGACCACATGATTTGCCAGGCAATGGCGGCGGAGTTCCTGCATGGCCGGCTTTTCATGGACCCGGAAATCACGCCCTACGTCACAACGCCGCGACTTGACCTCCTGCCCGGAACGATAAAGGCTTTTGAGGACGCACTGAAACGCCAACCCCTGGATTTATTACGTTCGGCCTATGTTAATTTCCTGTCGGAAGCCGTTTTTGTTTTCCATCTCTACGGCGACGACCGGACCGCGCTGAAATTATTTGATAAAATGATCTCGGTCGAGCCGCAATTAAAAACGCTGACAAGTTTTGAGGCATACCTGGGCAAATGCGATCAATTCAACATCGCCGGGCTGCCCCCGGCTGACGCTATCGCCTGGATTGAGGGTCTTTTGTATCAAAGCCATGGCGGCGGCGCGCCGGGCGCCCCGCCGGGTACCGCCGCCGATTTGCGGGCGAAGGCATTGCTGCTCTGGAAACAATACGCGGCCGAATTGCCAAACCGCAAAACGACCGAAATTTTTCCGTCCTTTGAAATACTTGATAAATTGGCCCGTCAACGGGCCGCAGAAAAAAACAAACGCCTGCCAGGACCTGAATCGGGAGGGAGCAACCAATGAATGCCTGCCAGAATATAAAAGCCAATCGCGCCGGCTGCAATTGCACCTACGAGCCATGCCCGCGGAAAGGGAATTGTTGCGCGTGCCTGCGTTATCACCTGGGGATGAGCGAGCTTCCGGCCTGCGCTTTCCCGGACGAGGTTGAGCGGTCTTATGACCGCTCATTCAAGCGATTTGCCGCCCTGAACCGCGCCTGATTGGGCAGCCACCAGGCCGTCGAGCATGCGCAGGACCGTTTTCCCCACTATTTCCAGGCTTTGGGCGCTTAATTTATCCACGGTGTCTTGCGGGGTATGCCAGTAATCGTTTTTCCCGCGCGCCGAGCCGTATTCAAAATCAATGATGTCAATCGCCGGCATCCCGGCCGAAAGGAAGGGCGCATGATCATCCAGGATCGGCATCAACCAGAGCGAAAACTTATCGCGCGTCCCCTCGGCTTGCGCCGCGCTGAACAGCGCCGACACAAGGCTCAAGGCGCTGTTGTGCGGGATGGTGATGTTCAAGTCGCGGTCCCCGACCATGTCAAGAATTATCACCGCGCGCACTTGCGCGGCGCGGCCGTCCCGGACGAGCTGCTCCACCAGCCGGCGACTGCCGTGCAGCCCGTCGTTTTTCTGGTAGCTCCGCAGGCATTCCTCACCGTCAAAAAAGGCAAACATGAAATTCACCGGCAGGGAGGAACCGCCCTTGATCACCCGCGCCAGTTCAAGCAGGACGCCGGCGCCCGACCCGGAATCATTTGCGCCCTGAAAATTATCCGCAATGCCGGCCTTGGTGTCATAATGCGCGCCGACAACGATCCACGCCCCGCCCGGCCGGCCGGGCAGAACGCCGATCACATTCCGGAAAAGCGCCTGGCCGGCCGGTGTTTCATCCTTGAACTCGTCCAGGGAAGATTGAATGCCCGCGGCGCGCAGCCTGGAGAGCAGGTGTTCCGCCGCCTTTCGGGCGCCCGGCGAACCGGAATGCCGCGGCGCGATCGCCGTCAGCGCCTTGAGCTCAATAAACGCATTGGTCGCATCGAAGGCGCCGGAAGCCGGCCGCGCGCAGGCGGTTTTTGGATTTTTTTCATCCAACGGCCGGCAACCCGCAAAAAAAAAGAGCACAACCGCGCCGAGAATAATAAAGCCGTGGATAAAATAAATGGCGATGGAATCAATCATTTTCCGCTGCTCGCCTTTGGCGACGCTCCCCGGCCGCCGGGGGAAGGAAGCCAGGCGGCCAGGAGTTGTTGAAGCTCCCTGTCCGGCGACCTGGTCTTCAACTTTTCCACGCGCGCGCGCTGTGAATCCAGGATTGTCCCGGCCAACTTGTGATCGCCGAGCACCCGGTTGATTAATTCAGCCAGCTGCACCTCGTCCAGCCCGGAATACATGACGCCGGCCCCGTCCATGGCCTCGGGCATGCCGCCGGCCGAACGGGCAATGACCGGCACCTCGCAGTGCATCGCCTCGACAAGCGGCAGGCAATAACCTTCATGGATGCTCGGGCAGACATACACGTCCGCGATCCGATAATAGGCCGCGAGCCCGGCCGGCGCGGCAAACCCCTCAAAGCAGACATTCGGCAGGTCAAGGTCGCCGGCCAGCATCCGCAACATGGCGTAATAACGCGGCGCGCTGCGGTTGGAGCCCACGATCAACAGCCGGCTGAAAGGATTCATGGTCTTGTGGTACCAGGCAAACGCCATTATCAAATCCTCGATCCGCTTGTTGGGAGCAATCCGCCCGACAAACAGAATGTTTTTCAGTTCATCGCTGAACTTGTTGATAATCAAAGGCTCCGGGACCAGGTCCAGGGTCCGGGAAGAAAAAAGGAGCGGGAAAACATGCACGTTTTCAATGCCCAGCTCCTTCAGTTCGGAGGCGTTAAAATGGGATACGGTCCAGACCCCGTCCACGTAGCGGCAGATATCGCGCAACCTCTTGCGTCCGGCGCGCAGCTGTTCCGCGACCGCATCGTCAAAACCCTCAAAATATTCGGCCGGCGTGATGTTGTGATAAATGATTATTTTCTTTGAGGCGGAAGCCAGGAACAGGTCGGTGGAAGGAGAATTGATCCCGTAATGGTGGAGGCATACGTCATCGGCCGCCGCCGCGTATTCATCAAGCGGCCGGCATTCAGCATGCAGGCTCGGCGAGACATTTGCCGGGTCGCAAAAAATTTCCGACTCGCACCCCCAATTGCGCAATATCTTCCGCAACTGGATGGCTTCGCCGGAAATGGCGTCGCCGTCAGCAAATCCGGCCAATATCTGGTGAATATTCATTTTTCCAACGATTTAACAAGAAGCGTCTCCACCCTGTCCAGGCGACCGGCCAGCGCATCGTCCGCTTTCTTTCTTTCGGCCATTTCAAATTCAACCGCGCTGGTAAAAAGGCCGTTGATCAGGTTCTGGCGGAAGGCGATCCGGTCGTGCTGGTAACGCAGCAGTTTCCAGAGCATTTTTTTGATTTTCGCCATGATCGCGCCTGCCAGGCCGGGCCTGCGGGGAATATCAAAATCATAAGTGTCAAAGGCGTCGCGGTAGCGGAGCAGCCTGGCAAAATGATTCAAATAATCCGCGTCGGAAGAGGCCTTATGAAGCGCGAGCGCGCCGATTTCGGTGGAAACCTGCGGCGGCGCCGCGCGGCCCGTTAATTTTTTCAACGCGGCGGCCCTTTCCTGTATTTCCCCGCCCAGCTCTTTCGTGCAATCCTGCCCGGCAATCATGATTTTCATATCTAAAAAACCGCGCTAATTGTTCAAGCCGATCTGTTTGTCAATTATGATATACTTGGAAATAAGCGATGTCAAATAAAGAAAACACGCGGGTTCCGGCGCCAAGATCATGTCCGGGTTAACATTGACTTTTCTTCATTAATCGTGTTTGCTTGCGATCATTCATGTTACAGGCCGCCTATCCGCCTGAATAATTTTCTAAGGGAGGATTATTCCATGTCATTGAACGATGAAATCAAAAAAATATCGGCGCAAATCTCCGGAAAACTCGCGGATATCAGGCACGATATCCACGCGCACCCCGAGCTGGGCTTTGAGGAAAAACGAACCTGCCGTAAAATTACCGCGGCCTTGAAAAAGATCGGCCTGGACAAGGTGCGCTCGCCGGTGGCGAAAACCGGCGTGGTCGGCTTCCTGCAGGGCGCGCAGGGCAAGGGCAAAACCGCCGCGCTCCGGGCGGATATTGACGCGCTGCCGATCCAGGAAGAAAGCGCCCTGCCCTATAAATCGCGCCAAGCCGGCGTCATGCACGCCTGCGGCCACGACGCCAACATCGCGATGTGCCTCGGGGCGGCCATGATCCTCAAGCGCCTGCAAGACCGGATAAAAGGCCAGGTAAAATTCATTTTCCAGCCGGCGGAGGAGCGGCTGGACGGCGCCCTGAGCATGATCCGCGCCGGCTGCCTTGAAAACCCGGAAGTTGACGCCATTTTCGCCCTCCACATAATGCCGGAAATTGATTTTGGAAAAATAAACTGCCCCGCCGGGCCGGTCTGGGCCGCCGCCGACCGGTTCAAGATTGAAATCACGGGACGCGGCGGGCACGGGGCGGTTCACTTTAAATGCATTGACCCGGTCCTGGTGGCCCACGAGGTTTACAGCGGCCTGCAAAGCATTGAACGCAACCTGCGCGGCACGGACGCGCGCGTGATTTCGGTCTGCGAGGTCCACGGCGGGTCGGCTTTCAACATCATTCCCGACCGGGTTGTCATGGAGGGAACAGTGCGCACGTTTGACAGAAGAGTCCAGGCAACCATTATCCGGCGGATGCGGGAAATTGTCGGGGGCATTTGCTCGGCGCACGGCGCGAAAGGTAAAATTGATTACGAAAAAAGAGTGCCGGCGACGATTAACGACAAAAAAATGGCCGCCTTGTTCAACACGGCGGCCCGGGAAATGCAAATACCGGCGGGCATTACGATCCCGTCAATGGGCGGGGAGGACTTTTCTTATTACCTGCACCGGGTTCCCGGAGCAATGGCCCGGATCGGCATCCGTTCCGGTAAAAATTGCCTTGTTTTGCACAATAACCGTTTTGACGCCGACGACCGCATCCTCCCGGTCGGCGCCGCCCTCCTGGCAAAATGCGCCCTGATGGCTTTGAATTGACGTTGAAAGAGTCAGAAGTCGGATTAAAAAACCGTCAGGACTCCGACTATGTGTTACCAGGTGGGCTGGACAGAAACGTAACCCGGACCGCCGAAGGAAATGACGGCGCTGGCCGAGCCGTTCACGGTGCGCAGGTACCAGTTGCCCGTGCTTTGCTGGTAGAGAACAAGGTCGCAGGAGCCATCACCGTCATAGTCGCCCGGCACGGGCACAAACCCCGGGCCGCCGAAGTAGAGCGCGTTGGCAATAAGCGCCGCGCGCTTCAAGGACCAGATATACCACAACCCGGTTGATTCCTGGTAAATCGCCAGGTCGGAATAGCCGTCGCCGTCAAAATCGCCCGAAACCGGCGTGGCGTTCGCCACCCCCCAATAAGTGCCCCAGGTGATCGTTGTGCCGGTCATGGCCATGATGTACCAATATCCGGAAGATGGACTGTACATGGCGAGGTCGGATACATAGTCACCGTCATAATCGCCGGAAACCGGGACGAATCCCGTCCCGGTAAGCGTTGTACCCCAGACCAGCGGAACCCCCAGGGAAGTGACAATATACCAGAACCCTTCCGGATACTGGTAAAGGGCGACGTCATAGATTCCATCGCCGTTATAATCCCCACAAACCGGCGCAAAGTTCGGACCGCCAAACGAGGAGACAGGAACAATCACCGCCCAGCGGCTCAGGGAGGCAATGCTCCATAATCCCTGTGTTTCGCTGTAGACCGCGAGGTCCGTGGTCCGGTCGCCGTCATAATCGCCGTTGACCGGCAGGTAACCCGAACCGCCCCACGGAATATCCCAGCCCAGCAGTTTCCAGAGATGCACGGACCCGATACGCCAGTTGCCGTTTGCGGTGTTATAGACGGCAAGGTCGGAAGCGCCGTCGCCGTCAAAATCGTTGTATCTTAACCGGGTTGTAACAGCCTGGTTGGTGCCGGCCGCGCGGGCAATGGTGCTGTCAAGACGGGAAGAGTGAAAAGTCTGGGCATGCTGGGAAGGTTGCTCGGCCAGTGATTTTTCGGCGGCATAATTATGCAGTTCAAGGAAACTATACTGGCCGCTGCTGTTGGTATCAACGGATGGCACGCTGCAGCCCTGGATTAAATACCCGATATAGCGGCTGTAGAATGAGCTGGTATAGCTGACCTCGTCATAGTCCGAGGCGGTCATAAAGGCTATGTTCTGGCCCAGTTCCTTGGGAACCGCCAGCCCGAGGCTTTTTAACTGGGCCGTCTTGATCGCCTTATAGCTCACCATGGCCTCCTCGGCAAAATTCCATGGCGGCGGCGGTGAATTTTTAAACCGGTACATGCCCCCCGAGTAACAGGCGTCGAGAATCACGATGATCGTTGCCTCGCTGTTGAACAAGGTCAGGTCGCCCCCGAATTCCGCGGCGGTATAATCGGCGTCATAAGTGCAGAGGAAAGACGCCCCGCCCGAGGTGCCGCCGTGGCTTGAATGGACATAAACCGCGATGTCGCCGGCGCTGCTGGCCGCGGCCATTGAATGCAGGGCATTCTGGATGGTCAGCTTGGTCGCCTGCTTGTCGGTGTACATGGTCATATTTGTTGAAGCCCAGCGGTTGGAAGGATCGCCAAGGAAAAATATGTCGCGCATGCCGATGACATCATTGGTGCAGGTTGTCAGCGAACTCGGCCCGTAAGAGGCGGAATAATTGTCAATGCCTACCAGGAAGACTTTGCGGCTCGCTGTCGCCGTTGCCGCGCCGCAGTAGCCCTCGGCGCTCGGGCTGAAATTAGTGCTGGTGCCGTAGGAATTTCGCGATTTGACCTTGTAATAATAATGCTGGCCGGCGGAAACATCATAATCCGCGTAAGTAAGGGTCAATAAATTTGTGCAAATCTGGATGGCAATGTTGGTTCCGTAACTGCGCCAGAGATCATAACCGGTCGCGCCGCTGGCCGCGGCCGAACTCCACGTCGCGTCAATGCGGTTTGAATAGGATCCCTGGGAAGCGGAAATTGTAGTGGGCGCGGAGGGAAGATTGGCGATGCTGGGACTCCCGGGCATAAAATCCATTTCGAGCGTGTAGACAACGTCGGAACGATCCTCCTTGTCCTTGCAAATGACGCTGTAGAAGCCGTTGGACATGATCGTGTAGTTGGTGATGACCGCGCTGGTTTCAAAAACATCCGTTGTCCGCGCCAGCTGCACGCCGGCCGGATCGTAGAATTCAAGCACCGGATTCAAATCCACGCCGGCCTCCTTGGACATGGTTATGCGGACCACGTCGCCGCTGACGGCGTTAAACATGGCAAGATCAAGGTCGCCCGGCTGATTTATCGTCCCCTGCCTTCTTTCTCCGCTGATGATCGCGCCAAAGTCGGCATCGGAGCCGGCAATCGCGCCCGGGACCTGCACCATGGTCAGGGCGTACTGTCCCTTGGCGTTGAACTTGTCGGAACAAACCACGGTGTAGATGCCCAGGTTGGTCAGCGTGGCGGTGATCTCCGACCGGTAATCGGTGGGGAAATCATTGGTTACCGGCGTGCCGTTGGGATCATAAATCTGGATATTCGGCACAAGCGGATAATCTTTCTGCCCCATGCGGATCTGCATCGTGCTGCGGCTGTTCGTTACCGCAAAGAATCCGGCGTCAAGGTCGGCGCTGACATTAATGTCGCCGACTTTTGAGTCCCCGATCGGGAGCGTGCCAACATCCAGGTCTTGATCAGACAGCGGTATGTGGGGTATGCGGAGCAAGGAACAATTATAAGACGTATAGAGGTTGGTAAAGGTGTTTGTGATAGTTGGAAGGCTGCACACAAAATCATACCAGCCGTAATTGGTCGCCATCATGTGGAATTCGTTCGTAACGCCCGAGGTGCTGATCGGCGTCCAGGTCGCGGTGCTTCCGTCAGGATTATGAATTACAAAATCGGGATACTGGTAATGCTCATCATGGCCGATCCGGATGATGACAGTTTCATAGGGCTGGGCAAAAAAGTTATAGGTGGCGGACCTTTCTTCGTAACCCCACCACCACCAGGATTCAAGGTAATCCGAACACCATTGCCCTGATTCAATGGTTGTCGCCCCGGCAAACTGCGCGTTCACGCAATAAATGACCGCGCACACGGCCGAAATTAAATAGCGCATGACGGGTTTGATGAACATCTTTGCATATACCGGTTGACTGTTATACTTTTTAGGGAAATTGTCTTCTTTTCTTGCCGATTGTCAATATTTTTTTTAAGGTTTGCCTGATTGCTTTTTTTGCATTTATTTTCTCCGCCGGCGATCGGCCTGAGCGGAAAATATTCAGCGGCTTGTCAGGAAAGGATTGCATTCAATCTCGCGGGCAATTGTTGTTTCCGGGCCGTGACCGGGATAAACTTTTGTCCGCGGCGGCAGGGCAGCCAGAATATGCAAGGAATCGGTCAATTGCTTCATGTTCCCGCCCGGAAAATCGGTCCTGCCCACGGTGTCCCGAAAAAGCGTATCGCCTGAAAACAGGGTATCCTCGCCCGGGAAATAATAACAAACACCGCCCGGCGAATGCCTCGGCGTGGCGATGACTTCATAACTTAGGCCGGCTTCCTCTAATTTTTCCCCGCCCTTGAGAACTTGTTCAATGTCAACCTGCCGGACCGGCGCGGGATAGTAAGGCGGCATTTGGTTGGCCGGGGCAAACGCCCACCTGGCGTCGGCGGCATGCATGGCTATGGGAGCTTTTGCCCGCGCCCAAAGCCCGTCCAGGGCGCTGATATGGTCAATGTGGCCGTGGGTGATCAGATAGGCCCGCACCTTCAACCGGTAATGATTGATGATTTTCAGTATTGCTTCGGCGTCCGCGCCCGGATCAATAATCAGCGCGTCAAGGTCCCTGGTCCAGACAAGGTAACAATTGACATCAAAGGCGCCGACCACGATTTTATTGATATTTAACATCTTGATCCGGCGGAATGATAGCACCGCTGAAATAAAAAAAAACATTTTTTTACTTGCAATATGCGGGAATATATGGTTTTTCATGAATCCAGAACAATACCGAGGCTATCAATGCTGATGGATTCAGCAAATAACCACGCGTTGCTGGCGCCCGGTAAAACAAAAAAAACATAGGAGGATATTCAGATGGCGAAGTCCAAAACAAAAAGCGAGATCATCAAGGGAGTCGCAGAAGCCGCCGGTATCACGAAGAAACAGGCAACCGCCGCGCTTGAGGCACTTGCAACCATGGCTTACAAGGGTGCAAAGGACAAATTTACGGTTCCCGGTCTCGGCAAACTTGTGCTGGTTAACCGCAAGGCCCGCAAAGGTCGCAATCCGGCCACGGGCGAGATCATTGACATTCCGGCCAAGAGAGTCGTCAAGTTCAGAGTAGCCAAGGTCGCCAAGGTTGCTATTCTCTCATAAAGCCGCAATAAATTACTGATAATGTTTCTATAAAAAAGGCCGGGGCGGCTTGCCCCGGCCTTTTTTTTCAATTTCACGGGACTTACCTGATGACAATAAAATTCTGGAAAATGCACGGCGCCGGCAATGATTTTATCCTGGTTGACGACCGTCCTTTAAAATTTCCGGCCGCGGACCATCGCCGGATCAGCCAAATCTGTTCCCGCCATGATGGCGTCGGCGCCGAAGGACTGATTCTTCTGCAGTCTTCGGACGACGCCTCTTTTGCCATGCGCTTTTTCAATCCGGACGGTTACGAAGCCGATATGTGCGGAAACGGACTGCGCTGCGCTGCGCGGCTTGCGAATGACCTCGGCATCGCCGGCGGGGAAATGACCGTAAAAACCCGGGCCGGCATCCTGAAGGCCTCCATCATGAAAAACGGCGTGCGGGTTGCCATGCCGCTTGCTTCCGGCATCCGGCTAAATTTTCAGGTCCAGGCCGCCGGCCAAGCCGTGCTCTGCAATTATATCAATACCGGCGTGCCGCATGTTGTCATCGCGACCGATGACCTTGAAAAGGTTGACTTGCGGCAGATGGGACCGCTCCTGCGCCGGCACGAAGAGTTTGCGCCGCAAGGCGCCAATGTTGATTACATGCAGGTTACCGGCAAGCACTCATTGAATGTAAGAACTTATGAAAGGGGCGTTGAGGCGGAAACCCCGGCCTGCGGCACCGGCATCACGGCCTGCGCCATTGTCGCCGTCCTGAACAACCAACTGGCGCAGCCGGCGCAGGTGACCTGCCGGCACGGCGATACCCTGGAGGTTGATTTTAAGAGAAACGGGGACAGTGTGGAAAACATCACGCTCCTCGGCCCGGCAGCGCATGTCTTTCAGGGCGAAATTTCTTATCCTTGAAACGAATGCGGGGAAAAGTCGATTGTTGTTTATGCCTTGCGCTTTTTCCAGGACGCCAATGCCTCGGCATAAATTTTACGGACCGGTATTTTAGCCTTCTCCGCCAGCCGCCGGCAATCCTCGTATTCCGGCGCGCGGGTAATTTCCCGGCCCTGCCACGAGCCGATTTTAACACGCACTTTGCCATGGGGAGTTTTAACCGTTTCAAAACGCCGCGCCAGCACCGTGCGGGCAACAGTATATTCCCGCACGCCGAAAGTCGTGCTTTCGCGGAAAATTAAATCAAGCATTTCATCCCGCCGGTCAGGAGAACAAAGAACGGTCAGGATCACTCCGGGCCTGTTCTTTTTCATCTGGACCGGCGTCAAAAAAGCATCCAGGGCACCCTTTTCCATTATCCGGCCGGCAAGGTGGCCGGTAAGCTCCGGCGTCAGGTCGTCAAGGTTGCATTCCAGCACCAGGCATTGTTTCCTGTTCTCATCCGCTTTCGGACGCTCAAAGAGAATGGCGCGGATAAAATTGGGACGGCTCTTAAGCTCAAAATGGCCGAAGCCATAACCGGCGCGGCTTATGACGGCGCCGGCCGGCACATGGCCGGTGTTCTTCCACGTCGTCAAAAGGGCGGCCCCGGTCGGCGTTACCAATTCATATTTTTCCCCGGTCTGTTCGACCGCAAATCCCTTCAACAGCTCAACCGTGGCCGGAGCGGGCGACGGCAAAATGCCATGGGCGCATTTTATCGTTCCCTGCCCCAGCGGAAGCGGCCCGACCGCGACGCCCTCCGCGCCGATCTGCTCAAACGCGATGCAGGAGCCGACAATATCAATGATTGAATCCATGGCGCCGACTTCATGGAAATGGATTGCCGAAGATTTGACTCCATGCACCCTGGCCTCGGCATTGGCCAGCCGGCGGAAAACGCTGACGGCGTTTTCCTTGACCGAAGACGAAAGCCCGCTGCCGTTAATAAGCTTTTCAATGTCGCCCAGGTTGCGGGCGTGATGTTCATGGCCGTGCTGGCCGTGGCTTGGGACATGCACCTTGACGCGCAACCCCCTCAATCCGTTTTGCCGGACACGCCCGGCCTCGATGGAAAACCGGTCCTTGACCATTTTCCCCAGGCCGGCCCGGATTTTCCCGAGATCCGCCCCCAGGTCCAGGAGGCAGGCCAGGATCATGTCCCCGCTCGCCCCGCCCACTCCGTCAAAATAAATTATTTTCATGGTGATTTCCGATCTCTGAACACTGACCTCTGCCCCCTGATCTCTGCCCCCTGATCCCCGGCCTCCGGCTTCCCCCTGCGGGCGATCATCGCCGCGGCCACGCCGGCGCTGAACCCGTTGTCAATATTAACCACGCTGATGCCCGGAACGCAGGAATTGAGCATCGCCAGCAAAGGCGCGAATCCCTTCAGGTTGGTTCCGTATCCGACGCTGGTCGGCACGGCGATGATCGGCCGGTCAACCAGGCCGCCGACCACCGAGGGCAAAGCGCCTTCCATCCCGGCCGCGACCACGATCACGTCCGATTTTTTCAGCAACGGCAAATGCTTGAAAATGCGGTGCAAACCCGCCACGCCGGCATCGTAAATCCTGGCAACCCGCGCGCCCAGGAACTCGGCCGTCACCGCCGCCTCCTCCGCCACGGGAATATCGGATGTCCCTGCGCAGACAATCGCAACCTGGCCGGAAAGATCCGGCGGACGGCTTATCAGCAGGGTAATTGTCCTGGCCGGCTTGTTATAAGCCGCCCGGCGGTGGGTTTTTTTTATGATCTTGTACTGCTCCGGTGTGGCCCTCGTCGCCAGGACATTGTGGCCGGCCCTGGCCATCGCCGCCATGATCAAGGCGATCTGCCGGCCGGTTTTGCCCGGGCAATAAATCACTTCCGGCAACCCGCATCTTTTATGCCGGTCAAGGTCAATCCGGGCAAAGCCGAGATCGCGCTCATACATCCCGTCAATGATCTTGGCGGCCTGCACGGCGGAAATTTTCCCGGCCTGAATTTTACTTAATAAGTCAATCAGGATCATGTGATGCCATAAAAAAGCCGAAAAGGGCCCGATTGTCAAATGAAATAAGGAAAAAAGACCGAAGCTTGCCTTTTTCCCGGCAATATTGTACCTAGAACCTGTCTCAATCCAGAATCAATTATGTCTATCCGGATCACAGGCGGAATATGGCGGGGCAGGCTGCTGGACGTGCCCAAAAAGGGGGTGCGCCCGACGCAGGACCGCGTGCGCGCGGCCATTTTTTCGGCCTTGCAGGATGTTATTCCCGGCGCAAGCGTCCTTGATCTCTTTGCCGGCACCGGGGCGTTCGGGCTGGAAGCACTGAGCCGCGGGGCGGCGGAGGCGTGGTTTGTGGAAAACGACCATTCCGTTCTCGTGTATTTAAGGAAAAACGCCTCCCGGCTGGTATCCGGGGAAGTGCCCGGGCCGGGAAAAGACACGACGGCCGGCAAGGCTTTGATCGTCAGGTCGGAGGCCATGGATTTTTTGATGCACAGCCCGGATGATTGCGCGCCCGGCATTATTTTTGCCGACCCGCCTTATGACGCCGGGGGAGAATGGTCAAAAAAAATCTTGTTTCATCTTTCCCGCCGGTCTATCTTAAGGAGCAACGGATATTTAATCATTGAGTCCGGCGTGAAATCGCCCCTGGCCCGGGCCGCGGGGTGGGATGTTTACTGGGAAAGGTCCTACGGCGAAACGCGGATTTGCATGTATCGGCAGGAGAAGAAAGGCGCATAGAATGAAAGACTTGGCGGTTTATCCGGGCACTTTTGATCCCCTGACGCTGGGGCATATTGACCTGATCAAGCGGGCCGCGCGCCTGTTCGGGCGCATCATCATCGCCATTTCCGCCAAGCCGCGCAAGGCGACCATGTTCAGCGCCGAGGAGCGCCTGGCCATGGCGCGGCGCCTTTGCGCGCAAATCCCCAAGGTGGAAGCGGAGGTTTTTGACGGCCTGCTCGTGGACTATATCCGCAAAAAGGGGGCGCATGTGATTATCCGCGGACTGCGCGCCTTTTCCGATTTTGAATACGAGTTTCAAATGGCGCTGACCAATCGCCAGATGGCGCCGGACATTGAAACGCTTTTCATGATGACGAAAGAATCTTACAGCTTTCTCAATTCCAGCATGGTGCGCGAAGTGGCCGTCCTCGGCGGCGACACGAGAAAATTCGTGCCGGACTTTGTCCAAAAGGAATTAAACAAAAAAATGGGAATCAGGAATCGGAAGCCCGGATCAAGAACCGGGAAATCTCCCGGATCCGGTCTTTGATTTTTCTACTGACTCCTGACTTCCGACTACTTAATCAGCCATGTCCTTAATTATTGACACGGGGCGTTTGCGCCAGAAGCCGGAACCAATTCGCGGCGAGGAGCCCGCCTCTTCCCTGGATATTGAGGAGGAAGGCGTCATCCGGCCGGAGGGAGCGCTGGCATATAACCTGACCGCGCAGTGCGTTTCGGGCGAATTGATCGTGCACGGATCGCTGAAGATAAACATCACCTGCCCCTGCTCGCGTTGCGGCGATAATTTCACCCGGAAAATTTTTGTTCCTGATTTTGTCCGCAATTTTCCATTGACCTCAAAAAATGAATTAATCAACTTGACCCCCGATGTGCGGGAAGATATTCTTCTTGCTCTCCCGATCGTGGCGGTTTGTTCCGCCGGGTGCCGGGGGCTTTGCAGCGGCTGCGGGATCAACCTTAACCGCAAAAGCTGCGAATGCAAAAAGCCGGAAAAGAAAAATGTGTGGGAAGCTCTCGATTCCCTGCGTTTGAAATCGGAGAAGACGGGGAAGATTATCTCGTAAAGCTTGCCAAGCCGCAGACATGATTGCAATTGTTCGCGTCTGTCATTCCCATGATGAAATGAATTCTTTTTAATAAGGAGAAAGTAATATGGCGGTTCCAAAAAGAAAAATGTCCAAGAGCAAAATCCGGATGCGCAAGCGCTCGCACAAGGTTTTCCTGACGGCTTCCAAGCCTTGCCCGAACTGCGGCGAACAGCATCTCCCGCACCGGGTTTGTCCCTCCTGCGGATACTACCGGGGACGGCAGGTTGTTTCGGTCACCGTGAAAGATTGAAAGCTTTCCCCCACATGCAGATTGCCATAGATGCCATGGGCGGTGATTTTGCCCCGCGCGAGATCGTGGCCGGCGCCTTGCGGGCCGCCTCTTCCCTTTCCGGCATCGAGCGCATCATTCTCGTCGGCGACCAGGATGCGGTCAAGCGCGAATGCCTTGCCTGCGGCGGGATCCCGCCCGGGATTGAAATCGTTCACGCCTCGCAATCCATCGGCATGGAAGAAGGGCCGGTCAACGCCGTGCGCCACAAGAAGGATTCCTCCATCAACCGGGCCATGGACCTGGTCAAAAGCGGCCGGGCCCAGGTGATGATTTCCGCGGGCAACACCGGCGCGGTGGTGGTCTCCGCCACCCTTAAATTGCGCACGCTGCCGGGCGTGGAGCGCCCGGCCATCGCCACGATGATGCCGACGCCCGACAAGCCATTTGTCCTGATTGACGCCGGGGCCAATACCGACTGTTCGCCGAAAATGCTCCTGCAGTTCGCCGCGATGGGCCATGTCTATGCCCGGGAAATACTGTCCCAGCCCAAGCCGGTGATCGGCCTGATGAGCGTCGGCACCGAGGAAACCAAGGGCAACGAAATTACCAAGGAAGCTTTTCGCCTGCTTTCCGCCTCGGGATTGAATTTCAAAGGCAACATTGAAGGGCATGATTTGTTCAAGGGCAATATTGACGTGGCGGTGTGCGACGGTTTCGTCGGCAACGTTATTTTAAAGACCAGTGAAAGCGTGGGCCACGCCGTGGGGACGTGGATCAAGCGCGAATTCGTCAGCAATCCGGTCCGGTTATTCGGCACAATCTGCCTGAAGGGCGCCCTGAATAAAATGCGCCGGACAATGGACGCGGAGATGTACGGCGGCGCGCCGCTCCTCGGCGTCAACGGCGTTTGCATCATTTGCCATGGCGCGTCATCGGCCCGCGCAATTTTTAACGCGATCCGCGTGGCGCGCGATTCCGTTAATCAGCAAATAAATGACATGATAATTAAAACCGTGGGAGGATTGCCGTGAGTCCGCATTCTGTTCAGCAAAATACGATAAAAACGTCTCTGCGTCCGGTTTCCGTGATTGGCACCGGGTCATATGTCCCCGAGCGGATCTTGACCAACGCCGAATTGGCCGGGATGGTTGACACTTCCGACGAATGGATCACCACCCGCACCGGGATCAGGGAGCGGCATATCGCCGCGCCCGGCGAAGTCACATCCGACCTGGGGGTAAAAGCCGCCCAGCGCGCAATGCAAAAAGCCGGGGTTGAGGCCGGTGACATTGACCTGATCGTCGTCGCCACGATCACCCCCGACATGCCTTTCCCGAGCACGGCCTGTTTCGTGCAGGAAAAACTCAAGGCCTTCAAGGCGGTTTGTTTTGACGTCCAGGCCGCGTGTTCCGGTTTCATCTATGGCCTGGAAATTGCCCGGCAATTCGTGGCCAGCGGAACGGCCGACACCGCCCTCGTGATCGGCAGCGAAAAACTGAGCTGCATAACCGACTGGCAGGACCGCTCCACCTGCGTCCTTTTCGGCGACGGCGCCGGGGCGGCCGTCATCAGGAGCCGGCCGGGATCGCGCGGTATTTTCGCGACTTCAATCGCTTCCGACGGCCGCCTGACCCACCTCTTGAACCTTCCGGGCGGAGGGAGCATTCATCCGACTTCGCCCCAGACCGTAAAAGACCGCCTGCATTACCTTAAAATGACCGGCAAGGAGGTCTTCAAGTACGCCGTCAACTCCATGCTGGATGCGGCCAACGAGACGCTGAAAAAAGCCTCAATGACAATTAATGATGTCGATTTGATCATTCCCCACCAGGCCAATATGCGCATCGTTCAGGCAATCGGCGACCGCCTGGGAGCTCCTGTTGAAAAATATTTTCTTAATCTTGAGCGTTACGGCAATATGTCGGCGGCTTCTGTGCCTGTTGCGCTTGACGAAGCCGTGCAACAAGGAGTGCTCAAACGCCATGACGTTGTTCTGCTGGTCGCTTTTGGCGGGGGCTTTACCCGGGGCGCGACATTGCTGGAATGGTGAACTGTGACGTACAAAACTTTGAACTGTGAACTTTAAACTATAATGTATGAAACATTTAACCGCAATTTTATGCGCCGGACAGGGCGCGCAAGCCGTCGGCATGGGGCGCGACCTGGCCGCCGCTTTTCCCGAATGCCGCGCGCTTTTCGCGAAGGCCGATGAAATCCTCGGTTACGACCTGCAGAAAATTATTTTTGACGGCCCGGAAACCGAGCTGGTGAAATCAAACCATTGCCAGCCGGCCATCTTCACCGTCAGCGCCGCCTGCTTCCGGGCGCTGAAAATTAAGGGCAATGATTTTTCCGCGACGGCCGCGGCCGGGCTCAGCCTCGGGGAATGGACCGCGCTCCACCTGGCGGGCGCCGTGTCGTTCGAGGACGGCTTGCGCGTCCTGGAGGCGCGCGGGCGTTTCATGCAGGCGGCTTGCGAGGAAAACGAAGGCGCCATGCTGAGCGTGATCGGCCTGGCGGCTGAAAAGTTGCGCGCGGCGGCTGAAAAGGGCGGGGTTGAAATCGCGAACTACAACACCGCCGAACAGACCGTGCTTTCGGGACGCCGGTCGAATATTTTGGAGACCGAAAAGATCGTCAAGGAAGCGGGCGCGAAAAAGGCGGTCCTGCTCAACGTGGCCGGTGCTTATCATTCCTCCCTGATGAAGTCGGCCGGCGACAAGATGAGCGCGCTCCTGGAAGGCGTGCGGATCAATCTGCCGCAAATCCCGGTGATGTCGAACGTGACCGGCCGGCCGCACGGCTCTCCCGGGGAAATCAAACAGGCCATGGTCAAACAGGTGACTTCATCGGTAAAATGGATTGATTGCGTCCAGTCCCTGGCGGGGCTTGGCGTCAATTGCTGCGTTGAATGCGGCCCGGGCCGCGTTCTCTCGGGGCTCGTCAAGCGCATCCTGCCGCAGGTGCAGCTTTGTAATGTTCAGGATTGTCAATCGCTGAACGCAACCGTAGCTGTGCTTTCCGCGGATTTGTCATCCCCATGAAAATGGGAATCCAGATCAGTTGTTATTTAGATCGTTCCATTAAGGCATGATACATTTTTGCGAAGAAGTTGGAACGAATAAGGCAATACGAACTCTCACCCCGCCCAACCGCGGCGATTGGGCGGCATGGACCGCAGGGTGAATTTCGGTTCCGCCAGCTTGCCCGCCATAGCTCTTGAGCGACGGCGGGTGGCGGATTTTCCGCCACAGTTACCATGTTAAGAAAGCAAGAAAGAGTGGTCAATCCTCCAGCCGAAATTGTATAGTTATGTGATGTTCAATTGCATAACAAACAAAAGGAGGAGGACTGACCGATGAAAAAGATAGTTATTTGCGGCGCTGATGTCCATGACAATTCAATCACAACCAGGATTGCGGTGAACAAGGATGCGCCTGAGACACGGGTATTTCGGTATACGGCGCAGGGGCGAAATAGCCTGTTCAAGTATCTGAAGTTTGTAGCTCGCACACACGGGACAGAACGCATGGTGATGGCCTATGAAGCTTCCTCGCTGGGGTTTGGCCTGTGTGACGAAGCTGGGGCCGCTGGCATCGAGTGCTACGTGCTGGCGCCGACGAAGATGCCTCAGAGTGCAGAGCAAGGGAAACGCAAGACCGATGAGCGGGATGCACAAAACATTCTGGAGCAACTGCGAGGACATCTTTTAGCCGGCAATGAGCTGGCCAAGGTCTGGGTCCCGGATCTCCAGACCCGCGATGATCGGGAAGTGGTACGGATGCGGTTGGAGGTGGCTGACAAATTGAGCGCGGCGCGGACCCAGGTACGGACCTTGCTGAAGCGCAACAAAGTGGAGAAGCCAAAGGAGGTGGGGAAAGCCTGGACGATATCCGACCGTCAGTGGTTGCAGCGGCTCATGGAGTCTGGGACTGAGCTGGCATTAGGTGGCCGTGCGGCATTAGCCAGTTTGCTCCGGCAGATTACGGCCTTGGAGGAAGAGATAGAAGAATTGGATGAAGCGGTGAAGACGCTGGCGGCGACGGATCGCTACCGGACGGCGGCCGAGGCATTGGATACACAACTGACGGGGGTGGCAAGCCTGACCGCGATGGTGTTTTTAACCGAGATGGGGGATATGCGGCGGTTCAGGAACCGCAAGAAAGTCGGTGCTTTTCTGGGAGTGGTTCCTTCCAGTCATGAGAGTGGCGAAAGCAATGATCGCAAAGGACATATCACGCGCCAAGGCCCTGCCCGAGTACGCAAGGTGCTGTGCCAGGCGGCGTGGTCTCGGATTGCTTGCGATAAGGAAGAACATAAGGTTTATGCTCGCATAGTGGCAAAGAATCCGAAGAAGAAAAAGATAGCCACAGTACCTGTATGCGCCGGTTGGGAGTACGCATGTGGCGCCTGGCTTTGGAGGCTCAACTCCACGCCGGTGTCTATCTGGACAAAGAACTACCGCAGACCCAACTCAAAGCAGGATAAGAGGCTTATAATATTCAGAAATCATCGAAGATGATCGGAATTTTGAAAGGCTACGATTGAAACGAAACACTAGTATCAGACGCATATCACGAAGGGGTGAGATCGGTTCCGCCTTGGCGTTCCGCGCCGTGCCGCAGTTTGGTCCACCCCATCGCACTCGGAAACTTGGTCTCTCCCGATACGTGGAGACGATCGAATAGCAGGTTGGATGTGATCAAGCGTTTCGCAGATATCGAAAACCTTTAAAAAAACCTGAAAACTCTCGGATGGTTCTGAATAGAGGACGTGACAGAATGAAAAATAGTTGAGGATTGGCCCTTGACTGCCCTTAACATAGCAGGCGGATCCGCTGGTGGCGGAGAAAAAACAAGATCTGAGTTCGCCGCCTTGTCCTCCGAAGTCCGTTGTGGCGAGACGAAGGAGGACGTCGTTTTCAAACGAAATTCGCACTGCTATAAATAACTGTGCGGCTAAACGCCGCCTTGGAATGATAAAATAATGCGCTGCAATTTAAAACTGGGAGTGAACGTTGACCATGTGGCCACCTTGCGCCAGGCGCGCGGCGTGGATTATCCAAGCGTCCTCGAGGCGGCCCGGCTGTGCGTTTCCGCCGGCGCCTCGGGCATCACCATCCACCTGCGGGAGGACCGGCGGCACATCCAGGATCACGACCTGTTTGACTTGCGCCGGTCGCTGAAAAAAGCGACCCTCAACCTTGAAATGGCCAATGTGCCTGAAATCGTCGCGATCGCCGTCAAGGCCCGGCCGGATGAAGCCTGCATCGTGCCGGAAAAACGCCGGGAAATCACGACCGAGGGCGGACTTGACGCCGCCGGGCAGAAAAACAGCCTGAAAGAAAACTGCCGGAAATTATCCGATGCCGGGATCGTGGTCAGTCTTTTCATTGAACCCGACAAAAAGCAGCTGGACGCCGCGGTCGCGGTCGGCGCGCCTTACGTGGAACTGCACACCGGCACTTTCTGCAACGCAAAAGGAACGGAAAAAAGGACGGAATTAAAACGCCTTATGGACGGAGCGCGCCATGCCCGTGAAATCGGCTTGAAGGTCAACGCCGGGCACGGGATCAACCTTGAGAATATTTCTGCCATCCTGGAAATACCGTTCCTGGATACCCTGAATATCGGCCACAGCATCGTGGCACGCGCCGTGTTTGTCGGGATCAGGGAGGCCGTCCGCGAAATGCTTGCGGCCATGGCGCATTACCGCAATAGCATCTGATGAAAGCCAGGAATAAAAAAAACATCAGCCCGGATCACTTTGCCGGGATGGGGATTGACATCGTTGACATCCGCCGCTTCCGCAAAACTCTCGCGACCCGGGGCAAAAGGTTTATTGACCGCATTTTCCTGCCGTCGGAAAAGGCATATTGCGACGCCAAGCCCCGGCCGTGGATTCATTACGCCGGACGTTTCGCCGCGAAGGAAGCCATTGCCAAGGCGTTCGGCACCGGGATAGGCCGGGAACTCGGCTGGCTTGACCTGGAAATTATCTGCTCGGACTCAAAAGCGCCTGTCGCGAAATTCGGCCCGCGCGCCCGGCAACTTGTCCGCCGGCGAGGGACAAAAAACGTCCTGGTCAGCATTTCCCACACCCATGCCTACACGGCCGCGGTCGCCCTGCTGGTGTCTTGAACCAAAATGGCAAGGGCAAGAGGAATGCGGGCTAACGGTTAATATCCTCTCAGCCAGCCGATTTTTATTTCGTTCTCAACCTGTTTGAATTCCAGGTCGCCGGTGACAAGTTCCGCTTTCCTGATTTTTGCCAGGGCCGCGGCAAAACAGTCGGCATATGACATTTTTTTCGTGGCCTTGTAAATGGCGGCCTGACGCGCCAAATCCAGATTCATGCCGTCCACTGGGACAATCTCAATCGGCATTCCCGCAATTTCCAGCGACTTTACTTCGGCGGCGTCCCGAGAAATGCCGCGCGTCACTGAATAATAAATTTCACCCCAGTTGATGACACTCATCAGGAGCGTATGCGCCCCAATTGACGCCTTGGCCAGAAGTTCTTCCACCTGTTCAGCCGCCGGTTCATCATTAAAAAGCGCCATCAAGGCCCAGCTGTCCATGATTTTTGTCGCCATATCACAACTCCCGCTCGCGTTTCCGCTCGTTCAGGAAGATCTCCATGGCTTTTGTCCCCTTCAAAGAGCCGCGTAAACGGCGAAAATACCGGGCAGTAACCGGTTTTAACGCGATATGATCGCCTTCCGGATACACCAGGGCCCGCGTGCCTTCCTCAATTTCAAATTCCTTCCGCAACCAGCGCGGGATGACAACTTGGCCCTTGACCGAGAATAATACCGCGTCGTTTTTTTGAGCAGTTTTCATGAGAGAAAGTTAAGCATAATTTAATTAGTAAGTCAATAAAATAATGTAGGAAATTAATTTATTGTAAGCCATTAAGCGGCGCGCCATTGACAGGCCAGCCAACAAATGTGATTAATTGCCGCAAAATCAGGTAAAATTCTGAAATTGAAATTATCGCACCTGATGATTGATATGGGATATCAACCGGCAGGTTCCGGAAGACTGCACGAGGATATTAAAGCCATAGTCATAATATTTGACTTTTTTGACCTGAAAGGTTAATTTGGTCATCACAATGATTAAACGCACTATTTTCAAGTAATTACAGCAGGGATTAACCCGACTGGAAATCATCGCCTTATTGGATCTGCATCAGATCGGTAAAACTATCCGGTAACTTTCAGATCAGCAATGCAATATGAAAATCGTTTCCACAGAAAAAATCAGGGAACTGGACCGGCTGACGATTGAGAAATTCGGCGTTCCGGGCGCCCTGCTCATGGAACGGGCCGGGCAAGGAATAGCCGCGGGCGTAATCCGTCTTTCCCGCGAACACCACCTGGCCGGCAATAAAGCGCTTTTGATCGCCGGTCACGGCAATAACGGCGGCGACGCATTTGTCGCGGCAAGATTCCTCAAGGACGCGGGCTTCGCGGTCCAGGTGCTGCTCGCGGGCGAAAAAGCGAAGTTGCGCGGCGACGCGCTCTGCCACTTCAAGAAAATGACCCGGCACAAGGTCCCGTTCAAGGAATTAAAATCGGAAAATGACTGGCATAAGCTGGCCGCCGAAAACAAATATTGTCCGGAAATTATTGTTGACGGAGTCCTCGGCACCGGCCTGGAAGGAAAGGCGCGCGGGGTCGCCGCGGCCGCTATCCGGTTCATCAATGCGCTCTCCGGGAAAAGCCTGGTGGTTGCCATTGATATCCCCTCCGGCCTGGATTCCGACACGGGCGACGCCAAGGGCGACTCGCCGTCGCCAAGCGCCATGGCGAAGCGGGACTCGGTCCGCGCCGACCTGACCATCACCCTGGGCCTGCCGAAAAAAGGCCTGGTTGAACAAAGCGCCCTTGAATATGTCGGCCGGGTTGAGGTGGTTGATATCGGCCTCCCTTCCGCTTTAACCGGAAAAATCAAGCCGGACATTGAATTGATTACCCCGGCTGATATTTCCCCCCTCTTCCCGCGCCGCGGCAGGAATTCGCACAAGGGCACTTACGGTCATATCCTGATAATGGGCGGGGCCGGAGGTTACAGCGGCGCCATGACACTCGCGGCGCTCTCCGCGGTGCGCTCGGGCGCGGGTTTGGTCACGGTGGTGGTGCCGGAACGGCTGGTGCCCTTGGTGGCCATCAATGTCCCGGAGGCGATGGTCCATGGCGCGCCGGAGACTGAATCCGGATCGTTGGATTCAGCCTGCTGGGAAAAATGGGGCAAAAAGCTCGGCGAATTCAGCGCCATCTTGGCCGGGCCGGGAATGACCCGCCACCCGGCAACCCGCCGCCTGGTTGAAATGATTTTGCGCGACAGTAAAATCCCGGTTGTATTGGATGCCGACGCCCTGAATGTGTTTGCGGGAGAAGCTTTGAAATTGTCCTCAAGGACGGCACAACTGGTGATCACGCCCCATCCGGGCGAAATGGCGCGCCTTTTGGGAATGACCGCCGCGCAAGTCCAGTCAAACCGGGCGGGTACGGCCGGGAAAGCGAGCGCCCTGACCAATTCCACGACCGTCCTCAAGGGCGCCGGAACCATCGTCGCCGGGCAGGACAAGCCTTTACAAATCAATATGACCGGCAATCCGGGCATGTCTTCCGGAGGGATGGGTGATGTATTGGCGGGACTCCTCGGTGGATTGCTTGCCCAGGGAATGAAACCATTTGACGCGTCCCGCGCCGCGGTTTATCTGCATGGCCGCGCCGGCGACCTGGCGGCCGCCGGGACATCCGAGCAAACCCTTATCGCCGGGGACCTGATTTCATTCCTGCCGGACGCCTTCCGGGAAGTGGCAAGATAACGCGTCAGCCCGCATTTCTCACATAAAGCATGAGAAATCCGGGTTAATATTCAATCCCCTTGCGGGCGCGAATGCCCTTGTCAAAAGGATGTTTGATTTTGCGCATCTCCGTCACAAGGTCGGAGCGTTTAACGATCTGCTTCGGCGCGTTCCGGCCGGTCAAGACAAGCTCCACCACGGCTGGTTTTTTTTCAATCAGGCACAACACTTCCTTGAGCGGAATCAGGCCGGCATTCACGGCGCAGATTATCTCGTCGGCAATAACCAGGTCGTATTTCCCGCAGGTCATGGCCCGGTTTAGATCCTTCAACCCCTTGCGGGCCGAGAGGATATTGGCGGCATCGGGTTTGCCCCTGATAAAGCACCCGCGGCCGCATTGGCGGACGACGATGTCCGGATGAAAACGGCGCAGGGCCTTGATTTCGCTGTATGACCCTTTTTTGATGAATTGAGCCAAATAAATTTTCAGGCCGGCGCCGAGCGCGCGCAGCGCCAGGCCGAAGGCCGCCGTCGTTTTTCCCTTGCCGTTGCCGGTGTATATCTGGACAAGTCCGTGTTGCATTTTCATAACTAGACCGGAACCGGCGGATCGTTCTCCGGGAAACGATTTCCCAGTTCCATTACCTTGTTCAACGGCAGGAGGCCGTCCGTGGCGCCCGCCTGCGCGAGACAGGCGGCCGCCGCGCATGAACCGAGATTCAACGTTTTGGCCGCCGTCCAGCCCTCGTGCAGTCCATAAAGCATCCCGGCGCAGAAGGCGTCCCCCGCCCCGACCGTGCCCTTGATGTAGTTGGCCGGCAATTTAAGCGAACCGCGGGAATATTTTTTGCCATCCCTGGTACACATGTACGCGCCTTCCGGCATGTGAACGGCGACCAGCTCCATGTTGCCGCGTTCCTGCAGGGCCGCGACCGAATCCGCGATTGCCCTGGGAATCAGCCTGCCCTTGCCGTCCCTTACCTTATGGCCGGTGGTCCGGCCGGCCTCAATTTCGTTCAGGATCAGGTAATCGGCGTAGGGCAGCGCGGCCGGCACGATTTTATGGAAACGGTCGCTCTCCTCGCTGACCACGTCCACGCTGGTCTTAATCCCTGCCTCCCGGACATTTTTCAGCAGCCTGGCCGCAACCGTGCCGCACTCCGGGTCGGGCTCATCCATGCCGTCCAACAGGAGCAAATAGCCGAGATGAAATATTTTGAACTTCAGCTTTTTAACGGGCACGTGTTCCGGCGCGAACCGGGCGTTGGCGCCGCGGTAATGATAAAAGACCCTCACGCCGGTCCCGGCCTCGGTCATGACATCGGTGTAGGAGGTTGAAGTGCCTTCCAGGACAACCAGGTTGGAAATGTCGATTTTGAGCGGCGCGCAGACGGAACGGATGAATTCCCGGCCGCCGTCATTGCCGATGACGCCCAGCCCCGCCAGGGGAAAGTCCACCCCCATCTTCGCCAGGTCAACCAGCACGTTGAACGGCGCGCCGCCGGTACAGAGCGTCTCGGAAATGATGTTGCCGAGCATGCCCTTCCCGGGCAGGCGGTCAATGATCTTGACCCGGTCGACAATCCAGTTTCCCGCGCAGACAATTCCGTTCCGATCGGTCAACATTGATGGCTTCCTTGAAAAGGGCGTTCCGGACACCGATAAACTCCTGTTGCGTATAGCTACTTCGCCCGCAAATATAAGTCAATAAAATTTTTGTAACCCCTAAGTTATGAGGACTGATTGTCATTCCCGACCTGATCCAGCCTTCGTAGCCAGAAGGCTTTACTTCGGCGGAGTAGAAGGCTCGGGAATCCAGAAAAATCAAAGCTGGATTCCCGCTTTCGCGGGAATGACAACTTTGACGTTCACAAACTACCCTCATAACTGAGGCATTACAATTTTTGGCGTCCAAATGATTGACAAACCGTCAAAAGATATATATGGAAGATGGATTGAAGGTTGAAGACTAAAGGCTGTTAGACTGGAGATATGCGGGACCGGCATGAACACACCATATTACCTGATTGACGAAAAGAAACTGCTGCGGAACCTGAAAATAATCCGGCGCGTGCGCGAACTCTCGGGCGCGAAGTCCGTCCTGGCCCTGAAATGTTTTTCAACCTGGTGCGTTTTCCCCCTCATGCGGAAATACATGGACGGCACCACGAGCAGTTCCCTCTTTGAAGCCCGGCTGGGCCATGAAAAATTCGGGAAAGAAGTCCACGCCTACAGCGTCG
This sequence comes from uncultured Verrucomicrobiota bacterium, assembly GCA_964475405.1. Lineage (GTDB taxonomy): Bacteria > Verrucomicrobiota > Kiritimatiellia > JAAZAB01 > JAAZAB01 > JAQUQV01. The sequence continues at coordinate 37,148 of CAYYWX010000038.1, forward strand.
GTTTTTCCGCGCGGGACGTCAAGGCCGTGGGGAAATTCGCCGACAAGGTGATCTTCAATTCCATCTCGCAATTAAAGGCGCATCGCGGCCTCGTCCGCGGGCTAAAGTTAGGCTTGCGGGTCAACCCGGGAATCAGTTATTCGCATTATGACCTTGCGGACCCGGCCCGGAAATATTCAAGGCTGGGCGTTGCCGACAAAAAGGCGCTCATGGAAATCGCGCCACTGATCAGCGGCGCGATGTTTCATTTCAACTGCGAAAACGACGACTTCCGGCATTTTTCGTCGGCCCTGGATATTATCGGGCGCGATCATTCCGGTTTCCTCAAAAAGCTGGATTGGGTCAGCCTGGGCGGCGGGCTGGCCTTCACCAAGGACGGCTATCCGCTTGAAAAATTCTGCCGGCGATTGAAGGAATTCAGCCGGGAATTCGGCGTGCAGGTTTACCTGGAACCCGGCGAGGCGGCCATCACCGGGAGCGCGGAGCTCGTGACGACCGTCCTGGACGTGGTGCATAACGAGATGGACATCGCCATCGTTGACGCCTCAACCGAAGCGCACATGCTGGACCACCTGATTTACCGGACCAGCGCGAAAATCGCCTCGCCGCCAGAAGGAAAATTCAAGATCATGATCGCCGGAAGGTCCTGCCTGGCGGGCGACGTTTTCGGCCAATACCGCCTGGCGACCAGGCTGAAATCCGGCAGCGTGGTGCGCTTCGCGGACGCGGCCGGCTACACGATGGTAAAGAAGAACTGGTTCAACGGCCTGCCCATGCCGGGCATCCGCGTGCGCCGGCTGGACGGAACGCTTGCCACGGTGAGAAATTTCGGATACAAGGATTATGTTGACAGTCTATCATAAGGAGTAATCATGAAAAGAAACGTACTGATCATCGGCGCCGGCGGCGTCGCGCACGTGGCGGCCCACAAGGCCGCAATGAACAACGACCTGCTCGGCGACATCTGCATCGCGTCGCGGACGCCCTCCAAATGCAGCGAGATCATCCAGAGCATCCAGCGGAAAAAGCACCTCAAGGACAAGTCCGGCAAGCTTTATGCCCGGCAAATAGACGCGCTTGACATCCCGGCGACCGCCCGGCTGATCAAGGAAACCAATTCCGAGATCGTCATCAACCTCGGCAACGCGTTCGTCAACATGTCCGTTCTCGAGGCCTGCCTGAATACCGGCGCGGTTTACATGGATACCGCCATCCACGAGGAGCCGGACAAGGTTTGCGAAAACCCGCCCTGGTACGCGAACTACGAGTGGAAGCGCAAGGACCGCTGCAAGGCAAAGGGGTTGACCGCCATCCTCGGCGTGGGGTTCGATCCGGGCGTGGTCAACGCCTACTGCGC
>CAYYWX010000039.1:0-37012 GCA_964475405.1 uncultured Verrucomicrobiota bacterium
CGACCGCGCCCAGGCGCACCGCGTCGGCCTTGGAAAGATGCCCCACCTTGGAAAGGCGCGCGATGAGGGTTGCCTCCTCGGTCGCGACCTTGATGTAATATCTGGTGCGTTCCTCGAGGATGTCCAACGCCTTGCTGATATCGGCGACCTGCACGGCGCTGACATCCCGACGCACGCCGCCGATCGTGTTAATCCCGTAATTGACCCGGTTGCCGGTGATCTCCGCCAGCAGATCCATCACGACTTCACGGTCGCGCCAGGTGTACATCAAAAGCGTGTCGAACCCGACCTCGTGCCCGGCGACCCCCAGCCAGAGCAGATGGCTGTGGATGCGCTCCAGCTCGCCGATCAGGGTGCGGATATACGCCGCGCGCGGTGGAATCTGCAGCCCGGCAATCTCCTCCACGGCCTGCACGAACGCGGTTGAATGGGAATGGGAGCAGATGCCGCATACACGCTCCACAAGGTAAATATCCTGGATATAGGTGCGCTGCTCGCAGGCCTTTTCTATGCCGCGGTGGTTGTACCCGAGCCGCACGCTGGCCTCGTATATCTTTTCGCCCTCGAGCGCGATGAGGAAACTTTCCGGCTCCTTCAAGGCCGGGTGCTGGGGACCGATCGGAATCTTTATCCTGCTCATGATTCGCCTCCTTCTTTCGGCATGATCCGCGTGTCCTGCCAATCCTTGCGCAGGGGATACTCGCCCGCCGGCCAGTTGTCCGGGAGCGGGTAGCGCGAACCGGGCGGCAGGCCTTCGAACTGAAGGCCGAGCAGGTCGGCGATCTCGCGCTCGTAAATGATCCCGCCGGGAAACCTCTCGCCGACCGATTTCCAGGTAGCGCCGGTCTTCAAAATCCTGGTCTTCAAGCTGGCAACCGCGCCGTCCTCGCGGGCGAGGTGATAAACAACGCCGAAGGAGTCGCCCTCGTCCAGGCCGGTGATCGTGCACAGGATCCGGAATCCGAAACCGTCAACCATCTGCCCGAATACCTCGTTGAACTTGTCCGGGGCGGTTTCCAGCCAGATACGGCGCGCGCGCTGGACCCGGACCTGCCCGGCCAGGAACGGGAACTTGGCCAGGAGTTCAGCAACGACTGTTTCTTCTTTTTTTATTTCCGCTGTCATTATTCTTCCCTGAAACTTTTAATTAGGCAGCAAAACCGCAACTTTTCTGGATTCCCATTTTCATGGGAATGACAGCCATACTTTTTATCCGTGATATCGGTGTAATCCGTGGTTTAATTCTTCTCTTACGTTCTTTTCCGTTCTTCATCATGTTTTCAACGACGCGAGCAATTTAACCACGCCGTCAATGATCGCCTCCGGCCGGGCGGGACAGCCCGGAATGTAGGCCGAGACGGGGATCACGGCGTCAATCCCGCCCTCCACGTTATAACAGCCCTTGAACACGCCGCCGGAACAGGCGCAGGTGCCGACCGCCACGACGAACTTCGGCTGGGTCATCTGCTCGTAAATGCGGATGATCCTGTCCTTGATCTGGCGCGTCACCGGGCCGGAACAGACGAGAACGTCGGCATGGCGCGGCGTGCCCTTCAACTGGACCCCGAAGCGCTCAATGTCAAACCGGGGAGTGAGCGAGGCGACAATCTCGATATCGCAGGCGTTGCAGGCGCCGGTGTTGAAATGGATTATCCACGGCGACTTGATCCGCGCCCAGGTTATAATTTTTGTTGCCACGCTCATGATTTATTTCCGCGGGTTAATTACGGTAAAGAATAAAAAGCCCCATGCCCGAAGCGGCGATGAAAAGGAGCGCCAGGCCGAAAACGTGCAGGTTGCCCGCCGGGACCGTGGCGACAATCAACGCGACGACGTGCATGATCGTGAAGAAAAACGCGAACGGGAAAAACTGGCCGTAATCCGGACGGGCGGCGTGGTCCTTGACGTCCTCGCCGCAGGCGTAGGCCTTGAGCGTCCCGGGCTGGACAACGGCCGGACGGATCGTCAGGCGCGAAACCAGCCAGGCCAGCAGGCCGATGACGATCACCAGCACGACAAACGCCGCCGGCGGAGTCAATAAAATCTGGTCAATGTTAATCATTTATAAACCTTGTTACCCTTTCAACGTCCTCAATTCCGACGTGCTCAACGAGCCGTTCTGCCTGAAAATGCCGACGATAATGCCGGAGGCGACCGCGATCACCGCCACCTCGACGATGATGAGCGTGATCGCCAGGCACTGCGCGAGCGCCTCGCGCCCGGTCATGTAACCGGCGAGCACGATCGCCAGCGTGGCGGCCTTGGTCAGGACCTCAATCCCGATTATGATGCGGATCACGTTCTCGGCCGCCAGGATGCAGTATAAGCCGATAATCATGAGCACGACCACCAGACCGCCGAACAATGGGAACAAGCTTTCCATGTTATTTTCCTACCCCTTCTTGGCTCTCTCCTTGAACAGCACCGCCACTCCGAATATGCCCGTCAGCAGGACAACCACCTGCCCGAACAAATCCAACTGGCGCTGGCCCCACAAAACAACGCGCATGTCGCCCTCGGGCGCCTGGGCCAGCAACAAGCTGAAATCCGGCTTGAGGTTCAGCATACCAAGCGCCACAGCCGCGATCAATACCAGCACCGGCAATAAAGAGAACCGGCGGAGAATTTTCGCCTTGCCATCCCCGCTTTCGGCCCCGAGCGGCGGGCGGGTCAGGCTGATGACGCTGATAAAGACAACCGTGATCAGGCCGGCGCAGACCGATAGCTCAAAGACCGCCGCCAGCGGCGCGTTGAGCCGGAACATGAGGATAGACAATACGGCGCTCGTCAGGGCAAGCCCGATCGCGGCCTTGATCATGTTGGGGGTCATCACCGCCCAGAACGCGCAGGCCACCATTAAAACCAGCATGACTATGTCTAAATACATGTTTTCTTTTACAAGTTATTCAGTTAAAAGTTCATAGTTCAGAGTTCATGGTTCACAGTTATGGATTCAATCCGCCAACTTTGAACTGTGAACTTTAAACTTTGAACCCGGGTCATCAACCTTTCCCCTCACATCCCGCCCATCGGCAGGAGAAACGTTCCTTTAATAAACGGTATCAAGAGCCCCACCCCGATCGTTATTGCCGTGAGCAGGATGGTCGGCACGGCCAGCTCCATCGCCTCGCTCACCTTTTCGCAGTCCGGGCGCAGGAGGCCGAAGAAAATCTTGCGCTGCATGACCAGGAAATACCCCAGCGTCACCAGGCTGAACAAAACCGCGATGAAGGCATAAACATAATAGCCCGCCTGCCACAAGGCCAGTATAATAACAAGCTTGCTCCAGAACCCGGCCAGGGGCGGGACGCCCGCGGTTGACAAAAGCCCGACCACCGAGGCGAAGCCCGTCAGGGGCATCCGGGCCGCGAGCCCGCCGAGCTCATTCATGTCGCGCGCGCCGGCCTGCTTTTCAACCGCGGCAGCATTGACAAAAAGCAGCGACTTGAAGATCGCGTGGTTGAAGAGGTGAAAGACCGCGCCCGCGATCCCGAGCGGCGTGGCGATCCCGAAGGCCAAAATGATGTACCCAACCTGGCTGATGCTGGAATATGCCAGCATGCGCTTGAAACTGGTCTGGACCAGTGCCGCCAGCGCCGCGCCGGCAAGCGTCAGCGCGCCGACCAGCATCATGATTTCCCGCGACTGCGCGCTGGACCCAAGCACGTCCAGCACCAGCCGCATCAGGACATAGACGCCGGTCGTCTTGGTGACAATCCCGGCCAGGAGCACCGAGACCGCCGAGGGCGCCGCGGAATAAGCGTCCGGCACCCAGCCGTGAAAGGGCATCAAGCCGGACTTGATAAAAAGCCCGCCGAGGAACAATGCCAGCGCCAGGAGGATGAACGGCTGGCGGGGGGCCGCGCTGATGACCAGCGCCACCTCGGAAAACTTCGTTGAGCCGGAAACAAGGAAAAGCAGGGCCACGCCCGTCAGGATCGCGATGGAGGCGGCCGCGGAGAGGACGAAATACTTGAAAGCCCCCTCGAAGCCGGCGCGGTTCTTGTTGGAGGCGATCAGGATGAAGGAGGCCACCGCGGCGATTTCAACAAAAACGCAAATTGAAAACAGATCCGCGCAGAGCACGACCCCGTTCATCCCGACCATCGCCAGCAGGACTAGGTTGGCAAAATTGCAGCGCTTGATCTCGTCATCAATCGTCCCCCGCCCGACCAGGAGGGACGAGGCCACGACCAGGGCGATGGCCAGGAGCATGACCCGCGTCAGGTTGTCAACCACCAGCGGCAGGACGCCCGGGGCGGCCAGTTCGTTCGCGAAAAACATGACCGTCACGGCCTGCATGAGGGCAAAGGCCACGCCGAAGGGAATGACGCACTTCCGCAGGAAAGCAAACGGAAGATTAAGGATTAAAACCGCCGCCAACGGCGCTATTAAAAAAAATGCCGACACGTTATTTCTCTCCAATCATATAAAAAAGGCACACAGGCACAAAGGCAGAAGGCTGTTAGAATTTTTGTTTTCCTTCAGTCTAAAAGACTTCAGCCTACAACCTTCTTAAGAAACCACAATCCACACTATCACCCCTACCAGGCCGGCCAACGACCAGAACAGGTAGGCCGAATAACTGCCGGTATGCCTCCGGCTGATCCATCTTGAAACATTCAAGGTCAAGCCGACCGTAAAGACATCGCCGGCCCAATTGACCAGGCGGTCCACCGCCCAGGCGGCGGAGGCGAGGTTCCGGCAAAAGCCCAGGCCGATTTCATACGGGTCAAACATCCGCCGCTCGGCTTTTGAATAGAACCATGAAAGGACGGGCGCGTGGTGGATGTGATCCGCCGCGCCGATCCCGCGGCCGGTCTTCAGGAATCCAAAGAGATGATTGCCAAGCGCGAGGAACAAAGCAACCGCCGTCAGGGTAATGAGCTTGACGCTGTGCGGCCACCCGGAAAAATCATGCCCGGCGAGTCTTTCTCCCAGGATCGGCTGGATCAGTTTTTGCAGCGGCAAATAGTTCCATATTCCGAACACAACGCACAGGCCGGCGATGACCAGCATCGGGACGAGCATCGCCAGGGGCGCTTCCTTGACCTGCTTTATTTCAGCCGAAGCCTTGCCGAGATATGCGGAATGCCCGAGCTTAAGGAAGGAGGCCGCGGTCAGGAACGAGCCAAGGAGGGCGGCCCAGTAATACCACTGGCCCCGCTCCAGGGCGCCGTCGTAGACAAGCTCCTTTGAAAAGAACCCGTTGAAGGGCGGCACGCCGGAAATGGAGGCGGCCGCCACGATAAAACAAATAAATGTAATCGGCATCCTGCGCGCGAGGCCGCTGAGCTTGTTCAAGTCGGTGGTGCCGGCCTGCTTTTCAACCGCGCCGCCGGTCAGGAACAGGCAGCATTTATACATCGCGTGATTTATCATGTGGAAAAGTCCGCCGACTATCCCGACCGGGAGCGCGGTGCCGATGCCGAGGATCATGTAGCCGACCTGCGAAACGGCGTGATAGGCCAGCAGGCGCTTGTAGTCGGTCTGGATGAGCGCCATCATCACCGCGATCAGGATCGTCACCGCGCCGATGATCATCAGAACGTGGGTCATGGGCGAGCCGACGCTCATCTGGAACATGTCCAGCGAAAGGCGCGCGAGGAAATAAATGCCGAGCAGTTTTTCCAGGGCGGCCGGCACGAGGGCCATGAATGGCAATGGCGCGTCAACCGCCGCGTCCGGGATCCAGGTATGGAACGGGATCGCGCCGGCCTTGGCGATCGCGCCGAGCATAAGGAAGATGAAGGCCACGCCCCCCAGCCCGCTCAAGGGCAGGTTGATCTTCGATATGGCAAGCGTGTTGGCCAGCCCGCCGCAAAGGGCGATGCCGAACATCATGCCCAGGTCGGCCAGGCCGACGATGATCAGGGCCTTGACCGCGGTCCGGTGGGCGCCAGTTGACCCGATCGCGATCATCCCGAAGAGCATCAGCAGGAGGCCTTCCCAGAAGAAAAGCAGCAGGACAAGGTTGTCGGCCAGGACCGCGCCGTTGGTCATGGCGATCGAGAAGAAAAGGTAGGCGAAAAACTGCCCGGTATGCCGGCGCTTGGCCATGAAAGGCAGGCCGTAAAGGCATATCGCCAGGCAGAAACCGGCCGCGGCCAGCAAAATAAAACCGCTGAAATGGTAAAGCCGCAGGCTGAACTCCATGCCGAAAGGCGCCCAGGGCATGTTCATGACGACATTATTGCCGAAAAGCTTATAGGCCAGGGCCAGGTTCGCCAGGGCCGCGATCAGGACCAGCGCCCCGCGCAATATGGCCGGCATCCGCGCGGCGATCAGGATCACCAAGCCCGCCAGGGCGGGCGTCAGGATTGTCCATAAAAGCATCGTGGTCATTTAATCAACCCCAGCATTTGTTGAGCGGCCGAATTGGCGAACCCGAACGAGGGCGCGATGACAAGGCCGCTGATCAATGACAGGAACGCCAGCAGGGCCACGGAAAACACCATGAGCGGCGAACCTTCTTTCACCGGCTCAGTTTCCGTCCGATGGGCGGTGAGGCTGGCCGTGCCCATGAAGACCATGATGAATACGCGCATTAAATAGACAATGGTAAGGACGGCCGCGGCCAGGAAGGAGAGCGTGATCCAGAGATGACCGCTGGCGGCCGCGCCGGCGATGACCCCGTACTTGCTGAAAAATCCGCCGAGCGGCGGGATGCCCATAACCGAAAATGCGCAAACCAGGAACGAAACCGCGGTAATCGGCATGCCGGCGATCAGCCCGCCCATCTTGGTAATGTCCTTGTTATGGGTCCTCTGTTCTACAATGCCGGCGCAAAGGAATAGCCCGCCCTTCGCCAGGCCATGCATGAGTATGTATAAAAGCGCCCCGGCCATGGCCAACTGTCCCCCGATGGCCAGGCCTAGGAAAATGAACCCGATCTGGCTGATGGTGGAATAAGCGATGATGCGTTTCAGGTCAGTTTCTATCAACGCCGCCCCGGCCGCGACAATGGCGCTAAACGCCGCCACGACCGGCACGACCACGTGCCAGACTTCGGCCGGCGGCAGGGTCACCACCAGCAGGCGCGCATACACATAAACGCCGATCTTGACCAGCACCGCGGCGTGCAGGAGCGCGGTAACGGGCGAAGGAGCAACACCGGCATCCGGCAGCCAGGTCTGCAGCGGAAAGGTGGCCGACTTGGCGAACAGGCCGGCGAGGATGAGCAGGACAATATAATCCGGCACGGTCCTGGTTTGGAACGTCTGTTTCAAGACCGCCATGTCAAACGAGCCGCCCTGGAAACGCAGGGCGACAAAGCCGAGGAACATCAAAAGCGCGCCGAAAAACGTCATCAGGAAGGCCTTGTCGGCCCGCAAGACCTGCCGCGGCTCGCGGAAGAAACCGATCAGCCGCCAGCTCGCGATCGCGGTCAGCTCCCAGAAAACGTAAAGGACGATCAGGTTGGCGGCAAAAACTAGCCCCATCATCGACCCGAGGAAAAGAACCACCATGAAATAATATTCATTCTGGTTCTGGTAATGGCTGATGTAGTCAAATGAATAAAGGACGATGATCGCCCCGACCAGGGACGAGACCAGCGCCATGAAGACGGCCAGCTGGTCAACCGCGAAGACGTCATGCCCGAACCCGAAATCAAAAACGATCGTCGTCCCCTGCCCGGCGAGCACGGAAGGGACAAGCGCCAGGGAACAGCAAAAGGAGGTCAGGACCGCCAATAATGAGATGACATTCCGGGCGCGCGCTGAATAGCGGCCCAAAAGCGGGAGAAAAACGGAGACCAGCAGCGGCGCCGCGATTAATAAAAGTAATATGCCTTTTGGATCCACTTGATTAAACCGTAAAAATAATAATACACACCTCAGCCGCCTGGGCACTTTCCTAAAAAATGGTTGGCGGGCGCAATCGCGTGAAACAAGAGATGCAAATTAGTGGATATCCAAAACTAATTCAATATCTTTTTCTTTTTTATTTTTTGACCAAAAACATCAATCAAGCTTGCGAGCAGGGAGGCAACAAATGCCCTGGGGCAAGGCAGGAATATCTATTGTTATTTCGAGTCGGAAATTTTTCCGCTAATCCGTTAAACCCCATTTCGAGCGCCCCTACAGAGCGGCTCGGCAGGGACGCCTCGCCCTACCGTGAATGACAATCGGCGTGTGATGTTTTGAAGGTGGGGCGAAGCCTCTGGCTGAGCCGTCATTATTGGAGCTGTCAACAAATTACTGGCCAGCGGGTTCGCGAACGTGCGGGCTTAAGATACTTATTATCAATGCTTGAAATTCAACCTGGCGATAGTCTAATATTTGACAAAAGCCGAACAAACTTCTCATAATTCATGATCCGAGTTTGTTCTAATAAACCATGTTCGGCCAGCACAACAAATGAAAACGATTATCACGCTGATCTGCGTGGCGGTATTCCCCGTGGCGACGTTCGCGCTTGACTCAAACGTCGTCATGACCGTCAGCATCACCAATGTCACTGCTCTTGGACGCCGAGCCGTCGTCGAGGTCCAGACACCGGACAATGTTGTCCTCAGCAACAAGGCAAGGCTTCTCGCATTGGTCGGCACTGAGCGGCGGAACGTACGGCCGGACGAATTCGGGCCTCCTCAGAACTTCGCGCTTCGGGGCACAAGTCATGAGGTTGGTCCGCATCGCTTCCGCGTGTCCGTTGCGCTCCCCAAAGAGAAAGTGAAAGTCCGGCTCATTTTGCGGGACAACGGGGAACCGCTTGCGGACGAGGAACGGGACCTATAGAGAGCCGAACATCGCGTCTGTTCCCTATTCGCAGCCCGCGACAGGCTGCTCAAGGGAGAACGCGAGCGTTGGGATAGGATAATATGAAAATATTAATACCCTTTGCATTCTTGTGCTTGCCAATATCAGCACTTGCCACGCTGTGACAAATGGCATTCCTTCATTTATCATTTAAAGATGAAGAAAGGCAAAAGGGAAAGGTAAAAGGGATCAGTCCGAGAATCTTGGTATCAATTTTAGTTTTTTCCTAAGATGAAGCTGATGCCCCCTGTCCGCATCTCCCTGTCAAAACGATATTACCAAAATTCTCACTATCCCAACCATCCCATCCACAAGATACTTATTATCGATGCTTGAAATTCAACCTGTTGATAGTCTAATATTCGCCAAAAACTGAACAAACCTTTCATAATTCATGATCCGAGTTTGTTCTAATAAACTATGTTCGGAGTAAGAAAGATGAATATAAAAAGATACATCCTTCTCTGTCTTCTTCTCCTTCCTGTCGTGGCTTCTGCAAAAGGCGGCGGCGAGACAATCACATTCAGCAACAACGTCGCTCGCGGCCTGTCTTTCTCTGTCAGTTGCACGCAGCACGTTGACAGCATTCGCTTTGACATTGCTATAATCCAGACGAACGCCAAGAATGACACGCTGGAAAGGATGCGTGGACAAGTCTTTCTCGACCGAGGCAGACTATCGGTTCCATTGCAACTGACGCTAATGACCAACACTCTTGTTTCTTTTTTCTTCGTAGCTGTGGATGAGTTGCCACGTGTAACGCTCCGATTTGAAGACATCTCAACAAGCAGTTTTGGTATTACCGCCGGCTGACTGTACACCGTAGATGTTCAGTCATTCATGGGAAAAAAATGAACTCCGAAGCATCGGCTTCACCATATGTTTTGCCCGAAGCGGTCAAAACGCCTGGCGAGCCGCAACCTTGGTCTGAAAGGAAAATAAAATGATATTGCGAATATTCTTCCATGTTGTTGCGGTATCTGCATTACTGTATTCATCCTCCGCCGCAGAGTGGACTGAGCTAAGTGATACGTTAATTCAACATACCTTCAAGATCGAAGGCCCTTCGACAACACAGGGAAAGAACACTGTCGGCACTGTCTTCATTGTTTCAAAAATCCCAACCGGCGCTACCAATTTCCAAGCCAGAACGGTACTAATTACCGCGGCGCACGTTCTCAACGATATTGTCGGTGACAATGCCACAATCTATTTTAGACGATACGAAGGATCCAATCGATACTCACGCGTGCCAACAAATATCGTCATCAGATCAGTAGGGAAACCTCTCTGGATCCAACATCCTGAGGTGGACGTCGCAGCGATGTACGTCAGTGTTCCTCCTTTCGTTAGTGCGCAAACAAAGAGCGTCCCTGTGCCTGGCACTGAATTCTTTGCAGATGACGAAACATATGATCGTTACAAGATCCATACCGGTGAAGAACTTCTGTGCCTCGGGTTTCCTTATGGAGCAGAAGCAAACTCCATGGGGTTTTCCATTCTGCGCAGTGGAAGGATTGCGTCCTTCCCCTTGACTCCGGCGAAGCAGCTCAAGTCGTTTCTCTTTGATTTCGAGGTCTTTGGTGGTAACAGTGGCGGGCCTGTCTTTCTCATGGATGCCCAGAGACGATATGGGACCACAATCAGCAGAGATATCATTCAGTTCATTGTCGGATTGGTTAGTGAAGAACAATATGGTATCGAAAGGATCGTCAAACCAATCGAGAACAGCCGTGGCAAGACGCGGGTTGAGATCGAGGAGACAAGAGAGAGACTAGGTTTGGCGATCGTAATCCCCGCAGTGTTCATTCGGGAGACGATTGACATGCTGGATAAATCGCCAACGACTAAGAACTGAAACGCCCAATCGGTTCGCGATACAAAAGGTGTCAGTCCGAGAATCTTGGTATCAATTCTAGTTTTTTCTTAAGATGAGTCTAATGCCCCCACCCAAATACCCGCGAGACTGAGGTATTACATTCTCTGAGCGCGCAAAATATCGCCGATCAGGCTTGCGGGCGAGGGTGATGCAGGGAGGGCGACTTGGGGACTGGACGAAGAGAGCGACTTAGCCATCGACTCCGGCAGTGCGAATTGACGGTTCGTACTTCATGATTTGCCGCCTTTGCGCTTGGACGATGGTTTCTTCCTGACTGCCACCAGCAATTTGGCGGCGGATTGCAGGTCCTCGACGTACTTCTTCTCAGCGGCCTGTTCTGCCTGCAACCGTCGCCGTTCGGCGAAATGGTCGTACTGCGCTTCCGCCCAGGATCGAGCATCATCCTGGCTTACAGCCCCAGATCCCTTAAGAACGGGCAATTCGGTGTCACGGAGAAACTTGTCAAGGAAGATTGCCCAGTCCCGAATCTTGATGTCCTGCCGCCGCAGGGCACGGAACTCGGCCTGATCGAGGAACATGACCACGATGCGGTTGAGGGTATCTATCTCGTGCTCGTCCAGATAGTTCTTGGCCGTCGGAACATCGCGCTTCAAAACGCGGCCGCCGCTCCATGCGGTCAAGCCCATGTTGGCCTTGGCAGCATCGGCGCGACGGTGGACGATCTCCGCCGCAGTCATCCCAGTGGCCGCGAAGTGCATCTTGTTCTGCATGGTGGCGAAAAAGGCCAGGGTCTCTTCCTCGCCCTCCCGGTAGTCCAAAGCGAGGGAAAATATCTCCCTGATACGTTGATAAGCCCGCTTCTCGCTTGCCCTGATTTCACGTATACGGGCGAGCAGTTCATCAAAGTAGTCTGCCAGCCGGTCCCTGCCCTTCAGACGCTCGTCATCCAGGGTGAAGCCCTTGACGATATACTCGTGAAGACGCTCTGTGGCCCACTGCCGGAATCGGGTGGCGATTGCCGACTTGACCCGATAACCCACGGCTATGATCAGGTCAAGGTTGTAGTAGTCCAGGCTACGGCGGACCTGTCGCCCGCCTTCATGGCGAACCGACAAGAATTCCTTGTGAGTTGCCGCGGGCGCCAGTTCGCCCTCTTCGTATATGTTGCGGATGTGGAGACTTACGTTTTGCTGGGTCGTCTGAAACAGTTCGGCCATGAGCTGTTGCGTCAGCCACACGGACTCGTTTTCGAGCCGCACCTCGACCCGGTTCCGGCCATCCTCGGTCTGGTAGAGAATGATCTCGGAAGATGGTTCCGGGCGGTCTTGATGTCCGTCTGTCATGTTTCAGTGGCCCTTTTCCAGTCGAGCATTTGATAATCGAAAGACAAGAGGGGTCAGTCCGAGAATCTTGGTATCAATTCCAGTTTTTTCCCAAGATGAATCTGATGCCCCATATTCCTTCAAACTCAATACGCCGCAATGACACGGTTTACATTCCGCGACTTGCACTACTCATAGTTTAGAAGCAGAATAATCCATCCAAAATCGTTGTCAATATTTTAAATATTCTTCGGGCACGCAAAATATCACCGATCAGGCTTGCGGGCGGACGACAAAAAATGGTATGCATTCCGGCAGAAAGATTTGAAAGATTTTTATACGGAAGGGACACATATGATATCTGACAATTCGGCGGTTTGGATCAAATTCGACCAGATGGAACGCTTTATGACCGATGTTTTCAAGGGCCTCGGCGTCCCGGCCGGAGAGGCGAAGATCTGCTCCGACGTCCTGATCACCGCCGACAAGCGCGGCATTGACTCGCACGGCATCGGGCGGCTGAAGAGCATTTATTACGACCGCATCCGGGACGGCGTTCAATTCGCCAGGACCAAGTTTGAAGTCGTCCGCAAGGCCCCGGCCACGGCGGTCGTTGACGGCCATCACGGCATGGGGATGGTGATCGCCCAGCGCTCAATGAAAATGGCGATTGAAAAGGCGGCCAAATACGGCCTGGGCATGGTGGCGGCGCGCAATTCAACCCATTACGGCGCCTGCTGTTATTACGCCCTCATGGCGATAGAAAAGGGCATGATCGGCATAACCGGCACGAACGCACGCCCTTCCATCGCCCCGACGTTCGGCGTCGAGAACATGCTCGGCACCAACCCGCTCGTTTTCGGCATGCCGACCGACGAAAAATTTCCATTCGTCCTGGACTGCGCTACTTCGGTATCCCAACGCGGGAAAATCGAGGTCTACGAACGGGCCGGCAAGGATCTTCCGCCCGGCTGGGTCATTGACGAGAACGGCAAAACACGGACCGACACCCCGAAAATCCTCAAGGACCTTGTCAAGGGCACCTGCGCGCTCGTGCCGCTCGGCGGGATCGGCGAGGAAACGGCCGGTTACAAGGGCTACGGCTACGCGACCGTGGTGGAAATGCTATCGGCCGCCCTGCAGGGCGGCGCTTACCTGAAAATGCTCCTCGGGTTTGAAAACGGCAAGAAGGTCCCCTACCGCCTCGGGCATTTCTTCATCGCGATCGACGTCAAGGCCTTCATCGGCCTGAAAGAATTCAAGAAAATCACCGGCAACATCTGCCGCGAATTGCGCGCATCCAAGAAAATGCCGGGGGCGGAACGGATTTACACCGCGGGCGAGAAGGAATACCTGGCCTGGCTGGACCGCAAGGACAAGGGCGTCCCGGTACCCGCAACCCTCCAAAAAGAAATGATCGTCATGCGCAACGAGCTCGGCCTCACCAAATATAAATTCCCGTTTGAATGATTGCCCGGCTTTGACGGGTTAACCACCTCCAGCCGAAATCGATTGATGTTAAACTACTCCTTGATACCTAGAGGGTCTAGGTATCAGGTGGTGCCGCAAAAACAGGCGGGGTTGCCGCCATTCCTCGTTTTGTATTTACGAATATCTTCTGACCACTGATTACGGACGACCGGACAGTTTGCAGAATGTTAGAATGTCAATTTGGACATTATGAAGATCCCGTTCAACGGGCCGGGACAGGCGTTTTGTCAACGCGAAATTCATGGCTGACAGTTCCGGCCGGAGTGGTCACCGTCACGATCCCGCGTCCCGTGGACGCGCCGGAGGCCACGCTGACCGGGATGGTTACCTGCGTGCCGGCAAAGACGGCAATCCCGCCGCTGACACCCGGGGTGCTGAACCGCACCGTTCCGCTGGCCAGGTGTGAGCCGGTGATCGTGATAACCTGGTCCTGCGCGCCGTGGGGCAGACGGTCGGGCGTGACGCCCTTGATGACCGGCGGATAAGGCGATATCGCGCCGAGATACGAGCCGCCCTCGCCGGCGGTCCAGAGGACGGTATTTGTCGGCAAGAACCCGGCGCGCAAATAAAGCTTCAGATCGTCCGGATCCCAGGCCGGCGCGACCGCCGGCTTGCCTTCAATGTCGGCGCCGTTGCGCTTGCAGAATTCGCCGAACACAAAACACAACAAGTCATGGACATTTGTGGTGGCGGCCGGCGCCCCGTGCATCGCGGCAAACTTTTCAACCGTGCGGGACGCGTCCACGAATCCCGGATCAACCCAGCCGCGCAGGTCGGTGCCGCCGAAGTCGCCGGTCCCGTACGGGCTGTAGTTGGTGCCCTGCGAATACTCAACCTTGCTGAGGGTGCTTTCCACGAAGGGATCGTCGGTTGTCACCGTGGTCGTCTTGCCATCGCAGGAGGATGACGCCACAAGGCAGCGTTTCTTGTTGTCGGCGTGCGTGAGGCGCACGCGCGTCCCGTTTGTCCAGGCGCCGGTCTGGTCCCCCGCCACGGAAAACGCGTTGGAAGAAACATAGGCGGGTTTGCCGCCGGAGGTCCAGGCCGAGCTCGTCAGATTATAAGTCTTGGCGTACTTCGGATTGCCCCGGTTAAAGTAGGCGTTGTGGCCCAATTCGTCCAATGCGTCAATGCGCAGCGGAGAGGAGCATTGCGAAAGGGCGCAAGCCATCACGGTGCTCGTGCTGCCCGGACCGGCGATATTGCCGGAAACGAGAATGTAATCGCGCGGCTGGCCGGTTTCGTTGTACCACAGGCTCCCGTAGACGCCGGCCGACGCCTGGACCGTATTGTTCAGGACCCGCGTCATCGGGCACTGGTGGGGCGCCGCGCCGAAGATGAGGGCCATCGCGCCGTCCTTGATCAGGAGATTGTGGCTCATTAACGGACCGCCGAGCGAGAAATTATCCTCCCCGCTGCCGCCTTGCAGGATACAGTTACGCACCGTGCCTCCGAGCAGGTGCAGGTTCCATCTCCTGGGGCTGGAAACGAAAAGGCAATCGTCAAATTCCAGATGACCGTCTTTATTCCCGCAGAAACTCTCGCGCCCCGTGCTGGTTTCCAGGAAACTCAACGCGGAGATCCTGGCCGGCGCCGTGAAATACCATCCACCGCTGACTATGACGCAACCGGCCATATCAATGCCACGGGAACAAACATACACGTGCATGCCCGGATAATTGGTGTCCGATTGGCAAAAGGTGTTCCCGCGAAAAGAGAATGGAGCCTGATGCTCGCCTAGCCCCGTGACCACCGCCACCTCGTTGCCCCATATGATGTTCTTGGCCCCGCCAGCCAGGTTCCGGAAGTCGTTGTTGTCCATGACGTGGGCAAACAGGCGCGAGCCTTCAAACAACCAGGACTTGGCGTTTTTGAAGATACAATGCCGGACAAGGATCGGGGCAACGGACCCGCAGACGCGGTTGGCGTCATTCGAGTGGCTGAAGCCGTCAATGGTCGCGTAACGCCAATCCACCCCGCCCCGGGCGGTCGTCTTGTAATAGTCAATCTTGCCGGTTGTCCCCGTCACGGTGGCGCGATGTCCCGCCGCGCCGTTGATGATCCACAACGATTTGGCCGGACCGGCACCGGCGCATCGGCCGTTGATGATGTTATTGGACTGCGCGTTGAGCGTGGTATCCCGCGCCTGGACAAGGGTCGCGGTTAAATTCGTATTGCCCTCCGCCCAGAGCGTCAACTCGCCGGCCAGGGTCAAATCAGCATTCATCAGCAGGTTGCCGCCGGTGAGGATGGATATCGAGTTGGAGCCGTCGCCGACCGTGATCGGCTTCCCGGCAGGGATGACGACCGTGTGGCCGGGGGCGATCCGGGCATGGTCACCAACGCCCGGGACGGTTGAGTTTGTCCAGGTGGCCTTGTCCGACCAGTTGCCGGAGGCGATGGATGTGATCGTCGCGCTTTGCGCGTCGTTCAATGAAAAGAGCATAAATAAAACCGCGAAAATACTGGTTACATATCGCATGATTTTTCCTTCCTGTTATTTCAGCCCTATGCCCATGAATTAGGCCTCCAAGGCGGCAACTGTTTCGGACGCCTCAGCTGAGTGAGACGGCTATATTTTCCATTTTCCGCATGTAGCCGCGGCACTCTGCTGCCGCGTTCCTGTTCCTTTGAAATGCCTATGCATCAAATTCCTCCCATTACACACTTCCTGCCATTGATTGACAATATCCAATTTTAATTGGACACACAGGCCGGGATGAATATAGTAAAAACATGCGACTACTTGTCTATAATGTGCGCTATTGCACGGGACCCGGCGGACACTTCCATCTTCCGTGGAGCGGGTACCTGCGCAGGACGGCCCGTCATCTTGACCTGATAACCGCCTTCATCAAGAAAATGGAGCCGGACATTGTCGGCCTGCTGGAAGTGGATGCCGGCTCCTATCGTTCAAGGCGCCGCAACCAGGCGGCGATAATCGCGGAGACCATCGGCCACTATCATGTCTATCACTCCAAGTATCCTGCAAAATCCCTCGCGCGCCGTTTGCCGGTGATCGGCAAACAGGTCAACGCCTTCCTGTGCCGCGACGCCGTCCAAGCCCGGCGGTTCCATTTTTTCACGAAGGGCGTCAAGCGGCTCGTAATGGAGCTGGAGCTTGAGAATCTCGTTGTTTTCCTCGTCCATCTTTCGCTGGGATTCCGGACACGCCATGATCAACTGCACGACCTGTATAACATGGTAAGGACGGCCCGAAAGCCGTGCATCGTTGCCGGAGATTTCAACGCATTCTGGGGGGACCGCGAAATAAAGCTCTTCCTCGCCGCCACCGGCCTGGAGAGCGCCTCCGCCCTGCCCCGGCCTTCCTTCCCCAGCTGGAAACCCAAACGCCAGCTTGATTTCATCCTGCACAGCCCCGCCATTAAAATCACCGATTTTTTCATGCCGCCGGTGACGTTCTCCGACCACCTGCCGCTGGTCTGCGATTTTGCGATCCAACCGGCAAACGCGGACAAAAACATCCCGGCCGCCGGAAAAATCAAAGGGAAACAACTCCCGGGCGCCTAAATGACAAGCCAGCCGATAACACCGACGGAACATTGCAGGATCGGATTGGCGCTGGGCATCGTCATGCTCCTGGCAACGATCGTCCGGTCAGAACCGTTGCCGGCTCCGGAAGATCTGTTGGACAGCGTTGACGTTTCATCACTAGAAGAGTCCCTTGTTGAAATTCTCCCGCCGGGCATCGGAGTACCCGACGCCGAAGACTGGAAATCATTCTGGAATCAGGTTGAAATTATCCTGCAATCCCAATCCCTGGATGACATGACCTGGTTCCGGTCAACCGTCCAGCAGGCCTGCATGTACCTGGACACGGACCCGGCAACAAGGCCGCTGGCCGACTGGCTCAGGCAACGGCTGGATTATTTTGAAATGGCGAGTGACGCCGTCCGGGAAGTTCCTCCCGAACCGGCCATCCCTGTCACCAACGTCCCCTCCACCACGTCTGCTACCGCGCCGGCAACGCCTGAAGCCAAGCAGAGTTTGCCGTTGCCGACAGCTAAGACACCAGCGCGCAAGGCGTTTCATCTGGTCATGCCAGGCAAGCCGGCCATAACGCCGGCATCGCCCCAGGTGGAAAGCAGGCGGCACAACCTCATCCGCAATTCCCGCCTGTGGCAGAAAAAACTGGCGGACCGGCCGGCGCCGGCGAACGCGGCCGCGCTGATCCCGCGCCTTAAAAAGGTCTTCCAGGCCGAAGGTTTGCCGCCGGAGTTGGTCTGGCTGGCGGAAGTGGAATCGTCCTTGAACCCCGCGGCGCGCAGTCCGGTCGGCGCCCTGGGACTTTTTCAGCTCATGCCGGCCACGGCCAAGCGTTTCGGCCTGCGAACCGGTTTTTTTGACGAGCGCAAGGACCCCGAAAAGAGCGCGCGGGCCGCCGCCCAATACCTGAAATTTCTTTACCGCGCGACGGGGTCCTGGCCGCTGGCCATTGCGGCCTATAATGCGGGCGAAGGCCGCGTGGGTAAATTAATCAAACGCGAAAAGCAGGCCACCTTTGAAAACATCGCGGACGACCTGCCCCTGGAAACCCAGATGTATGTTCCCAAGGTCATGGCCCTTGTGTCCCTGCGGGAAAACACGTCCCCCGAAAAACTTCCCGGCCCGTCCTTCGCCGCGATCTTCACCCTCCCGGAAACATTCCAACACTCTGCAGAATGTTGGAATGTTATTTTTGGCGCAATTTGCCGCCGGCTTCCGGAAATCTGGACAAATGCAATAAGTTGAGACACATCAACATTTCCATTTATCGCAATAGACGACATTGGGAAAATTGGTGTTCAACGATCGCACTCCACCTCCGAGTGCCCTTCAGGGCACGAAGTAGTGTTGCAGTGCGTTGTTGGAACCCTCTATGTGTTATTTTGTAAAGATTATTTCCAAACCCCTCTCCAAAAGGGGCGAGATCAGGATCAGCGAGATGTAGAGCATGTAAATCCGGTTGCGCTCATGGCGAAATAGCGCCAGAAGAACCCGCGCCCAGTACAGCACTGACAGACCGCCGAAGAAGAGGAATCGCGGACCGTTGTTTCCGTCCAATCCGGGCACGAGCGCCCCATACAGGACGAATCCCATCGCGTAACAGACGGATATCGCGACAAGCGGCCACTTGACCATCTCCATCTTCGTTCTCATTGTCGTGGTTCAACGATTGTTTCACCGGCTTGTTCCGGTCAATTCGAACGGATGGGGCTCACACCCCCTTCTCACGTCATCGCCCCGTTCACGATTTCGTTGAATTCGCGCACATCCTCCTCCGACCATTTGCGGATGGCGAAGCCGGCGTGGATCAGGACGTAATCGCCGACGCGCGGGTCGTCAATGAGAGAGACGACAATCTTACGGCGCACGCCCTGGATTTCGGCAATCGCCTCCTCGCCGGTTATGGAAACTATTTTTGCTGGAATTGCCAAACACATAATTAGCGGATAGTGTTAAAGAAATAACTAATAACGTGGAACAAGGCTAGTGTATTGTTTCATAGTTGGTTTTATTTATCTTTTCCGATCAATGAGCGACCCACCCCGCCTTCCGCCGTCGCTCCAAGAGCTATGGCGGACAAATCGGCACCCCTCCCGAGGAGGGGAACAAAGCTCGATCCCCTCCTTGGAGGGGTCCGCGACCCATCCCTCCGAAGCGGCTTCGCGAAGGGGGAAGCGGGGGGTGGGTATTTTGCGCGTATCCATGGACTTATATAAATCAACATCTGAATGAAACACTACACCAGCGGATAGGATTTAGCATCCTATAAAGCATTCCGCCCGACTCTTTCATTAAGTTTTCAATTGCATCGTCTCTTTTTATGTAATCCAGATTCAGCGACAATAAATATTGAGTTATCCCCGTTCTAACTCTCCCCTATCCGCTATTCTTTCCATTCCTCGCCGCGGCAATCGCGGCCTGGCCCAGGGAAATGCCGCCGTCATTCGGCGGGACACGCTCATTCATATAAACATCAAACCTGTCCTTTTGCAAGCACACGACTAATTTCCCCATCAATAAATCATTCTGGAACACACCGCCGGAAAGCGCAACAGTCTTCAAGCCGCTTTTTTCCCTGACCAGCCTGCAGGCCGACGACAAGGACGCCGCAACCGTATTATGAAACATAGCGGCGATTTGACCTGGAAAAATCTTCCGCCCCATGCCGTCAAGTATTTTCCGTATCATTGGAGCGAACGAAATCACGAGCATCCCCTGCTCTTCCCGGATTTCATGGGGATATTTTTCACCCGTAACAAATCCTCCGGCCATTGTCTGCAGGCGCACCGCCGCCTGGCCTTCATAAGTTACTTCCCCGGCAAAACCGAGCAGGGCCGACACAGCGTCAAACAGTCGGCCGGCGCTTGAGGTAAGCGGCGAATGCAGTTTGCGCGCGCTCATTTCCATCAATATTTTCATCTCCCGCTCATTGATGGACGGCAGATGTTTTTTAATCACCTTTTCCGCCTCAGCGCCGAATTCCGCGGTCAAAACGCCCAAAGCCATCCGGGCCGGGTTGAGGATCGCCTCCTTGCCGCCCGGCATTGCATATTGCTTGAAATGCCCCACCCGCTCGAAATCAACCAGGTCGGCAATCATCAATTCCCCGCCCCAGACGGTCCCATCCGGCCCGTACCCGGTGCCGTCCAGCGCGATCCCGATGACTTTTTCCGTGATCCGGTGCTCGGCCAGGCAGGATGCGACATGGGCGTGATGATGCTGGATTTTTTCGCGCCTGACTCCGGGAAAATCCAGCGCGAAGCGGGTTGACATATAATCCGGGTGCATGTCATGGGCGACAATTTCCGGCTTGATTTCCAAAAGACCGATAAAGTCGCGCGCTGTTTCCCGGAAGTAACGGTAGTTCCTGAAATCTTCCAGGTCGCCGATGTGCGGCGAAAGAAAAGCCAGGTCACCGCGCGTGACGCAGATCGTGTTCTTGAGTTCCGCCCCGCAGGCCAGGATCGGCGGGGCGGAGACCGGCAGGCGGATGGCGGCGGGAACAAACCCGCGCGAACGCCGCATCATGATCGTCCTTGTCCCTTTTCCAAACTTGCTTATCTTTAAAACGGAATCGTCGCAGCGCCTTAATATTTCGCGGTCATGCGCCAGGGCAGCGTCGGCGATCCTTCCCAGGATCGGCTTCAACCCCCGCTCGTTGATCGCCATGGGCTCATCGAGCTGGTTGCCGCTGGTCATGACCAGCGGTCCGCACTTTTGAAGGAGGAGGCAATGCAGGGGCGAATAGGCCAGGAAAACGCCGATATCCATGGTATCAGGAGAGATGATTTTTTGCAGGGGAGATTTTTTCCTTGTCCGGACTATGACAATCGGCGCGGCAACTCCCGTCAATGCCGCGCTTTCAGCCGCGCTGAGCTCACAATGCATTTTAACCCCGGCCAACGAGGCGAACATCACGGCCAGTGGCTTGTGCGGTTTGTTTTTTCGCTCGCGCGGGAGGCGCACGGCCGCCGGGTTAAGCGCATCGCAGCAAAGATGATATCCGCCGACGCCCTTCACCGCCAGGATCTTCCCGGCCTCCAGGAGCTTGACCGCCGCGGCCAGCGCATCTTCTTCCCCTGCGATTATTTTTAAATTGCGATCAACCAGCCGGATCCGCGGACCGCAGGCGGCGCAGGCATTGGGTTGGGCTTCAAAGCGCCGGTTGAGCGGCGCGGTAAATTCCGCCCGGCAAAGCGGGCACATCCTGAACCCGGACATGGAGGTCAATTTGCGGTCATAAGGCAGGGCGCGGATGATCGTGAAGCGCGGCCCGCAGTCGGTGCAGTTGATAAACGGATACCCGCGCCGGCGGTTTCCGGGGAAAAAGAGCTCCTTGCGGCACTTCCGACAGATGGCCAGATCCGGCGGCATGCCGGCGCGCAAATCGCCCGAGCGCCTGCTGGCCGTTATTGAAAATGTTTTTTCGCCGATATTTTGTTCAATATTCTCGACGACGAGCGAATCAATCACCGCCTGGGGAGGTTTGCCCGACTTGAGACCGGAGATAAAAGCGTCCACCTTGCCGGAAGGACCCTGGACTTCAATCGCCACCCCGGAACTCGTGTTGCGGACAAAGCCCGCCAGGTTGAAACGCCGGGCAAGGCGGTAGACCGCCGGGCGGAATCCGACCCCCTGGACACACCCCTCAACGCCGATCCGCGTGCGCCGTATTGTTTTGTGTTTCCGATTCAAAGAGGTTTTCAGACCTTACTTGTTGGCGACGGCACATTGGCAGATTTGTCAAGAAGGCTTACAGACGCCGGGCTTGTCTAATTTATGAAGCCGGAGAATTTGTCACGCCAAATCCGACATTGATATATACCCGGATGTCCCTTTTCATAGCAGCACGACCTGTTCCTTGATAATATTTTCCCTGATCAATGGTTTCAGGGTATCATATTCAACCAAATCAACTCTTCTCCCCAGCTTTTCTTCAAGCTTTTGCTTTAGTTCAATAAAATCAAGAAGACTGGCGTCAGCCCCTATTTCAACCAGGACGTCAATATCGCTCTTTTTTTTCATCTCCCGCCGGACAAATGAACCGAAAAGAGCGGCTTTCTTAACGCCATACTTCATCATAATCGGCAAAATCTTGTTCTTTACGCGGTCAATTCTGTTTTTCATTGGATTTATAATAGCAGGCAGGGATGGGAAGTCAATATTCCCCGGCGCCGGCCCAAGAACTTGCCACCCATGCCGGCAGCTATATGCCTTGTTTCCTCTCGCCACTTGCGGCACGCACCAGTTCGACCGTCAGGGCCACCGCGTTTTTGTGGAAAGGCATGACGATGTAAACGCCGTCCGCCTCGCCGGCCACATCGGCGGCGAGGGCGCAGGCCAGGGACATGCCGGCCTTCAATTGATCTTCCGGGAGAGAATAACGCGCAAGCGCTTCGACAACATCCCTCGGCGCGGTCATGCCGGGGATTTTGCCGGAACGGATGAATTCGGCCTGCCGGGCCGAAACCAGCGGCAGAATGCCGATAAATTTTTTCAGGGCAAATTTTCCGAGGGCGTCGGCAACTTTCCTGTAATCGTCCATTGAAAAGACCGGCTGGGTGAACACAAATTCCGCGCCCGCCTCCGCTTTTTTCGCCAGCCAGGCCACCTGGCTGTTCAAATTGCCCCCGTGCGCGAAAGCGCACCCGGCCGCGAAGTCAACCGGCGCCGGCAACGACTGGCCGTTGACCAGCGTGCCGGAACGCAAAAGGGCGATGAGCCGCAAAAGCTCGATTGAGTTATGGACGTCGCTGACGCGCGAGGCGAGCCGGTCAAAGGCGCCAGCGCTCGGCGGGTCGCCGGTAACAGCCAGGACGCCGCGGATCCCGAGATCATAGGCGCCGAGCAGGTAGGATGAGATATGCAGGGCGTTGGTCTGGGTCGCGGTCTTGTGCATGATGACCGGGATCGGATATTTCGCCTGCAACAATGAAGCGCAAGCCATGCAATCGCGGCCGGGGTTGGCGGCGGGATTATCAGGCACGTCAAAAAAATCGACGCCGCATTCCGCTATTTTTCCAGCCGATTCAACCGTTGCCGCCAGAGAGCGCGACAAGGCCGGCTTGATCTCAACCGCGATCAAGGAGCGCCGGCCGGTTTTTCCACTGTTTTTTTCATTTAATTTGTCCCGCACGGGATTGGCGCCTTTTGCCGATTTTCCGGAGCCCGCGGCGGGGGCGCGGACGCTGATTTCCACCGCGGCAGGTTTTTTGGCAATTTTTTCCAGGCGAACCGGGGGACGCTTATCCTTGAATTCCGCTGCGAGGGCCTTGATGTGTTGCGGGTTGGTCCCGCAGCATCCGCCGAAAACAACCACGCCCAGTTGGAGCCATTTTTTGGCTTCCTCCACCAGGACGCTTTCTGGCAAATCATAGCCGACAATCCCGCGTTCAATGGAAGGCGTGCCGGCGTTCGGATAAGCCAGCAGGGGCAGGTCGGTATTGTCCGCCGCCAACTTCAGCACCAGGCCAAGATCATATGGCCCGAGGCAGTTGACGCCAAAGGCGGCCACCTTGAACCGGTTGGCGAGCGCGATCATTTCCAGCACGGCTTTCCGCGCGTAAGGGCGGCTGATGGAAAGTCCGCCGATGGAAAAGAACACCGGCAGGCCGGTATCGCCGGCCGAACGCAATGCGGCCCCGGCCTCAGCGGGCGATGAAAAAGTTTCCAGCATGAGCAGATCCACGCCGCCCTTCCTGAGGGCGTCCATCTGGGACCGGAAATAATTTTCCACGAGGTGTGCTTCGTCATCACCGGCCGAAAGCCCCAGGTCAAGCGGGCCGACCGAGCCGGCCACGAGGGCCCGGCCGGCGGCGGAGCGCCGGGCAATCTCCACGGCAACCGTGTTGATCCGTTCGCATTCGCCCCCCAGCCCGAATCTTTCCAAGCGCGGGAAGTTGGCCGCGAACGTGTTGGTTTCTATGATCTGCGCCCCGGCGCGGATATACTCGTCGTGGACGCGCCCGATCAGCTCGCGCCCGGCGTCATCCAGGTTAAGGCTTTCCGGCAGGGCGGATGATTTGCCCGAGAGCCGCTGCAACTGGGTGCCGAGCGCTCCGTCGCCGATGTAAATTTTTGTTTTAAAATCAATATTCATGACTTCCGGGCGGCCCTACCATGTTTCCGAGATGACCTCGCGCACCAGCTCCACCCAGCGCCGCACGCGCGTCCCGTCGCCCGCCACGGTTTCAACGTCCTTCAGGGTAATATCCGTGTGGCAGGCGCGGCAGGCCTTAAGGTCGCGCCCGACGATTTTCCGGATGCGCTCCTCGTCAAAGCCGTAGCTGACCATGTCGGCCGGGCTGGGACGGTAGCTCAGCACGTAATCCTTGCTGATCTGCTCCGCGCAGCGCGCGACGTTCGCCATGGGCGAGACGGCGATCCGGCGCAAGTTGGGGATTTTGCGCAGGATGTCAATCTTGTTCGTCAGGTCCTCGCAGCAGCCGTAGGCCGTAAGGCCGAAGCGGCTCAGGATCGGCAGTTGATACCGGAGCAAAAATTCGTCATGCATCGCGGGCGAGACCCCGGTGAATTCCTGGGCCGCCATGAAGCCCCACAACCGGTTCCGCTTGACGCCGTTGACATTCGGCGCCGGGTCGGGCAGTTCTTCCGCGTAGGGCATGGCCTGGTTCTCGTGGGCGCCAAGCCCCCAATCGCCGGCCGCTTCGGCGTCCGCGTGCATTTTGAGGATGGCGTCGCTCATGAACTTGACAAGCTGGCGCAGCCATTCGGGGTTGTCATACATGTCCGCCATGAAATTTTCTATCCCGCGCAGGAAGCCCAGGTCGGAGGAAAGGTCGCTGGCAAAGGCGCGGTAAGGCGTCGCCCGGTCAAGGTTGACGGTGATCAGGTCGCCGATCGCGTCCCGCACCCGCCCAAGATCGGCGGCGGTCCGCTCCTCGTCGATTTCATGGCATGGCGCGGTCAGCTTGCTGATATCCTCAAGCGCCTTGAGCGGGTAATCAACCTTGAAGGAACCGCCCTTTTCCTCGGAATAACTGCGCCCGATCGCCACCCCCCACCCGGTCCGGCGCTGGACCGCGCGCACGGTAACCCACGGCTCGAAGATGGAATCGTCATTGAACGAATCCCAGAACAGCCGGTGGCGGAAGAAATCCTCGTACTGTCGGAAAAAACCGTCCGTGCACAGGCACTTTGATTCCGGCATTTCCGCCCAGGCGAAGGCCCGGACATAAATCAGCGGGATGGTGGCCTTAAGGCTGTTATGTTTTCGCCAGAGGTCGCGGCGTTGTTTCTGTTCCGGCCTGGAACAGGCTTCCAGGTAACGGCGCGCCAGGTCGCGCAAGATGGTAATATCATTATTCATTGGCAAGGTGGACGGTGACAAAGCCGGCCGACACGTTTCGAAACCGCGGGCGTCATCTCAGATATTGATCCCGGCCAGGGAAGCGAACTTGTCATAGGCCCAGGCGTCCCACTCCTCCTTGACCCCGATCCCCTTCAAGTCGCCGTAATTCTTGGCGATGAAACGTCCGTTCCCCCTGGAAAACAGTTCAACCATTTTGTCGGCCGATTTTTCGATCAGATCCCGGCTCCCGGTCGGCATTACCTTCTGGATGTCAACCGGCGACCACAGGCAAACGCCGATTTCCCGCAGCTTGCCGGCCAGGCGTTCCAGGCCGTATAATCCCGGCTGGTCAAACTGGAAGGCGTTTATGCCGACCTCGGCCAGGTCGTCCAGGATGGCCCAGTTATAGCCGCACGAATGCATCAGGACCTGGAGCCCGGACTTGTGAGCCGTGGCGCAAAGCCGCCGGTAAAGCGGCTTGAATATCTCGCGCCACATGTCGGGGCTGATCAGGAGGCGGTCCTGGATGCCCCAGTCCTCGCAGAAAAAGACGCCGTCGGCGCCGTTGGCGGCGAACTGCCGGATCATTTTCTCAAGGAGCCCGGTCACTTTCTCGTGGACGACGTCGATGTGCTCGCGCTCGAGGACGAGGTCCTGGAAGTATATTTCCATCTTCCGCAGGTAGCGCGAAACCGCGAAGGGGAACCCCGGCAGCTGTCCGAGGTGGTATTTATCCGGACGGGTCTCAAAATCGGTCCTGACAGAGGCGTAGCGCAATGGCTCGTCGAAATCGGGCAGGCGCCAGTCTTTCAGCTGGT
Source organism: uncultured Verrucomicrobiota bacterium (assembly GCA_964475405.1). GTDB lineage: Bacteria > Verrucomicrobiota > Kiritimatiellia > JAAZAB01 > JAAZAB01 > JAQUQV01. Next base: position 26,049 of record CAYYWX010000039.1, read on the forward strand.
CCCAGTCCTGGAGGGCCGGCTTGAAGATTTCGCCCCCGGCGCTCATGCCGACCAGGCGGTGCCAGACATTCCCCCACTCGTCGGTATAAAACTCGGTCTCGCCCTCAACCCAGGTCTTTTTCGTCCAGATCGCGGAAGCCCCCGGCGCCGACCAGGCAATATCGTCATGGCGCTCACCGCTGAAATTCATGCCAAAGCGGCTCGCGCCCCCGGAAGACAAATTGCGCTTAATTATTTCGCGTGATGTCATTTATGAAATATTCCTCCAAAATGGATTGGTTTAAATCCGGCAATTGAATATAATCCGGCGCCAACGGAACGGCAATGATTTTTTTCCGAAATATTAACCAGGATTAGAAATGTCCAATAAAAAAAACGAATCAACATACACCGATCCTCTCCCGCGCAAGAGCAAGGGGCCGGAAAATATCCCGGACGCGCGGCATATCGCGACCGGGCTGGAAATCCCGACGGTAACCTACTGCGACCAGCCGTACATCGTCCAAACCGACGACCGGGCCTGGCTGTGCTGCGTGACGACCGGCGCGCGCGACGAGGGCGAGCACGGCCAGCACGTCATCACCATGCGCAGCCTTGACCGCGGGCAGACCTGGTCGACACCTGTCGCGGTGGAACCGCCGGACGGCCCGGAAGCCTCGTACGCGGTGATGTTCAAGGTCCCGGGCAGCGGGCGGATTTATATTTTTTACGACCACAACACGGACAACGTCCGGGAAGTGCTGACAGAGCCCGGTTACGGCTCAAAATCATTCAACCGGGTGGATTCGCTCGGGCACTTTGTCTTCAAGTATTCCGACGATCACGGCCGGTCCTGGTCGCCTGAACGGCACGAGGTCCCGGTCCGAGCTTTCCAGTGCGACCGCGACAACGCCTACGGCGGCAAGCTTAAATTCTTCTGGAACGTGGGAAAGGCGTTTATCCTTGGCGGCGCGGCTTACGTGCCGCTCCACAAGGTCGGCGCGCTGGGGGAAGGTTTTTTCGCCCAGTCGGAAGGGGCCTTGCTGCGCAGCCCGAACCTGCTCGCCGAGCGCGACCCGGAAAAAATAACCTGGGAAACATTGCCGGAAGGCGATGTCGGCCTCCGCGCGCCGGAGGGCGGCGGCAGGATCGCCGAGGAGCAAAGCTTCTCGCTTCTGAGCGACGGCTCCATATACTGTGTTTACCGGAGCGTGGACGGCTTTCCGGTTGAATCCTACAGCCGGGATGGCGGGCGGAAATGGTCAAAGCCGCGCTACAAGCAATACGCGGACGGGCGGTTGATGAAGCACCCGCGGGCCGCCAATTTTGGCTGGCGCTGCCATAACGGCAAATATCTTTACTGGTATCACAACCACGGCGGCGTCTTTATCCGCCGTGATTTTCAAATCCACCAGGGCTACGAGGACCGCAACCCGGGCTGGCTTTGCGCCGGCGAGGAGATTGACTCGCCGGAAGGACGGATCATCCGCTGGTCCCAGCCGGAAATTCTGCTATACGATGACGATCCTTACACCAGGATGAGTTATCCCGACCTGGTTGAGGATGGCGGCGAATATTATCTCACCGAGACGCAAAAACACATCGCGCGCGTCCATAAAATTGACCGGCGGCTGGTTGACGGCCTGTTCGGCCAGTTCACAAACCGGGTTATGGCCGCGGAAGGCCTGGTCCTGAATTGGCCGGCATCCGCCGCCCCCGCCCGGCCGGAATCTTTTCCCATGCCTTCCCTGCCCGCGCTTTTGTGCCGCGACAATTTAAAATGCAAAGACCTGCGCGCCGGGTTCACGCTGGAAGTCCGGTTCCGGCTCGATCGCCTTGACGCCGGCCAGGCGCTGCTTGACAATCTGACGGAGGAAGGAAACGGATTCCGCCTGCAAACCTGCGACAACGGCGCGCTGGAACTTGTCCTGTGCGACGGCCGCAGCGAGAGCAGGTGGAAATGCGACCCGGAGCTGGTCGGGACAAATCGCGATCATCACGCGGTCGTGATCGTGGACGGCGGGCCGAAGCTGATTCTTTTCGTGGTGGACGGGGTCCTGTGCGACGGCGGCGAACAGCGCCAATTCGGCTGGGGAAGATACAACCCGAGCCTGCGCTCGGCGCAGGGCGCCCCAAATCTCCGGATCGGCGGTAATTTTCAAGGAAACATCAGCCTGGCAAGAATCTATAACCGCGCGCTCCGGGTGAGCGAGGCGATCGGCAACTGGCGAAGCATATAGAAAGAACCCGGGCCGACGGACGCGCGAAATACGCACCTGAGATAAAAGACAATGGCTAAAACGGCGGTAAAAATCAGTTCGGGGGGAAAGGCCAGGTGTAAAATAATCACGCAGCCCGGCGCGACCGTCGCCGAGCGGCACGCGGCCGGCGAACTGGCAAAATTCCTGGGCCAGATCAGCGGCGCGACGTTTGAGGCGCGGAAGAGCGCCGGCCAGGCGCCGGAAGGCGCGATCATCATCGGCCCCGGGCCGGTCGCGCGTAAATTATTCCCGGAAGTCAAGCTGGAGACGTTTGGCGGCGAGCAGTTGACGATGCGCACGAAGGGCGGGCGCCTGCTGCTGGCGGGCGGCCGGCCGCGCGGGACGCTTTACGCCGTCTACCGGTTCCTGCATGAGCAGTGCGGAGCGCGCTGGTGGTCGCCCTGGGCCGCAAAAATCCCGAAGAACCCGGACCTGGGCATCGGCCGCCTGGGCGTGGATGAAAGCCCGGCCTTTGAATTGCGCGACCCGTTCTGGTTCCCGGCCTTTGACGGCGACTGGTCGGCCCGCAACGCATCCAACGGCTCCTGGGCGCGTTTGCGCGAAGAGCACGGCGGCAAAATCGTCTACAAGGGCTTTGTCCATACCTTCTTCACGTTGGTGCCGCCCGACAAGCATTTCAAGGAACATCCCGAATGGTTCAGCCTCATTGACGGCCGACGCCGTCACCCGGAGGGCGACAAACACCGTTCGCAGCTTTGCACCACGAACCCGGAATTGCGCGACTTCCTCGTGGAACGCGTGCGCCAATGGCTGAAGGAATCGCCGGAGATTAATATCGTGTCCATTTCGCAGGATGACACGTATGCCGACTGGAGCGGCGCCTGCCAGTGCCCGGCTTGCAAGGCGATTGACGAACGCGAGGGCAGCCATGCCGGCACGGTGCTGGCTTTGGTCAATCATATAGCCAAAAAACTCGGCCCGGAATTTCCCAAGGTCGCCTTTGACACCCTGGCCTACCGCTACACCCGCAAGGCGCCGGCGACGATCAAGCCGCTGGCGAACGTCATCGTCCGCCTCTGTTCCATTGAGTGCGGTTTCGCCGTCCCGATGGATGATCCCGGCAACGGGGCCTTCGCGCGGGACATCAGGGAGTGGAGCCGGATCTGCCAACGCCTCTATGTCTGGGACTATACGACCAACTTTGCGCACTACGTCATGCCGCACCCCAACTGGTTCGCGCTCGGCCCGAACGCGCGCTTCTTCCACAAGAACCACGTGCGCGGGCTGTTTGAGCAGGGCGCCCACCAGTCGCACGGCTCGGAGATGTCGGAACTGCGCGCCTGGGTCCTGGCGCAACTGCTCTGGAACCCTTACCAGGACGACCGCAAGCTGATTGACGAATTCCTGGATGGGTATTACGGCGCTCCGGCCGCCGGCCACATCCGGCAGTACATGAATTTGCTGCATAAAGCCGCCAAGGGTTTCCGGATGACTTGCTACGCGTCCCCGGATTCCCCCTACCTGAAGTTTGAGGTTTTGCATAAGGCCGAGCGGCTCTGGCAAAAGGCGGAAGAGGCCGCGAAAAACGACCCCGACCAGCTCTGGCGCGTGCGGCAGGGCCACCTCGCGGTGCGTTATGCTTTCCTGGTAAACTGGGCCGCGCTGCGGAAAGAGTGTTCCCGGGCAAAGGCGCAGTGGCCGTTGCCGTCCTCACGCAAGGAAGTCGCCGCCGCCTGGCTGTCGGTCGCGACCGGCAAAGGACCGCAAGGCTGGTCGCCGATGACGCATGTCAGCGAAGGCGGACCGCCGCCGGAAAAATTCGTCGCAAACCTGGAGGAGAAGGCGCAATGACTTCACCCGGTTTGCGCGACTACCATGTCCACTATTTCCTTGACGGATGCGCGCATGAGGAAATGACTCTTGCCAATATTGAACGCGAGGCCGCCAGGCTGGGCATTGAAGAAGTCTGCGTGGTGAAACATTATTCCCATGAACTTCCCAACGGCAAGGACTCATGGGTGTTTTGGAAACGGATCAATCCTGACCAGTACGCTTCATTCCTGAAGGATATCCGGGCTTATCAGGCTTCTTCGCAAATCAGAATGCTGGCGGGCGTCGAAACGGAGATAGTGGACGATTGCGGAAAGGTTAATATTCCCGCGGAGGAAGCCGCCAGGCTTGACGCGTTAATCCTCAGTGTTCACTGGCTGCCGCGCATGAAAATTTTAACGGCCGATCCGGCGATCATTCCCGGCAACATCGCCGAGAGCCCGCCCGACATTGTCGCTGATTGGCGGGAAAGTATCAGGAAATGCGGCGTCGAGGCTATCCTCGGTAATTTTGTTGAAGCCTACGTGCGCGCCATGGAACACAACCCGCGCGTGTTGGTTCTTGGGCATATGATCGACGGCCTGTGGCCCCTGCGCAACTATGAAGTTCCTGTTGACGATCTTTCTAATGAGAAGCTAAACGCCTTGATGGAGCCGCTGATGATGGCATGTGCTGAAAAACAGGTATTGTGGGAGCTGACTTCGGAATCTGTGAAATGCGTGAAAAGGCCATCGGTGCTGAAGAGGGCCAACGCCTTGGGCGTCCGATTCTCGGCAACTGCCGATGCCCATTTCTTGCAGACCGACGGATGGGCGAATTTGCGTGATCATTCAAAGGCCGAGGAGTATATATCTTCCCTTGGATTGGCAAAAAGCTTCATCAGGAAGGGCAACACGCTTTCTCGCCTTAAGGCATAAATTAATAAGGACACTGAACAAAGAAAGGCGGAGACGGCAAGACGCGCGTTAGTTATATGGAGGAAACAACATGAAAGCGGCATTTATAAAAATCATATCTGACGTAATGAACAAATATTTCCCGGCAGCCGTCCTGGCGCTTTTTCTGACCAGCGCTGTTCACGGCGTTTCGGCAGGAGAAGTGCTGCTTGGCTCCCAGGATTTCCGCCCCTCCCCCGATCACCCGGCCGGATGGCGCGGGGACGGGTCTGGAAAATATCCGGCGGCCAATCCGCCGCTTCACTGGGGTCGCGGTGCAAAATCGGTAAAGGGCCTGCGTTACCAGGCAAAAAAGCCGAAGGAAGGCGAGACAGGAGAGCCGATGGACAAGGGCAACATCCGCGAGTGGCTGGTCCTGGGCCCGGTGCCGGTCCCGGACGAGCTGAAGAAACTGGACAAGGACATATTGCCGGATGAGGCCAAACTGGAACCCGCCGAAGGCGACAAGACCGGAAACCTGGCCTGGAAAAAATATTCGCCGGGGAGCCAGACGATTGACTTCCGGACGCCATTCGGCGTGACGAACCAGGTCCAGGCCGTGGCCTATGCCTGCGTTTACATTTACAGCGAAAGCGCGCAGAATTTCCACCTGAGCGTCATGAGCTCCGGGCACCGGCTGCTGGTCAACGGCGTTGTCCCGAAGGACCAGGTCAGCCTGCAAAAGGGCTGGAACCGGCTGCTCTTCCGCGTTCAATGCGTGAAGAACGAGGGAAACTGGCGGAATAACGCGCCGAACTTCGGCGTCGGACCTGAACCGAAATGGTACCTGCGGAGCGTCCTGTACGCCACGGGAAAGAACGAATGCAAGAGCGAGAATATCGCCTGGGTCGCCGGCCTTCCGGGCGTCGGGCTTTCCACACCGGTCATTGTCGGGGACAAGATCTTTGTCACGACCGAGCAAAGCACCCTTTGCTGCCTCAACAAGAGCGACGGCAAGAAACTCTGGATGCGGACCCTCAGCGTTTACGACCTGGCGACGGAAGAGGAGAAGGCAGCCAACCCCGAGCTGTTCCAGAAAATCGCGCCGCTCGCCGCGAAACTGGCCGCGCTTGACCAGGCGCTCACCAACGGCCAGAGCACGGCAACCGAAGAGGAAATCCGCAAATTGATGGCGAAAGTCGACCCTAAAAAATACGCCCTCCTTCCCGGGAACGGGGGCGAAGGGGGCGTGTCCGCCCCGACGCCGGTCAGCGACGGGCAGAACGTGTACGTGACGTTCCACCCGTACCTGATCGCGTGTTATGACCTGGAGGGCAACCGCAAGTGGCTCTACATGCACCCGGGCAAACCGGCCGGCGACCATGGCGATTTCAGCTCCTCCGCCCTGGCGGGCGGCAAGCTGGTCTCCCTTTCCGACCGTATCTTCGCCGTGGACTGCGATACGGGCAAACTGGCGTGGACAAACCCCGAGGGCAGCACCTGCGCCTCGCCGATTGCCATGACGCTGGGGAACGAGCCCTTGATCGTGACGCCCCCGAACATCTACCGGGCGCGGGACGGGAAATCGCTTTCATTTTTCAAGCTGTCGAACATGGGCGGCTGCATCGGGAGCCCCGTGACCGGGGACGGGAAAGTTTTCAGGTTATGGTTTGCCTGCAACGACCAGCCCGGGAACAGCATGCTGGAGACAATCCGCCTGCCGACCTCGCCCGCGGAGCCCTTCAAGAGCGAGCTGGTCAAGGGAGTCAAGATCGACGCCAACCAGTTTCCGCGCTGGTTCGGCGGACGCTATTCGGCCTCTCCCCTTTACCACGAGGGATTGGCTTATTGCCTGAGCGAGGACGGCGTGCTCACCGTGGTGGATACCGAAAAGCAGGCAATCGTTTACCAGAAACTCCTGGACCTTGACCTGGAGATGGCGAATCGCTGGTCGGCGCCCGGCGTCGCGCAGAGAGGCGGGGCCTGTTCAAGCCCGGCGCTGGCCGGGAAATACATCTACCTCTTCGGGAACCACGGCGCCTGCATCGTGATCGAGCCGGGCCGGGAATTCCGCCAGGTGGCGCGCAACCGGATTGAAAACGGGAACTATCCGGAAACATACGCGAGCTGCCCGGTCTTCGAGGGAAAACGACTCTACTACCGGACGGCGGGGGCCCTTTACTGCATTGAAGCAAATTGACAAAAAACCGCCGAAAGTGTTAAAGTGGTGTTGATTTATTCGCGCAGGGGAACAGTCGGCAGGATCAAAAGTGACAACACGCGCCCTTATACGCCGGAAAATATTTGCATCAGCGGCTTTATTGACCGCCCTGCTCCAGGCCGCGCCGGCCGTTGACTGGTATGTGGCGACGAACGGTACCGGGCTGGGAACCAACGGCTGGGCGAACGCCACCAACAATCTCCAGGGCGCGATAAATATTTCCGCGGTGAATGACACGGTCTGGGTCAGCAACGGCCTCTATGACACCGGCGGCATCACGAATTATCCCGTCGGCAATAACTCGATCCTGACCAACCGGATTGCGATATGGAAATCAATCACAGTCCGAAGCCAGAATAACGATCCGACCAACACGATCATCAAGGGCGCCTGGCACCCCGTTACCACAAACGGCGCGTCGGCCGTCCGTTGTGTGTTTATGAACAGCAACTCGGTGCTGATCGGATTCACCTTGACCAACGGGGCGACAATGACGACGGGGACCTACGACAAACGCGGCGGAGGCGTGGCTTGTCCGGGTACCCTAGCCCCGGTCATATCCAACTGTTTAATAACCGGCAACGCGGCGCAGGGCGACAACGGCTCCCCTTATACCGGCGGAGGCGGGGCATACTGGGGCACGCTCGTCAACTGCACGCTGAGCAACAACTCGGCGGTCTACGAAGGCGGCGGGGCGAACTGGAGCACCATCTCCAACTGCACCCTGATCGGCAACACATCGGGTCTTAACGGCGGCGGACTTTCCCGGTCCACCAACGCCTACAACTGCATGCTGACAGGGAACAGGTCATCGGCCCTTGGCGGCGGAATATACGACTGCTACCGGGTTATCAATTGCACGCTGGTCAGCAACAGGTCCGGCACCGATGGCGGCGGGGTGAACTACGGCACCCTGAGCAACTGCACTCTGGTCGGCAATTTTGCGGCGAACGGCGGCGGTGTGGCGAACTCCTGCACATTATATAGCTGTCTGGTGGTCAGCAACACGGTAACAGGCAACGGAGGCGGAGCGTATAATTGCTCACTGTATAACTGCATTCTGATCGGCAATTCAGTGGGGGCTACGGGCGGCGGAGGCGGGGCGATCGGGAATGCCGATTTAAAAAGCTACCTGTATAACTGCCTGGTGATCGGCAACAAGGCTTACCGGGGCGGCGGAACTGCCGACAGTTATATAAATAACTGCACGATAGTCGGCAACGAGGCAACCATTGAAGGCGGCGGCGTGTACGGCGCGAACAACTGGGGTATCCTGAACAACTGCATCGTCTATTTCAACAAATCCGGCGACGCCAATTCCAATTACTTCGGCCCGGTCGCGTCCAAGTGGACAAACACCTGCACCGCCCCCGCCGTGGCGGGATGGATGGCCAGAAACATCACCAGCGATCCGTTGTTGGTTAACAAGGGCAGCGGATACGGGACGAACCATGTCTCCGGCAACTACCGCCTCACGGCGCGTTCGCCCTGCGTCAACGCCGGAACAAACTTCACCTGGATGACCGGCGCGAACATTATCAGCAGGGACCTGGACAATATGCCGCGCCTCCGGTACGGGACCGTTGACATGGGCGCCTACGAAAATATCCGCGGCGGCACCATTTACGGCTTCCGCTGATTTTTTTTCCCACTGATCAAATCCAAAACAAGCAAGGAACCAACAATGAAGATCATTGTGAACGAGACGCGGACAACAATCATGGCAACCGGCCTTTCACTTATTTTCCTGACCTGCGGTGTTTGCGGCATCACGGCGGGAGAAGCGTTATTGGGTTCCCCGAACTTCCAAACTTCCCCGGAGCATCCCTTCGGCTGGCGCGGAGACGGATCGGGAAAATTCCCGGGCGCCAACCCGCCGGCACACTGGGGACGAGCGGCAACGGGGCTCAAGAACCTTCGCTCGCAGGCGACAAAGCCGAAGGAAGGCGAGACCGGCAAGCAGATGCGAATTCCCGGCGGCGTCATCCACGAATGGCTGGTGCTTGGGCCCGTGCCCCTGACGGACGAAAACAACTTCATCAAGGCCCTGACCAACAAGCTTGATAACGCCTTTTCACCCGACGAAAACGACAAGGTCGCCGACCTTGCCTGGAAAAAGGTTGAAACGGACACGGCCATGCTTGATTTTTACGACCTGTATGGCGAAGCGGGGGTGAAAACATCCGTCGTCGCTTTCGCGCACGCCTACCTTTATTCCGACACAAAAGCCAAATTCCGGCTGGTAAAGGAAATAGACCTTGTCATGGGCGGCGGCGAGGTCAGGACCTACGTCAACGGGGCAATCCTGAAAGACCGCGATTTTTTTCTTGAGAAAGGGTGGAACAGCATCATGTTCAGGGTGCCGAGCGGCGCGCGCGTGCCAAGCGAGCGCGCCAGGAAAGAAACAAGAAAGAACGAAGCCTCAAGGGTCTCATGGTATGTCCAGCCGATCCTCTACGGCGCGCCCGGCGGCGAGACCGTGAGCGAGAACATCCGCTGGACCGCCCGCGCGCCCGGCTGGAGCATTTCAATGCCGGTCATCGCCGGCGACAGGATATTTGTCGTGGGCGAAAGACGTTCGCTGGCCTGCGTTGACAAGATGAGCGGCAAAACGCTCTGGACGCGGACGGCCACCCTTCATGACGCCGCGACCGACGAGGAAAAGAAGGCCAACCCGGAAATTTTCAAGGAGGTTGAGCCCGTGGTTGAGCGCCTGGCAGAACTGGACAAAACATTCACGGCCGGCGCCGGCGATCCTGATAAAATAATCACCGAGAAGGTCAACCTGGAGACAAAGGTTGACGCCCTGATGCTCAAGGTTGACAGGGAGAAATACAAGGCAACCGACACCGGCGAGCCGGGTTACGCCCCGCGCACGCCGGTCACCGACGGCAAAAACGTTTACGTCAATTACAGCGCGTGCCTGACGGCCTGCTACGACATGGACGGGAACCGGAAATGGGTCCACCAGTATGGCGTCAAGGGCCGGATGGAACACGGCATGTTCAGCTCACCCTGCCTGGTCGCTGGAAAACTGGTTGTGAACACGGACAAGTTCATCGCCTTTGACGCCGGGAGCGGCAAGGTGGCCTGGGAAGCGCCCGGCACCGCCGGATCGTCACTGCTTGGCGCGCTGATCGGCAACGAGGCGCTGGTGTTGTCCGGCGGGAAAAGCGGCTGGAACGCCGCCAAGCAGATGCCGGGCGCGATCCGGGCGAAGGACGGTGCTGTTATTTCCAAAACATCATGCAACTGGGCGACCCCGGTTGTCCAGGGAAACATGATTTACACCTTGCGCTCACTGGGGGTGGGCGACGGCGCGCCGGGGATTGAGTTGCTGGATATCGCCCGCATTGATCCGGACAAGCTGGAGCAGGTCAAGACGGTCACGATGGACAACCTTAAGTTTTTCAGAATCCCGCGGTTGGAAATCAACCTCGCCTCGCCGCTCTATCATGACGGCTTGGTTTATATTGTCGACGCGGACGGGCTCCTGACGGTGGTGGATGTTGAAAAATACGAGATTGTCTACCAGAAACTCCTGGACATGGACAACGGTCCGGGCGGCCCGGCGCGCGGGGTGCAGGGCGCAAGCCCGGCCCTGGGCGGGAAATACATCTACGCCTTCGGCAATCACGGGACCTGCGTGGTGTTTGAGCCCGGCCGGCAGTACCGGCAGGTCGCGAAGAACCGGATAGAGAGTTTCTGCAACAAATGCACCGAGAAAACCGTCAGCTGGCATTCGATTTATTCCACGCAACTGGAACAAACCCTGGCCGGCCCGGTTTTCGACGGCGACCGGATGTACTACCGCGGGCTTATAAATTTATATTGCAT